>DATFWY010000018.1:0-94883 GCA_035258805.1 Blastocatellia bacterium | reverse complement strand
TACTTTGTCAACCAGTACGAACCAGCAAGCCCCAACACAACACCCACCAGTGCCAGCGTCATCCCCTGGCGCATAACCATCTTCAGCAGCTTTCCGCGATCTGCGCCCAACGCCATACGAATTCCTATCTCCCGTGTACGTTGAGACACCGCGTACGCCATCACGCCGAACAATCCGATCGCCGCCAGTTGCTGCGCAAGCACCGCAAACAGGGTTAGCAGCTTTGCGAACAGCCGTTCCATTCGCAACGTTTCCTCGGCCTGTTCGATCTGCGTCTTGATGTTGTTTACCGGAAGGTTACTGTCTACTTCCGCTACCGCCTGACGGACAGCATCGATGCTGCCCGAGGGATCTGCGCTGGTGCGTACTTCAATTATCGCGCCGCTCATCGAACGCAACTCCTGCCTCCAATTTGTGTAAATAGTAGGAGGGATTTCGTCGCGTTGCCGTGCGTATTTGGCATCCTGGGCCAGACCGATGATTTCAACTTCATCTGGTTTTTTTGGATCCCATGTAAAGCGTTTGCCCACCGGGTTCTCATCCGGGAAGTATTTTTGAGCGAACGTCTGGTTGACTACTACAGCTCTGGGTGCGCGCGCATCGTCTGTTGGTTGGAGCGTTCGACCGGCTAAAAGCGGAATTCCCATGGCCTCGAGAAAATTCTCACGAACCTGATGGATGTATCCGTCGCCGCTTGATTGAATCCGTCCCTCTGAGTCTGGCGGGGCGTTGAGTACGTCACGCAAGAAGATGCTGCGCGAGCTCGTGCTCTGCGAAAGCAAAGCCGTACGCGAAAACGTGACTGCCTGTACGCCCGGCACGGCCTCCAGGCGTTCACTGATTTGCTGGTAGAGTTGTATAAGCTTGTCATCTTTATAGCCAATCAGTCCCGGCTGGATCCCAAACAACAGAAGATTGCGCGTGTTGAACCCGGTTTCTACTCGTTGCAGGTTTAAAAGAGTTCTTAAAAAAAGGCCGGCGCCGACCAGCAGCAATAAAGAGAGAGCTACTTGTAGCACGACGAGGCCTCGTGTGAGCAGCGATCTTGAGGCCGCGCTCGATGTGCGTCCGCTGTCTTTGAGCGTTGGCGTCAAATCCACTTTTGTCGAGCGCCACGCTGGCGCCAGCCCGAAAATGATTCCAGTCAACAGTGACAGCGCTACGGTGAATCCGAGAACGCGCAAGTCGAGTTGCGGCTCGAGTGCTCGCATGCCGCGACCGCCCCAGTCCTGAACAGCCAACAGCCCATTCTTGATCCACAAAGCAAAGCCGATCCCGAGCAGTCCACCCAGACCAGCCAGCAGAACGCTTTCGGTCAGCAGTTGTCGAATCAGCCGCCAACGGCTCGCTCCAAGAGCCAGTCGGATGCCAATGTCTTTTTGACGAGAAGCAGCACGCGATAGCAATAGATTCGCGACGTTCGCACAAGCGATCAGCAGGACCAGACCAACCACGCCCAGTAGCATGTAGAGCGACGGAGCGTAATACTTGCGTGAGTTCATTTCACCCTGACCGCCCGGGTCGAGAAAAAGCCTCGGATACTGTTGCGGATCGAGATCCTTAATCGGCGTGCTGCCCGAGTTTCTCGATTGACTCTGTCTTGCACTGCGATGTTCGATCACTGATTGATGAAACGCGTTTTCCAGTTGCGTGCGTGCTTGTTCGGCGGTCGCTCCGGGTTTCAGCCTTCCCATTAGCCTGAGCCACCACACGCCGGCACCGTTCATGTACGAACGGTCGCGCTCGACATAAATCTGCGGCTCCAAGGCGATCGGGATAGTCACGTCCTGTGTTGTGCCCGCCTGCATCGTGCCATCAAAGCCGGCGGGGGTGACTCCAACTATTGTGAACGATACGTTGTTAAGGTTGATCTGTTTGCCGATTACTGTCGGATTCCCGCTGAAACGCTGCTGCCAGTAGCGATAGCTGAGCACGGCTGCGGGGGGCGAGCCCGGCGTATCGTCGTCTTCTGTAAGCATTCTTCCTAACAGCGGCGGAACTCCGAGTCCGTCAAAATAATTCCCGGACACTGCCTGCGCGCTCGCCACATCAGCCTGCCCATCAGCACTCACGTTCAGTCCTACACTGCCGAATGCAAAAATATGCGACAACGCGCTGTCTTCTTCGCGCATTCGCTTGAAGCTTTGATAGGGGAACGAAGTCATGTTTCGCTGGCCGGTCACCGGATCGGTGTTGGAATTGCCGGTATAGCTTCCCGAGCTGAATTCGCGCGGAGCCACCGATCGGAAAAGTACCAGCCGCCCCGGCTCTCTAACGGGGAGTTGTTTGAGGAGCATCACATCGACGATGCTGAAGAGCGCGGTGTTGGCGCCTATGCCAAGCGCGAGGGAGATCACTGCGATTGCTGTGAACCCGCGGTCTTTGATAAGCATGCGCGCGCCATAGCGGATGTCATGGACAAAGTTCATTGGGCCTCCACGGTTTTGAGAGCGTCGCTCTGGTGCTAAGAAATAGGGAGATTTAGAGAAAGCAAATTTCAGATTCCAAATTTCAGATAGCAAATTCAGACTTCAAATTCAGATTGCAGATTCGGATTGCAGATTCAGATTCAGATTGCAGATTCAGATTGCAGATTCAGTCGGCTCATCCGCAGATTACGCAGATGACACAGATCAGATGTTGAGATTTGAAATTGAATCTGCAATCTGAATCCCAATCTGCAATCTGCAATCCGAGTCTGAAGCTGAATCCGAAATCCGAGTCTACAATCCTCTACCCCGACTTACTCACTCATACCTCAACGACTCCATCGGGTCCACCCTCGTCGCGCGACGGCCGGGCACAGAACAGGCTCCCAGAGCTACTCCGGTCAGGATCAGTGACGTCGCAGCAAAAATCGTCAAATCTGTTGGGCTCACGCCGTATAACAACTTTGACATCACTCGGCTCAAAGCGAATGCCGCCAACAAACCAACTCCGACGCCGCCCAGCACCAGTGTCATTCCCTGAGCAATCACAAGCTTTAGAACATCACTGACTTGTGCGCCTAAGGCCATTCGCACGCCGATTTCGTGAGAGCGCTGGCTGACCGAATACGAAACCACTCCATAAACCCCGATCCCCGATAACACGAGCGCCACGGCAGCGAATGAGCCGAGCAACAGCAACGTGAATCGGGGCTCTGCAATCGACGACGCGACCAGTTCTTCCAGAGTCATCACATTAGATGTCGCCAGGTTTTGATCAAGCGCCGACACCTGGTTGCGGATGGACGCCACGAGTGCAAGTGGATTGCTGGCGGTCCTCACAACGAGGCTCATTCCTCTGGCAGGACTCTGTGCGTGAGGAAAGTACATTGTAGGACGAGCATCCTGCGTCAAACCGAAATGATTCACATCCGAAACGATGCCCGCAATTTCTCTTTTGTCCGTGCCAAACACGAGCCGTTTACCGATTGGATCTTCATCGGGAAAGTAGCGGCGTGCCAATGTCTCGCTTATGACCACGACTTTCGGCGAGTCCGCGTTGTCACTTTCGAGCGGCTCGCGCCCCTGAATCAGTCGAATACCCATGGTCCGAAAATAATCAGGAGTGACCGAGCTGTACCACGCCACTGGCTGACGATCTGGTTCCGAAGGGGGTTGTCCTTCTATCTCAAATTCAGTGTCAGTGCCGCCTCCGCTCAACGGCAGCCGCGAAATGCCGCCCACAGATTGAACTCCCGGCAGAGCAACTATGCGCTCGATGAGTTGCTTGTAAAACGCAGTTGGTTGATTACGAGCGGGATAGCGTGTTCGCGGAAGCGAGACATCGACCCGCAGTGCGCTCCGTGGATTGAATCCTGGATCGATATGCTGGAGATTGACGAAGCTCTTGATTAATAAGCCAGCGCCAATCAATAGCATCAGCGCAAGGGCTACTTCGAAAACCACAAGTGCGCTTCGTATCCGAACTCCGCGAGATGATGCGCTGGTATCTCTGCCGCCTTCCTTCAAAGCGTTGCTGAGATTGGTCTTCGATGACAACAGTGCCGGAGCAAGACCAAACGCAACCCCGGTAAAGAGCGCGACCCCGCAAGTGAACGCGAGAACAATTGGATCGATTGCGATCTCGGCGACCCGCGGTGTACCCTTCGGCGCAAAGGTCACCAGAAGATGAACCAACCAAAACGCAAGTATCAGCCCGAGCATGCCGCCGATGAGCGCTAGAGTAAGGCTCTCTGTCAGGTGTTGCCTTATCAGCCTCATTCTTCTTGCCCCGAGGGCCGCTCGAATCGCAACTTCCTTCTCTCGGGTAGCGGCGCGCGCAAGCAGCAAGTTCGCGACGTTGGCGCATGCGATCAACAACACAAGCCCTACTGCCCCAAGCAACACCAGCATTGCGGGACGTACATCGCCGACCAATTGTTCCTGAAGCGGCACCAGCGTTGTCCCGACGCCTTTGTTTGACTCGGGGTAACGTTCAGCGGTTTGTACGGCGATCGCGTTCATCTCGGCGCGAGCCCCTTCGATTGTTACGCTCGATTTCAACCTGGCAATGAGTCTCAGAATTACGCAGCCTCGGTCGCATCCCTGTAGCCCTGCGATCGCGGGTTTGACCGTGCGAAAAAGCTCGGCATTGGTCAATATTGGAAACGTAAACCCTCGCGGCATCACGCCGATCACTGTGTAGCTTTCATCGCTCAATGCGATGTTCTTGCCGACGATCGTCGGGTCTGAAGCGAACCGGCGGTTCCAGAGCTGATTGCTCAGCACCACCACCTTTTCGGCGCCCGGCCGATCCTCTTCCTCGCTGAACGTACGTCCGAGGGCCGGTTGAATCCCCAGCATCGCAAACGTGTCGTGTGAGACCGCGGCCCCGAGTAAATCTTCAGGTTCACCCTGACCGGTTAGAGTTGGGCCCCAGCCCAAAAAGGCGGTGATATGCTCAAACGAATTCGTCTGTTCCTGGTAGTCTCTAAAGTCGGCAGGCGAGGCCCACTCGCGCTCCGGTCCGCCGCGCTGTTGATGATTTTCCCATATCATTACCAGACGCGAGGGATCGCTATAAGACAGCGGACGAAGAAGCACTGAGTTAACTACGCTGAAGATCGCCGTGTTAGCCCCAATCCCGAGCGCCAGCGCCAGGAGCGCAACCGCGGTGAATCCGGGATTCTTGTAGAGCATACGGAAACCGTATCGCAGGTCCTGAAAAAGTGTTTCCATAAAGATTCCGTTTAGAGAGTTCAACGTTCAGCGTTCAGAGTTCAATGCTACACCGTGGAACTCTGAAGATGAGTTCTGAACAATGAACTCCGAGCGCAAAACTTAAATACCGTACCCCGAGCGCTGAACGTAGAACGTTCTATGACGGAGAACGTTCCTATTCGTACCTCAGCGCATTCATCGGATCGACTCTCGCCGCACGGCGAGCTGGCACGAAGCACGCTACCAGCGCCACACCCGCCAGGACGACGGAAACCAACACGAATGTCGTCGAGTCAGTTGCGCTTACGTTGTAGAGAAGTGTCCCGAGAAGCCTGGTCATCAAGAAAGCCGCAACCAATCCCGTTCCTATGCCGACAGAAACCAGTCTTATCCCCTGTCCTACTATCAGGCTGAGCACATCTGAAACCTGAGCTCCAAGTGCCATTCGCACGCCGATCTCATGAGTCCGCTGAGTTACCGCATTTGACATCACCCCGTAGATTCCTACCACTGCAAGCGCCCCGGCGACTCCGGCAAAGATCAAAAGAAGCAGAAGCGTGAACCTTGCAGGGGCGAGCGCCTGCGACATAAGTTCGTCCATAGTCCGGATACGATAAATGGGCTGGTCGTGATCCAGAGATTGCACGGTTTCACGGACCGCGCCTGCCATGCTCAACGGCTCAGAAGACGTGCGGATCGCCAGCGACATTTGCGAGAAGGGAACCAAAGCGTGTGGGTAGTAGATTTCTTCACGAACGTTCGCATCAAGTTTGTGATGCCGGATGTGCCGCACTACTCCGACGATCTCAACCCAGTCTTGTGGTTTTTCCGGGAAGCGTCCAAAGGTAAATCGTTTTCCGATCGGACTGGAATCGGGCCACAGTCTGCGCGGAAGGGTTTCGTCGACAATCGCGACCCTTTGTTTGCCTCGTACATCCTGACTCGTGAAAAAGCGACCTTCGAGCAGCGATGTTTTCATCGTTGTAAAATAATCGGGAGTGATTACTCGCTGGTCCACTTCGAAGCTTGCGAGATTCCCACGTTCGGCGTTTGCGGTTACGCCTTCGAACGTAAGGGTGCCTCCCCAATAATCGCCGCTCAGAGGAAGGTGAGAAATGCCGGCCGCCGATTCGACCCCTGGCAAGGCATTCAGCTTTTCCATTATCTGTTGATAAAAACTCGCTATCGCCGCGCCGTTCTTATATTTCGACCGAGGAACGGTCATCTTCACCGTCAAGACATTGTGTGCGTCGAATCCAGGATCAACCCGAGTCAGTCCAACGAAGCTTCGCATCAACAATCCAGCGCCGATAAGCAGAACCAGTGAGATCGCGATCTCCGCAGCAACAATCAGACTGCGTAAGCGCTGGCTTGCATTGCCGGCGACGCTCCGGCTTCCCTCTTTCAGGGACTGTGTAAGGTTGATACTCGACGCTTTTAGCGCCGGAACCAGGCCGAAGAGAATTCCTGTGATCGCGGCTACTGAGAATGTAAAGAGCAACATTCTCCAATCGATTCTGACTTCGTCGATGCGCGGAAGGTCGGCGGGGCTCAGCGACAAAAGGGCGTCAATCCCCCACACTGCCAGGCCGAGACCGGCCGCTCCTCCAAGCAACGAAAGAAGCACGCTCTCGGTTAACAACTGCCGGAGCAGTCGTATTCTGCTTGCGCCAAGCGCCGCTCGAATCGCTAGTTCTCGATCACGGGTGACCGCGCGTCCGAGCAGCAGGCTGGCTACGTTTGCGCAGGCAATCAACAACACGCAACCGACTGCTCCGAGAAGAACCAGGAGCGCAGGTCGCATTTTCTTTACCAGGTCTCCATGCAGCGAAACAACCTTCACCTCAAAACCAGTGTCGGTGTAATAGATGGGATAGAGTCGCGCGGCGATGGCGTTCATCTCATCCTGCGCTTGAGCAACCGTGACTCCGGGCTTCATGCGACCAATAACCGTCAGTCCGTGACTCTGGCGGTCCTGCTTCGCGTAGTCTTCTGCGTAAGGGATCCAGACGTCGACGTCTGGTTGCACGAGTCCTTCGGGAGGAAGCATCAGAGCAAAATTTGGCGGCAACACACCGACAACAGGCGTAGGCTTTCCGCTTAGGTTGATGGTGCTGCCGATCACCGACTGTTCGCCGCCGAAATGTTTCTGCCAGAATCGATGGCTGATAATTGCGACCTGCGTTGCACCGGGTTTCTCGTCATCGGGTTCAAAATCGCGCCCGGCTTTGACTTTAGTACCGAGGACGGAGAAGAAATTTGAAGACACCTGCGCTCCGGTTAATTGTTCCGGTTCGCCTGTGCCGGTAAGGATGAACGTGCTTCCAGAAACGACCCCAAAGCTCTCAAAGAGTTGTGATTGCTCTCGGAAATCAAGCACCTCAGGTTCCGATATCCAGTTCTGTTCAAGCCCGATCTTCTCCAGCCTTGTCCACAGAAGCGTCAACTGCTCCGGATTCTTGTACGGTAATGGTCGAAGGAGGACCGCGTAGACAACGCTGAAAATGGCGGTGTTAGCGCCGATGCCCAGGGCCAGCGTGAAGACTGCGATTAAAGTGAAGGTTGGCTTTGCGAGCAGCATTCGCGAGCCGTACCGCAGGTCTTGCCAGAGAGTTGTCATGGTGGATCCTTTTGAGCTGAATTAGGAATTTAAAAATTGACTTTAGAGATCGGAGAGCGATCACGTCTCGATGATCGCCTAACAGTAGTTCGCCCAAATCAGATACCATCGTGCTTTAGATGGAGTGTCAATTTCAGCCTAACGGGTAGTGACGTTCAGGCGCTGGTCACAGCCGAAACGCCAGTGTGCCCGAGCAGTTTCCCAGCTCAACTCGTGCCTGTTACGCGCACAGCAGCAGCATCGTTGCGTCGTCCTGGAATTCTCCGTCGTTGAATCCCGCCACCGCTTCCACGAGCTGATCGCGTAAGCCATCGGCATCCAGCTCACGATTCTCGATCATTAGTTCAATCAACCGCTCTTCGCCAAATTCGTCGGCGAGCGGTCCTCGCAGCTCGGTCACCCCGTCTGTGAACAGCAACAGGCGATCGCCCGGCTTGAGCTCGATCTCTTCCTGTTTGTATTGCCAATGTGGGAATGGACCCAGAACGGCACCCGACGGTTCAAGCCGAGTAATAGAACCATCATTGCTTAAGAGAATGGCAGCGTTGTGCCCGGCATTGGTGTAGGTGAACTTCTTCGCTTTTGCATCGACCACTCCGTAGAAGAATGTTATGAACTTATCTTCTCCGGTACTGCCGCTTACAACGCGGTTCACCTTATTGCACAATTCGGCTGGCGATATGGTTTCAGAGGCGAAAGCGTGAACCGCTGCCTGAACATTGGACATCAGCAAGGCCGCCGGCATGCCCTTGCCGGAAACATCGGCGATGCAAAGCGCGGCTTCGCTATCGCTGAACTTCAGAACGTCGAAATAGTCACCGCTGACGGAGCGAGCCGGTCTCCAGGCGCTGGCGATTTTGCATTTCTGGATCTGAGGAATCTCGTTTGGGAGGAGCCTTCGTTGAATGCTTCGGGCTTCGATCAGTTCTCGTTCCTGTTCTTTTTTGATCAGTTGCGTGGCGCGGAGCTTGTGACCGTTCTCAATCTGGGTGCGCAGGATCGAGAGCAAGCGGTGATTCTCCCAGGGCTTCAGGACGAAATCGCGCACTCCCCGGCGCATTGCTTCTACGGCAAGCTCAACGCTGCCCCAGGCGGTCATTACCACTATTGGCAGGGAGCTGTCCAGATCCTGAACTCGCGAGAGGAGGTCCAGGCCTTCCTGTCCGGAAGTTGTATCGCGCGCATAATTCAGGTCCATCAAGAGCAAATCGAAGTTCTGGGATTTAATAGCTTCGATAACGTCGTTGGGGGTTGTCACTGCTTCGGTCTGGTAGCCTTCGCCTTTGAGTAGAAGGCGCAGCGCTTCCAGGACGTCGGGTTGATCGTCGGCGATCAGGGTACGCGGCGCGATGGAATTCAGAGCTGACATAGCTGGTACCTCATCAGTACTTAGCCAAAATCCGTGCCACACCGCGCACAAGGATAAATATTCTAATAATTGATGTTAGTGCTAATCGAAGGAGGGTTTGTGTCCACATGCGGGAAAGCAAATTCC
The DNA here is from genome assembly GCA_035258805.1 of Blastocatellia bacterium. GTDB lineage: Bacteria > Acidobacteriota > Blastocatellia > UBA7656 > UBA7656 > Onstottus_A. The sequence goes on along the minus strand of DATFWY010000018.1, from coordinate 85,621 downwards.
CATCCAGGGAACGACGTCGGAAGCGTGGACCGAGAGCAATGCTTTTGTGAGCGCCTGTCCCTAGGTCTTCGACATCGCCTTGAACCTGCCCCCCATTACCGCCCGCTAAAGAGAGGCAATGGGTCCCTCACAATCTAAGAATGAAAACGTTGGATCCGATACCGTCTGGGCCGATCACTTGCACTTCATTGTCGCCGGAGACAAATCCTAACAGACGCGCCTTGCCTTTGATTTTGATGACCTCATCATTTATTAACCTGATGAAATCACTTCGGTCAACTCCATTTATTAATACGCGGGAATTGTTGCTGAATCTTTTCCCTCGAATCATAACTCTCTTCAATCCGTCGAATTCGACTGAATCGATGAGCATCGAGGTGTCTGCAGGGTTAAACCATCGCGCCAGCCGTGAAGACCCCTTGCCGCCCGCGGTGGTGAAGGCACCACCCAGGTAAATCGAGCCGGACCCCGCCGAAATTGCATTAACGAACTTATTTCCAAAGCTGTCTCCGGTACCGCTGCCAAGTGACGACCATTGGCTGCCATTCCAACGAGCTATACTATTTGCCGGGACGAAACCTGCTGTGTCGAAGTTTCCGCCGGCGTAGAGATCGGTGCCTAGGAATGCAATAGCAGAGATCCTTGTACCGTTTATTCCCCCACTAACCCCAGGGCCCAGCGATTGCCACGAGCCGTCCCATCTCGCAATTCGGCCAGCGCTCAGTCCGCCCGCCACTGTGAAAGAACCACCGGCATAGACGTCGCTCCCGCTTACGGCAATCGCATAGACGTTATCATTTGTGCCATCCCCCAATGCGGACCATTGGCTGCCGTCCCACTTAGCGATATGGTTCACCCTTATGCTGCCAGCCAATGTGAACTCTCCACCTACATAGACGTTGTTTCCAGTTACGGCAATTGCTTTGACCGTTCCGTTGAGCCCTTCACCCAGGGCAGACCAGCTCGTGCCGTCCCATCTCGCAATATGGTTCGTCGAGACTTGACCGGAGTGCCGAAAGTATCCGCCCGCATAGAGATCCTTTCCATTGGTGGCCAATGCATAAACAGCACCGACGTCGTCAAAGAGCAGTCCCTTTCCGAGCGGCGACCAATTGGCGCCGTCCCACCGAGCGATGTTGTTGGCGCTCACGTTTCCGGCTCGATCGAAGTCGCCACCGATATAAACAGCACCATCGCTAATTGCGATTGAGTATACCGGCAATCCATATATGCTGGTGTAGGGGCCCGATGTGCCAGCGCCCAAGGAGGACCAGCTGCTTCCATCCCAGACTGCGATGTTGTTGGCTACTGTGCCTCCGGCCGATCTGAAGCCGCCCCCAACATAGAGCCGGTTTCCATCCCGCGCTATTGCACTGACTGTGTAGGTAACTCCATTGCCGGACCCGATGGCTGACCAGGCGGCACCATCCCACGAAGCGACATATGTAGCCGAGGTAGTGCCGGCGGTCAGGAATTCACCAGCGGCGTAAATCTTGCCTTCGCTCGCCGCAAGCGCACGGACGCTGCCAGTCTTGTCAGTCCCACTGTTTAATGCAGACCACCTTAACCCATCCCACTTTGCAACGCTGTTCACGGTGGTTCCTCCGGCGGTTGTGAAGTTGCCACCTGCATATATCTGACCCTGATCGACGGCGAGCGAAAGGACGCTTAAGTTTGTGCCGCCGTCCAGCGCAGACCACCTTGCTCCATCCCATTTAGCGACGCTACCTGTGGTTATGCCGTCTGCCCTTGTAAAACTCCCGCCAACATACACATCGTTGCCGCTTACTGCTATCGATCTAACTGTGTCATTGACACCTACCCCAAGGTTGGCCCAGTTTTTGCCGTCCCACTTTGCAACAAAGGTGGGGCAACTTCCACACCCAAACGAACCGCCGGCATACACTTCACTACCGTTGACCGCGATTGTATTGACCGTGCTGGTCACGCCCTCGCCCAACGGGGACCACTGTGAACCATCCCATCTAGCAACATGGTTAACCGGGACGCTTCCGGCGATCGTAAAGTCTCCACCGGCATACAAAAAGTTACCACCGATCGCCAATGAAATAACGGTGTAATCCATGCCACTCCCAAGAGGAATCCATTGATTGCCGTTCCATTTTGCAATTCGGTTAACTCTTGTTCCTCCAGCAAAGGCGAACTCTCCTGCTGCATAGACATCGTTTCCGCTAACTGCTATTGCATTGACAGCGCCGTCGAGACCGCTGCCCAGAGGGGACCATGCTGTGCCGTCCCACTTTGCGATATTGTTGGCCGGGACGTTGCCAGCAATCGAGAACAGGCCACCGACGTACACGTCGCTGCCGCTTACTGCAATAGCTCTGCCAGGACCACTCAAACCGCGGATTCCGAATCCATCGTCCCAAAATGCGTCCTCAGGATTGGGCGACAGGTTGGTCAGAGAGGACTGCTCCTGTTGACCATGTGCTGGCGCGAGTAAAGGAAAACTAAAAAGTCCAAGTATTGCGAGCAAAGTCGCTCGACTGACCAAATAAATTAGCGATCGCACGAAAAAACTTGCCTCCAACGCAAATGTGCCACTGTAGACAAAAGGCGGACCGATATCCTAACCCATGACTGAGCCTATTAGGGTTCGTGGGGATTTAAACAACAGGGCCAAACGAAGCTTATCAATAAGAAGGTGTTTCGTTCAAGTAAGTGTGTTTTCTGGATTTCTTCAAGAGTGGATGCAACCGCATCCGCCCTAAAGGAAGGATCGGAAACACGATTAGGAGATGCGTTCTACTCAGATCGCAGCGCTACCATCGGATCAACCTTTGCCGCCCGTCGCGCAGGGATGTAGCACGCAAGAAGGGCAGACACGATCAGCAGCCCTGATACCGCCAGAAAGGTTCCAGGATCCGTAGCGCTTACCCCAAACAGCAAACTCGTCATCACTCGAGTCAACGCCAGCGATGCGACCAGGCCCATCGCAACCCCAATAAGAACCAGCATCATCCCTTGCCTCAACACCAACCGGACCACGTTAGACGGTTGGGCTCCAAGCGCCATCCGAATTCCAATTTCTTGCACTCGCTGTGACACCGAATAAGCAATCACGCCATAAACTCCCACCGTCGCAAGCACCAACGCGAGCCCAGCAAACATCGACAACAACAAAGCGTTGAACTTTCGCGATGAGACTGAATCCGACACGAATTGATCCATCGTCTTAATGTCCGTAACCGGCTGATCTTTATCGACTGCCCAAACCTCCTCGCGGATCGCAGAAATGAGAGGCTTCAGATCTGAGAGCCCACGCACAACAAGCGTCATACTCGAAGCCGGAAACTGTGGATACGGAACGTAAACGCATGGCCTTCCATCAGACTCGAGCGCCCGATCGTGAACATCTCCAGCGATTCCTACAATGACCAACCACGGCCGAGTCGAATCACGCCCGCCAAGTTTGATCCGCTTTCCGATAGCCTCCTCTCCCGGAATGAAGCGACGTGCCAGGCTCTCACTTACAATAGCAACGCCTTGGGAGGTCTGATCGTCTTGCGCTGAAAAGCCTCTTCCACGAAGCAAAGGAACACCGAGCGCTTCAAAATAATCGGGACTTATCATTCGACGATCGGAGACAAGCTCGTCGTTCTCAGATGCGGGTGTACGCCCTTCGATCGAAAATCCTCCTGCGTATACTCCGCCGCTCAACGGAACCGACGAGATCAAACCTGCAGTCTGCACTCCCGGTAACGCCTTAACTCTGCTGTTCACATCCTGAAAAAAAGCGATTTGCTTTGTCGCAGTTGGATACCGTGACCCAACCAATGCAAGATTCATCGAGATGGTATTTTCAGTATTGAAGCCCGGATCAACCTTGAGCACAGTTGCAAGGCTCCTGATCATCAGTCCAGCGCCGATCAACAGAACAAGAGAGAGGGCGATTTCGAAGGTCGTCAGAAATCCACGAACCTGTGTTGAGCGCCGGCCCCCAGGTAATCCTCGACTTCCTTCTTTCAACGAATCGGCAAGGTTGATTCGGGAGGTCTGCAATGCGGGCGCCAGAGCCGACAGGATGGTAGTCAGCAATGCAATCGCGATCGTGAAAGCCAGCACAATCCCATCGATGCCCACTTCGTATCCACGCGGCAATTTACTCTGGGATAAAGACAGCATTGCCTTTATTCCCCATAGACTCAGAAGCGTCCCAAAGATCGCGCTCACCAACGATAAAAGAAGCCCCTCGATCAGGAACTGACGCAGTATCCTCCAGCGGGTTGCTCCCAGCGCAGTTCGGACCGCAACTTCCTTTTGTCGCGCCGCCGACCGAGCGAAGAAGAGATTCCCCACATTTGCGCAAGCGATTAGGAGCACTAGCCCAACTGCACCCATCAGGACCAGCAGCGCGACTCTGAAGTTCCCAACCACCTGCTCGGTCAACGGCACTACCTTTACCCCGATACCTTGGTTGCTGTCGGGATAGCTTTGCTCAAGACGAGCGGCGAGCGACGTCATCTCTGTCTGAGCGATCTCGCGTGTGACTCCTGGTTTAAGTTTCGCGACTACGCAAAGCTGATGATTAGCTCGTTTCCTGGTGACGAAGTCCTCTGACATCGTCATCGGGCGCCACAGGTCCGTCGGTGATGAGACACCCACAAACGAGGGCAGCTCGTTGGCACGTGGAAAATGAAATCCGACCGGTGCGATTCCGATGATTGTATGAGTTTCACCATTGAGGTTTATTGCTTTCCCAATTATGCCGGGATCGCCTGCGAATTGACGCTGCCACAACGAGTGACTCAGGATGACGACCTTGCTGCTGCCCGGTTGCTCTTCTTCCTCAAGAAAATGGCGGCCCAATATTGGTTCAGAGCCCATCAATCTGAAAAAGTTCGGACTCACGTTGGCGCCGTTTAGTCGTTCCGGTCTTCCATGGCCTGAAATATTGACGCGTCCCGCCCCCAGCACAGACATTTCTTCAAAGACAGTGTTCTGCTCTCGCCAATCCATAAAGTTGCCGTGGGTAACCGGAAGCGCATCTAAGCCAATCTGAAAGCGCGGGTTGGTCTCCCAGAGCATTGCGAGCCGGTCTGCATCAGGGTAGGGAAGCGGTCTTAGCAGGACGCTATTGACAATGGTGAAAATTGCGGTGTTCGCGCCAATGCCGAGGGCGAGAACTAATATCGCAACAACGGTGAACGCGGGAGTCCTTATTAACGAGCGAACTCCAGATTTGATGTCGTGAAGTAACTCTTCGATTGATTTATCCTCCTGGGTCGTTAGGGTCTAGCGCGTGGTGATCTTGAATGAGTCCAGGAATTTCTTGACGGTCTCTGGAGTTCCGGAAGCGCCCGGTGCTGCAATCAACTCATAACCGCGGCGATTTATGAAGTAAGCCCTGACCGTCGCTTGACCGGATGGAACTTCGATCAGAAATTCTTTCCCGGGATTGGTTCCATATGAGATGTCCGTCTCTTTGATTACCCTCCCGCCGGCGCCTTTCGCCGTTCCTTCGCCGACTTTGTTCAAAAAGCCTTTGCCAAAGCTGTCGCAAAAGACCTGGCTTTGTTTCGCCAGGCCTGGGACCTCCACATAAGCGGCTACAAAAGATCCCAACTCACTCTGCACCGTGAACACATGGAAGTCGCCTTTGCCGACCACAGGAAATTCCTGGGAATTCGTTTCTTCCTTTGGTGTGCCAGGCATGAGAACGGAGAATCCACCGGCTCTAGACGAGAACTCTTGCCATTGTGGCGCTGTGGTGTTGGTAACTTCAGTGTCGGGTTGAGTGTTTGCGTGTTGCGGTTGAAGGTTCGTTATGAGCAGTACGAGGAAAACAAGCGTGCACAAGACGTAATGTTTTTTCATTGTTTATCCTGGTGTTCGCATTATAGAGCCTCCAATGAATTTTGTAATCATCAAGATCTGCCTTTCCTTCATCTGCGCAATCTGCGTAATCTGTGGATGAGTGTTCCTGGAAAACCCAACTTATCCGCAGATTACGCAGATTATCCAGAACACAAAACCCTGAACGTTGAACCCCCGAACGCCGATCGCAGAACAACTGCGCGCCACACCTAACCCCAACTCCTAACCCCCAACCCCCATTCCTATTCGTACCTCAACGCAACCATCGGGTCCACTTTCAATGCTCGACGTGCCGGGACAACACTCGCGACAGTAGTCACGCCGATCAATAACAATGATATCGCCAAAAAAGTAATAGGATCGGTCGCACTCACTCCAAACAGCAACGTCGCCATGAGCTTTGTCAGAAAAACGGAAGCGATGACCCCGATAGCCACTCCAATCAGCGCCAGCGTTATTCCCTGAGCTACAACCAACTGCAGTACGCTCTTATGACTCGCACCGAGCGCGATTCTTATGCCGATCTCGCGTGTGCGCTGCGATACCGAATAGCTTACAACCCCGTAGAGTCCGACTGCAGCAAGCACTAATGCCAGGCCCGCGAAGACCCCAAGTAACATCATGTTCAATCGATTCGGCGCCACCGAATCGGCAATCACATCCTCGACGGTTTTTATTCCGTAAAGAGGAAGATCCCTGTCGATTTCATGCATTGCTCCTTGAACCGACGAGATCATTCCAAGGGGGTCTCCTGCGGACCGAACTACAAAGGTTCCGAAAGGAACTGGCAATTGATAATAAGGGAAAAACATCTCGGGTCTCGTTTCAATGTCCAACCCGGCCTGTTTGACATCTCCAACCACACCGACGATTGTGCGCGTTCGCTGTTCAACTGTGATGCGCTGCCCGATCGGGTTCTCGCCGGGCCAGTAGCGCCGAACAGCTTCCCTATTGATCATCACAACATCCGGGGCGCCTTTGACATCCCTTGCGTCGAAATCACGTCCATCGAGCAGTGGGATATTCATCGTCGCAAAATAGCCTGGGGTCGCGACGTTTGTGTTGGCGTTGAATCCCTGACCGGGAGGTTGCGGTGGACGACCTTCGATTCCGAAATACCGCGAACCGAAGGTGCCGGCCATCGGGAGAGCTGTCACGAACGCCGCCGACTTGACGCCGGGTAAAGATGACAGGCGTTCAAGAGATCGTTGATAGAAACTGTTTGCTCCGGCCGCATCGCGATAACGCGGACCAGATAAGGCAATATTCATCGTAAGCACATTTTCGGGATTAAAACCGGGGCTCACGTTGAGGAGCCTCGCGAAGCTCTTGATCATCAGGCCCGCGCCGATCAGCAGGACGAGACAAACTGCAACTTCGCCGATCACAAACAAGCTGCGCGTCCTGTTGCTTCGAATACTGCCGCTGGAACTTCTGCTACCCTCTTTCAACGTGTCATTCAGGTCCGGCTTTGATGCTTGAAGCGCGGGCAGCAGACCGAAAAGCAATCCGGTCACTACCGACACCAGCAAACTGAAACCTAAGACCCATTGATCGAGCTTGATTTCTTTAACCCGTGGAATGCTGTTCTCCCCAATCGCCAGAATTGCACTCAGCCCCCAAACTCCGAGGAAAACTCCAACGATTCCGCCGGTAATCGAGAGCACCACGCTCTCGGTCAGCAGCTGGCGCACTAACCTTCCGCGACTGGCGCCGAGCGCTGTTCGAATCGCAATTTCCCTTTGCCTTACTACTGATCTGGCGAACAGCAGATTGGCGACATTTGCGCACGCGATCAACAACACAAAGGCAACCGCTCCAAGCAATATCAGGAGCGCCGGGCGCGCATCGGCGACAGTCTCCTCGTAGAGTGAAAAGACATTGACTCCGTGCCCGGTATTGACCTGATATTGCTGTTCGAGCTGAGCAGCAATCATGTCCATGTCATTTTGCGCTTGCTGCAGCTTCACGCCATCCTTCAATCGAGCAACCACGGTCAGGCTATGACCACCGCGATTTGCTGCGTCCTCGGGAGAGAAAGTAAGTGGAACCCAAATCTCAGATCGTCTATTTGGAAACACGAAGTCGGCAGGCATTACTCCAACAACGGTGTAGGTCTTATCGTTGAGCTTGATTGTTTTGCTCACGATTTCGGGATCGGATCCGAAACTTCTTTGCCACAATCCGCTGCTTATGACAGCTACGGAATTGCTATCAGGTTTATCCTCCTCTGGTTCGAAAGTTCTGCCCAGCCGCGTACGAGCACGCAGTACCGAAAAGAGGCTTGGCGAAATGCTTGCTCCTTGAATTCGTTCCGGCTCGGCGCTCGATCCGAGGTTGAATCCCTGTCCGATATATGCCGCCATATCTTCGAAGACCTGGTTCTGTGCACGCCAGTCGCTGAAATCCGGAGGTGAAACTGTGTTCCTCGTCCGGCCCAGCGCCAGCCTCTTCTCCCAAACCAAAACCAATTTGTCAGACTGCTCGAACGGGAGAGGACGAAGCAGGACTGCATTAACGACGCTGAAGATGGCAGTATTTGCGCCGATGCCCAGAGCAAGCGCGAGGATGGCAACGGACGTGAACGCAGGATTCTTAAACATCGTCCGAACACCATAGCGAAGGTCCTGAAGAAGTGTTTCCATAATAAATTCCCCGGTTGAATTCGTTTCTGGTTCGTGGTTTCTGGTTCGTCATTTCTAGTTATTTCATCTGCGTAATCTGCGTCATCTGCGGATAAGACAGTGACCCGCAAACAGCACAGATCCGCAGATGACGCAGATTACGCAGAAGGAAAAAACAGAAACTACAAACCAGAAACAAGGGTCTTTATTCATACCTAAGCGCGATCATCGGATCGACCCTGGATGCGCGTCGCGCCGGAATGTAACACGCCGCGAGTACCACCGCCGCCAACAATCCAGAAACTAACGAGAACGTCACAACGTCAGTTGCGCTCACTCCGTAAAGCACGCTGGACATCAATCGGGTCACCGCCAACGACCCTGCCAGTCCTATGCCGAGGCCGATCAGCGCGAGCCGGGCTCCCTGCTTGAGCACAATCGCAAGCACATTCCCAGAAGTTGCTCCCAGAGCCATTCTGATGCCGATCTCACGCGTGCGCTGGCTAACTGAATAAGCCATCACGCCATATATCCCAAGCCCCGCAAGCATCAGAGCAAGTAACGCAAAACTGCCTGCCACCCACGCTCCTGCGCGAATCGGCAGTAGCGATAAGCGCATGTGCTCGTCCATCGTTTTCGCGTCGAACACCGGCAGGTTCGGATCCATCTCTAACACCTCTCGACGGATCTCGTTGACCATGGTCTTGGGGTCTATTGTTGTGCTGACGATCAAGGAAGCTGCGGACTCGTAGTCGCGCATCATCGGAAAATAAACAAATGACGTCGGGTCCTCGCCGAGTGTCCAATATTTTCCGTCCTTCGCCACCCCTATCACTTCCCAAAACGGACCTTCTGGTTTGTTGCGGCTTATGCGTTTTCCCAAAGCGCTCTGCCCGGGCCAGAATTGTCGCGCAAAGTGTTCATTGACGATGACCACACGCGATCCTTTCTCGCCGTCCTGAGGAGTGAAGTCGCGCCCGTCGACTAATGGGATACCCATTGTGTTGAAATAGTCCTTCCAGACCGAGGTATTTTGAATTTCCGGCACCTCTCCAGGTCGAGGGACCGGTTGTCCTTCGATATAAATGCTCGTTGAGCTACGGTTCAGTGCAAGCGGTAAGTAGCCCGCCATCGAAACCGCGCGAACGCCTGGCAAAGCCTCAGCGCGCTCGACGAGTTGTTTGTAGAATTCTCGTCCTCGCTGTTCACTATAACCTTGCAAGCCAGGATCAACCGACATCGTTAAAGCGCGCTCAGTTTGGAATCCAGGACCGATCATTTTAACTTGCTGCAGGCTTCTAACGATCAGCCCGGCGCCTACTAACAGCACCAGGGAGAATGCCACCTGTGCGATCACCAGCGAGTTGCGCAAGCGTGACCGGCGCTGTCCAGCCGCGGCGCTCTCGTCCTTCAGAGTTGAGACAAGATCTGATCTCGTGCTCTGAAGGGCAGGCATCAGTCCGAAAATCAGTCCGCTGAACATCGAAATCGCGAGCGCAAATGAAAGCACTCGCCAATCGAGCTTGAGATCAATTGTCAGAGTGAAGTCCACAGGCGGCTTGAATGCGCTGACCAGATTTAGCATCCATACCGCCACCAGCCATCCGATTGCACCGCCGCAGAGAGCGAGCAACACGCTCTCAGTAAGCAACTGACGAACGAGCCGCATACGGCTTGCTCCGAGAGAGAGACGGATCGCGATTTCCCGGCGACGTTTAACTGACCGCGCAAGCAACATGTTGGCAAGGTTGGTGCAGGCAATCAGCAGCACCAGCACCATAGCCGCCATAAGCACAAATGAGAACGCCAGCGTTCCTTTGCGAAGCACCGGAATAATCAATCCGGGTGGAGACAAGTCAATTGTCATGCCATCCAGCCAGGGGTAGACGCTTACAAGAGATGACAACAGCGAGTCCAGTGATTGAGTCGCCTGGGGCTCGGCGACACCGTGCTTCAAGCGCCCTAGTGCAAAAAGAACTCCGTTGCTGGGTTGATTGAGCCAATCCGAACCGGGCTCGATCTGGCCGGCCATCATAGTCGGGACCCATATCTCAGGCGTGAAGATCAACACCGTTCCAACAAAGCCTTCGGGTGCTATTCCCACCACATCAAACTTGTTGTTGTTAAGAGTGATCTGCTTTCCCACAATTTTAGGGTCTCCGCCGAAGCGGCTTTGCCAGCAGCGATAGCTCAGTACAACCACTGGATTCGCTCCGGGCACCCGGTCTTCTTCCTGAGTGAAGAATCGTCCCGCACTGGGTTGAATTCCCAACATTTCAAAATAGTTGCCGGAAACAACATACCCCCAGATGCGTTCGTTGTTACCTTCTCGACTCAAGCTCATCGGAGTAAACCGGTAAACGGCCATTGCGTCGAACACTTCATTTCGATCTCGGAACTCGCGATAGATGGGGTAGGAAAAGCTACCGAGATCCGCACCCGGCCGCATCGGAGTAACCTCGACGAGGCGGGCGGGCTCGGACACTGGCAACGGACGAAAGAGAATCGCGTTCACCAGGCTGAAGATCGCGGCGTTGGCTCCAATCCCGAGCGCAAGTGACAGAATAGCAATCGCGGTGAATCCTGGAGTCTTGATCATCGACCGGATTGCATATCGAATATCCTTGATTAGGTTTTCCATATGTTCTCTTTTGTACGGGCGGCCCTCCTTGGCCGCCCCTCGCTAAAGCATCTTACTGGATTTGGGCGGCTTGGATGAGGGGCGGCCACGGAGGGCCGCCCGTACCGATAACCTTCAGTTCTGATACACCGCAATGCCCCAGAAATTAATCGAAGGCGGAAGCGCGTTCCAGCTATCAAAAGAATGGGAATCGTCAGATTTGTACCGCAATTTGTACTGACCTGGAGCCAGCGTTATGTTGGCCTCTATCAAACGATTTTTGGGCACGCCGCCTGCAGGTTTTGTCGCAAGGAATTTCATTTCCCACACTCGCTTCCCGGTGCTGTCCTCGATCCATCCAAAGTCAAACATCTCCCCGGACTGTCCCTCCCCAATCGCAAACACGCGGAAGCTCTGTTCCGTCACTACAGAAAACGCCGCAGTCTTGTCGGCATTATCATTGACACGCACTATCTCGGCGATTGCTTTTTTTGACATCAGGTCATCCGGAAGACCTTTGGAATAAAGATCGCTGTAAGCTTTGAACATTTGTGTCGAATCGCCGGGTCTCCCGACGCTGGCATTGAACCGCGACTCGTTCACCAATTCTTTCTTAACAAGCTCGGCCCATGGTTTGTCTTCGGCTGATTTGAGTTGCTGCTTCAATTCTTCGGCCGGGGCGCGCCAGTTGATCTGAAGCGGCGGAGCGCCGAAGACATCGGGTAGGATGAATGTTTTCAAGAAGGCCAGGCCCACGGACGAGCTGGTTACGTCGCCCGCCCCAAGATCTGTCGAACGACTGAGGTTGTCAGTATTCGCCATCGCAATAAATGTTATGTTGCGTTCAGGAACCTTGAGAATGAGCGATGAATTGCAGGTCCAGTATCCGTAGTGCCAGATCAGCTTCGTTCCCTTGTAGTTTTGGGTGAACCAGCCGAGCCCGTAAGGCAGCGATTCTCCTTTTGTGGAGACCATTGGTGTGAAAGCGAGTTGTTGTGTTTCTTTTGTTACAAATCGGTTTTGATCTATTGCGATGTCATACTTCGCCATGTCGAGAACCGAGGACATTAGCCCGGCCGACACGCTGAAGCTCGTCGGGTACTGCCCTTTTACAATGTTGAACTTGTCATCAAGCTGATAGGGCTGGGCCAATGTCCTGGCGATGTTATCGAAGCGCTGCTGGTGCTTCGCAGTTATTGGGGACCCGGTCATCGCCGATTCGTGGGAGTGAACCAGCTTCCAGGTGCCATTCTGTTTGTTCCAGACAGCCGAAAGACGAATCGTTCCGTCATTCCGTATTCGGCGGTTCGGGAGGGTCACCTCTTGAGTAAAGAAGCAGGTCGTAAGCGCGGTGTCGCCATAGACCGCTGCTTCTGCATCGCTCACTTGTATATTCAGTTTTACGCCGGCGGCAAAATCCTGGCGAAGCCTATCAAGATCCGCAAAGAGCCAAAGCGATCCGCCGTCGCGGCGAAATGCGTTTTGTTGCGGGGAAACGTATTTCGCGATTTCATCAACTTTGCCTGAGTTGTATGCCGCGAGCAGGTTGTTCAACGCGGATTTCACATCGCCTTCCGCTTGTGGGTTTGACGGTCCGGGGGATTTTGTTCGGGCGATCGGCGGAACGTTTGGAGCCGTCTCTTTCAGATCGAGTGGATCGAGAATGTTTGCGATCAGTAATTCAGCAAAGGACTTTCCAGACGCTTTCTGTACGACCTTATCGAGTTCAGCAAAACGATTTCCATTATAACTGTAGCGCTCGCCTGGATTGCCTTCTGAAGTATGTGAGAACAGGTGCTTCACTCTGATAACCCCTTCACTCTCAAGTAAGATTCCATACTTAGATACAGGATCATCGAGCTTGACCTTTCCATCTTGAATAAGCTGCATCAGGATAGTTGAGGCGAATGTTTTGGTCAGGGAAGCAAGGTGATAAGAGGTGTGTTCGGTTGCTGGGACCTTGTTATCCAGGTCGGCATAACCAAATCCTCTGGCCCAGACTACTTTCTGATCTTTGACAATTGCGCAGGACATCGCCGGAATCTTGAGCCTCTCGCGAATCCCGTCGAGCGTTTTTTCGAAACGCGTGATCGTGTCCGGATCCAGGTGTTCAGAGGAGCGATCAGCCAGGCAGTACGCAGAGCTACTGGCGAATAGGACGCTTGCGGGAATTGTCAGGGAGAAAATTACGGCGAGAACGGAGATTCTGGTCTTCATTGTCGCACCTCGAAAAGTCGTCACGTTGAGTGTTCAGTGGGTTCTGGAGTACATCTTCTGCGTAATCTGTGTAATCTGCGGATGGTCGTGGCCGAAGAAAGTCCAGGAGATCTATCCGCAGATTTACGCAGATAAAGCAGTAGATCGGAAGCCGAACTATAAACCATTAATGTTGAACGTTGAACAAACGACTCTGTCAGCCAACTTCTATGCCACTTTCGATACAGGCCTCAAATGATTTATACGCTTAGGTTGCTAGGACAGGGTGCGAGGAGACAACTGGAGATCCTGTTCATTCTTGGGAACTCGGGTTGTCGAAAGCGGTCATCGCAATCGACCAGCCCAGGCTTCGCGGGCTGATCGAAAAAGTTACAGCTTAGCCCGTTGCATAAACATCCATCGATGGCCTTCGAGGTCTTCGGCGCGATACCGGCGTCCGGGAAAACCTTCCTCGAGCTCCGAAAGTATGGTCGCACCTTCACGCTTTGCTCTTTGGAAGTGCTCATCGATATCGTTGACGTATACCAGCACACCGTCGATGACCCACGGGACTGTCGACCAGTTTCGTGCTCGCTCGCAGTGCTCCCGATGGTGTTTTGGGGCCTCATAGTTTGGTGAGGGTGTAGCAAGCATTATCAGCCCGTGCTCCGTTTCCATTTCGCCGTGAGCGAGTCTGCCATCCTTTCCCATCATTCGTGTTTGCTCGCGAAATCCAAACACTCGAGCGAGCCAATCCATCGCGGCCGCGCCGTCTTCGTAGGCTATCATAGGGATAACGCCGGGTTCTTGCTCGGACATTTAGGATCGCTCGCGCAACTCTGCGCCTTGGCGGCTTCGCGCCATTGCGTGAAAGTTGAGTTCAATTCCACGTTAAACGCAAAGGCGCCAAGCCGCTAAGGCGCAGAGGGACAGGCTATTCATATCGCAACGCGATCATCGGATCGACTTTTGTTGCTCTACGCGCCGGGACCAAACAAGCTCCCAGAGCCACTACCGCCAACACCACCGAGATCGCCACAAACGTCAAAGGGTCAGACGCATTAACGCCAAACAGCAGAGTCTCAAGCAATTTGGTCAAAAAGAATGCACCGACCAGCCCCGCGCCCACGCCAACCGCGGTCAACGCCATCCCTCGGCCAACGACCATTCCCAATACGTTTTGTTGGTTGGCTCCCAGGGCCATTCGGATTCCGATTTCATGTGTGCGTTGCGTCACTGAATAGCTCATGACGCCATAGAGTCCGACCGCGGTCAAAATCAAAGCCAGCCCTGCGAATGTTGCCAGCAACAGCGTTATGAAGCGCGGCCGAGCGACCGCAGCCCATAAATAATCGTCCAGAGTCTTGATTCCGTATGCAGGGAGATCTTTGTCCATCGACTTGATCTCACCCTGAATCGCATTGGCGAGCGACTTCGGGTCCGTTTCGGTCTTAACCAGCATTGACATGTCCATAGTCAGCTGAGCGTGCGGTTCGTACGCCTCCGGGTCTGCCTCAGCGTTCAACTTCATATGCTTCACGTTGCCGACCACTCCCACAATTTCTCGCATTCCGGGTTCATCGTCATCAGCGCTGATCCCCGGTTGAATGTGTTTGCCGAGCACTTCCTCCCCCGGAAAAAACTGGTTGGCGAATGCTTCATTGACAATTATGACCTGGGGCGATTTTTTGACATCGCGCTCATTAAAGTCTCGTCCCTTTATCAGGGGAATTCCCATCGTCTTAAAATAATCAACGCCGATCGTGCGAATCTCAGTAGCCGGCAGCTCGCCTTTTGGGATCGGTCGTCCTTCCGTCTCGAAAGTGACGCGCATGCGATCCCCGCCCAACGGCAGCGGCATAACCCCGCTTGCGGACCTGACTCCCGGAAGCGCCTCTATTCTCTCCTTGAGTTGGCGATAGAACTCGACCTGTTGCTCGGATTTGTACTTGACCTCTGGAAGACTAAGACTAAAGGTAAGCACGTTGTGCGAATTGAACCCTGGATTGACCTGTTGAAGCCTGCGCAGGCTCTGGATAAGCAAACCCGCTCCCACCAGAAGAACTACTGCAACTGCGACTTCAACGACCACAAGCACTCCGCGCAGCCAGTTACCTCGCGAAGCGTCTCCCGAGCCTCTGCCGCCCTCCTTCAGGGACTCAGCCAGGTCAGTCTTCGATGAATGCACCGCCGGAACTAGACCGAACAAAACGCCTGTCACCAGAGAAATCACCAGTGTGAACGCAAGCACCCGCGTATCTATTCCTACTTGAGCAGCGCGGGGCACGTCGTCACCGCCCAGATCAACCAGCGCCTTTGTCAACCACAATGCCACTAACAACCCAACCCCGCCGCCGGTCAACGAGAGCAAAATGCTTTCAGTGATGAGTTGCCTTACTACTCTCGTGCGGCTGGCGCCCAATGCGGCACGAATTGCCATCTCCTTGTGACGAGTGGTCGCTCGCGCGAGCAGAAGGTTTGCTACGTTGGCACAAGCAATCAAAAGAACACAGCCTACAGCGCCGAGCAAGATGATAAGGGCCGGCCGAATATCGCCAACGAGGCTCTCGAGAGCCGGGATCATGCTGATCCCTCTGTGCGAGTTTTCGTCGGGATATTGCCTCTCCAGATTTGCCGCGATTCCTTCCATTTCGGCCTGTGCCTGCGCCGGCGTAACACCAGGCTTCAGCCGAGCGATTACGTGCGTGTAATGTGCACCACGCTGAGGAAACATTCCGGAATCGATGGCCACGGTGGTCCAAATGTCTACTGGCTCGGTGTCTACTGGAAAGTGAAAGCTTCTCGGCATCACTCCAACTACGGTGTAGTTTTTGGCATTCAGGATCAAGGATCGCCCGATAACTTCAGGATCGCTGTTGAAGCGTTGTTGCCAGAGTCGTTGGGAGAGCAGGATTACGCGACCGCTGTCGCCTTGTTTGTCTTCTTCGGGTCGAAAGAGCCGGCCTGCGATCGGGGTAGCTCGAAGCAGAGAAAAGAGGTCAGCATTAACCACGCCGGCCTGTAGTCTCGCCGGGTCCCCGACTCCAGTAAGAACCAGGTCAGTCGTCCGATACGTCGACATGGATTCAAAGACGGTATTCTGGTCTCGCCAATCGGAAAAGTTTGGATAAGAGACCGACGCGCGCGAGCCTCCACGATCAAGCCGGGTTTCATAGATCACCATCAGCCGATCGGATTCGGGGAAGGGAAGCGGCCGAAGCAACACTGCATTCACCACGCTGAAAATTGCTGTGTTCGCCCCGATTCCAAGCGCGAGCGCGATTACAGCCACAGCAGAAAAACCCGGATGCTTTAAAAGCATTCGGAATCCATATTTGAGATCTTGTAATAAAGACTCCATCATTCTTCCTTCTGTTAATCTGCGTTAATCTGCGTCATCTGCGGATAGGTTTTGGATCGATGCGTGAGTCTTTGGCGAGCGCGAAGCTGTATGATTGCCCAGATTGATCGCCTGGTCGCAATGAAACTCACTCATATCGAAGCGCAATCATTGGATCTACCTTTATAGCTCTAAGCGCGGGCACCAGGCACGCAGTGAATGCCACAACGCACAGGATGCCCGAAATGACGACAAAGGTTGCAACATCAGTCGCACTTACACCAAACAAAAGCGTCGTCATCAGCCGAGTCAAACCGAACGCCGCAACCAACCCCATCGCCACCCCGATAAGCACAAGCGTCATACCGTTCTTGAGAATTATCCTCAACACATCAGCTCGACCTGCGCCTAACGCCATCCGGACACCGATCTCGTGCGTCCGCTGGGTCACTGAATACGAAATCACTCCGTAAACCCCGACCGCAGCCAATACCAACGCTACGCCTCCAAACAACGCGAACAAAACCATGTTCAGCCGGCGTTGAGCCATCATTCCATCGAGCAGTTGATCCATAGTCCTGATATGCGAAACCGGTTGATTCGGATCCATCGCCCACACCTGATCACGCACGGCAGTAGCAATCACGCGAGGATCTGACTTTGCCCGAACAACCAGACTCAAAAAACCAACAAAACGGCTCTGCGTATACGGCAAAAAAGTCTCGCAGCGTACATCCACATCCAGACCTGTGCGTCTCATATCACCAACTACGCCGACGATAGTCATCCACGGTGCGCCCGATGTCGAATCACCAAACTTATACCGCTGCCCAATCGGGTCCTCGCCCGGCCAGAACCGTCGCGCGAACGTATCATTAATAATGGCGACCTGTTGGGTCTCCAGACCATCCTGTTCTGTGAACTCACGTCCGCGAAGCAGCGAAATCCCCATTGTTCGGAAATAGCTCGGCGTCACCAAATCTACCGGGGTTTCGATCTGTTCAGCAGTCGAAAACGGAGGCTTTCCTTCTATCGTGAAATTCGTTGAGTTCGGGAGAGCATCGATAAAGATCGCGCTTATTGCTCCAGCAGACTCGACGCCCGGCACCGCTTCGACGCGTTCGATGAGTTGACGAAAGAATGCGTGGCTTTGCGGACCCTGATACCTCGTTCTCGACAGTTGAATGTTCATTGAGGCCAGCCGGTCCGGGTTAAATCCCAAATCAACCTTTTGCAGCTGGCTGAAGCTCTTGATCATCAGACCCGCACCGATTAGCAGGATCAATGACAACGCCACCTCGAGGACTACCAGTGTGCTTCGTACACGGCGCCTCTCGACGCCCGCAGTCGAGCTTCGTCCACTCTCTTTAAGCGATTCATTCAAGTCCGGTTTTGAAGCTTGGAGCGCGGGCACTACCCCAAACAGAAAGCCTGTTGCGAGCGAAATCAGCAGCGTAAAACCGAGGACGCGGCCGTCTATTCCGATTTGATCCAGGCGTGGAATGTCTTCGGGACTGAGAGCGATTAATACGCCTAGTCCCCACTTGGCGATCAGCAACCCGAATGCGCCGCCGGCAATGCCCATCAACGCGCTTTCGGTGAGCAGCTGTCTGATAAGCCTTGTTCGGCTTGCTCCCAGCGCTGTTCGAATAGCGATCTCTCTTTCGCGGCCTGCGGCGCGCGCGAGCAGCAGGTTGGCCACGTTTGCGCAGGCGATCAGTAATACGAATGCGACTGTTCCGAGCAACACAAGAAGCGCAGGTCGGACTTTACCGGTCACCTGCTCGTGAAGCGGAACAAGGTTCACGCCGAGACCGTCGAGTTGATCTGGATATTGACGTTCGAGACTGCTGGCGATCGATCCCATCTCAGCTTGAGCCTGGTCGATGGTGACACCGGGTTTCAACTTGCCAATCGAGTAATACCCAAAGCTGCCGCGTGCTTGCTTTCGGTTCTCGTCTACAGCCAGAGGTACCCAGATATCGGCTTCCTTGTACGGGTATTTGAAACTCGGAGGCATGACGCCGATTACGGTTCGCGAGACATCGCTTACCAGGATTTGTTGACCGATGATGTTTGGATCCTCGCCAAAACGTCGTTGCCAAAGACTGTAGCTAAGGACTGCTACTTTGTCCTGTCCGATTTGTTCTTCATCCTGAGTAAAGACCCGACCCATCTGCGGTGCTACACCCAGAACATCGAACAAGTTTGCGGTTGCGGCAGTGCCGATGATTCTCTCGGGATCGCCGTTGCCGACGAGGTTCAGACTTATACCGCTGTAGGCGGCGAGTGATTCGAATACGCTGTTCTGGTCGCGATAGTCGATGTAGTTGGGATAGGAATGAATGTCCTGATCGACGTTCATTCGTTTGTTATTCATCCAGACCATCACCAGCCGGCTGGGGTCGCGGTAAGGCAACGGACGCAACAGGATTGAATTTACGATACTGAAGATTGCCGTGTTGGCGCCGATACCCAAAGCGAGAGCCGATATGACAATAATTGCAAAGCCCGGCTTCTTGATAAACATCCGAACCGCGTAGCGAACGTCTTGAATTAGGTTTTCCATAGAGCCCTGTTCCTCTGAACGCTGAGCGTTCAGCGTTTAATGTTCAGATCTGCCGCTTGCATTCAACGTTGCGGAGTCCTGTATTTTACATATTTCAATTTTGCGAATGAAAATCTAGGATTACGCGGAACGTTAAACGTTGAACCGCGAACGCTAAACGTGAAACGTTTAGCATTTCCCTATTCATATCTCAGCGCAATAATCGGATCCACTTTCGTTGCCCGGCGTGCCGGAACGACGCTCGCAAGCAGAGCCGCGACTACCAACACCGCTGAAGTCCCCACGAATGTAATCGGATCAAGCGCGCTCACCCCAAACAGCAAACTGGCAAGCAAAAAACGAGTCGTTCCGAATGCCGCAATCAGCCCAAGCGCGATTCCAACAGATACCAGCGTCACTCCTTGTTTTAGAACAAGCCCCATTACGTTCCCGCGACTCGCTCCCAGAGCCATCCGTATCCCTATCTCGCGAGTTCGTTGAGCTACCGTATAAGCCATCACGCCATACAACCCGGCTGCCGCAAGAATCAACGCAAGTATTCCGGCCGTTCCATACAGCGTCGCCTGACTTCGCTCGCCTCCGAGCGAGTTCTCAATCCGATCCTTAAGAGTCTGAGCGTTCCCCACCGAAAGGTTTGGATCGATTTGTTGAACTTCCTGGCGTAGCGTAGAAATCATAGCCGCCGCATCCGAAGTGGTTCGCACGTGCAAATTGATCTGCGGTACATATTCTTGTTGGAGCGGTATGTACATGAACGGACGTCGTGGTTCTGTGAGGCTGTTGTACTTGCTGTCCGCTACGATCCCTACAACCTGTCGAAAATCCTGATCACCAAAAAGCTTTAGCCGCTTTCCAACCGCGCTCTCACTCGGCCAGAATCTAGTAGCCATCGCTTCATTGATTATCATGACCTTCGGGGCTTGCTGGTTGTCCGTCTCTGTAAAGTCGCGGCCCTGAAGCAACGGGATACCAAGCGTCTCAAAGAATCCTGTCGCGATGTTATTAGTCTGAACGAGCACGCCACGACCACCGGGTGGCGGCTCCTGTCCTTCGATGAAAACGCTGCGCTGGAAGCCGCCGCCGAAAGGACGATCGCGCGCGACTGTTACCTTTACCACGCCCGCCACTGCACCAATCCGTTCGACTACTTCACGATGGAAATTTCTGCCTCGCGCCTCATCGTAACCCTCCCTGCCGAGGTTAAATCCCATTAACACCACGTTCTCCGGATTGAAGCCGGGATTGACCGCCTGCGCTTTTTGTAAGCTCCTGACGAACAGGCCGGCGGTTATAAGCGCGAACAAAGAGAGACCGACCTGCACCACCACGAGCGACTTTCGCAGGTTGATTCTAAAGCCCTGGGTTCCCACCGGCACCGTGATATCACCTTTCAGGACAGGTACAAGATCAGGGCGCGAGGCTTGCAGTGCGGGAGCGAGTCCAAACAAGAGCCCGCTGATGATCGAGACGACCAGCGCGAAGAGCAGCACGCGCGGGTCAATGCTTATTCCTTGCTGTTGATTAGGTCCTCCGCCAAAAGGAACCAGCGATCGAAGTATATCTTTCGACCAGATCGCCACAAAAAAGCCTATGGTACCTCCGGCGAGCGAAAGCAGCAGGCTTTCGGTCATTAGCTGTCGGATCAACCGTGAGCGGCTGGCCCCCAACGCGAGTCTGATTGCGATTTCTCGTTTGCGTCTTGTCGCGCGAGCAAGAAGTAAATTGGTAACGTTGGCACAAGCGATCAACAGGACGACTCCCGCAACTCCCATCAGCGCGATGAACGTTTTCCCAACCTGGCCATCACCGGTCGGATCAGTGCGGGCGGTCAGCAGCGGAACCAATCGTACATTTCGGCCTTCATTGTCTTTTTTGTATTCCTGCTCGAGCTGCGAACCGAGTGTGGACATCGAGGCCTGCGCTTGTGAACTAGTAATACCTGGTTTGCGTCTTCCGATCATCGCGAGGAAGAGACCTCGTCGTGTGTTGTACCAGTCGAATCCGGGTTGCACGACGTCGTGCATCATCATGGGCACCCAAAGATCTGGGCCCCCTCCGATGTCTGTGCCGGTGAAATCTTTCTGCGCGACGCCAACAACGTTGAAGTCTCGGCGATTCAGCGAAATCGTTTTGCCGACAATAGCCGGGTCGCCCCCGAAGTCGCGTTGCCAGGAAGCGTGGCTCAATACAACCACCGGATGAGTGTTTGGTGTCCTGTCTTCATCGGGTTCGAAGGTGCGTCCTTTTTCCGCTTTCACCCCTAGAACATCGAAATAGTTTCCGGTGACGATCAGCGCGAAAAGGTTCTTGGATTCGCCTGAAGGATTGCTATAGCTGACGCCCTGGCCGGTGTACGCGAGAATATCAGTGAGGACATCGTTCTTCTCGCGGTAATCAATAAAGTTAAGATGCGAAGTCGGAAGAGCGCCGGGATTCTTGACATCGGAGGTAAAGATCGAGACAAGCTGGCCCGGTTGTTTTACCGGAAGCGGCGCAAATAAGACGGCGCTTATGATGCTGAAAATAGCGGTGTTGGCACCGATTCCGAGAGCCAATGATAATAAAGCTACGACGGTGAATCCGGGGCTCCTGACGAGCATACGAAGCCCGTAGCGGGCATCTTTGAGAAGGGTCTCCATGATCCATCCTCCGGGTTATTAAATTTCCGCCTCAGATAAAACGCGCCTGTTTTGAATATTAAACTATGATAGCACGATGTTAGTTCCCGGATTCTGTAGGGGATGGGGGATAGGGGTTTTCGGTGTTCAACGCTTCGCGTTTAGCGTTTAGCGTTCGTTTAGCGTTCAGCGCTTAGGTTTTGGCGTTCACAGCCTAGGTCCCGGGTCTGAATAATTCTAGGAAATTCACAAAAGATCTTTATCCACGATGAACTCTGAACGCTAAACGTTAAACGCGAAGCGTTGAACGCTGAATGCTAAACGCTAAACGCTAAACGCTAAACGCGAAGCGTTGAACACCCCAACCCCTAACCCCCGATCCCCAACCTCCGTTTGAACTGGCCACAATGAGTGCTAAAATGGTTTCAGGAAATTGGTCGCTTACGGGGTGTTCACAAAAAGTGAGCGACATGGCTGTCCAAAATCAAAAACATCTCGATGTCCGACCTGCTCAGGTCAGGGCGAATAAGCTGATCGAAAAGGCAACCGCTTTGCGAGAGCGATCGTCCGATCTTTTGAGGCGAGCGAAGGAGATCATGAAAGGTTTGCCTGTACCGCGTCGAGCGCACCAACACACTTGCTTGTCATGCGGCGAATCGTGGGAATGTTTTGCTGTATTCTGCGAATTGGAATTTCTGTCAATCTGCCTAAAGTGCCATAAGAAACGTGGGGCGATTCTTTAGACGATGCCTTTCGCGCTGAAAGCAAACGTGATCACGAAAGAGGTGGTATGCCTGACATCATTGTAATAGGAGCATCGGCAGGAGGTATTTCGGCACTGACGAGGTTGGTAGCGCAATTGCCCCCGGTATTCGCTGCATCAATCTTCGTGACTCTCCACATTCCCGAACACACCAGGAGCGCGTTACCGAAAATTCTGAGCCAAAAAGGGCATTTGCCTGCGTTGAACCCGGTCGATGGTGAGCCTATCCAGAGAGGCCGAATCTACGTCGCTCCGCCGGATCGCCATATGTTGATCAAGCGCGGCTTCGTTCACCTTGTGCGCGGGCCACGGGAGAACGGCGCACGTCCGTCAGTTGATCCGATGTTCCGAACTGCAGCACGCGCATACGGGAAGCGAGTCGTTGGTGTGATCTTGTCGGGAGCGCTCGACGATGGCACGGCCGGATTAATGGCAGTTAAGAAGCAGGGGGGACTAGCGATTGTTCAGGATACCGACGAGGCCCTCTACGACGGAATGCCTCGCAGCGCGATTGCGTATGGTGATGTTGATCACATACTAAAGATTTCTGAGATTGCCGATTTGCTTATAGGTTTAGTCGAAGAACCGCCCGAGGAAGGAGGGGATGAACCATTGAGCGACGAAATGGAACAAGAGACCGATATCGCCGAGCTTGATCTTAACGCACTGCATTCAATCGATAAGCCTGGAACGCCGTCGCGGTTTTCTTGTCCGGAGTGTCACGGGGTTTTGTGGGAGATAGACGACAATGACCTTGTTCGTTTTCGTTGCCGTGTTGGTCACGCCTATTCACCGGAAACACTGCTTGCAGAACAAAGCAGTTCAATAGATGTCGCCTTATGGGCAGGACTCCGCGCGCTTGAAGAGAATGCGGCACTTATGGGTCGAATGGCTAAGAAGATGAGAGAGCAGGGTAGCACGCACTCGGCAGTTCGTTTTCATGAGCGCGCGGACGGAGCCCTCGTGCAAGCGGAGACCCTGCGCAGGCTGATCCTCGGGCGCGAGCCGGTTGACGCAGAAGAAGCACGAGCAGATCACCAATTGGCGTCGATTGACGAATAGTGTGGTTTTCAGATAAGCACGCTTGACACTACTCAAAGGGTTGTTTCATCATTCTGCCCCACGCGTCACCAGGGCAGGAATTAGTGTGACCAAGGATCAAGAACAATCTGTCAGTGTCGAGACTCCCGCAGCCGCTTTTGACATTGTAGCGTTCGCTTCATCGGCAGGAGGACTGAGCGCGCTAAGCGAGGTGTTGTCGACTATCCCGGAAAGCTTCCCGGCGTCCATTGCAGTAGTGCAGCACCTCGATCCGAGGCACAGAAGCTTGATGGCGAAGATCTTAAGCGGGCGGACCGAGCTATCAGTGAAGGAAGCCGAAGAAGGTGACCTTCTACGCCCGGGGGTCGTGTACGTCGCTCCTCCCGACAAACATCTTCTCATAAACCCGGGTGGGACGATTTCCCTGACACAGTCTGAAATGGTTCATTTTGTTCGCCCTTCCGCGGACCTTCTCTTTGAATCAGTCGCGGCAAGTTTTAAAGATCGGGCAATCGCCGTTGTTCTAACCGGTTCGGGAAGCGATGGAAAGATGGGGGTGATGGCAATTAAGAAAATGGGAGGCACAGTTATAGCTCAAGACGAGGCAACATCAGAGTTCTTCGGCATGCCCGGTTCAGCCATCCAATCAGGAAACGTCGATTTTGTTTTGCCACTAGGCGAGATAGCTTCTGCCCTGGTCACTCTGGTGATGACAGGAGAAACGGTATGACTTCCGCTAATCACGAGGAGCGTGAATTCGAAGCGCTGTTGGATTTTCTCAAACGCAACCGGGGCTTTGACTTTAGCGCCTACAAACGGCCCAGTTTAATGCGCCGGGTAAGAAGGCGTATGCAAAACGTCGGCATTGAGAAGTTTACTGATTATTCGGATTTCCTGGAAGTCCATCCTGAAGAGTTCGGTCACTTATTCGATAACATATTGATCAACGTAACCAGTTTCTTCCGAGACCCTCAGTCGTGGGAAACTTTAGCTACCGATGTCATCCCAAAAGTGGTTGACAATAAAAAGCCTGACGAACCCATTCGAATCTGGTGTGCGGGAGTAGCCTCAGGCGAAGAGGTTTACACGCTGGCGATGCTCGTTTCGGAAGCAGTTGGCGAACAAGGATTTCAGGAGCGAGTCAAGATTTATGCTACCGATCTGGATGATGATGCTCTGAATCAGGCCAGACTGGCGATCTTCAGTGACAAGGCGATGGAGCCGGTTCCGACAGAACTTCGCGATAAATATTTCGAGCGAAGTAACGGGCGTTTTACGTTTCGCAAGGATCTGAGGCGTTCAATTATTTTTGGCCGTCACGATTTGATTCAAGATGCGCCGATTTCAAGGGTTGATCTTCTCGTCTGCCGCAACACTCTAATGTATTTCAATGCCGAAGCGCAGGGAAGAATACTGCTTCACTTTCATTTTGCGTTGAATGACGACGGTGTTTTGTTCCTGGGCAAGTCTGAGATGCTGCTGACTCATACCAATGTCTTCACGCCGTTGGATTTGAAACGTCGCATCTTCGTCAAAGTACCGAAGGTCGGACTGCGCGAACAGCTTTTGGTAATGGGGAATCCAAATCATGACGCCCCGGATCAGATCGCTCTCAATGTACGCCTTAGAGACTCCGCCTTCGACACCAGCGTTGTTCCTCAATTGGTCGTGGACACGGACGGCTGTTTGACTATGGCGAACCAACAGGCCCGAGCGATGTTCGGCATTCATGCGAGGGACATCACACGCCCGCTCAAGGACCTCGAAGTTTCCTACAGACCGGTCGAGCTGCGGTCTCGAATCGAGCAGGCTTTCGCTGAACAACGTCTGATTACTATGAAGGAAGTACAGTGGGACATTGCTGAAAACGAGAAGCGTTTTCTTGACGTGCAAATTATGCCGTTGTCGTCGACCAACGGAAATCCCGTTGGCGCGAGCATCGTTTTCAACGACATCACTCGTTACAAGGAACTTGAAGAGGAGGTAAGGGTCTCGAAACAAGAGTTGGCTACTGCTTATGAAGAGGTCCAGTCAACCAACGAAGAGCTCGAAACTACTAATGAGGAATTGCAATCGACTAATGAAGAGCTGGAGACACTGAACGAGGAGCTTCAATCCACGAATGAAGAGCTCGAAACGATGAACGAGGAGCTGCAATCGACCAACGAAGAATTGGAAACGACTAACGAGGAGATGCGCGGACGTACCGAAGCGCTCAACCTTTCAAATGATTTCCTGGAATCGGTTCTTACCAGCGTGCGAGTCGGTGTAATGGTTGTGGATCGTAATTTTCGCGTACAGTCTTGGAACCATAAATCTGAGGATTTGTGGGGACTTCGTACTGCTGAAGTACAGGGGCAAAATTTTTTGAATCTGGATATTGGTTTGCGTGTAGATCAGCTAAAACAAGCAGTAAGAGATTGTTTATCCGGAGATCAGGAGTTCCAGGAGGTGAGACTCGAGGCGATCAACCGCCGCGGCAAGCAAATTGAATGTAGGATCACTTGTACGCCGCTGGTTAGCAGTTCAGACGGCATTCGCGGTGCGATTCTGCTTGTGGAGGACAAAGATCCTCATGGCTAAGCAGCAAAAAACCGAGGATAAAACATACGCCACTAAGCGGAAGAGACCTTATGCTACGGACTTGAGCGCGGCACTCATTCGCGCAGATGAGTTGAAGCGTCGTCTCGCACAAAATGTCGGAAAACCAGATGATCTGGTCCTTGAATTGGCGGCAGAACTCAGCACAACGCTCGAGGAATTACAGATCGCCGATGAAGAACTTCGAACGCAAAATGAGGAACTTTTTATTGCGCGAGAGCGACTCAACTCGGAACGGGAAAAGTATGCGGATCTCTTTGAATCTGCACCGGACGGTTATCTAGTTACTGACTCCACCGGAACTATAATCAGAGCCAATAAGTCCGCTGCTCAATTGCTGGTGCTTAGTCAAAAACATCTTTTCAATAAGCCCCTTCTCTCTTTCATCGCTACTGAGGACCGCCAGGCCTTTCGACAGGAGCTAGACAAGATAGTAAACGGAAATTCCACTGATAAAGAGAGCCTCGATTATCGATTCATACCTCGTGACGGGAAGCTTTTTTATGCCTCCTTGAGAGTTTCTGTTACCAGAAACAACCAAGGCAGAGTAACGGAATTGCGATGGATATTACACGATATAACCGATATCAGGGAAGCGGCGGAAGAAGTAACAACTCTTAATGCTGAGCTCGAGGAGAGGGTCCGGGAGCGCACCGCCGAGCTTGAGCAAGTGAGTGCTTTTAAAGATGAATTGTTGTTACGAGAACAGCAAGCGCGCAGCGAAGCAGAGGCGGCTAATCGAAGCAAAGACGATTTCCTCGCCGTTGTGTCACACGAGTTGCGTACTCCATTAAATGCAATACTGGGCTGGGCACAGCTGATACGCCAGAACGTCGATAGCGACCAGAGAATTCATGCTTCAGAAGTTATTGAGCGCAGTGCTCGAGCTCAGGCACGTTTGATTAACGATATCCTGGACGTTTCACGGGTCGTATCTGGCGGGCTGCCGATAGAAAAACGCCCCCTCAACATCGTCAAAGTCATTGAAGCAGCAGTCGAAGAAGCGCGGCCGGCAATCGAAACGAAAGGAATAATGCTGAAAGTCACGCTGGACTCTTCGGTAGGAGCGGTTATCGGCGATGCCACTCGGCTTCAGCAAGTCCTCGGTAATCTACTTTCCAACTCAACGAAATTTACGCCAAAGGGCGGCACAATCGAAGTCAAGCTTGAAAGAGCGGGTGAAGATTGTCGAACTATTGTTGTTGACACTGGCTATGGCATCAGCCCTGAATTCCTGCCATATGTATTTGAACGATTCCGACAGGCCGACAGCCAGATTACCAGACAGCAAGGCGGTATGGGTTTGGGGTTGGCGATCGTTAAGGCCCTTGTAGAGCTTCACGGCGGAACTGTCGAGGCGGAAAGCGCGGGAGTGGGCAGGGGTGCTACTTTTACGATCACCCTGCCACGGGTGCAAGTCGAGGCTATTCCCGAAAAATCGAAACCCGACGCTCAAGTGGTGGATCCGACAACAATCTCCGAAAGGCTCGCCGCAATGTGGGTTGTGGTTGTCGATGATGACCACGACGCGCGCGAAATGATGCGAGCTGTACTAGAGGGTTCCGGTGCGCGTGTCACAACCTGTGGTTCATACGAGGAGGCACTGGGGCTATTTAATGGGAGATCAACTGCCGCACTGACGGCGAAACTTCCGGACGTGCTGGTAGCGGACATTGCGATGCCCGGTTTAGACGGATTCGATCTGATACGTGCCGTTCGAAGGCTGGAGCCATCGCGTGGAGGAGATATACCGGCAATTGCGTTAACCGCCTACGCCGACGAAGAAACGCGCAAGCGCGCACTCAAAGAAGGTTATCAGAAACACCTGTCAAAGCCGCTTGTTCTGGAAGATTTGGTAACTTCGATTGCAAGAGTCGGCGAACAGGGCATAATTCACCCCCCCCAACGCCACCCATGGAAATATGACGCTTACCCCACGAAGCTAAAGCCGGGCTAGGCACTGCCGTTGATCTGCGTCTCACTGCTACCTTTTATTCGGCTCTCAAGCTTTGATCCATTTTGATCGCGAAGCGGAAAAATCAGTCTTAGGCGGTTACGTTTTTCCTCACTTCTTCGTGCGCAAACGGGATCACTACTTCGGCGATCAACATCCCATCTTTCTTTATCGATGCGACGCCCGCAGCGACTGCCGTACGTACCGCGCCTACTTCGCCCGCCAAGACGACCAGGCCCTTGCCTCCAGGTTGATTTCGAGCTTCAATCAACTTAACGTTCGCAGATTTTACCGCCGCATCTCCAGCATAAATTGCAGGCGCTACTTCTTTAGTTTCGATGATGCCAATGGCTTCAAACTGATCGATTTTGACTCGGCCCCGAATCGCCGGGAACAGCTCGTTGTGGACGTTTGGGATAATGAAGTGGTCGAGGACCAGCCCTGCAGCGATTTGTAATCCGGCTCTCACCGAGGACTCAACATCCGCCACGTTGCCGCCGATCATTATCAGATATTTTCCACGAGGTATGATCGCGGTCATCAGAAGTTCAACATCCGCCATCTTCATCATGGCATCCGTCGCTTCGATGCCTTTCGCTATCGAACTCGTCTCGATAAAGCCTATGCAATGGTGGTGATCGGTAAGCGCGATCGAACTCATTTGTTCTTCCTTTCACTTATTCTGAACTGCAACAACCCCGACGTTGGCGATCGTTGCGCCCTTGGTCATCGAAGGAACCGCACAAATATAAAGGATCACTCCAGCTGCGGTGGCACGAGCTTCGAAAACTGTCTTGCCAACATAGTCGGTTACGTAGCCGATCTTCATCCCTTGTTCGACGTACGTACCTCGTCGAACCAGCGGATAGAAAATTCCGGTGTGCTCGCTGGTGATAGTCGCAATCTTTTCGACCCAAACTGGGTGCTCGATTGCAGCAGGCGTTCCCGGGAGCATCTTCAGATATCGCATGACGCTCAAACAACCGTCGACTAAGGCAGAGAGATCATCGGTCTCGACGGTTCCTGCATAGCCGGCTTCAACGGTGATCGAGGGTTTCCCTCGTGTTGTCGCAGTGTTCTCAAGGTATCGCGACGCGCTTGGGTCCTTGGGCCGGTCGGCTGAAATGATGATGTGATCGAGACCGAATGCCAGCACCATCTCGCGTGAGATCCGGTCCTGGTTCTCGTTGCCGGTTTTGGTCCAGTAGCTGTAAGGCCGCAGGCTTTCATCGAGATCACCTCCATGCAAGTCGATGAGGTGATCGCACTGCTCTACTACTTGCTTCGTAATAAGGAAGGAAGCTCGATCGGTCTGCGTTCCGTCCATCTTTCCTGGATACATCCGGTTCATGCTTTTACCGTCGACCGGATTGACGTGCGCAACCTTTTGCTCGAATGACGGAATGTTTACCAGCGGGACAATTATCACAGTGCCGGATATTGCGGCTGGATCCAGGCGTCCGATTAGTTTTTCGAGCGCGATAATCGATGTGTATTCAGTACCGTGAGCGCCGGAAACCAACGCAAGGACCGGACCCGGCTTGGCGCCGTGAACAACGGCGACTGGAATGTTAGTCGCTTCATCGATGCCGGCGGGAACGGCAATCACGCCAGTGACTTTTTGACCGCGTCGCGCAGTTGCGGTTCCAACTGTGATGGTGGAACGTTCCTGGGCTACTGATAAGCCGCAAAGCAGGAGAATAATTATTGAAACAGCGAGTATGCGAAACATATGGAAGCCTCCGGCGGGTTTGATGCGAATGACCCGGCGCGTCGATGCGAGTGACCCGGCGAGACTATCGCGGAACGAGGGGCTATTGCAACAGAGAGCTAAAGATACTGTGAGCTGGGCGGTGCGGTCCTTCCGTTAGGTTGAAGTTGAGACTCCATCAGCTGAAGGCCCGATGGTATCTGATATTTTCCCTGCCATTGACAGCAGCTTTGATTACGGGTAGCGTGACCTAAAGGTTGATGCTCGAATCAGTTCTTGTTCTCTGCAGCATTGTGAGAGGAACGGATCTATGGATAACGAAGAAACATCGCGACGATTGTTTCTTATCAAATCGCTTACCGGCGTCAGTTCAGCTTGGCTGGCGCTACGACTGCCCGAGATCGTTGCTGCCCAGGAACACGCGCATCAAGCGACACAATCGGCTGTCCCAACAAAGTTCGAGTATTTGACGCCGGAACAAGCCACAGAAATCGAGGCCATCGCCGCTCAAATCATCCCTACCGATGACTCACCCGGCGCGCGAGAGGCACGAGTTATTTATTTCATCGATCGCGCGCTCACCACCTTCGACAAAGACAAGCAGCAGATTTATGCAAAAGGGATGAAGGCCCTCGATGCCAAACGAAAAAAGATGTTCAAGGCATCAACGAAATTCTCTGATTTGAATCCGGAGCAACAGATCAAGCTGCTCAAAGCGTTTGAGAAGAATCAATTCTTCGAAATGGTTCGCGCGCACACGATCATGGGTTTTCTGGCCGATCCATCATACGGTGGTAATTACAACAAGATTGGTTGGAATCACATCGGATTTAAAGACGATTTCTATTTCAAGCCGCCCTTTGGTTACTACGATCGCGAGTACAAAGAAACCCAATGAGCGGATAAAGGCGACAGTGATTCAAGTAGCCGTTCCCCTGGATCGGCACGACGCCGCGCAAAGTTGCCTTAAGCTGAAAAGGCAACGACAAAGACGACTATGAACATTCAGACTCCAAAGTTTGATCCGCAGACACAGGTGGATTTCGTGGTGATCGGCGCCGGTGCCGCGGGCGGCGTGATTGCCAAGGAGCTTTCTACTGCCGGATTCCAGGTTGTCGTTCTCGAACAGGGCCCATACCTGAAGGAGAAGGATTTCGATCACGACGAGGTGAGACATTTTTGGCAGCAAGCTCTGATAAACGATTGGAAGCATCAACCGAATAGTTTTCGAAAGAGCCCGAAGGCTAAAGCCAGCGTACAGCCCGCGGTGCTGTACGGGCGAATGGTGGGCGGGGGAACCGCTCACTTTACGGCGAACTATTGGCGTTTTCACGAGATTGATTTTGTGGAGAGAAGCAAGCTCGGAACGATCTCTGGGACGGGATTCGACGACTGGCCGATCACCTACGCTGAACTTGAGCCCTACTACACCAAAGCCGAGTGGGATCTGGGGATCTCGGGAGAACCAGGGCCGTTCGACCCGCCTCGCTCAAAGGGCTATCCGCTCCCACCGATGCCAATCAAGTCTGCAGGAGCTCTCCTGTCAATGGGCGCTCGCAAGCTCGGATGGCACCCGCAGGCCGCGCCCATGGCAGTCATCTCCCAGCCGTACCGCGGACGCAGTGCTTGTTCGCACTGCGGTTTCTGCGAGGGTTTTGGCTGTGAGATAGGAGCAAAGTCCAGCACTCTTGCGACCGTAATACCTGAAGCTGAAAAGACGGGTCGTTGCGAAATAAGAAGCGGCAGTTACGTCCGGAAGATTGAGACGGATGGCGCTGGACGGGCGACCGGCGTGATCTACTTTGACGAAAAGAAAACTGAAGTATTTCAAAAAGCAAAAGCAGTCGTGCTTTGCGGGAACGGAGCGGAGACGGCGAAACTATTGTTGATCTCCAAGTCGAATCTGTTTCCCAACGGTTTGGCTAACTCGAGCGGAGTAGTGGGCAAGTATCTGATGTTCAACGGAGGCGGGTTCGCGACTGGGGTATTCGAGCACGAATTAAACGAATTCAAAAGCATCGCAGTGACGCGTATCATCCACGACTTTTATGACGCCGATCCGAAACGAGGTTTCTACGGCGGGGGCGGGATCGATATGCGCTTCGATGTGTACCCGATGGGCTTTGCTCTCGGTGGGGGCTTGCCTCGTGGTACTCCACGGTGGGGAAGCGAGTACAAAAAAGCTCTGAAAGACTACTACACTCGGTCAGTGTTTTCGTTCGGTCACACGACGTCGCTGCCGGTGGAGACGAACAGCATCTCATTGGATTCGACCGCGAAAGACGACTGGGGCCTGCCCGCATTGCGAGTGACCTACAAAGATCATCCCGACGATCTTAAGACCATGAAATTCTTTTCGGACCGGGGTGTGGAGTTGATGGAGGCTGCCGGTGCACTGAAGAAGTGGGCGGGTCCGGTGGAGGAGCAGACATTCGGTGTTCACCTGCTGGGAACTTGCCGGATGGGCAACGATTCGAAGCGATCAGTTGTGAACAAGTATCATCGAGCTCATGACGTGCCGAATCTGTTTATTTGCGACGGCAGCAGCTTTGTTACGTCGGGGCGTGGCCAACCGACGTGTACAATTCAAGCGCTTGCGTACAGGGCTGCTGATCACATCGCTCGGATGGCAAAGGCAGGCGAGATCAAAAGCGGCACGTAGTAACAAAGCTATCCTATTGGATGTCGTTTCGCGTACCGGTATGCCGTATAGGCCGACACAATGTGACACACCCAGCCGAACAATCCACCGGTTCCTATCCATATGCCTGGGGTGACTATTAGCCAGAAAATTCCGCGAATGATCTTGCCGTTGTAAATCTGACCGACGCCGGGGATAAAAAAGCTCAAAACCGCCGCAATGCCTGGGTCTCTCATTCTGCCTCCGATTGATGATACGATTCACGTGCACTGATAAGTTCTGGTTGAAATAGGGCCCAATAGGACCCCCAATTAGGACCTATCATGTCCTAAAGTCCGATCGGGATGTAAAAAGTGCATTCTGGTGCAAGTCCTTTGCGTACTTATGCATGGTGGGGTGGGAAGGAACAATCGCATTGACTAAGGCGACGGCAGCCCGGCTCGATGATCGGATTGAACGGTCGGCTCTGGGGGATCAGTTTGCCTTCGAGGAGATTGTTCGCCAGCACCAGGGGATGGTTTTCAGCATGGCATGTCATTTTCTAAGGGATCGCGCGCTGGCAGAGGAGTTATCTCAGGAAGTGTTCCTGAACCTGCATCAGAACCTGCACTCCATCAAATCGCCGGAACACTTGACGTTCTGGCTGCGCAAGGTGACCGGCCATCGTTGCATAGATCAATCGCGGCGCCAGAAGGTCAGGCCGCAGGTAAGCCTGGAAGAAGTGCCTGAGCCTGCGATCGATGCGAGAGAAAATGATCTTTTCCTTTCTGAAATGTTGCGACGAGTCGTTGATACGCTGCCAGAAAAGGCGCGAATGGTTGTGATCCTTCGTTACCAGGAAGATCTGGATCCGGCTGAGATTGCCAACGTGCTTGATATGCCGCTGAACACGGTCAAGAGTCATTTGCGGCGTTCTCTCACGATCCTGAGAGATAAACTGAGCCGCACGTTGGGGGAGGTATCGTTATGAGCCGCCTTGATGATGAACTGCGCAAGGCATTTAGACGCGAACAGCCGTCTGCCGATTTTACCCAGCGCTTGCTCGAGCAAGTCGCTACGCAGCCTCTACCGAAAGCGCGGTGGTGGCAGAGGCTCGCGACGTTGGTGGAGCCGCCAAAGCTGCGATGGGTTGCCATTGGCATCACCGCGTCGCTGCTGCTGGCAATTGGAGCGGCCCAGTACCAACGGCTCAGTCGCGTTGTGACAGAGGAGAACCAAGAGCAAGCGAAAGCCTCAGAGCCGGCTGCCGCTTCACCTGTCACTCGGGAAGATCCTGATAAGAAGAATGCTCCTGCTCGGCAAGACGCTGCGCAACCCGCAACGGTTGTTCGGCAGACCAATAAACCTGGGAGGAGACATCGCGCTTTGGTGGCCAGTAGTCAAAAGGTGCAGGAGTTGAAGGCTGAGGGCGAGGCCGCGAAGGAGAAACTAATGTTTGCCCTGTCTATCGCGAGCTCGGCTGTCAATGATGCCCAAAAGGCGGTTCACGATGACGGTTTGAATCCTTAACTGGATTGGACACGCATCCGTTCGTAAGCGTGTGAAGTTCTGAATCTTAATATTCCCACGGAGGAATTATGAAATTGTTAATAACCAAATCAATGAGAGTGTTAGCGGTAGGCTCGATGCTCTCAATCTTCGCCGCCGTGCCGGCTCTGGCACAGGATCGCGCGAAAATCGATATGAGCTCCCTCGACAAGTTTACTGACCGGGCAGATAAGGTCATAACCGTTACAGTTGATGAGCAGACGATACGCCTTGCAGCTGCTTTCCTGAACGACAAGAAGCCCGATGAAGCAAGAATCAAGGAGCTTATACTCGGAATCAAGGGCGTCTTCGTCAAGCGATTTGAGTTCGAGAAGGAAGGCGAATACACGATCGGAGACGTCGATTCAATTCGCTCTCAGCTCAGTCTGCCGGGATGGTCGAGCGTGGCCAACGTCCGCAGCAAACGAGAAGGGAATTATGACGTTTCGCTGATGAGTGAAGGCACCATTATCAAGGGATTGGCGGTTCTCGCAGCAGAAACGAAAGCATTCACCGTTGTGAACATTGTAGGGCCGATCGACCTCGCTAAGTTGGCGGAGCTCGAAGGAAAGTTCGGCATCCCGCACTTCGGCCTTGAGCAGATTCCCGGCGTGAACATCACCGACAAAAGGAAGGATAAAAACCCGGAGCCTGAGAAGCAGTCACTACAACCGTCACCTGAGACCAACAAGCGAGCCGAGAAGAAACCACCAACGCTTATACGCGGCGAGAAGCCTCCGACGGAGTAACAGCGATGAATAGCCCAAAGAGATTGATCACTCGACTCTCTATCACTGTAACGCTGCTTACGCTCGCACCAACGGCCGCGCTGGCCGGAGACGAGAGCTTCAGTTCGGTCGTCAAACACATAAAATCGAACTATCACGGAAAGCAGCAGGGATTCTTTGGAGCAATGATGGTTGCCAGGTTTGCAGTGAAAATGATCAAACCGGCAGGCGTCAAGAATTTCAAACTTGTTTATCTGAAAGATCTGGATTATTCCGAGGCTCCGAGTCCGACTACCGGACAGTTTCATTCGTTTATTCAGTCGAAGATCGATCCGCGGTGGACTCCGCTCATTCAATACAGCTCACCTCGAGAGAGGCAATGGACTTATGTGTACATTACTCGCGAGAACGATGATGTAAAAGTCCTTGTCGTCACTCTCCAGAAGCAGGATGCGGTGGTGCTTCAGACAAAGTTCAGCCCGGCGAAGCTCGTCGAGTTTATGAACAATCCTCAGATAATGGGGATATCGCTCAACGATAACCGGCGAGAAAATCAAGCCAAAACCGCTGATCCGGATGAAGACGAAGACGAGAAGGACGCGAAGCAGAAGACTCCAGTCAAACCTCCTCAGTTTTGATTGAATCTCGTGGCTCTATGACGGGACGGCGAGTCCCATTCTGCTGAGCAGGTCAGTGTAGCGCGGGTCTGAACGAATCCGGTCGAAAACCGGCTCAACTTTGATGTAGCTCAAGATACCGTGACGCTCCTCGAAGGTCCTCTCCAGACATTCAAAGGCTTCGTCTATTTCGTCGACTGCAATGTGAATTCTGGCGAGGCTGTAAGGTGAGACGTACATCTCGTTGGCGAGCCCGGTAACGCGATCTCGAATTTGCCTGGCATCCTCGATCCGTCCTGCGGCCGCATAGGCATACCCCATCGCCGACATGGTCTCGCTGTCCTCTTCCGAGAGCTCCAGAGCTCTCTTGAATTCGGATTCCGCCTGTTCGAACATCCCCCTCTCCCCATACGACATGCCCAGGCGGCGGTGCGCGACGATGTAGTCCGGGTACATCTCGATCGTTTTGCGGCATTGCTTTATTGCGTCGTCGAATCGGCGCGCGAAGTGAAGCACCCTTGCCAGGTTCAGGTTTATTACGCGCGAGAGCGGGTCGAGCTCCAGGGCAAATTTAATTTCCGCCAGCGCTTCATCCATTCTCTCCATTCCCGATAGATATAACGCCAGCCAGAGATGAGCCGTCGGATAACTCGGGTTCATCTCAATCGATTTTTTGAATCCTTTCTCAGCAGCCTCCCAATCGAACTCGCGCCAAAGCTTCACTGCAGCCAGCGCAGCGTGCGCTTCAGCAAGCTTGTCGTCCAGGCTTAAAGCCTTCAAAGCCGTCGCCTTCGCTCGCAAGAACGGGGTGGCAAGTGGCTTGGTGCTGTAACTGGCCAGCAAATTGTACGAATCCGCGAGTCCCGCGTATGCCAAGCCGAACTTTGGATCCAGCGCAATTGCCAGTTCAAAATAATCGATACTCTTCTTGATTCCTTCCTCGGTGCGTTTGTTCCAATGGTAACGACCTTTTAGATAGAGCTGGTAGGCTTCGGAGTTCTCAGTGCTGCCCTTGGTAAGGCCCTTCTTCTGCGCGGTCGTGAGCTTCAGCCTTAAATGATCTGAGATCTCTGTAGATATCTCTTTTTCCAGAGTTACCATGTCCGCTAATTGGCGGGTGTACTGCTCGCCCCAGACGTGAGAACCGTCGTTGGCGTCGACGAGTTCGAGCTTCACGATCAGGCTGTCCGCACGCTTTAATAGTCTCCCAACCAGCACCGCGCGGACGCCTAACTCAAAGCCGACTTGCTGAGCATCCTGAATCTCGCGACCCTGGTATCGAAAGACGGTGCTTCTGGCCATCACTCTCAGCTTGGTGAGTCGTGACAAGTTGTTGATTAGCGCTTCGGTGATTCCTTCACTCAGGTATTCGAGTTCCTCATCGCCGCTTTGGTTAACCAGCGGCAAGATTGCCAGCGAGTCGATCCTTTTTGGCCCCCGAGATCTTGTAACGACCTGAGTGTGTCTTCCGAGCCCGGCGGTCGCTTGAGGAGCGCCCGAATCGCTGTCTCGTTGGAGGTTGCGCAAGTCGATTAGCAGGTCGCGCACGGATTGATAACGTCGCTCGCGATCTTTCTCGAGACACTTGCGCACGACTCGATCAAGATCGGGCGTTACCGCGTAATTCAAACGGGAGAGGGGCATAGGCTCGGCGTGGATTATGTTGTCGAGAGTCTCTGTCCAGGTCTCGCGGTCAAACGGTCGCCGCGCGGTGAGCATTTCATAAAGCACGACTCCGAGAGAAAAGATGTCAGAGCGATGATCCAGGGGCCGGCCGATCGCCTGTTCAGGCGACATGTAGGAAACGGTTCCCTCGGCAAGTCCAACAGCGGTCTGCTGTCCGACCTTCTTGGTATGATCATCCACTTCGCCGGCGTTAGAGCTGGCGGCTGCAGCGATCCCAAAGTCGAGCACCTTCAAGTGACCGCGCTCATTGATGATCAGGTTGGAGGACTTTACATCGCAGTGAACGATCCCCAGCGAATGGGCTTCAGATAACGCGTCGGCAATCTGAGCGGCCATATCGATGGCCTCGCGAACCCCCAGAGCTCCTCGTTTGAGCTTGTCGGAAAGTAATTCGCCCTCAACGAACTCCATCACGATATACATCGCGCCTTCGTGTTCGCCGATGTCGTAGATGGCCGCAATGTGGGGCGAACGCAGTGCAGATGTGGCGCGCGCTTCGGCCAGAAATTTTATGCGGCGCTCGGGGTCGTATTGGTAAGAAGCCGGCAGGAATTTGATGGCAACCTGTCTTCCGAGCCGGGTATCTTCGGCGAGATAGACCTCGCCCATTCCGCCCGCTCCGAGCTCTCTGATGATGTTGTAGTGCGAAATGTTCTTGGAGATCAGAGGCTTACTCCGGTTTGGCTAATGCATATGGTATTGCCCAAAATTCGCAAACGCTTCCCTCACCTGTCAACGTGATCTAACCAGAGTGTCTTGGCTTTTATATTTCTACCAAAAGAGAAGGTATCGTGGAAGTAGGGGTTGGGGGTTGGGGATTGGGGATTGGCGGTTAGCGTTCAACGCTTCGGGTTCAGTCCATTGTTCATTGTTCAGTGTTGGGGCTTAGATCTTCAGAGTTCAGGCTTTACATTGTGGTTCTTATCAATCATAGATAGGTGAGTCCTCTTGACCTGACTGCCGAACGCTGAACGTTGAACGCTAAAAAACGTTGAACGCGGAATCTTTAATCGCCAATCCCCAACCCCCAATCCCCAATCGCCAATTTGACAACCTTCTGACTCGGTAGTAGAAGGGGAATCTCCAAACCAGTGGAAATAGACGCCGTGGAGGGTAGAATGAAGCGTGCGTACGTGTGTTCATCATTCGTCTTTGTTGCGTTGGTTATACCGGCGATATCCCTCTCCAAAGCAGAAACTCCGGACTCAATCGAGGAGCAAGCCCGTAAGGTCCACTTCTCGTCAATCGTGCTCGACACTCACATCGACGTGACTCCAAAGCTTCAGACCAGTTGGAAGTTTACCGACGAGCACAAGGAAGGGCATATCGATCTGCCCAGAATGAAGAAAGGCGGGCTTAATGCGCTTTTCTTTTCGATCTATATGTCCGGAACGGTGACGGGACCAAAAGCTGTCAACGATTCACTGGAACGCATCGCCGCCGTTCACCGGCTCGCCGAGGAACAGCCCGATAAGGTCGCGCTGTGTCTGACCGCCGATGACGTACGTAAGGCCCACAAGCAGGGAAAGATCGCCGCGCTGATGGGCATGGAAGGCGGTCACATGATCAATAACAGCCTCCCGGTTTTGCGTATGTACGCCAAACTGGGGGTGAGATACTTGACGCTCACTCACTCGGTTAACACCGAGTGGGCAGATTCATCCGGGGACCAGCCGAAGCACAACGGGTTAACTGATTTTGGCAAAGATGTGGTGCGCGAGCTTAATCGGCTTGGGGTAATGGTGGACATTTCGCACGTTGCCGACAAGACGTTTTGGGATGCTCTCGAAGTCAGCAAAGCGCCTTTAATCGCTTCGCATTCATCGTGTCGCGCGATCTCAGGGCATGCGCGAAACATGACCGACGACATGATCAAAGCGCTGGCAGCAAAGGGCGGAGTCATCCAGATCAACTACCTCGATCAATTCATCGACAATGATTTGTTTCTGTACTCACAGAAGAGCCAGACGCTTATGCGCGAGCTTCAGCAGAAGTACCCGGATCGTGAGAACGCCGATAAACGACGCGAGGAAGTCGCAAAACAGTTTGGACCGGCACCGAAGGCAAGCTGGGAGCGAATCGTCGACCATATTGATCATGCCGTGAAACTGGTTGGCGTGGATCACGTCGGGCTGGGATCTGATTTCGATGGTGGCAGTATGCCGGTCGGAATGGAAGATTGCACACAGTTACCGAAAATCACTGAAGCACTGATGCGCAAGGGCTATTCGGCTTCCGATATGAGAAAAATTTTGGGCGAGAACACGTTGCGAGTGTTGGCGGAAGTAGAGAGGGTGTCCCGTAAGACACCGTAGCTCTACCGTGCCGCTTCTTTCGCCGCTTCCATCACCAACCCTCGTATCCACGCGTGAGCCGGATCTGATTCCACTCGCTCGTGCCAGAGCATCGATAATCTAAAAGAAGGCATTGGGAAGGGTACTGTGAGCATCTGAAGCTTTAGTTGCTTGCGGAATCTTACTGCCAGCCTCCTTGGCAATGTTGCAATCAAATCCGACCCCGCAACTATAAACGGTACACTTGCGAAATGAGGCGCAAGGACCGCTAGCTGTCGAGTCAAACCCTTCTGAGCCAGGATAGTGTCAATTACGCCGGGACCTTCTGATTTGTAGAACACGGCGGCGTGTTGAGCAGAGGCATATTGACGAATCGTGATCCTGGATTTTATCGAAGGGTGATTGGCGCTGGCGATGCAGACGTTGTCTTCGTCGAACAATACTTCGGAACGCACACTTGCGTCGAGTGACAGGGCATCGGGAAAAAAGCCGATGGCGAGATCGAACGAATCCGCCAGCGCGGTCCGCGAGGGAGCTTGAAAAACATTAGGCGGTCGATGGACACGCAGGCTGATACCACTTGCCAGTTCGCGAAGTCTGCCGATCAGCGGAGCAAGCAGTACTATTTCTGCGTAATCGTTGGTGAGTACGTGAAATATCCGGCTGGACGCAGCCGGGTTGAAGGTCGGTTTTTCATCCAGCGCTTCTCGCAACTTGGACAACGCCGGGTGAATTGTCTCGATCAGAGCTTGCGCAGCGGGCGTCGGCGACATGCCACCCGGCGTTCGAACCAGCAGAGGATCATCAAAGGTCCTCCGCAGTCGCGTCAGCGCATTGCTCATTGCCGGCTGGCTCAATCCGACTCTGCGTGCGGCACGTGTGACATTGCGTTCTTCCATGAGTGCTTCAAAGGCCACTAACAGATTCAGATCGATCGATTGGATATTCATAACGTGAATAACGGATATTATCATAATCCATACAACGAATTTTATTAATCTTCGTTTAAGCATGAGAAGATAGGTTTAGCGCGCCGACTTGGGCGGCCTGTTGGCGCTTTTCGAGGCGGACAACTTTAGGATCGGCAACTGTGATTGCACTAAGAACGTTTTGAACCAGCGAACGTTGTTTAGGAGAAACACCCATGAAGACC
The DNA here is from genome assembly GCA_035258805.1 of Blastocatellia bacterium. Classification (GTDB taxonomy): domain Bacteria; phylum Acidobacteriota; class Blastocatellia; order UBA7656; family UBA7656; genus Onstottus_A. The sequence continues at coordinate 45,100 of DATFWY010000018.1, read as the reverse complement.
AGACGCACTCTCGTTTTTCTACGGCAAACAGCTGCGGTAGTGATTTTTGCTGCGCTCGCCGCAGTTCCGGCGACTATCGCCTACCAGCAGCAACAACAAACCTCGGGCAAGGCTGAATTTCCGCAAACGCCCGAAGGAAAGCTCGCTCGCACGTTGTTTGATGCGGTTAACAGCGGTGACAAGGCGACGGTTGAAAAATTCATAACGACCAACCTGTCCACCAGAGCGCTCAAGGAAGACCCGGCCTCTGAATACATCAGACACATCCAGCGTCTGTATGCTCAGAGCGGCGGATTCGAATTGATGCAGGTTCTGACGGCGCGAGGGCCAGGCGAAGTACGGGTTACCGCTCGCACTAAACGCGGTAACTACTGGGTTCAGATGATGACCCGGCTCGAAAAGGACGAGCCTACCAAGCTTGATGGATTTGGTTTCCGGCGCATTGCCGACCCGGAATCCGAAAAAGCGGATGCCTGGTCAACCTCGAAAATGAGTGAGGCAGATGCCGTTAAGGAAATAGAGACTCACGTTGCAAAAGCCGCCGCAGACGACCGATTCTCCGGCGTTGTGCTCGTGGCGAAGGGTGATCGTGTAATATTTAACAAGGCTTACGGGCTTGCAGATAAGGCAAACAACATCCCGAATAAGCTTGATACGAAGTTCAATCTCGGCTCGATGAATAAGATGTTCACCAGTGTCGCGATTGCTCAGCTGGTTCAGGCCGGAAAGCTTACGTATGACACTACCCTCGCCAAGGTCTTGCCGGAGTATCCCAACAAAGAGATCGCGGCAAAGATCACCATTCACCAATTACTGACCCACACGTCCGGGTTGGGCGACTTTTTCAAGCCTGAGTTCTTCCAGAATCGAGGGAAGTATCGAAATCCAAAGGACTACTTTCCGATCTTTGCCAACGACGCCCTGAGATTCGAACCGGGAAAGAGCTGGTCCTATAGCAATGCCGGTTTTATCGTGCTTGGTGCGGTTGTAGAAAATGCTTCTGGTGAGAATTACTTTGATTACATTCGCGATCACATCTACAAAGCGGCGGGAATGAAGGACTCTGGGTCATACGCGGTCTATGACATCGTTCCAAATCTTGGAACCGGCTACACTCGTTTTGATAACGGCGATCCACTAGACATCGAGCCGCGGCGGAACAATGTAATGACGCTTCCAATGCAGGGAAGTTCAGCCGGAGGCGGCTACTCGACCGCGCCAGACCTTCTCAAATTCGCGCAAGCGCGCCGGGCGAATAAGTTGGTGAGCGCTGAGTTAACCGAGAAACTGACGAGCGGCAAGGTGGATACACCGATGGGAGCAAAGTACGGGTACGGATTCATGGACAAATCCGTTGAAGGAAAGAGTGTGAGAGGCCACGGCGGCGGTGCGCCGGGGATCAACTCATACCTGGATATCTTTTGGGATGGAAGCTACACGGTAATAGTGCAAGGAAACTACGACCCTCCGGCTGCTCAGGATCTTGGCGGGAAGATCACGCAATTTTTGGCGAAACAAAGTTCGGGCGAGACAGCGGCAAAATAGGAGAAGGCAGAAGGCAGTGGGCAGAAGGCAGCAGGCAGAAGGCAGCAGGCAGAAGGCAGCAGGCAGAAGGCAGTAGGCAGTAGGCAGATAGCCCACGTAGTAACGAATTCATTCGTTATGAATTGAGATCTTAGGGATTCAAAGCAAAACGGATAAATTCGTTACTACGTGGGCTATCTGCCTACTGCCTTCTGCCTGCTGCCTTCTGCCTGCTGCCTACTGCCTTCCGCCTTCTGCCTACTGCCTACTGCCTTCTGTCTTTTGTCTTTCAGACCCGCTAGACTTGGTGCTTCACAACTCCAAATGAAGCACCAAACTATGACCAGTCACTTCGTTTGTATTCACGGACACTTCTATCAACCACCACGAGAGAATCCCTGGCTCGATGATGTCGAGGTCGAGGACTCGGCAGCACCCTATCACGATTGGAACGAGCGGATCACCGCCGAATGTTATGCGCCTAATACTGTATCTCGCATATTGGACGGGCATGAGCGCATCTTCGAACTCGTCAACAACTACGAAAAGATGAGCTTTAACTTCGGCCCAACTTTGCTGTCATGGCTCGAGCGGCATCGTAGGGACGTTTACAAGCAGATAATTGAGGCCGATCGTCTCAGCGCAAAAGCACACAACAGCCACGGCAACGCAATTGCTCAATGCTATAACCACGTCATAATGCCCCTCGCAAGCTCGTACGATAAGCGCATTCAGGTTCGATGGGGCATTGCCGACTTCGAATTTCGTTTCGGACGCAAGCCCGAAGGCATGTGGCTGCCGGAAACAGCGGTCGATCTCGCAACCCTCCAGGTACTTGCCGATTTTGGAATCAAATTCACTATCCTCGCCCCACATCAGGCGAAGGCAGTTCGCTTGCCAGGAGAGCCTTGGCAAGACGTCTCCGGAGGCCAGATCGATCCGACCCGCGGATACCGTTGTCGCTTGAACCGCGGAAAGCACATTAATCTGTTCTTCTACGATCAGCCGGTCTCACACGACATTTCATTTGAGGGGCTTCTGAAGAGCGGTGATCGATTTGCCGATCGCCTGTTGTCAGGGTTCAGCACTGATCGCCAACACGCCCAGTTGATGAATACTGCAACCGACGGCGAGACTTTCGGTCATCATTCCCGCTTCGGCGATATGGCGTTGGCTTATGCGATAAGAAAGATTGAGCGAGACAAGCTTGCACGGATTACCAACTACGGCGAATACCTCAAGCTTCATCCTCCGAAGCATGAAGTGATGATAAAAGAAAACACTGCGTGGAGTTGTGCTCATGGGGTTGAGCGCTGGCGAAGCAATTGTGGCTGTAACAGTGGGAACACCCACTATCATCAGGAGTGGCGAGCTCCCCTTCGCGAGGCGCTCGATTCGTTGCAGTCAAGGTTGGATGAAGTTTTCAAGCTGAACTCGTCCAGCATCCTCGCAGATCCACACGCTGCGATTGATGATTACATACACGTAATTCTGGATCGATCTCCGAGGAACACCGGAGAGTTTCTCCACAAACACTCGCGGCGTGATTTATCGCCGGATGAGAAAATAAACGTCTGGCGACTGCTTGAAATGCAACGATTCGCCAGGCTCATCTATACGAGTTGCGGATGGTTCTTCGACGACATATCGAACATCGAGACCGTCAAGATCATTGAGTATGCCGCGCGAGCCATTCAACTTGCACGAGAAGTATCCGACACGGATCTCGAGCCCAAATTCGTTGCGGATCTCGCGCAAGCGCGTGGCAACAAACAGGACCTGGAAAATGGGGCAAAGGTCTACAACGGGCTAGTGCGGCCTGGAATCACAAGTCTTGAAAAGGGCTTGGCTCATTACGCTATCAGCTCTCTTGTAGAGGAATACTCGCCGGTCCAGCGGATATTCTCGTTCGAGTTCGACCGCGACGACTATCGGATGGAGAAGACCACCAGTCGCACGCTTTCTGTCGGCGCGGTGAAGGTTCGCTCATCTACCACTTTCGAGCAGCTGGATGGAATGTTCGTTGTTTTGCATCTGGGAGGATACGACTTTCATTGCATTGTCAGGCCGCTTCTTGCGAGTGATGAATACACGGCGCTGAAGGAAGAGCTGTTTCGCCTCTTCCGAGAAGACTCCACGAGGAATCTGCTGCAAGCTATCGATACGAAAATCAAGGCGGACGGTTTTGCGCTGAAAGACCTGTTTATTGAGGAGCGCAGGAAGATCGGCAGGGTTCTTGCGAAAGACGCGCTGGAGAGATCGCGAGACCATTATCGACGGATATATGAGGAAAGCCGAGATGTAATGAAGCTTCTGGCGGACATGAGCGTGCCTGCTCCTGAAAGTTTGAAGAGGGCTGTCGGATATGTTCTAAGCCAGCGGCTCGAACAGGCTTGTTCTGAGCTGATGCAAGAAACACTTTCGGAGACTCAGCTTAGCGGGATTGCTGAATCGATCCTTCACGAGGCGGAATCGCTGGGTTGTAGCGTCGATACCTCTGGTTTGGAAGGCGCGCTTGAGCAACTTGTCGGCTCGAGACTCGAAGCTCATCTCGCGAGTCCTGAACCGAGCAGAGCTGAATCAGCGATTCACTTTTTGCGTCTTGCCGAAAGACTCGGCATTGGACTGGGTTTGTGGCGTTTGCAAAACATTTTTTGGCAGCTTTTGAGAGACTCTAAAGAGTCAACCAGCGAACACGTGCTTCATGAATTGGCGGAAAAATTTAGGTTCAGCAAGAGTGTGTTTCAGTAAACCGGCACAACTTTCAATGCACGGCGATTCGTAGGCAAAACGGTAGAGTCCGATCTGGGTGTTGTTACCAATCAGCTTGTTTTCACTTGCCAAACTCCAAAACGAGGACACCGCTACGCGGTTAAGATTTGCGAGGCACCTAACGTGTAAACCATGGCAACACGCCTTTAGAGACTACCCACAGAGCGATGAATTCGTTACTGCGTGAGAGTTTTGCGAGTTCACGTTGTAACGAATTTATTCGTTGGCCTTGTCCGTCATCTTCCGTAATAACCTGGGCGAGTGCGAACCACGACATCCGGCTTGTTCACCTTCACGCTGATCTTACGAAAGCTTCCATCGTAATTGAGATTTGTAGGCGTGTACGCCATGCTGTAAACCGTCCTCAATTCGGCAGCCACCTGCTCGAAGACCCCGTTAAGATCCTCGAGTCGATTGGCGTGGTAGAACCGGGCGCCCGAGGCGTCGGCGAGCGAACGCAACTGCTTAGTCGCAATTTCACTCATTTCACCCTGAATCTGCCGAACAGACGGTTGCGTCTTTATCACCGAAATGTTCGCTGCGGAAGAATTCACCGAGACTAATGGTTGAGGTTCCATTGGATTGAGATGAATCGGATAAATCAATGCCTCTGATTCAGTCGCGCCGTCCAGCAATTCCTCGAATGTCAAAAACGATCCTGACACCGGCATTCTCATCCCCGGCCGTAGCCTTGTAAGCAAACTCGACTGAAGAGAATTGTCTTCGCCGTCTGTTATCGCTATTACCGCATTTCTTTGCCGCTTAACCTTTCGGAATTCCTCAACCAGCGTATAGCCGAGCGCATCGTAGAAGGACGTGCCGCCAGCTGGCGCGAGCATCCACTCTATGCCTTCCTTCAGATCCTCGCGGTCTTTTGTAAGGCGCGAAACCACTGTCACATCGGTGGTGAACGTAACTACAGCTACACTGTCCTGAACGCTGATCACATCAAGAAAATGAAGAGCTGTAGCTTTTATCAAATCGATCTCATCTTTCATGCTTCCGCTGAGATCGATCAGGAGCACCAGGTTGAACGGGGTTTTCTCCGATGAGAAGAAGGAGATTTGCTGTTTTACTCCGTCCTCATAGACAGTGAAGGCTTCCGGCTTGAGATCTGGAACAGCCTTACCCGACTGATCAGTTGCGCTGACATTCAGGTTCACAAGATGTGTTTCCAGCTTCAACGAACCTTCTTCCGGCCCGCCTTCGCTAGTGGGGCGAGGCTGCTCGGGTCGATTCCTGATCAGCTGTGGATAGGAGCGATTTAGCGCTCGACTCATCGAGCTGCTTCTTCGCGCGATGGTTGTCGCCGCGAACGTCGGGTTTTTTGTTGCCTGAACAGGAGGAGTGACAGGAGCGATGTTCCCGCGGGTGGCCACTACCACCGCCTGTGCAGCGGTGACTTTTATGTAGGGTGCGGCGCTACCTGTTCGCCGTCTTCCAATCCCGATCCTCGCGAAACCTGCGGACATCTGCCGATGCTCCATTGCATTAGGGGCCTCCGTCATATCGAGGCTCGCAGAGTCGGGCACTCCGAGCTGAATCGAGTCTTTGGCTGCAATGATCTCGATTCGACCCGCTGGCTCCTTGATTTCAATTCTGTGACCCTGGGTTTTCAGCTCGATAAAAGCTTTGCCCGGCGCGCGCACTATTAACGAGATTTTTCGGTCCGGCTTGGCCGGTTCACAGGATATTTCGATCTTATTCTTTTCGGGTTTTATTCTTACCTCATTGACCGATATAGTGGCCCCGGATACTTCGGCTGCGACCGCGACTTCATTTCTTTCCCAACCAAAAATTGTGATTGAGTCCGCGTCATAAACGGTGATCCGCGGATTGTTTTGGGTAGGGAAGCGATTTACCGGAGGGGAAGTCACTTGCGTCAGTCCAGAGACGCAATCGAATAAGAAGATTGAGATTGAGACTACGAAAGCGAGGTTGAATTTGAAAAACCTTGCGAGAACCATACAGTGCTCCTGTAGGTCAGCACCAGGAACACCCCTTCATCCTGAAGCACTGGAATTTGTAGCACTCATCTTTACGGTTTTCAAGAGAGCGCGGGATGCGCTGCGAATTCGTGATTGGGTACTAATCCCACCAACTGCCCGTTGGTGGGATTTTGAGTTATGCGAAAGCAATGCTCAACGTTGTGGTTTCAGAACGATCACTGCCAGCGGAGGCAGGGTCACCACTAGTGAGCAAGGCCACCCCGCCCACTCTTCCGTGCTCGCCATAACGCCGCCAGAGTTCCCCATGTTGCTGCCGCCGTACATCCACGAATCGCTATTCAACACTTCCTTGTAATACACCGCCTCAGGTACGCCTAGTCGCAATACTTGCCGTGGGACAGGAGTGAAATTTATAGCAAAGACCAGGTAGTCATCCGGGCTTTTTGCCTTTCGCTGAAATGCAATCGTACTTCCATTGGCATCTTGAAAATCGATCCATTTGAAACCGGTGTGGTCGAAATCCACTTCATGCAGAGACGGCTCTTTTGTGTACAGCGTGTTGAGATCTCTAACGTAATCGAGTAACTGCCTGTGCGAATCGTACCCGAGCAGATGCCAATCCAGGCTCCTTTGATGGTTCCATTCAATCCATTGACCAAACTCTCCACCCATGAACAAAAGCTTCTTGCCCGGATGCCCATACATATAACCGTACAACGCTCGGAGGTTCGCAAACTTTTGCCAATAATCGCCAGGCATTTTCTCCAGCAGCGCCTGCTTCCCGTGTACCACCTCGTCGTGTGAGAGCGACAGGACGAAATTCTCGCTGAACGCGTACATTAAACTGAATGTCAGCTTTCCGTGGTGATACTTCCGATGAATTGGATCCATGCCCATGTATTTCAGAGTGTCGTTCATCCAACCCATATTCCACTTGAAATCGAAGCCGAGGCCGCCTGAGTAAGTAGGCCGAGAGACAAGTGGCCAGGATGTCGATTCCTCCGCAAGTGTGATCGCACCCGGATGCTTTTCATGAACCAGTTCGTTAAATTTCTTGAGGAAGTCGACGGCCTCCAGGTTCTCGCGCCCGCCGAAGATGTTTGGTACCCATTGGCCTTCCTTGCGCGAATAGTCCAGATAGAGCATTGATGCGACCGCATCAACCCTAAGACCATCGATGTGATATTTTTCAAGCCAGAACAAGGCGTTGCCCAGCAGAAAATTCCGAACCTCATTCCGTCCGTAGTTGAAAATCAGCGTACCCCAATCCTGATGCTCACCCTTCCTCGGATCAGAGTGCTCATACAGGTGAGTTCCATCAAAGTAAGCCAGGCCGTGACCATCTTTTGGGAAATGGGCCGGAACCCAATCCAGAATTACACCTATTCCATTCCGATGGCAGTAATCGACGAAGTATGCGAACTCCTGAGGTTCTCCATGTCGGGAGGTGGGAGCATAGTACCCGACGGTCTGGTAGCCCCAGCTTCCACCGTACGGATGTTCCGTTACGGGCAGGAGCTCGATGTGGGTATAACCCATCTGTTTTACATACTCGACAAGCTGATGGGCGAGTTCGCGATAAGTAAGATACCGGTTTCCCTCTTCCGGAGCGCGCATCCACGAGCCCAGATGTACTTCATAGATAGAGATTGGCGCATCGAAAGCATTTCGTCCTTTGCGTTTCTCCATCCACTCGTCGTCGCGCCAGACATACTGATTTATGTCATAAACGATCGCGCCGGTTTTTGGACGTCGCTCGAAGTAGAAAGCATACGGATCAGTTTTATGCGTAATGAATCCGAACCGGCGCCACTTGATTTCGAACTTGTACACCGTTTCTTCCCGAAGCTCCGGCATGAAGATTTCCCAGATCCCGGCGCCGCTGTGGAAGCGCATCGGGTGACGACGCCCGTCCCATTGGTTGAAGTCTCCGATGACCGAGACTCGCTTTGCGTTGGGAGCCCAGACGGCAAAGTGTACGCCACGGATTCCGTCTACTGAGCGTACGTGAGACCCGAGCTTCTCATAATTTCGATAGTGCGTTCCTTCAGCCATCAGATGGAGATCGAAATCCGAGAGCAGCGGCAAAAAGCTGTACGGATCGTGAAACTCCCAGGTGTCACCAAAGCGGTTTATCGCCTTCAAGCGATAAGGAAATCTGTTCTGACGATCTGAAAAATGATGCTCGAAGAAGCCATCATCCCCGACTCTATGCATCTCATGTGGATTGGAATCGCTAGCCTCGATGACCCAAACTTGTTCGGCTCCAGGAATGAAGACGCGAACGACGATATGTTTCCGCTCGTCAGTATCCACGTCGTGGATTCCGAGAAAGGCAAAAGGATCAGCGTGATCGCCAGATGTAATAAGGTCGATATCCGAGGTCATTCGTCTCCGCTTCTTCCTTGATCTAAGGCTGTTTTAGAAAACCGCGAATCTCGCCCACGGCGCAGCGTGGTATTTTGATCTTTCGCACGGATCCAGGCGAAGGGTTACTTGTAGGTGACAGGGTATGCGGTGTCAAGGAATTGTGCATTTCGCACACATTTTGTGTTGTCGGATGAACCTGCGAGCGAGCGAACCGCACTGGCGCAAACGTTGGAGTTACAGACTCTTGCCCGCGTTAAAGTCTTTGTGTTAACGTTCAATCACCCTGTAAAATTTGTTGGGGAGTAAGAACAATGGAAAAACCAATACAACAACAAAACACAATACAAGACAGCTTTCTGAACAGTGCCCGGAAGGAACGCAGCAACATCACGATTTACCTCATGAGCGGAGTCAAGCTGACGGGTAGGATAAAGAGTTTCGATAAATACTCGGTTATTCTCGAAGCGGGTTCGCAAGAGCAGCTAATCTTCAAGCATGCCATTTCGACGGTATCGTTGCCGCGCGGGGGCGCCCGCGACTATCACTATAGTCGGCCGGCCGCCGCCTCATCTGATCGCGAGCAGCAGCACTCATCCGAATCGTCCGGACAACCGCAAGCGAGCACCGCAGCGGGACAGGAAAAGCCCTAAGTCCCTATCGAACGCGAACATTTCTGTTTCCGAACTTGGGCTGCCCTTTGGCAGCCCAAGTAGTTTAAAGATCGGGTTGCGCTCAAGCGGCGGTGATCTCGGGAGCAATTAGAAATGGCACTCTATGCTAGGACTATTCATTACATTGGAAGGCATCGATGGTTGCGGAAAGAGCACGCAACGCGAAATGCTCGCCGAACAGCTCAAGAGGCGCGGTTTTGAGATCGTGGTTACGCGCGAACCTGGTGGTTCCGTTATCGGCGAAGGCATTCGGCAACTGCTGGTTTCGGACGCGAGCGTGCATCTCGCGTCAACGACTGAACTTCTATTGTACGTGGCCGCGCGCGCTCAGCACGTGGCTGAACTGATCAGGCCCTCTGTCGACGCCGGTAGAATTGTTATCTCGGACCGTTATACCGATTCAACGGTTGCATTCCAGGGATACGGTCGAGGGCTCGACTTGGATGTCATCGAAAGGCTAAACCGGTTTGCAACCGGAGGCTTGAAACCGGACCTGACCATCGTATTTGATCTCGATCCCAATACTGCACGGAGCCGATCAGGGTCGCGTCCTGTAGGTGGATTGCTCGGCGCATTCGATGAACAACACGCCGATTTTCATGCGCGGATGAGAGCGGGGTATTTGAGGATGGCACAGAATGAGCCATCCAGAATTCGCGTGGTCGACGCGAGCGGCTCGGCAGATGAAACGCACGCACAGGTGATGTCCGTAGTGCTCAAGAAAATTGAGGCGCGAGTATAAGGCAGTAGGCGGAAGGCAGTAGGCGGAAGGCAGTAGGCGGAAGGCGGTAGGCAGAAGGCAGTAGGCAGTAGGCAGAAGGCATAAGGCAGAAGGCAGACGCAAAGGAGAACGCATTAAGCAGCAGCCACCAACGACACCTTACCGACTGCCGACTGCCTTCTGCTTTCTGCCTACTGCCTTCTGCCTGACTGCCTTCTGCGTACTGCCTTCAGTCTTCTGCCTACTGACTTCTGGTCATTGCGATGCTTGACGATGAACTTGTAATCGAAACACCAGAACGAGTGGAACTACACTACGTTCTAGCCAGCGTAGGGAATCGCTTTCTCGCCGCAGCGATTGACCACTTAATTCAAGTCGTCCTAATGATAATTATCATTCTTGTCATCGGTTCTCTGGGCGATTGGAGGATTTTCTCTTCGATGGGTGTATGGGCGGCTGCGTTGGCGGTGCTTACTCTTTTTGCGATTTATTGGGGTTATTTCGTGGTGTTCGAGACTTTCTGGAGCGGTCAAACTCCAGGCAAGCGCATCATGCGGTTGCGCGTTGTTCGAGAAGACGGAAGGCCGGTCCGCTTCTTCGAAGTATTCGTTAGAAACCTGCTTCGTATCGCCGTCGACTTCCAGCCAGTCCCTTCTTACGCAATCGGGGTCGTATCGATAATCTTCAGCGCGCGATCGAAACGCGTCGGAGACTTTGTTGCCGGAACAGTCGTGGTAAAGGAACGCGCGACGGAGGCGCCCTCGCTCGATGAAATAATTAAGGTTTCGGAAATTGAACAACAGAAGCTCGAGCGAGCCGCGCCGGCTCTGTTCATCGCGGATACCCGAAAGCTGACGAAACAGGAGCTTCGTGCGGTTGAAACATTTCTAAAACGGAGATTCGAGCTCAAAGAGCCGAACCGTAGCGCGCTCGCCGCGCGCATTGCTCAACCTATATCCATCAAGCTGGGGTTGGCGCCCGACGCATGGTCGCCTGAGACCGTACTGGAAGAGGTTGAACGTCAGCACCAGCTGCAGTCGCGCTACTTCGACTGAGTTGCAGGGCGATTACACTAACTCGGCAACCTCCTCGTGCGTCGGAATCACAACGTCCCATCCAAGTTCATTAGTAATCCGATTGCGTAACGCTGCCGAAGAATCGCGCTCACCATGCACAACGAAGGTCTTGCGAGGCGGGCGTTTGAATCCGCTCAGCCATCGCGTAATTTCGGCCGCGTCGGCGTGCGCAGACAAACTGGTGATACTCTCGATATGAGCGCGGACCGGCACCGTCTGGCCGTGGATTCGGATTTCGGACTCACCATCCTGGAGTCTTCTGCCTCGAGTACCGGCCGCCTGATAGCCGGCGAAGATCACGGTGCTGGCCGGATCAGGAAGCCACTGCGCGAGATGATGAAGCACTCTTCCACCGGTTGCCATGCCCGAAGCCGAAATGATTACCCCTGGTCCTTGCAGGTTATTCAACAACTTCGATCCGCCGCGTCCGTGCACCAGGGTGAAATTTCTTGTGGCGAGGGGATTTCGTTGCAAGTTCACCAACCGCTGCATATCGATATCGTGTTCTTCGCGATGCCTGGTGTATAACCGCGTCGCTTCGACGCCCATTGGTGAATCAACAGCCACTGGCAGCGTTGGTATTCGTCCTTCATCCTCCAGCTCGCGAAGGTAGTAGACGAGGAGCTGCGTACGTCCCACTGCGAATGCTGGAATGATGACCTTACCGCCGCGCTGTGCGGTTGTGTTGATGATTTCCGCAAGGCGGTCCTTTGGATCTATTCGCTCGTGAATCCTGTCGCCGTAGGTAGATTCGATTAGTAGATAGTCGGCTTCATTCTCCGGGGAAGGGTCATTGAGTATGGGTTCGTCGTAACGACCGAGATCTCCGGAGAACACCACTTTGATAGGGCTCGAGTTGGGAGCATTTATCTGAAGTTCGATGAAGCTTGAACCAAGTATGTGACCCGCTGGAAGGAAACGGGCGCTGATGAACTTGTTAAGTTGAAGACTTTTTTCATATTGATTTTTTTGGATCAATTTGAGCGCTGCGCTGGCGTCCTGTTCGGTGTACAAGGGAAGAGCGGGACGATGACGGGAGAAGCCTTTGCGATTTGCGTATTCGGCATCCTCTTCCTGCAGCCTGGCAGAATCCGGCAACATTATTTTCAACAGGTCGGCGGTTGCGTTTGTTGCATGTACTCGACCTCTGAATCCGTCGCGAACGAGCCTGGGTAGATAGCCCGAGTGATCGATGTGGGCGTGAGTCAGCAGGACGGAGGCAATCGATGAGGGATTGACCGCGAGCGTCCCCCAGTTTCGCAGCCTCAGTTCCTTGAGGCCCTGGAATAGTCCGCAGTCAATCATTGTCCGGGTTCCGTTGGTTTCCAGTAAGAACTTTGATCCTGTAACGGTTCCGGCGGCGCCGAGAAACTGAAGTGTTGTCATTTGTCAGGTGACAGTAGCAAATGGCTTGGATGGGAGCAAGACATGTGCTCAGAGGCTAAGAGTAAGAACCGACGCGAGCACCCCACCGACCTTGCCGTGGGTGGTATTGGACTTTTCACACAGTCTCTGCCGTGGGTGGGATTTGGACTTTTCGGACAGTCTCCCTGCGTCGGTGGAGACACGACTGAGAAGCTAAAGACACAAACCGCGATGAGTCTGCACGCCGCTCCGTGGGGCCTATATCAAGCCTTGCGGGTTAGCCTACATTAAAAAGTTCTTGACACTGCAGGCTTTTATAGTATGCTTAACACCGTTAAGTGAGAGTACAACGTTAAATTTCTGGATAGCATGGGATCGAAACAAAGAAGAGAGCGGGAAAAGGAGGCCTTGCGGCAGGATATCCTGGATGCAGCTCGGGAGCTGTTCGTCCACGAGGGCTACGAGAACGTCTCAATGAGGCGTGTTGCCGAGAAGATCGAATATTCCCCAACGACAATCTACCTATATTTTGAGGACAAGGCATCCCTCCTTTATGCGATTTGCGAGGAAACCTTCGCGGGGTTATGCAAGCGTATGGAGACTATCAGAAAGGCTGGCGATGATCCGGTAGAGAGCCTGCGGCGAGGCTGCCGCGCTTATGTAGACTTCGGGTTGCAGTACCCAAATCATTACAAGCTCACATTTATCAATCACCCTCAACATCCTCGCGACGAAAAACGCCAGCTCCGGGAAGAATCGATGGGTATGAAAGCCTATGGAAACCTTCGAGCCGGCGTAGAGGCCTGCATAAAGGCCAAACAGTTTCGGGAGACCAATGTTGAGGCAGTAACCCAGATGATGTGGGCGGGCGGGCACGGGATTACCTCGCTGCTGATCTCCATGCCGGACTTTCCCTGGGTAAATAAAGACGAGCTAATTGATCTAATGATTGATACTTTGATCGATGGCCTGCGGGCCTAAAATTTTTTTTGAACTTGCTTAACGGTGTTAACGTACTAAGAGTCGTTAATGAAGCTAGAGGCGTAAACCTGGAGCGGGTGTTACGTCGTAATGGCGGCGAAGTTGTAAGCCGGATGCGCCGGTTGGGTGACGCTCCAGAACTTGGCTTCGCCGCCAATTTTAAAGCTGTTCGGGCGGTAAAGAAGCCCCTAATTGCAGTCACCGAAGGTATAAGTGGAATCATCATCAGTTATTTCACATTAGGTGCCGGCGCTCGGGAAGCTCAACGTGGCGCACGGCAAGCCAATAGTTTTTGACAGGAAGGCCGAGTGAAAGGAGTTGGATAATGAAAAGATTCGTGAGTGTCGGTATGTTGGTTTTAGCGATGATTATCGGTGTAACCGCTTTCGGGCAAGAGGTGAGCAAAACGATCTTGTTGAAGCGAGACACGAAGATCGGCGGTCAGGTTTTGCCAAAGGGTGAGTACGACCTGCGGTATGTTGAAGGAAAAGACGAGCTGGTAATTGCAAAAGGAAAAAAGGAAGTGCTGACTGCAACCTACAAGATTACCAAGCTCGACAAGGCGGCAGCTGTCACGTCGGTGATCTACTCCCAGGAAGCGGACGGTTCGTATCAGCTCAAGAGGATCGAGTTCAGGGGACGAGACGCAGCGCTGACCTTCGATAACGCGGTTGCCAAGGTGGTTAACCACTGATTTGTAGCAAGAGCCTCACATTCTTCGGTTCTGGGAAAGGGCGATCCCAAAGGTGGCATAGAAGGTCACAATCGGGTCGCCCTTCTTTCTTCCAACCCGAGCCATTTAATCCACTTAAGCTCCAAACATCCCGTGGCACGCATTTGGCTCTATTCTCTTGCCTGGGTTCCACATTGCGATCGAGTCGGCTGTTAACGATAGCTCTCGTGCCGTCGTTTTGTAATTCGGGTTGCGTTGTGTAAACTTGATATCGCATCATCACGGGCGCGATCTATCTGAACAAAAGGCTGGGTTTGCCGTAGATTTGTTGAAACGGCAAACGAAGAAATGTCGTATCAAGCAGTTGACCAAACTACAAGACGACATTGTTTAAGGCCTGAAGGCTGAGTTTCGTAAGGAATCTGGATTCGGGTAAGAGGAAGAATTATGAGTTCAATACAAAAAAAGCTTCAAGAATCGAGGCGGATCGCAGCAGTTGGGCTGCTTACTGCTTTATTGGGTGCGCTGTCACCGATGACGGCGTTCTCTCAAAATGGTGTAGTTGCGCGTGAGCAGCAGACTCCGCAGACTCCAACGCAGCAACAGAACCCGCAAACGCCAAGTTCCATCACACAACCGATAGCGCAATCGCCCCCGGTCAGCCGGGATCGCGTGGGCGTCAGACCCGGAGAGATCCAGACGATGGCGCTTCAGGACGCAATTGCGCGGGCGCTCCAGAACAATCTCGACATCGAGCAGTTTCGGCAAGGTGTGCGTATATCGGAATTCAGCCTGTTTTCTATTTACGGCTTTTATGATCTTACCTCGGCAGCGAGCATCGGATTTCGAAACTCAATCACGCCAACTTCTTCAACGATCAGTGGAGGAAACAGCGGAACGCTCACCGCGAAATCGCTGTTCTATAACTTCACTACCAGCAAGAATTTTGAACAGACGGGCGGCAATCTATTTGTTGAACTCGATAACAGTCGAAACAGGAGCAGCAGTATTTTCAGCGGCCTGAATCCCACATTCAACTCCTCGCTCACATTCACGTACACTCAGCCGTTGCTGCGCAACTTCTCACTCGACGCAACACGACGAAGCATTAAAGTCGCCAGAAAATCTCTGGACATCTCGGACAGTCAGTTCCGGCAGCGTGTAATTGAGATCATCAATCAGGTCCAGCGGGCTTATTGGGATCTCGTATTTGCAATTCAAAACGAAAAGATTGCACGCGACTCGGTGGACCTTGCCCAGACCCAACTCGACAACAATCGTAAAATGGTCGAAGCAGGGACGCTCGCTCCGATTGAATTGCGATCGACAGAAGCACAGCTTGAGACGGCAAAAGGAAATGTCATCGTCGCGCTTCAGGGCATAACGACTGCTGAGAACGCACTTAAGATCCTGCTTCTGAAGGATCCAAACGATCGATTATGGTATTCGGAAATCAATCCGACCGATCAGCCAGATAAGTCTGAGGTTAAGTTCGATCTGGAGGAATCAACCAGAGTAGCGCTGAAGAACCGGCCGGAGCTCGAGCAGATGAGACTGTTGACCGAACAGAAAGAAATTGATATCAGGTTCTTCAAGAATCAACTGAAGCCTCAACTCGATTTAATTGCGTCTTATATCAACACCGGGCTTGCCGGCAGCGCGGCGACGGCGGTAGACGTTGGCGGCGGCAGTTCCACAATACCCCCCAGGTTCTTGGGAGGTTACGGGCAGGCTCTAAAAAACCTTTTTGGTCAGGATTTCAGAACGTATCAGGTTGGTGTCCAGCTTAGCTTCCCGTGGCGAAACCGGACTGCGAAAGCAAACCTCGGGCGCTCGTTAGCTGAGCAGAGGCAGCTCGATGCAAGGCAGCGCCAGCTCGTTGAAAGCGTACAGGTTGACGTGCGAAACGCGTTACAAGCGGTCGTGGCATCCAAACAACGTTATGAAGCGGCAATGGCTGCTGAACTGGCTGCGCAAGCGCAGTACAGCGGTGAACAGGAAAGATATCGAGCCGGTCTGTCGACCAATTTCGTTGTATTGCAAAGGTTGACCGATTTGTCTGTGGCTCGTGGAAATACAGTGCGCGCTCTCACTGATTACAACAAAGCGCTTGCGGACTTACAGAGAGTTACCGGGATGACTCTTACCAACAATAACGTCGAAGTGACATCTCAGGCGACGGACAAGAAATAGTTCCTCCTCCGCTAGCGAAACTCAAAAAGGGTGGCTTCAAAAAGCCACCCTTTTTCGTTTTAATACTCGGTTGCGTTGATTGTGCTGAGAACCAGCACTCGTTCTGGATTAACCTACGAGACCGTTTATCTGGTCCCGGTCGAGGGGTGATAGGTCCACAAACTCAACGTTAAAACCGATCTGAAATCTATGATCGCTTACAACACCATTCGTGCAAACCTGATGTCCGTTTGGCAGTCTGAATTGGATCCTTATTTGGGATCCGGTAATTGCAGGAACGAAGCTCTCAACAAACACGCCTTCTGTTGTCAGGTTGATTATTCGGCAGTCCCGGCCGTTTCCGCTCGTTTCGCATCGAGCTCGCAAAAAATTCCTAAGTTCGGTCCGGTCTCCCGCAGGGGCACACGCACCCACAGCGCTCATAAGCTGGTTCTCCTTTCTGAATCCGAGACAATTCTTTGAACTTATCTGTTCTGACAAAACAACAGCCTTACAGATTACACCACTCCGTATCGTCAAACAACTAAAATCTGTAACTAACAGAAAGCAAGGTACTTGCTGATTATGTTCCGGGAGGCCGGATTTCAGTTTCTAGCGCGTTCGGCATGGTTCCTGGGCCGTATTCTATGTTAATGCCTGACGTAAGTGCGTTAGAATCACCGCCTGCATGATGAGGGCAGTCCATGTCGACCTGTAGGTTGTCATATGGAGTGTTTCGGTACACGACTAATCTTATGACGTACCGGGGCAAAAGCGCTTTACTGCCCGAATTAGTTGGAGTTAACCCATGGCGAACATCACATACGATGAGGCTGCTCATCTTCTCCGACGAATGGGCTTTGGCGGTAGCCCTGATGAGATCGATGATCTCGCTGCCAAGGGCAGGGAAGGCGCGGTTGACTTCCTCCTTAATTACGAACAGATCGACAATCGATTCCTGGATGACATAATACGGAGCAGTTTCAATTTCTCGAATCCCTTCGACTTTCCCAGATTCAATAGAGGGGAGCTGCAACGATGGTGGTTTACAAGAATGACGTTCACGCGTCGTCAGTTCGAAGAGAAAATGACTCTGTTCTGGCACAATCATTTTGCGACTTCCGCATCGAAGACCGGCGATCTCCTTATCTACAATCAGAACCTGACTCTCAGAAGTCACGCACTTGATCAATTTGACAATCTGTTACTGACGGTCGCTCAGGATCCTGCAATGCTTCTCTGGCTGGACGGAGTGACCAATGTACGCGGGAAGCCCAACGAGAACTTTGCTCGAGAGCTGCAGGAACTTTTTACGATGGGCATCACTGACGTTGTAACCGGCGAGCCCAACTACATCGAACAAGATGTAAAAGAAATCGCACGTGCATTCACCGGATGGAAGTTCTTTCACCCCAGAAACGATCCCAATCCTTTTAATTATCAGTTTATCGTAATCGACTCGGAACACGACAACACAGTAAAGACAATTTATGCCGGCACACCGTGGGCTCAAGCCGGAAACCTGGACGGCGCTGATGTTATCGGAATCATTTGCGCGCGCCGCGCAACCGCCCGTTATCTGGTAAAGAAACTATTCGATTTTTTTGTTTATCCTCTCAGCGAGACCACAACAGACAGGACGACAATTGAGAGGTTTGCTGATGTCTACATAAGTCGTAACCATTCAATAAAGGAGCTGGTTCGCGCGATCTTCACGTCGGATGAGTTTTTTAGCCAGCGGGCAAGGTTTGCACTGGTGAAGTCGCCGGTTGAATTCATTCTGGGGCCAATACGTATGCTCGGCGCCAGATACAACCCGGGGACATCTGCTCGAGAGGGTGCCTCGAATAATACGCTCGCGGCGGTGTCAATTTTCCTCGGTCAGGATTTGTTTAACCCACCTGATGTGGCCGGATGGAAACTCAACCTGGGCTGGATCAATACATCGACGCTGCTTAATCGATTCACTTACGCTGATCTTTTGGCGATCAGCAGAACACGCGATTTGAACGCGCCGGGACTCTGGTTGTCTCACGAACAATTGAGATCGTTTGCAAAGAAAAATGCGAAGAAAACACTGAAGAAGCTGTTGTCGGTTTTAGGACCGCTCGAGTTAGACGGCGAGATGATTTCTGCCTTGAGAAATTATCTCGAGAGCGATGACCAGGGCAACAAAGTGGGCTTCGTGATAGATGACCTGACGCTTGATAAGAAGGTTCGGGGTTTGATTCACCTGATCATGTGTCTTTCCGAGTCTCAACTGAATTAGGAGTACAGATGCCAGTAACGAGAAGACAGTTCATCAAACGAAGCGCGGGACTGGTGACAGTAGGAATGGTTGTCCCGCGGATCTGGCTCTCTGAAGCGCGAGCTGAACAGGTCGCGTTCACTCCGACGCAGAAATTCGTAGTGATTCAACTAGCAGGTGGCAATGACGGATTCAACACTGTTGTTCCGTACACCGATTCCCGATATTACAGCCTGCGTCCAACACTTTCATTCAAAGAGTCTGAGCTAAAGACGACTGACGGTAGTTCGACACTGATTTCAAATCAATTTGGGTTGCATCCCTCTCTCAAGGAGATGAAGGATTTTTATGACGCCGGTAAGGTCGCAATTGTACTCGGTGTTGGCTATCCGCAACCGAATCTATCCCATTTCTTATCGATGGATATTTGGCACACGGCTGATCTGGGTGGAGTAGGTAAAGGCTGGTTAGGCAGGTATGCGGACCTTGCGCTGATAGGACGACCGGGCCTTACTTCAGCCTCGATAGGTAGCCTGGATCTGCCGAAGACTTTCAGTGCGGAAAAATTCGTCGTCCCAAACATCATCAGTTTTTCGTTGTACAACTTTATTGCGGATCCGAATTATCCTGGCGACTATAACAATCAGATAAATGTCATTAACTTTGCTGCGAGCCGGATGATGCCTGCCGGAAGCGTGATCGCATCGGTCAACAGCAGCGCCTTCGAGTCTTTAAGAGGAGCACAACAGGTCCAGACGTCTGTGAGCAGGTATACGTCTTCGATCGTCTATCCAGCGAATAATCCATTGGCGTCTGGATTACAAATGGTAGCCCAGTTGATGGCAACGGTGCCGGAGGCTTCACTGCTATACGTACAGGTGAATGGCTTCGACAACCACTCAGATCAAATAGGAGACCGGCAGAATGACCGCGCCAATAAAGGGATTGGTGATCATGCGACGCTGCTCAGGTGGTTTTCAGAGGCAATCAAGCTTTTCCACGATGATTTGGTGGAGCACGGGTTGGCAGACCAGGTATTGATGCTGCAGTGGTCGGAATTCGGAAGGCGGCCCGGGGAGAACGCTTCATTCGGTACGGACCACGGAACCGCCGCTCCGCTATTCGTGATAGGTAATCCAGTAAGAGGCGGTCTTTATGGCGAGCAGCCTTCGATGGCTGCCGGCGATCTGGACCCAGCGGGCAATGTGAAGTTCAAAGTAGATTTTCGCGAAGTATACGCGACCATTCTGGACCATTGGCTTGGCGCTGATTCGCGGTTGGTGTTGGGCGCCCAGTACCCGAATGTAGGTTTTCTTTAATTGACCAAACTATCGATAGGACACTGCTACGCGGTTACCCTTGCTTTCTGGCGGGTGAAAATACCACGAGACTGATTGGTAGCAACACACGGATAGAACGCTACCCGTTCTGAGATCTGTTTGCGCGAACGACTCACTACTATATAATGGCCCGGATTAGTGCATTTGAAGAATTCGCGCGTGTTCCCGATTCTAAAAAACGCCTTGGCTGATTATGGCGGGCAGAGAAATCCTTCAACTTGGCAATCCGTTACTCTGGAGCAAATCCACAGTCATAACTGATGTGGCTTCTTCCGAAATTAGTTCGCTTGCCCGAGACCTGAGCGACACGCTTGCAAGCTTTCGCGAGGCGACGGGCTACGGACGAGGTATAGCAGCGCCTCAGATCGGTGTTCTTAACCGCATGATATTTATTCGAATGCAGCCGGTCGGATTCCGCGGACCTCTTGTCAATCCCGAAATCATCTGGTCCAGTGATGCCCGAATGGAATTGTGGGATGACTGTTTCAGCTTCCCCGATCTGATGGTCCGCGTTTCGCGGGCGGCTCAAATCAAAGTAGAGTACCTGGATGACCGAGGACTGAAGCAAACGATCGAAGCCGAAGGAGATCTTTCTGAGCTGCTGCAACATGAGATCGATCATCTTGATGGAATACTCGCAGTTGACCGGGCTATTTCTCCACAATCATTTGCCACGCGAACAGAGTGGGAGCGAACACTCAAGCGGTCGTGAACCTGCTGATTAAAGTTCGAGATTTTCAGACTTTTGATTTCCCTTGCCAGTCTGAAATAGCGGGATTAATCCTTATCCCGAGACGTAGATCAGGCGATCGCGCTGTTTCTTCAAAGCGCGGTTTACGTTATTACTTGCCACAAAAAGAAGTTAGAGACGTGTGGCTGCTGACGACCGGGCGACCGTCAATTCAAGGAGGAGAGAACGATGGCGAGCCTAAGTTTTGATGAAGGCGCTCATTTACTTCGACGGGCGGGCTTCGGGGGGACTCCACAGGAGATCGACGAACTCTCCGCACTGGGTCGTGAGGGGGCGGTTGATTCTTTGATCAACTACAACCAAATCGACAACTCGGCTTTGGAGAGCCTGATCAGCGCGAACTTCAACCTGACGGGAGACGGAATAAACAACGGCGAGATTCGCCGGTGGTGGTTTACTCGAATGGTGTTCACCAAGCGCCAGTTCGAAGAGAAACTAACCCTCTTTTGGCATAACCACTTCGCAACCTCCGCCTCGAAGGTCCAAGCCTTATTCATGTTCAATCAGAATATGCTGCTCCGGCAGCTCGCGTTGGATAGGTTCGACAATCTGCTTCTAAAAGTCTCACAAGATCCCGCGATGCTTATATGGCTGGATAGCATAACCAACGTTCTCGGAAAGGCGAACGAGAACTTTGGGCGCGAGCTCCAGGAACTGTTTACGATGGGGATTAACGATGTCGTGACGGGCGAACAGAACTACACAGAGCAGGACGTAAAGGAGGTAGCGCGCGCTTTCACGGGCTGGAATTACCGCAGACAGTCGCCGTTCCCGTTCCAACTTACTGCCAACCAACATGACAACGGTTCTAAATCCATCTATCCCGGAACACCGTGGGCTCAGACCGGAAACCTATCCGGTGAAGACATAATTACAATCGTGAGCGCACGGCCGGCGACCGCACGATATCTTACCTGGAAGCTATTTAACTTCTTTGTGTATCCGATCACCAGCAGCGCTGAGGATAAGGCGACGATTGACCGCTTTGCGAAGGTCTATCTGAACAACAATCACTCCATCAAGGAACTCGTTCGAGCGATACTCACCTCCGACGAATTCTTCAGCGAGCGAGCGTTCTTCTCCCTGGTTAAGCAGCCCAGCGAATTCATCGTTGGCGCGATCAGGATGCTCGGGGGAACTTACAATCAGGGCACCAATCAACGGGGATCAAACACATTATCCACAGCGTCGCGAAATATGGGCCAGGATTTGTTTGCTCCTCCGGATGTAGCCGGCTGGGACTTCAACCTTGGCTGGGTGAGCACCGCTACGATGCTAGAGCGATTCAATTTCGCCAACACGTTCCTCACAAATCGCAACACCGGCAATCCAGGGGTTTTCATAACCAACGATCAGCTCAGAAGTATCACCAAGGCTTCCAGCAAGAAGACGGTTAAGAGGTTCCTGTCGCGGCTTGGTCCTCTCAATGCTGGCGAAGCCATCGGATTGCTGCGCACGTACCTGGAAACCGGCGACAACGGCCAGCCGGTGACCTACGTCAATGATGACGCGACCGTTGATAAGAAAATTCGAGGTCTCGTTCACCAGATTATGTGTTTGCCGGAGTTCCAGCTGAACTAGGAGGAGGCTATGGCGATCAACAGAAGACAATTCATCAAACGAAGCGCAGGCGCAGTCAGTGTCGGCCTTGTGATGCCCAGGTTTTGGATGGGCGGCCTCGCACATGGGCAGGAGATTGCCGCGGCGAACAGACGGATTTTCCTGGTGATTCAGCTGGGAGGCGGGAGCGACGGATTAAATACGGTGATCCCTTTCACAGATTCCCGCTATGCCAGCTTGAGGCCGACTCTAGCGTTCAAAGATACCGAGCTCAAAGATGCTCAGGGCAATTCTACAATACTAGGCAGCGATCCGTTCGGATTGAATCCGGCGATGGGTGAGATGAAATCGCTTTATGACAGCGGAAAGGCAGCGATCGTGTTAGGTGTCGGTTACCCGAATCAGAATCTGTCGCATTTCTTTGCTACAGATATCTGGTCGACTGCGAACACGACCGGTGCGGGCAACGGTTGGTTGGGTAGATATGCTGATCAAAGGCTATTGGGTCTGTCCGGACTATCGGCAGTAAACATCGGTGGTTCATTGCCCAAGGCCTTCTTTGCCGACAAGGTAGTGGTCCCGAGCATATCGAGTTTTGCCGCGTACACTTTCCAAACCGACGGACGCTTTGCCGGAGACCGCAATAACCAGGTGAATACGTTCCATGCGACGAACACTCGCACATTTCCGGTTTCAAGCTTCGCCGCCGCGATAGCGCACGAAGGGATCACCGCTGCTGACGGAGCGGCGCAGTTGCAGTCCGCTGTAGCTTCATATACGTCGCCGGTGCACTACCCGGTGGCTACCGATAATCCGGCGCCGTCTCAGCAGGTCATACAGTTTTGTGCGGCGCTGAAAATGGTCGCGCAAATCGTGACTACTATACCCGACGCAAATCTCCTTTACGTTCAACTGGGAGGCTTTGATCACCACTCGCAGGAGATTGGCACCAACCAGGACAACTTCACAAATAAGTTGGTGGGAGCACACGCAAACCTTCTTAGGGCAGTGTCGTTAGGCATCAAGCTGTTCTACGACGATATGGAAGCGCACGGGCTCGCCGATAACGTTGTAATGATGACCTGGACGGAATTTGGTCGCCGGCCGAACGAGAACGCCTCGCACGGAACTGATCACGGAACGGTAACGCCGATGTTCGTTGTAGGGAATCCAGTTCAGGGTGGAAGGCTGTACGGTCAGCAACCGTCGCTTTCCGATCTTGATAACGCCGGCAATCTAAAGTTCAAGGTCGATTTCCGGTCGGTTTACGGTGAGATTATTGATAAGTGGCTCGGCGGAGATTCGCAGGCGGTGCTCGGCGCCAGGTACGATGCGGTTGGTTTCCTGACATAAGAAATCTCAAGCATTCTAACTGTTCGATTAGCCGAGATTTTACGACTCAGTATGGTCGCGATGTCTCGGCTTAGAATTAACACGTGAAATTGACCGCTGGCGGAAGAAAGAGTCTCAGACGTAATGTTCAAACTGCGTAAGGAGAAGCTACAGTCGACGATAGTGATCTTGTTTGCCGCCGCTGTTGCTTACGCGAAAATCACTGGGCCCGATGCCGGGTACACCAATGCGCCCGGAGATCTTGGCAATTGCACTTCCTGTCACGACACCTTTCACGATCCAAACGTTGGTCCCGGCAGCGTGAGAATGACTGGAGTACCCGCAGTGTACGAACCGGGTCAACAGTACACTGTGTCAGTAATTGTTCAGCAAGCGAACCGGCAGCGCTACGGTTTTCAGCTCACAGCAGTTGACCAGAACGGAAACAGAGCTGGAACTCTGTCCTCAAATGGCGCGGATGCGCAGATCAATTTCGAAACAGGTTTCGGAGGACGTCAATATATCGAGCATACCCAGCTGGGTACATTCCCAAACGGCGTGAATAGCCGAACCTGGCAGGTGCAATGGACAGCACCATCAACCGACATCGGCACGGTCCGATTTTGGTTCGCCGGGAATGCTGCGAACGGTGATGGAACAAATCAGGGCGATTACATTTATACGAGCAGCACTGTTTCAGACTCTCCGTCCAGTGTGGTGACAGTTTCACTACAATCGCAGCCGGGAGGGATGACCCTTCCCGCTGGCTCGCATTTTCCAATCGAATGGAATGTTACTGGTCAATCCAACATCGACAATGTTGAATTGCGATATTCGACGGACGAAGGCGCCACGTTTCCAATAAGCAATCTCATCGTCTCGACAACAAACGCAGCGACGACAAGCTTTGATTGGACTGTTCCAAATACACCCACTTCCCACGGGATTATTCGTATCATGGTCGGAAAGAAATCAGGTGATGCGGTGGAGACCCGGAGTGGAGTATTCACGATTACTGGCAACGGCAGCACCGCGCTTCCGGAAATAACCGGTGCTCAGGCTAATGCAAAGAAACTGTTCGTCTTTGGGCACAATTTTGCCATGGGAGCAGTGGTAGAAGTAAACGGCAACGAACAAGGGACCTTGAACGATGACAATAATCCCACTGGCTTTTTGCGTTGCAAGAAGGCCGCAAAAAAGATAGCGCCAGGCTCAATAGCGATTCTGACGGTGCGTAACCCCGACGGCTCTGTGTCAGCGTCATTCAGTTTCAGCAGACCCCCGGAATAACAAAATAGGACAAATAGGACAAATAGGACATATAGGTCCTATCTGTCCTATCTGTCCTATTGCTCACTTGCAGGCAGTTCAATAATGAAGCGCGCGCCTCGAGGCTCGTTGTCTTCTACCCATACCCGGCCCTTGTGATCGGCAATTATGTGACTCACGATCGCCAGTCCGAGACCGGTGCCTCGCTTGCGCGTTGAGAACTTTGGCAGGAACAATTTGTCCCGATCACGTCTGCTGATTCCGTGACCGTTATCCGATACAATCAACCGGACAGAATCGCTGGCCTTCATGTAGGAAGATTCTAAAGTTATCGATCGCTCTGATTCGTGCTCGACGCCATTGCCTGATCCGTTGTTATCATTTTCGTGGTAATCCATCGCCTCAACCGCGTTGTCGATCAGGTTGACCAGGACCTGCTTTATCTGCTCGGTATCCAACAACAACACCGGAAGATCATCTGAAAGCCTGCAGCTCAGTCGTATGCCATTGAGCCTCTCCGCATACAGGCTAACTGCGTCGCGAACAACCTCATTTAATGACGCCTCCACCAGTCGTGCTTCGGGCAGCCGCGCAAAACGTGAGAACTCCTCAACCATTCGCTGGAGCCCGGCAACTTCTCGCACAATTGTCGTGGTACCCTCGCGCACCACCTCTGCAAAGCGCGGATCGGTCTTACTCCCGGTTCCTCGTTCGTAGTTTCGCAATATTCTTTCAGCGGACAACTGGATTGGTGTTAGCGGATTCTTGATCTCGTGAGCCATCCTGCGTGCGACCTCGCTCCAGGCGGCAGCGCGTTCTCCCTGAATCAGGTCAGTTAGATCTTCAATTACGATCACCAGGCCTTCTATTGCTCCCGCCGATGTGCGAAGAGCAATGGCAGTTGTCGCGGTAGATAGCGAGCTGCCATCAGCCCGCCTGAACTGTATCTCACTCTGGGCTATCTCACTGCGGCGTGCCCGGCGGCAGAGGGCCGCCAGCTCCTCACCCTGGAGTCCCTCAACGGCTTTGCCAATCGGCGTACCCTCCTTTGGCTTATCCTTTAAGCCAAGCATCCACAATGCGGACCGATTCATCATGGCTATTCCGGCATTCTCATCGGTCGAGATCACGCCGGTAGATAAGGATTCCAAAACCGTTTCAATGTATCGTCGGCGGTTGTCCAACGCGAGATTAATTCTGCTCAGGTCATCCGCGGCGTGTTCGAGTCGCTCGCGATTTTCAGCCAGCATTGCGGCCATCTGATTGAAGGACTTCACCAGCACCGCGAGCTCATCTTCGGCGACAACCTCGACCGGGCGCCCAAAGTCACCTCGCGCAACTCGATCAGTCGCTTCAGCCAGCGCTTGAATCGGAATGGTAATCCCGCGCGCTACGTACAACGCCAGCCAGCTGGCCGAGAAGATCAAAAGCAAGGTGACCGCCGCCAGCAGAAGAATGTAGATCGCTTTGATTCGCTTGATCTTCCCAAGCATGCTATGAAAATTCTCGTGTTGCTCGCTTATCGTTGCGGCGCGCTGCGTGAGTTCCGGCGGAAACTCGCGCGCCACGATAAGGGCCCCCGGACCGGCGGCGCTGGTCAAGGGCACTGCGGCAATTACAAAGATTGATGTCGGGTTATCACCTTCATCGCTCCCGCTGAAGGATTCTGCGCCTCCGCGAACCTTCTCTTCCGCACTCGTGAGAGTCTCTTCTATATCTGTGGCGACCTGTTTCTCCCCGCGATGAATCGTTGTCCGTCCCCCGGGATAAACTATCCTGATGAGGGCCAAATCGTTATCAGTCATCTCCTGGTCGATACGGGACTTTAGTTGCCGGCTGTCGTAAACAACCTGTTGGTTGGGTTGCAACCCGCGAGCTAGCGCGCGCGCGCTGCCCACGAGATCGGCCTCTTCCTTTTTGAAATAACTTTCTTCGATTGCCCGGGCATCATCGACAATCTGGCGAGCGGGCTCACCAAACCATCGGTCGATGCTGCGGTTCAGCAGTCCGAAAGCGAAGAAAAACAGCAACAGAACCGGCAAAAGCGATAAGCCAATAGCATAGCTGACCAGTCGGGACTTAAACTTCGAGCCAAGCCTCGCGGCCCTTCGCTCTCTCACTAACTTCAACACGTTTCTTAGTAATACAAATAACAAAGTAACAAAAGCCAGGAAGTTAAGAGTCGACAGTGCGTAGAGAAGGAGCGTTTCCGCTGCTGTGTCCGGCGTGACGAAAGGCGCAAGATTGAACCCGCCCTGCGCGATCAAGGACAACATTAGAAGCAGAAGGACTATCGAGAGGACAATTACCTTCGTGAGTCTGCGTCGACTACGGTCAGTAAGTCTGGAATCGGTTTTGTGCGTTTGGTCAGTCACCAGTGACCTGTAACAAAGACTTCGCTAGCGATTAAGGGATCACCCTGTACGGGCGGTCCTCCGTGGCCGCCCCCTTTCCGCAGATCCAGACCTCACGCTAAGGGGCGGCCACGGAGGACCGCCCGTACAGGACTAGCATTTTTTTCTGATACACTCCATTAGCTACACTATCTAAGTGCTTCAGGACTCGATTATAGCCTGCGGATAGGGATTGCCAAGCCTCGGAAAAGTCCATTTGATTCATACAACCCCGATAACATCCAGTACCTCTCGTGCAGCCCTTTGCGGCGCAGAGACTTCGTTACATGTAGCGAGCACATCCCGCACCGCTGCGAGTTCACGCTGCACGCGGCCAAGCCGTTCGGGATCCGAGAGGATCCCGGTGGCCTCTCGTGCAATGCGTTCGCCCGTCACCTCGTGCTGCATCAACTCTGGAACAATCCGCTGACCCGCTATCAGATTTACCATTCCAAATGTGTCCAGATGAATGAGCGGTCGAATAAGTCGCCAGTTTATTTCTGACCCGCGATACACAACAACCATTGGCGTGCCCAGGAGCGCGGCTTCCAATGTCGCCGTTCCGCTTGCGACCACCGCAAATTGAGAGTGTCCCAACGCGTTGTACGTGTCTCCCTCGATGATAGTGACTGAAATCGGTGGCTCAGATACCCGGCACGCTTTTTCAATCGTTCCTCGTACGTCTTCTCTTTGGACTGTTGAAGCAAGTGGAACGATGAACTGAGGTGTAAATTCCTTGTGCGGACCAATTGTTTGCAGCGATGAATTCTGTGCGTCCATCGTTGAGGCGACAGAGCGGCTCAATCGCTCGTCGTTCCGCAACGGCAGTTCAACCGCCGTCCCCACGCTTCTTAAACGAACCGCTGCATCAAGCATCGGCGGAAGATGGTAATAGAGCTCCTTCTGCCGGCTCCCAGGCAACAGTGCAATAAGTGGCCGCAAAGGATCGAGTTGATGCCGGGAACAGAACTCTTCGCGCGAAGACGAAATCCGAACCGATTCGGCCAGCGGGTGACCGACATACGAAGCCTCGAGACCCTGCCTTTTGTAGAACGTCTCCTCAAATGGCAGTATCACGAGCATCCGGTCGACATCCCTACGAAGTGCTCGAACCCGGTACTTTCGCCATGCCCAAACTTGCGGGCTGATGTAGTAAACAACCTTGAATCCCTCTCGATGCAGCCTCTTTGCCAGCCTCATGTTGAAGTCCGGCCAATCAATCAGCACCACTACTGCAGGTCTTCGTAATCGCGCGGCGTTAAGTAAAGTTCGATAAGCCCGATAAAGTTTTCCCAGCGCCCGAGCTATTTCCGGCAGGCCGATGATCGCAACATCCCGAGCATCAACCATTGTTTCAATTCCGGCGCTGCGCATTCCTTGTCCGCCGGCGCCGAACAAATGATATTTCAGATCAGGCCTCAACTGATGTAGAGCTGTTGCCAGAGCGGCGCCATGTCTATCGCCGCTGGCCTCGCCAGCTACGATCATTATCGGTAAGACTGAGGTTTCAGGGTGGGAAACTGAGGAGTGCGCTGGACCGGTCTGCTCCATTGGTAATTGGATTCGGTGCGCGACGTCACTGCGAGAGCGCTCGCGCACCCACACCATTCCCGTTACGGGTTTCGCAATATCGAGCTACCGTCCGGCTTCTTCTTGTCGTCTTTGTCTTTGCTCTTCTTATTCTTATCTTTGTTGGACGTGCTTTGCGATTTCTGTTCAGCCGGCGCGCCAGCCTTTACCTCGACGTCCTGTCCCGCTTGCGTAGCCGCTCTGCGCGGACGGTTATCCGTGTTGGTTGTCGTTGTTGCGCCGGGCGTAACTGGTCCGGCAACCTTCACCCCACCCAACTCCTGGGCTCGCGCAACGATATCATCGGTCTTCATGTCTTTATCGATGATTACGCCTTTGTTCGATGTATCTATGTGAGGTCCGAACATGAAGCCCACAAGGCGCGACGGTAATCCTTTTCCGTCACCGGCAGTGGCGGCGACTTTAGCGGGATCTGACTCCGGCACGGGTTTGCCCCACTTCTTCAGCATCTCTTTGGCGCGGTCGGCGAATTCCGAATGTGGATGATTAGCGACGATCTGAGCCAGGTTCCGGCTGGCGGTTTCAGTGTCCTCCTGGAGCTCCATCGCTTTGGCATGGAGGAAGAGCGCTTCGTCGAATCGTGAGAAGTTTGGATACTTGTTGAGAATTTCTTCTGTTCTCATCTGCGCAGCAGGAGCGAATTCGCGGACGTTGAAGTAGAACCGCGCAACCTTCAGCTCGTGCATTGCCAGGATCTCCTGGACCTGATTCATCAGTTGCTCGACCTGATCCTTGGCATCTGTATTGGGGTAACGACGAAGCAAGTCCTTCAACTGTCGTTCCGCCAGACGAGCGTGCGTGGTGTCCCGATCCGCCGCCATCACCTGTCTGAGGTGAATCTCGGCGATCTTTAGCATCGTATCGTCGGCCAGCGGATCATCAGGGAAGAACTGAATCCAGTCGCGGTATTCAACTTCGGCCTGCGCAAGACCTTTTGATCCGCCCTGGAGATAGTAGGAATCGGAGATGGCGAGCTTGGACATTTTGATCAGGGGACTATCGGAATACGTGTTGATCATAGTGTTCAACAGTATCCTTCCCTCATCGTAGTTGCCCTTCCGAATAGCGTCGATTCCCTGCCGGAACAGTTCGCGATCACGACCAGGCCCTTTTGCCTCTTCGAGCGTTAGCTTTGTTTTGGGTTTGCCACCGCATGCGGCAAAAGGGAGCGCAAGAACCATTACTACTAAGAGAAGTTTTACTACTTTCATGCTACCTGGGCGGCCGCAGTGGACGGCACACGGCCTTCTCCTTTTAACTGTTAGGCTGGTATTCTCCAAGAAACGAGCACGGGTTTAAACTGTATGCGGCTCCATCGCGCGCTGGCGGAGTTCACGAGTTGCCTCTTCCGGATTTCCTTTACCGAAGACGGCGGAACCCGCGACTATCCATTCGGCGCCCTGGCGAACTACCGACGCAACATTATTCAAGCCGATACCGCCATCGACCTCGATATGAACTTTCAAGCCGCGAGAATCAATCATACCGCGCAGGCGACTTATCTTGTCAAGCGAGGTGTCTATGAAGGATTGCCCACCAAAGCCGGGATTTACTGACATAATCAGAACATAATCGACGGACGGTAGCGATTCTTCGATTGCTCCGAGCGGCGTAGCGGGGTTTAAAACCACGCCGGGCCGGCAGCCTAGTTCCCGGATTGCAGTCAAGGTACGGTGAAGATGTACGACCGCTTCGACATGGACGGAAATCATAGATGCCCCGGCGCGCGCAAAATCATCGATATACAAATCCGGATCGGTGATCATCAAGTGACAATCGAGCGGGAGGTCAGTTGCTCGTCGCGCGGCCTTTACTACTAACGGTCCGATGGTAATGTTTGGCACGAAGTGGCCATCCATCACGTCCACGTGAATTAGCCCCGCGCCGCCACGTTCAGCGGCTTTTATTTCATCGCCAAGTCGGGCGAAATCTGCGGACAGAATTGACGGAGCTATTTCTATCATCCCGCCACTCTTTGCACAGCGCTGACGAGGTTCTTCGCCATAGCAACTATAAAAGAACGGACCTCATGACGTCGTCCAGGCGATAGTGGGCTTGCAGGCGCGACCTGACTCTTAGTCTGAATTGGGCCGCTGCTCACGACGATGGTTAGAACAGAGTTTTTCTTGACGGAGGAGTTGGGGCCGGGACGAGTTTCAATAACTGAATTCGCCGCAACGGTAGGGTCGTTTCTACGCTGGATTTTGACTTTCAAGCCAGCTTCCTCGGCGAGTCTTTGGGCTTCGGCCTCAGGTCTGCCGACGATGTTGGGCACCTGTGTATCGCCGCTGCGGAATAAAGTGTAAATCGTGACTATGGCGCTAAGCAGAAATGCAAGAGCTAAGACGATAACCATACCGAGTCTGCGGGATATGGTCCACGCGATGCTGCCGGGTTCGGAGCGGCCCGCGCCACTTGAGGTGCTCATAGGCCGAGTCTAGCATTGGGAACTAAGGGGATTCAACGCGAAACGCCAAACGCTACGCGTTTCGCGTTCAACGTTCGACGTTTAGCGTTCGATTCAGAGTTTGGTTTCTGGTTTCTAGTTCTGTCTTTCTGCGTAATCTGCGTAATCTGCGGATGAGCTCTCTCTTAACAGCCTAAGCGACGATAACGCTAGTTCATCCGCAGATTACACAGATTACGCAGAAAGACAACAACTGGAAACCAAACACTAGAAACCAGACACTAGAAACCATACTCCGAACGCTAAACGCCGAACGTTGAACGCTAAACGCGTTAGCGTTTAGCCGTTTCAACGATCTGCAGTTCGTTGTGCTCACGGCGTGCGCGTAACACTTTCTTATCGAATTTCCCGACGCTGGTCTTTGGTACTTCCTCAATGAAGGCCCAACGCTCGGGCACCCACCATTTCGCGACTCGATCCGCCAGGAATGCGCGAAGCTGGTCGACGGTCGTTCCCGCGCCTCCTTTCAGCACCACACAAGCGAGCGGTCGCTCGTCCCATTTTTCATCCGGCACTCCAATCACTGCCGCCTCTATAACGTCTGGATGAGCCATTAGGGTGGTCTCCAGTTCTACGGTAGAAATCCACTCGCCACCCGACTTGATCACGTCTTTAGCGCGATCAGTGATTTGAATGAATCCTTTCTCGTCGAGTGTGCCAACATCCCCGGTCCTCAGCCATCCGTCGTGGAATTTCTCTGGCGTATCGTCACCGTAATACGACGCGGTAATCCATGGACCTCGAACCTCGATTTCACCGACAGCTTCGCCGTTCCACGGCAATATCGAGTCACCATCAGCCAGCCTGATTTCCACTCCCGGCTTTATGCGACCAGTCTTGGCTCGCCAGTTCATAAGCTCTTCCTCATCGCATCCCTTTGGTGGATATGCTACTGCTGCGAGCGGGCTTGTCTCTGTCATCCCCCATGCCTGAATGATTTTCACGCCGAATCGCTGCTCGAATCTTTCCATGAGACTTCGCGGGACTGCTGAGCCACCGCAGATCACCATCCTGAGCGAGGAGAGGTCGACCGGATTGGCTTCGGCATAGCGCATCACCTCGTTCCAGATTGTGGGCACCGCGCCTGAAAAAGTGGGCCGCTCAGCAACCATCAGGCGGCATAGCGGCTCAGCCTGAAGGAATCGGCCGGGCATTATGAAATCAGACCCGGCCATCCAGCCACTGTAGGGCAAACCCCATGCATTGGCGTGAAACATCGGAACTACTGGCAATATTCGGTCGTGCTCGGTCAGCCCGAATACTCCTCCGGCACACTGCGCGAGCGAGTGTAAGTAGGTCGATCGATGCGAGTACACAACGCCTTTCGGATTGCCTGTTGTACCGCTCGTGTAGCACATTGCCGCGGCTGAACGCTCGTCGAGTTCGGGCCAGTCAAAGCCAAGCTTTTCAGCACCGATGAGCTCCTCGTACCTGAGAACATCACCGAGAGCGGATGCATCACCGGATCCTATCACGATATAGCGTTCGATTTTCTTCAGATCCTTTGCGACTTTAGCGAGGAGCGGAACAAGCGAATCATCGACTATGACTATGCGGTCTTCCGCGTGATTTATGATGTAACTGAGTTGCTCAGGAAAAAGCCGGAGATTTAGAGTATGAAGCACCGCTCCCATGCAAGGGATTGCAAAGTAAGCCTCCATATGTTCCTGGGTATTCCAAGCGAAGGTTCCGACTCGATCACCTTCTTTGATGCCGAGTCTTTTGAGAGCCGCTGCGAGCAGCTCCGCGCGATTGGCAACTTCGGCGTAGCTTGCGCGGCGCGAACCGTCGCCCATAAATGTGACGATTTCGCTATCGGATTGAACTCTCCGACCGTGTTCGAAGATGTAGTTGATCGTCAATGGACGATCCTGCATTGTGCTTAGCATTGTAATCTCCTCGTTTATAACAAAGGCTTTGATACGACTCAGATGAGGCAGTTGGATTATCTTAAAGACTCGGTGCGAGAGCAACCTCGATGATGTAGGACGCTAAACCGCACTGTGGCATGCGCAACAAAGACGCGAGACTCAAAGTTACTTTGAAGATTTCCTTTATGAGCTTCCGAGCGAGCAAAACTAAATACGGTGTCGGTGCTAAGCTCAGCCTTTTTCTGAAACCATGGATTTAGTCGTCAGAAGAATGAGAGCGAGCACCGCTGCCAGCCCTGCGAGAACCGCGCCGAAGTAGAAGGTTGCACTCGGATCGACATGATCCCAAAACCAGCCGCCAATGTAACTGGCTGCGATTCCCGTGAGGCCCACAACCATCGAGTAGATCCCTATCACCGTCGCACGCCCGGCTGTGCCTGCAGAATCAACGGCCATCGCTTTACCGACGCCGTCAGTCAAAGCAGGAAAAAGACCGTACAGCGCAAAGAGCGGCCACGCCATCCAGCCCGCTCTTGCTGCGCCAAACCCGGCATAGCTAACCGCGTAGATTAGGAACCCGACTATCAGCACGTTTCGTCGACCGAAGCGATCGCTCGCCGTCCCCGCAGGCATCGACGCAAGTGAGGCAATAGCGTTGTAAAGCGCATAAGCGAGAATCGTCCATTTATGATTAAGTCCGAGTTGCGATGAGCGAAGTATCAGAAACGCATTGGCCGAGTTCGCGATGCCAAACACAGCGGTCACAATCAACAGCCGTTTGAATTCGTCGGTTGTTCCCCGGAGGGAAAACAGAACCTTCGACTTAACATTTAATCGGTCGCTTTTTTGTTCACGAACTGTGAGTATCAACGAAGCTGAGAGTGCCGCGGGTATCCCAGAGATCAAAAAGATGCTCCGCGGTCCCAGACCGAACCATCCTACAAGCAAAAGGGCCACTAATGGTCCGATTACTGCGCCGGCCGAGTCCATCGCCCGTTCAAAGCCAAAAGCGCGCCCTCGAAACCTCTCTTTCGTGGACTCGGCAAGCAGCGCGTCTCTTGGAGCGTTTCGGATTCCCTTTCCAAAGCGTTCCGCAAACCTCGCCGCCAGCACGACAGGCCAAACCTGCGCCGCGGCAATGATGGGTCTGGTCGCAGCAGTCAGTGCATAACCGAAAAACGCTACCGGTTTGCGGCGGCCGAGACGATCGGAAATCCAACCTGAAAACCCACCAATTGCAGTCGAGGCTCCCACCGCTATGCCTTCCACTAAGCCGAGTACGGTTGCCGGTGCGTGAAGCGTTTCGGTGAGGAACAGCGGCAGGATCGGGTAGATCATTTCACTGCTGATGTCTGAAAGCAGGCTCACGAAGCCAATGATGATGGCGCTTCGGGAAAGGCCCTCGATAGCCAGGAATGACTGAGTATGAAGTTCGGTGGAAGAACCAAACGCTTCTGACTTACGGCTCCGACTCTCTGCGTCTTCAATATGCTTCATTTGTTCTCGAGAGTCAGCTTCGATATAAAGAACCAGGAGCCTGATGGCTCAATTTGGATGTTGCCGACGCGGGCGCGCGCCGCAAGGACGTTCGAGGGGTACCATAAGTAAATCTGGGGTAATTCTTCGGAAACTGTCTTCTGGATCTTAGAGAAGAGATCGAGCTTGGTCGCTCGGTCATTTGCTTTCTCAGCGTCTACAATCCATTGATCGACCTGTGGATTGCAGTAGCGCATCCGATTTTGTCCGCCGCGATCGGTGAGCAGATTAGCGATTCGAAGGTACAGTTGCTTTCTGGTGGATGGGGATTGAGTCGTTGCCGCTTCATCGACAAGTTGATCGACTTCCTGGCTGTTGCAGTATTCCTTTCTGGCCAATAACGAAGCTAACTGGTCGAATGATGCTCGCATGATATTAGAATCGTTAGTGAGTCGAAGCTTCGCTATTGCGTTATTGAATTCAGGGTTCTGATACCTGCTGTGATAAACAAACTGAAAAACATCGGTTAGCTGGTTGAATCCAATGCCGATCAGATAATAGAGATCGAACTGGGCCTTTGACAGTTTATCAAACAAAGTCGCTGGCTCGAGCGACTGTAGATCGAGCTGAATGCCGACTCTCCTGAGCTGATCCTGCATTATCGACGCAATGTTCCTTGAGAGCTGCGTAGTTGTTGTCAGCATGGTAAGAGTGAGCCGGGTCCGTGGTCCATCTCCATCAGGGTCCCGAAAACCCGCTTCATCCAGAAGCTGCTTGGCTCGTTCCGGGTCGTGATTGTAGGTATCGATCGACGAATCATAGGCCCAATGTCCTTCCGGCATAATCGCGTTTGCGCCCTTTGCCTGATCTCGCAGAAGGCGGTGGATGATAACGTCGCGATCGATTCCATAAGCGACTGCCTGTCGCACCTTTTGATTCGACAGCAAAGAAACTGACGATAGATTGACGCCCAGATATCCTATGCTTGCCCCGTCACCAAGGATAACCTGCATATCGCTCCGCTTGCCCAATGCGCGGACGGTCTCAGGATCGAACTGCGCGTTGTAAGCGAGATCGACTTCGCCACTCATCAACTCGGCCTGGCGCGTGCTGTTGTCGGTTACGATCTTGATGTGAATTCGCGGGATATTCGGCGGGCCCGCCCAGTACGCGGGGTTTGACTCAAGTTCAACAAACCCGCCTTCTTTGTATGAAGCAAATTTGTAGGGCCCGCTGCCCATCGGGGCATTTATGATTTCAGTGCCGGCGCCTTCAGGAATTATTCCAATCGCAGGAAGATTGCCCAGAAAACTGTAGAAGGGCTCGCGGGCGTGAAACACAACGGTCTGGGCATCTGGAGTATCGATCGATGTAATCTTGTCAACAGATCCGCGAATTGGAGATTTGAGCTCGGGCGACAGCAGTGATTCAAAGGTGTATTTCACGTCGGAAGCAGTAAGTTGCTTCCCGTTATGAAAGGTGACGCCCGATCGAAGATGAAATGTGAATTGTTTGTGATCGTCCGATTCTTCGAAGCGCTCCGCGAGCGAAGGAACGAACTCAAACTTCTCGTCCTTGATCACAAGTGTGTCATAGATCAATTGCATGATCCGAGCCGACGTTTGAAAGGTTGTTGAGAAGCGCGGATCGAATCCTCGAGGTGCGACTTCGATGGCGATAACAAGAGTGCCAGGCTCGGCTCCGCGCCGGCAACTAGTTAGAGGCAAGGCAACGGCGAGTAGGCAGAAGGCAGTAGGCAGAAGGCGTGAGGCAGAAGGCAGAAGGCGGAAGGCAGTAGGCAGAAGGTGAAAGGCAGTAGGCAGTAAGCGGAAGGCAGAAGGCAGTCGGCGGAAGGCAGAAGGCAGTCGGCGGAAGGCAAAAGGCAGTCGGCGGAAGGCAGAAGGCAGAAAGCGGGGAGCAACGGGGAGGTCCGATTGTGGTTCTCGCCGGTTAATACGCGCGCTGGCCTCCTTCCACCTGCCTACTGCCGCCTGCCTCCTGCCTTCTGCCTCCTGCCTTCTGCTTTCTGCCTTCTGCTTTCTGCCTACTGCCTTCTGATTTTTCACTTCGCGTGCTGCAATGTGAGATTCAACTCGCCTATGCGTTCGCGCAATCGAGCGACCGCCTGTTCGCTGTAGGTGTGGGGCGGGGATAACATCGACTTGATGCGCGCGATGTGATCAAAAGCACGACTGATATGAGTCTTGGTAATCCGACCTTGCTCGGCGGCTTTGATCATCGCTTCCCATGCCCCCGTTGCTCGATCCGTTGAACTGGAATCGGCGACCATCACCATATCGTTTCCTGCCTCTATCGCCATCACCGCAGCGTCTGGCAACTCGCGCATCGAGGTTATCGCTCCCATCTCGAGGTCGTCGGTCATGGTCAGTCCCTTGAAGCTGAACTCTTCGCGCAAAAGCGTTGTTACGATGTTCTTCGATAGCGAAGATGGCAACGGCGAAGGTCCGTCGAAAGCCGGATAATGAGCATGAGCGACGATCACTGCGTTCAGGCGTGCATTAATCTTGCTGAAGAGCTCGGTGTATGGCGCAGCGTCTTGTTTGAGTATATCGTCCTTTGAACGCTCTATCCTCGGAAGCTCCGAGTGTGAATCTATAACTGCTGCTCCGAGTCCAGGAAAGTGCTTTCCAACTCCGATGATTCCTCCGTGCTGCAGACCCTCGAGGTAAGCCCCGCCTAGCCTTACCACTTCAGCAAGGCTGCTCCCAAGATAACGGCCCTTTAGACCGTTATTGGAACCATCGTCTGTTGCGATATCCAGCACAGGTGCGAAGTTAACATTGAACCCGAGCGTACGCAGTGCCTCAGCGGTGATCTCACCCATTCTTCCTGCAACGGCGGCGTCGCCCGACGATCGCAACAAGTCCGCCGACGGAGTCGGGGTGTAGATCTGTTTTAAACGATCGACGCGGCCGCCTTCCTGATCTATCGCGATAATCGGTGGAACCTCGAGCAGCGAGCGAATCGTTGCGGTTAATTCAGCCAATTGTTGCGCGCCTTCGATGTTGTGAGTGTTCAGCAGAATCCCGCCCGGCTGGATTGTCTGCAATAGACTGCGGGTCATCAGGTCGAGCTGAGGTCCCGGTAGGCCGATAACTAAAAGTTGTCCAATTCTGTGTTCAAGTTTCATCAGTTGTAGTTATTTATTTTCGAACAGCGCCTTTAAACTCGTGTCATACGGTTCGTGGGCGACGCCGGCATCAGTGATTATTGCCGATACATAGCGGTGCGGCGTCACATCAAAAGCCGGATTGGCTACCTTAACACCCTCAGGTGCGACCTGCTGACCATTAAAGTGTGTGACTTCTTCATCCGCGCGAGACTCGATCGGGATCTGGTCGCCTGAACTTAACGAGAGATCGACTGTGGAAAGCGGGGCTGCGACATAAAATGGAATATTGTTCTCATGTGCAGCAACCGCGACCATGTACGTGCCTATCTTGTTGGCAACGTCTCCATTTGCCGCAATGCGGTCCGCGCCAACCATAACGCAGTCGACTTCTCCCGCTTTCAAGAAATGTCCTGCCATGCTATCGGTGATGAGGGTGACTGAAATGTTCTCTTTCGCAAGCTCCCAGGCAGTAAGTCTTGCTCCTTGCAGGAAAGGTCGGGTTTCATCGGCGAAGACGCGAATGTTTTTGCCCGCTTCAACAGCAGCGCGTATTACGCCGAGCGCTGTTCCAAAGCCTGCCGTTGCCAGAGCACCTGCATTGCAATGTGTGAGCACGGTACCGTTGTCAGGGATAAGCTCGGCGCCGAAAGCCCCCATTTTCTGGTTGCTTTCTACATCCTCGCGATGAATAGCCAATGCTTCTGAAACCAGGAGTTTTCTTATCTGATCGATGGCTGCTCCGTCGCGACGTCCATGTTTGAAAGCCCATCGCATTCGTTCAACAGCCCAGAACAGGTTGACCGCCGTAGGTCTGGTCACAAGTAACCGTTCGCACACTCGGTTAAAGTCTTTGTCGAATTCATCGAGGGAATCAGCTGCGGAGTTCTTCATTCCAAGCGCGATACCCATTGCTGCGGCGACGCCAATCGCGGGTGCGCCGCGCACAACCATGTCTTCGATTGCTGTTGCGACTTCGTCGTGAGTTTTGAAGATCGGATAGAGTTCGTGAGTCGGAAGCCGTCGCTGGTCGATCATCACGACGCCTTCGTCGGTCCACTCAATTGTTCTAATCATGGTCGCAACGATGATAGCGAATGAAGGAGCCAGATGGCAAAAGCGAGCAAGGGTTAAAAGAAACAGAAGGAAGAAAGGCTCTTAGTGATTAATGCGCCTTTCTCCCTTCGTTTCGCTCTCAAGGTTGTTTCTCCGCAAGTCACCACTCGCTCTCGCGCTTGCGGCCTGCGAGAATAACTTCGCGGCCTGCGAGGTAAAGCAGAATCATAAGGATCAAGAACGGAACCAACGATAGCAGGTCAGCGTTAGGCCCATTGAAGAATCGATTGTGTAGACCCGCCCACTTTTCAATGCTGGCATTGAATTCCCCAAAACTCGGCACACCTGCGATGAACGCAACCACGATCCCCGCAAGCGCCCCGCCGGCAATGTATCCTGAGGCCATCAGCACGCCTGCACTCTTATCTCCCTCGGCGACGAGCTGTTCCTCTGTGAGATCCTTGTCCTTGAACTTCTTGGCGATGTATTTGTCGACCAGCCAGCGAATCATTCCACCGATAAAGATCGGACTGGATGAGGAGAGCGGGAGATACACGCCCACTGCGAACGCCAGTGATGGAATTCCCGACATTTCCAGCACAATCGCGATCATCACCCCAAGCATCACCAATCCCCATGGAAGCTTATGGTTCAAGATTCCCTTGATGATGTAGGACATCAATACTGCCTTCGGAGCATCGAACTTGGTCACTGTCGTCCCATCGGGTCTGACCTTGTGAGTTCCATTAATTCCGGGATCGGCGAGATAGACAGCCTGCCCTTGTTCGTTAACCAAATACTTGCCCGCAGGTCCGCCTTCGTCATCTGTTTTATGCCAGGTGCGATAAACGGCCGGGTCTTCCTCGCCCTGTTTACCCTCGAGCTTCTCGGCAGGTCCCAAAGCAGCCGACCCGGTAGAGAGTCCGGCCGGAAAATTGTGCTGGATTTTGTAGGACACATTCCCAGACTGATCGACCAGATACTCGCCAGGATCAAGTGTGGGAACCACCATCGAGCCGACCTCGTTTTTGAGCAGCCGATAGCTGCCTTCGGCGGGAGGCTTCGCTTCGCCGGTATACGCAGTAAGCGGCCCTGCGTCTTCGACCTTTACGGGCTGCTCTAACGTCTCAAAGCTTGTGTTCGGAAAATAAATTGTCGAGGAGTTATTGAGCTTCAACAAAATCGGACCAAGCATCACTGCTGACGCAAGCGCTCCAATCAAAATTGCGGTCTGCTGGTGCTTTGGTGTTGCGCCGACAAGAAATCCGGTTTTTAAATCCTGTGACGTCGTTCCTCCGTTCGAGGCGGCAATACAAACGATACCGCCTATCGATAGCGCAGTTACGTAATAGATTGGGCCTGTCCACCCAACGATCAAAAAAATCAAACAGGTAAGAAGCAAAGTCGCAACAGTCATTCCTGAGATCGGATTTGATGAAGAGCCAATCTCACCGGTCAGCCGTGACGACACGGTTACGAACAAAAATCCGAATGCGACGATCAGAAGCGCGCCGAGAATGTTCCACTGCAGATGCAACTGCGGGACGATCATAATCATAGCCAGCAGCACAAAGATGCCGCCGACAACGAATTTCATCGAGAGATCCTGATCGGTGCGAGGTGCCCGGGTTGCAGTTTCGCGTCCGCCTCGAAAATCGCTGATTCCACCTTTGAGCCCGTGCCAGATCGTAGGGAGTGAACGGAAAAGGCTTATGATTCCACCCGCCGCCACTGCTCCGGCGCCGATGTAGAGAACATAAGCGGACCGAATCTGGGCAGGACTCATCTCGCTGATCGGAACGGTCCCGGGCGCTAACGCAGTGGTCATCCCTTCGCCAAAGAACTTGATAGCCGGTATCAAGACAAGATAAGCAAGCACACCGCCGGCACACATTATCGACGCGATACGAGGACCAATGATGTATCCAACCCCCAACAGCGCCGGTGATATTTCAGCGGCGATCGATCCGGCTTTGAAAGGCGCTGAAAAGATCTTTTCCGGCGTGTCCTTCCACGCTTTGAATGCCCCCATTGCGGTCTGATATAGAAAACCCAATCCGAGTCCTGTAAAAATCGGAAGCGCGCGTACCTCGGCTACTACGCCGTCCTTCGCCGCGTGTGATGCCGCTGCCCGCGATTCCTCGGACGCTCCTGCTTTTAATACTTCTGCACAAGCAGTTCCTTCGGGATATTTAAGATAGCCGTGCTGCGCGACAATCAGCGCTCGTCGCAGCGGAATCATCATCAATATGCCGAGCAAGCCGCCGAGAACCGCGACAAGCAATACTCGCGTAATCTCGAGATCAAATCCGAGAATCATAATCGCGGGCATTGTGACGCCCACGCCAAATGCGATCGATTCACCTGCTGAGCCGGCAGTCTGGACGATGTTGTTCTCCAGGATCGTGGCGTTTTGGAGCCCCACTTTCGAGAAAAGCCTGAATAGGGTTATCGAAATGACTGCGACAGGTATCGAGGCACTGACAGTCAGACCGACTTTGAGAACGAGATAAAGAGAAGAAGCGCCGAATACCATTCCGAGCACTGTCCCGACGATAACCGGCAGGACGGTCAGCTCGCGCATCTTTACACCGGCTGGGATGTAAGGACGAAAGCCCACAAGATAGGGATTTTCGGGTTTCTCTTCTGTGGTGACCACAGTAGCCCCGTTCAATATTTGACTCGACATCAGACTTTGACCTCCGAGAATTTTCAGTTAACAGCAGAACTGCGCGTCCGGCCGTGTCCCTAGACTTTGATGCTGCTGGGATCAATTGGGGTTCATTGTGGACGTGAGAGAGAATGAATGTCAATTGGGGTTGGGGGTTAGGGATTGGGGGTTGGGGTTAGGGGTTGGGGATTGGGTTGGGGATTGTGTTGGGGATTGGGGGTTGTTGAGGGTTGTTGGGGATTGGGGATTGGGGGTTGCGGATTGGGTTGGGGATTCGGGGTTGTTGAGGGTTGTTGGGGTTAGGGATTGGGGGTTGTTGAGGGTTGTTGGGGGTTAGGGATTGGGGGTTGCGGATTGGAGGTTATGGGTTGGCAGTTAGCATGTGGAGCTCGGGGCCGGGAGGAGGATCGCGTTGGTCCCTATCCCAAACTCCCAACCCCCAATCCCTAACCCCCAATCCCCAACCCCAATCCCTACTCTGCGATATCTTTCCTGAAGTGCATACCGTCGAATTGGATTCTGCTAATTGCTTGATATGAATTGGCTCGGGCGGCTTGCAGCGTCTTTGCACGGGCGGTAACTCCAAGTACCCTGCCGCCCGCAGTCACAAAATTACGCTTCTCATCTCGCCGTGTTCCGGAGTG
Source organism: Blastocatellia bacterium (assembly GCA_035258805.1). Lineage (GTDB taxonomy): Bacteria > Acidobacteriota > Blastocatellia > UBA7656 > UBA7656 > Onstottus_A. The sequence goes on along the minus strand of DATFWY010000018.1, from coordinate 3,028 downwards.
GAAAACCAAGACCCCTTCAACCGAGTTTGCTTCGTCCAGTCCGGTGATTCGCTTTCCTTTTTCAAATTCTCCTGGATAGCCATTTGATGCGGCGATCACGCAAACAGAGGCGTCAGAACTCCAATTGATCGATTGCGAACCGATGTTACCGCCGACTATGGCTTCGCAAATCTCAACCAGGTCGCTGTCAAGCCTGACAAGCACAGCTTGAGTTTCGGGATCACCGAGTCTTGCATTGAACTCAATCAGCTTGGGCCCTTCGTCGGTGAGCATCAGCCCCGCATACAGAAATCCGCGAAATGGATTGCCTTCGGCGACCATTCCTTCAATCGTTGGTTCAATGATTTCTCTCGTCACTCGGAAAAGCGTCGGCTCATCGATTAGATCCGGAGCCGAAAAGGAACCCATCCCTCCAGTGTTTGGTCCCTGGTCACGATCAAAAACGCGCTTGTAGTCCTGAGCGGGAACGATGGTCTTGTAGTCGCGACCATCAGTAAACACCATTACTGAGGCTTCTCGGCCGACCAGGCAATCTTCAAGCAGCAAACGAGAACCGGCTTGACCAAAAACGCGATCGACCATCATATCGCTCACAGCGAGTTCGAACTCCGATCGGCTGGTCGCGATCCGGACGCCTTTACCTGCGGCGAGACCGTCTGCCTTTATGACTACAGGGAACTGGAACTGTCTTCGCATCGCCTCCTGAGCTTCAGCGGGAGAGTCACATGCCACGTAACGTGCGGTTGGAATTGAATGACGTTTGGTGAACTCTTTAGTGAAAATTTTGCTGCCTTCAAGCCTGGCCGCCGATGACGATGGAGCAACAATCCGTCTGCCTTGTGTTTGAAAGGCTTCGGCGACGCCGGCGACCAGTGGAGCTTCAGGGCCGACGACGGTCAGGTCGGCGTTGATTGAATCGGCGAGGCGTGCCAACGCGATTGCATTGTTTACATCGGCGGGTAAGCACGTGGATATTTTGGCAATGCCCGCATTCCCAGGCGCGCAAAAGAGCTCCGTAGTGTGTGGGCTCTGCGCCAGTTTCCATGTGAGAGCGTGCTCGCGTCCGCCTGAACCAATTACCAGGATTTTCATAGCGGAGGATTTTAGCAAAAAAGTTCAGCGTTCAGGGTTCAGCGTTCGGCGTTCAGGGTTTCGAGTTCTCGATTCTTCTGGCTTCTGGTTTCATCATTTTTCATCTGCGTAAATCTGCGTAATCTGCGGATGCGTCTTGTTTCATGCAAAACGGACTGATCCGCAGATTACGCAGATTAAGAATGAAACCGGAAATGGGAAACCAGAAACCACAAACGACAAACCAGAAATCCATTAACGCATAACGCAGAACGCTAAACTCTGAACGTGATCATTCCTGGACACTCGAAAAGGCGTTCTGTTAGTTTAGATCGCGGTGTGCTCCCGTAGCTCAGCTGCATAGAGCGTCCGCCTCCTAAGCGGAAGGTCGCGCGTTGGAATCGCGCCGGGGGCACCATTCTTTTAACGATTCTAGTGCAAGTTATTTCTTCATTTGTCCGGCACACCTGCTCGGCCACATCCATATGCGATTTTTAAAATAGCTCGATCTCTGACGATATAAGCAGAGATGGGGCTGAGGGCTTGATCTGAAAAGGAAGGCGCTGACTTCTGCTTCGGACAGATCGTTCGGATGTCGCTTGTTATGGAAGAGGATAAAACGTTTGATCCAATTCCAATAGGCCTCTTCAGTTCTGGGGCTGTAATGTTTGACTCGGATAGCGGCGTGGACTTGATCTATGAGCTTTGGATGAGTCATTGAAGGATCTCGAGTGCGGTCTATCCAGGAAGGGAAACAGGTAAGCATTGATATATTTGATTTTAAAATTTAGTCAATTTGTATCGGTCGCCGAACGGCGGTAGTATTCAGCCGGGAATTGGGATCTCGATTTCATGTTAGGCAGATGAGAGGTTGTTCATGCAGTTGATGCGGCTGACGGTCGTCGCGGCAATAGCCGTAGCGGGCGCATACACGTTCTTCATTGGTGTGCGAGATGGGCTAGTTCGGCAGCGGATCAGTAGTCGTCTACACCGCGACGGTCGAGAACTTAGGGGCACAGCGGCCCTGCTGCACGGTGTGGCCACCAGTGCTGTGGGCGCCGTCATTGCCGCGACCGCCATCTGGATCGGGTTTGAGATTGTCCGGAAGCTCCCATGACCGTGAACTGCCTAACAACGCGCTTCAGCGGGCGCGCTTCGCCCGCCGCTGAGCGCGACCGTTAGACGGCGAAGGGTTACCATCTCTCGTCAATTCATGAACGACCGTAGAGCTGATAGAGCATGAGCCATCGCGCGCCCTGGGAATGTACGTTCGCGAAGGAGGAGCCGAGCCGCTGCCTTCCCGGCAAGAGACCGCGTACGGACCACGAGTATTTCGAAGTCCTATCCCTCTGCATTCTGCAGGCTGGCCTGAGCTGGGCCAGCGTGCGCAGCAGCTGGCCACGGTACCGCCGTGCATTTTTCAATTTCGAAGTTGCAAAGCTCGCGCATGTAGCTCCCGCAGCGCTGCTCCGCAGGCAGGGCGCGCTAAGGAATCCGACGAAGGTTGCGGCCCTTGTTGCGAACGCGCAGGAGTTCGAGCGCATCCGCGAAGAGCACGGCACGTTCGGGCGCTACCTTCGCACGGTCAAATCGGAAAAGGATGCGTGCGCAATTCTGCAGGAGCGGTTCAGGCACGTGGGCCCGTACACCTCTGAGTTCTACCTGCACTGCGTGGGGCGTTCCGTATATGGTTCGTGAACATCGCCGCCTAACTAAGCGTTGCAGCCGACGCCAGGTAAACTGTCGCAGCTCAAGGCAAGCGTCTGTGGCCCGGCGCGGCTGAACGCTGAGTCGTTCGGCCACTGAGAGTTGCTATTGCCATTTCCACTCGAAATCCAATTTGTTAAACGCGCGGAAGCCAGACTCGGCCGCAGGCTACCTTCAAGCTACGTTGCCAAGATGTGTCGCAACAACGGCGGTGAGGTTGGCGCGGGAACAGATTCCTAGTGGCTGCATC
>DATFWY010000017.1:0-11437 GCA_035258805.1 Blastocatellia bacterium | reverse complement strand
GGCCACTAAAGAGATTACCCTTGCAGTTGTAGCGACAACTATATCGCTGGTGATCATCTTTGTGCCGATCGCCTTCATGACAGGCTATGCGCGTCGTTATGTTAACCAGTTTGGCTGGACGATGGCGTTCTCGGTGATGGTTTCGATGCTGGTGAGTTTTACCCTGACGCCAATGCTCAGCTCAAGGATGCTCAAACGGCTTGCATACAAGCGCGGTACTGGCCCAGATAATGATTCCGCAAAGGTTGAGAACAGATCAGAAGTCGGAAAGCAACAGGAACACACCTCAAAGGACTCTCGATTTTTTGGGTGGATGGATCGGAGCTACGGGCGAATTCTCGAGTGGTCGCTGAACCATCGCCTGATTGTCGTTGCTATTGCTGTTGCGACGTTTGCGATTACGTTCCCCCTAAACGCACTCGTAGGGCGCGATTTTATTCCGCCAGACGACCAGAGCGAATTTCAGGTATCGCTCAACTGGCCGGAAGGAACATCGATCGAAGGCACATCGAAAGCTGCTATAGAAATCTCCGACCGCATCTCTCAAATTCCTGAAGTGGAGTTTGTGAATCCGTACATTCACGAGGCTTCGCTGTCGAGTCATAACCACATCTATGTACGTCTTACCGATGTCAGTAAGCGTAACATCACGAATCTGGAAGTAGCCGCTAAGGTACGCAAGATCTGCGGCGAATATAAGAACCTTCGCAGCAAGATAATCATTCCATCAGCGCTGGGAGGCGGCGAAATGTTTTTCCCCGTTCGCGCGCTGATCCTCGGACCGGATTTCTTAAAGGCCGCCGAGCTCTCGAAACAAGTGGCCGAAAGGATGCGAGCGATTCCGGGATTGCTGGATGTCGAGGCGAGCGTAAGTCTCAATAGCCCTGAGTTGCAGGTGAAGATCGATCGACAAAGGGCGAGCGATCTCGGTGTGCGCGCCGCGGATGTGGCAAGCGCAGTGAGATTGATGATCTCGGGTGAGGATCAGATCTCGACGTATAAAGAGGGCGACGAACAGTACGATGTTACTTTGCAGCTTCTGCCCGAACAGCAACGCGATCGCGAGGTACTCGAAAGACTCATGATTCCTTCAGCCAAGGTTGGCCAGGTACGACTCGACAACCTTGCGACCATTCAGCATGGGCTCGGCCCTTCGAGAATCGAGAGATTCAACAGGCAATTCCAGGTTTCGGTAAACGCTAACAACGCTCCTGACTTTCCTCTCGATGTAGCAGCCCACACCGTCAACGACGAGATCAGGAAGGTCGGATTACCTTCCGGGTACAGTTCGAAGCTCATTGGAACGGTCAAGATTCTGGATGAGACGACCACCAACCTGATCGTCGCGTTCTTACTTGCGTCAATCTTTATGTACATGGTTTTGGCGGCGCAGTTTGAGAGCTTTCTGCATCCGTTCACGATCATGCTCAGCCTGCCGCTATCGATTCCATTCGCGCTCTTGTCGCTTTGGCTTACCGGTCGGACATTGAATCTGTGGAGTGCGCTTGGAGTACTGCTTCTGCTTGGCATCGTTAAGAAGAACGGGATCCTTCAGGTCGATTACACCAATAAACTTCGAGAGCAGGGGATCCCATTGAGAGAAGCGATTCTCCAGGCGAACCATGTGCGTTTGCGGCCAATACTGATGACGACGTTCTCGATTATTGGAGGGTTGATTCCGACGGCGATCGGTATCGGGGCAGGATCAGCGCAGCGCTCTGCAATTGCGGTAACGATCATTGGCGGGCAGACCCTATGCCTGTTGCTGACGCTTGTGGTGACACCGGTAGCTTACTCAATATTTGCCGACCTCGAGGAGCGAAGCGTCTTCGCGAGTGCGCGAGCGCGGCTTGCTCGTTTAAAACTGAGCGCCGCCCGGTTCTTTAGCTTTTTGATCAGGTGAATTAGGAAGATCTTTTGTTGCGAGCTTTGCGTCCGCAAAGCTCGCAAAGAGCTAATCGCCTACGCCGACTTTCATTTCGTCATCTGCCTTTGCGGCAGCCTTAATCTCCGCTTCAATCCCGTCGATTTCAGATGTCACCCGCCTCTCGGCGTCTGCCTCGTGCAGCCTCTTTCTTCTGAAGTGCGTAAGCGCATGAAGACGGCTCGCGATCGAACGCCATCCCTCTGTTGTTCCAATATCATCCAGCAGGGAATAGGCAACCGGCGTCACGATCAGCGTTAACAGAAGAGATAAAGTCTGGCCTCCAATCACTACCACCGCAATCGCCCTACGCTCATCGGATCCAGGTCCGGTGCCGAGCGCGAGCGGCATCATGCCTGCCACAAGTGCGAGCGTGGTCATCAGGATCGGACGCAACCGATCTCGATTCGCCTGCATGATTGCGTGGGGCCGATCCATTCCATTTCTACGCAGCCCGTTCATATGATCGATCTGAAGAATCGCGTTCTTCTTCACCACGCCAAAAAGAACCAGGATTCCCAGAGCAGAATAAAGATTCAGCGTGTTGCCCGTTGCCCATAACGACAGGAGGGCGAACGGCACTGAAAGCGGAAGCGAAAGCAAAATCGTGACTGGATGGGCGATGCTCTCGAACTGCGATGCCAGGATCATATACATGAAAATGACCGAGAGCAGGAAGGCCCAGATGAACTCATAAAATGTACGTTCAAGCTCGCGAGCGCGGCCGGATACGGCTGTCGAATAAGCTGGCGGCAGATTCATATTCGCAACTTCTTTGCGAAGGGCATCAAGCCGGTCCGACAGAGCATAACCCGGCGCGACCGATGCGCGAAGGCTCACTTGTCGCTGTCTATCGAGACGATCGATTCGTGATGCTGTCGTCGAAGGAATAATCTTCACGAGATTATCGAGGCGCGCCAAAGAACCGTTTTGCCTTGGCACATACAATCGTGAGATGGTTGCGGGATCGTTTCTTTGACCCTCACTCAATCTAATTTGCACGTCATAATCATCGTTGACTTGCTCGTCGCGGAAGCGAGAGACGCGTTGATCGCCGCCGACCATCAGGCGCAACGCGCTCGCGACGTCTTCGGTGGATACAGCCAGATCTGCTGCGCGCGCTCGATCTATTTCGACCCGCAGCTCGGGCTTGTCGAGCTTCAACGTGGTATCCGCGTCGATAATTCCCAGCTCCGGTGCCTTGGCTCTCAGCTGCTCAGCATACTTGGAGAGCATTTCCAGATCCGGTCCACGCAAAACGAAGTCGATTTCCGCTCCGCCCCCGCCAATATTGAACGATTGGGCATTTCGAACCGAGGTGCGAAGATCCTTATATTTCCTAAGCCTGGTGCGGATCTCCTGCATAACGTCTCGTTGCGAATAGTTGGTAGTAAAAGCATCGAGCGGTCGTCCGTGAATGATCCCGTTCCACACCCTGGCAAAGGAGAAGGAGCGCTCCTCGATGGGCGCGATTCGCACATAAGCGCCACCCTGATTCACCCCGCCAATGAAGCCGCCGCCCACACTCGCGAGCACGACGCGAACACCAGGTGTCGACTGTAGATCCGCTTCTACGGTCTTCATCACTTCATTCATCGCGCTCATGCTGGTGCCTTCGCGAGCGTTTATGCTTACGTCGAACTCCGATTCATCGACATCGCTCGGAATGTAATCCTGTTTTACGACTCTATATAGAGGGATCGACGACAGGATTACAAGCAGCGCTAAAACCGACACTGCCGCGCGATGGTGCATAGCAAGGCCCAGCATCCACGTGTAGGCGCGGTCGATAAATCCGTAAAAACCTTTTCTGGATTTCGCGGCCTCGTCCGCGTGGGAGGTGATGTCCTTCGAGCGTAAAAGCCGCGCACTCATCATCGGAGTCAGCGTAAACGACACCAGCAAGCTGACTAGAATTGCGACCGCCGCGGTGATCCCAAATTGATAAAGAAAACGGCCGGAGATGCTCGACATGAAGGACACAGGCACAAAGATAACTACGAGACTGAACGTAGTTGCCAGCACTGCCAGACCTATCTCGGCAGTTGCCGCGCGCGCGGCCTCAAACGGCCGCATCTTTTTCTCCTCAACAAAACGAAAGATGTTTTCGAGCACAACTATCGCGTCGTCAATCACCACGCCGACCATTAGCACCAACGCAAGCATGGTCACGCTGTTCAACGTGAAATTGAGCGCGCGCATCATGCCGAAGGTAGCGATCACCGAGGACGGAATTGCGATCGCGGCGATGATGGTGGAGCGCCAGCTGCGCATAAAAGCAAGGACGACCAGCGAAGCGAGGATGCTGCCCAGAACCAGGTGTAAGGTGATCTCATGCAGCGCGGCATAAATATAACGAGACTGGTCGCGGATCACTTCCATTTTGACGTCGGTAGGAAGCTGGGCGGCTATTCGAGCGAGACTTGCTTTTGCTCCTTCGATTACTTCAACTGTATTCGTCCCAGTCTGCCTCCTGACTTCTATGGTAACGGTCGGGACTCCGTTCAAACGCGCTACCGAGCGCTGTTCTTTTGTTCCATCCTCCGCGTAACCGATGTCACGAATATGAACCGGCGCTCCGTTGATCGTGGCTACGACCAGCTCGTTGAAGATTTTCGGATCGGCGACGCGGCCCATGGTGCGCAACGCCTGTTCGCGAGCGCCCAATGTTACGTTTCCGCCAGGCGCATCTGCGTTTTGCCTCACGATGGCATTGCGTACCGTGGAGATCGGTATTTGATATGCGGCAAGACGATCAGCGTCAACCCAGATGTTTATGGCCCGTCCCAATCCGCCTACTATGCTTATTTCGCCAACCCCGGTGGAACGCTCGAGAACAGGCTTAACAACCTTATCGGCTAGTTCAGTGAGTTCTCGAACGGACCGGTCCGCCGAAAGCGCGACGGTCATAACAGGTGAGGAGTCGTTGTTGAATTTGTTGACTATGGGAGGATCCACGTCGCGAGGCAAGTCTCTGATTACGGTGGCGACGCGATCGCGGACGTCCTGCGCCGCGGTATCGATGTCGCGATCCAGATTGAATGTAGCGAAAACGACGGAAGTACCCTGGCTTGAAACTGAGCGTAGTTCCTGGATCCCTTCGACGGTGTTGACCGCCTCTTCGATCTTCTGCGAAACCTCGCTTTCGACTTCTTCGGGCGCGCCACCCGGCAGGCTCGTGCGCACGCTCACATTCGGAAGATCAAAGGAAGGAAAACGGTCGACTCCGAGTCTGAAATAGCTGGCGGCTCCGACGACAACCAGCGCGAGGATTATCATTGCGGCGAAGACCGGCCGCTTTATACAAATCTCTGCAAGTTTCTGCATATCTAACTAATTTCTTTTAAGCCAGCTTTTCGGCTTCGGCGTACACATCAACAAGTGAGAGATACGTCACTTCATACTCCAGCGCAAGTCTTGAGGAACCACTGCTACTCAGTGACAATTACAGGCTGACCGGACTGCAAATTACCCGGATCCAGGACTATTGGATCTCCTGCCTTTACTCCAGACAATACTTCAGCCCATTCCGCTGTCCGTCGGCCGAGCGTGACTGGCTTCTCGAGCGCTTTTCCATCCTGTACGAGTATTACCTTATCGATGCCAGCGAAGCTAACAAGCGCATTCACCGGAACCGCGACCGCCGAATTGCTATCATCTGACACTATTTCCGCGCGGGCGTAGGAGCCCGGCCGGAGCTGGCCATTGTTATGCACTTCCGCTTCAACAATCAGAACGCGATTCTGTGCGGTGATGGTCGGGCTGATGCGCGCGATCTTACCGCTATAAACGTTAGCGTCGCCTTCGAGAGTGACCCTAACCGCCAGGTTCACACGCACGTTGCGAGACTCTCGTTCCGGTACCTCAGCACGCAGCCGCAGGGGATCCATTCTGACAACGTTAACTATTGGAGTGCCGGCCGCCAGGTATTCGCCGACACTTGCGCGCTTCTCCTGTATGACGCCGTCAAACGGGGCATAGATCGACGAGTCTGCAAGTTGTTGCTTTGCTATTTCCAGCTCTGAACGTCGCTGAACGACCAATGCTTGTCGGTTTCTTATCTCCTCAACTGCATCCTGGTATTTGCTCATCGCGACTTTGTGTTCGGCATCAGCGCCTTCGAGTTGCGCTCGCGCCAGGACGCCGCGTTGAACAAGGTTCTCGGCTCGTTCGAGCTTCAGCCTGGCATCGTCGAGTATAGCCTGTGCTTGCCTGACGGTCCCGGTTTTAACAGGATCTATACGGTCATCATTTCCCTCGGGTGGTAAGCCCAGGCGAGCGCGCGCCTGAGCGAGCCCGGCTTCTGCTTGTTGAAGCCGCAGTTGATAATCCTGCTGTTCTAACTGAGCTATAGTTTGACCCTGTTTGACAACACTACCCAGATCTACGGAGATTGCTTTTAAGCGGCCAGGTACCTTGGCGCTGACAGTTGCTTGATCATACGCCGCGAGAGTCCCGGTAACCGTGACAGTCTGCTCCATATTGATTTCAGAAACTCTAGCGACCTTTACTTGTCGAGGTTCTCTTGATTCGGGGCTTGGATTGTTCCGGGCCGAAACAGGGTAACCGCTCTTGCAGGAGGCCGAAGTAAGAACAACCGGCAAGATTAGACCGAACGCTAAGAAAGTTTTGCGGATATATGAACTCGTATTAATCAAAGGAAAAAACATCGATCAATTCTACCTTCTTTTATTCTACAGCGCACACGATGACGGCGGAGCCGGGCCCAGACCGCGTCAAGTGCGAACGCAGTGTGTATCGTGCTACGTAACACACCGTATAACACCCGTTACGGTTAGTAGAGAATCTCTTCGATTTTCGCGAGTGTTACTCGGGCGAAAATCACCCTCACAGAGCTCTTATCCTCTATACGTACCAGAGTTTTCCTTAGTTACGTCTATAATTTAGCTATCGTGGGAACGATCAGTGGGTTTGGGAGGACGTATTGATCCGAAACACAAGGAAATAATCCATACCATCCGGCTTTACGAAATCATATTCATCAACGAGTGAGTAACCGGCTTCTTTTGCCTCGTTAATCACCGTACGTTTACTGATCCCGTGGTCCTTGCCATTTCCGTTTTTGTCGATAATACCCAACAACGCTTCTGGCTTCAGCGATTGGCGGAGATGGCTGAGGAGTCTAATGGGCTCAGCAATCTCGTGGTAAGTTTTCAGTATCAATACAGCATCCAAAGAGTCAGGGGGCAGCAACGGATCATCTTCCTTGCCGAGCACTGTTTGGATATTCGCAAGATTTTCCTCTTTAGCTCGACCCTCGATGTGCCTAAGAAATCTGGCATTGATTTCGACCGCGTAAACTTTGCCTTTGGCATCGACGCGCCGCGCTGCTCGTACGGTGAACCATCCGGATCCCGCTCCGATATCGGCGACAACTGACCCTTCCTTTATCTTCAACAGGTCCATGACACGGTTAATTTGTAGATTCTCGTCGCGTTCTGGATAGTCGAAGATTGACAGATCCCCAGTGTAGGGTGTGCTCGTGGGCCGCTTCACACGACGCGCATCGGTCGATTGTGGTGCAGGCGCAGGTGTCTGCCAGCCATGGACGGCAAACGCAAGTTGTGCGATCAGGAGTAGAGTAGCAACTAATCGGAGAGTGTAACGCAGAATCACTTAGGTATCTTGCAACGATATGACGATCGAAGGCAAATGGATGGGGGTTGGGGATTGGGGGTTCGGGATTGGGGGTTAGGAATTGGCGTTTTGAATTGGGGTTAGGAATTTGGGGGTTAGGAATTGGGCTCGGAGTTGAGGGAGAGTCACGAGCCATTGACTAACCGCAATCCCTAACCCCCCAACCCCAATCCCTAACCCCCCAACCCCTACTTCACTGCCTCTACAAACACCAGTGCCGACAGCCGTTGCGCGTCGAATGGAATGTCAACCCCGTTAGTGTTCAGATCCTTACCGCTGACGGTTATCTGCACTCCTGTATCTACGTCGGTAACCCGGTACGTTCCGGTGGACCTGAGCTTCGGGAAGGTAACATGCTGATTGAACGCGCCGTCCCGCGCCCAACGATAGATAATAGTCCCTGCATTGTACTGTCTCCGGCTGTAGAAAGTTACCCCCGCGACATCCGCAGAATCGCTGGGTTGTTGCAAGTCATACAGACATGCAAATTTCAATTTGTTCAGTTGCCTGTAGTTTTCGATTTCCTTAAGTATCACGTCTCGCTGGCGGTCGCCGATCTTCGATAGATCGGATGAGATCCCCCACATCCCAGCCATCGCGCTCCGGCAATACAGCCGTGTCGTTTCGTCGTCGTTTGGATCGATGCGATCGAAATTAATAGTGAATCGAAGAGCCGCCCACGGAAAGACGAATTCCATCGAATTCAAGGCTACAGATACGTTGCCCTGCGGATCAGGATCTCCGCTCTTGCCCAGGTCGCTGAGCCACGTCGTCTGTGTGGTAAGCAATGTGAATTCGTTGATCATTCGCCCGCCATTCGAGCAATTCTCGATCAACAAATCGGGATTTGACTGTCGAACTGCCTGCAGCGCGGTTTGGAAGCCGATGACATTTTTCATTTTTCCGGTGGTCGGCTGGTCCGAGAAAAAAGGCTGATCATACTTCCAGTAATCTAACGAGTACTTATTGCGGAGCAGTTTCACGTGATCAACCATATACGCAGGGAAGTTGTCCTGCGACATATCAACCAGGAAGCCATTGAGGAAGTTTGATACAACTGGAGGCTCCTGAATCGCGAGAGATGACTGGTCGTTGGACTCGCTGACGTATTGAGGAGTGGACCACAAACCAGGCTTTACGCCGCCCGATTTCAGCGAGGCAAGCATACTTACAAATTCGCCCGGCTTGAATTTCGCGGCATCAGGTTTCCAGCGTCCTTCCGCAAACCAGCCGGCATCGATGACGAACGCATCAAATGAATAAGGAGGCATTGCGGATACCTGACGGTTCAAAAAGTCGTCGTCTACCAGGACACGCGTGGCATACCAGTTGTTGTACGTCAGTGGAACCGAAAGCGGCGGGGTGCTGTACAACAATCGCCCCAGTACATGTCGCTGTCGCATCCAGTATGCTCTATCATTCACTTCATCTGAGGAAGCCGCTGGTGTTACATACAATACTGGACCGTCAATGGAGTCACCCCGCTTCAGCACAAGCTGGCATTCATCAGGGGGTAAAAACACCGAAAACGCAAACCCCTTGTCGAGACCCTGGACTTTTGCACTCCACCCGCCGGACCATTCCAGACCGAAGTAAATCCGGCTATTCAGCCCACCGACTATCCAATAAGGATTGACACCTCCGTCGGCGTCCTCGGAACTGTGCAGACGGCTCGCCAGACGAACTCGACTGAGGTCGTCCAGGTTTTGTTCAACCCGGTTATACTCAATTGCCCGCCACCAGCGTACCCATTGCGATTGCCCGGCGGCATCCCAGTTCGCCAGCCATACCGGGAATGAATCAATTGTCCGGGCTCGCCTGCCATGATTCGTAAGCCTTACGTGCAAGCGAAACAGTTGGCCTTGTTTTGGTAGTTCAATGACCCAGGTCATGAATAACCGGTCGGAGAGCGCGAGCTGCGCTTCAGCGGTTATGAAATCTTGTTTCTCTGCTATCTCCCAAGCCGGAGTCGCGGATTGCTCGGTTGGTATCACCGACTGCTGGATCCAACCGCCTAGTCCGTCAGGCGTGCCGAGGTCGCGGAATATAGTGCTACCTGTCGCCTGCCATGCCGCTTCTTCGATTACCGGAATTCCCTGCGGAGTAACGTTCAGCTTAAGGCGTATTTTGTCATTGCTCAGCTCCTGTGCTTGAGTGGCAAATTGAAGGGCTAGTACCCAAACGAATGCCAGCAGTATCTTTTGAAGGTACTGTCGCCGAATAGCAGATTTAACGTTCCATTCGTGAGCGGATCGGATTGTGCGGAATGAACCTTTGGTCATATTTTTCACCTAGCGGGGGGATTAGCTAAGAGGGCCGGTGAGAACTAGACACGGATTCCGATGAATCCGCCGATTGGGGACGAGGTTTTTCTTGTTTAACTTGCTCAAGAAACGGTCGCTGCCTGTTTACTTTTGAAACGATCGGACAAAAGAGAGGCCGATTTTGTACAGACAGTTACGACCTCATTTCAATGAGACGTACGGAGGGTGGATTTGGTTTCAAAACATTTTCAATCTATTTTATCGGTGTGATCGTGATATTTCGGTAGAAAATCTTCTCGTGGTCGCCTTGCAGCATTATCGGTCCAGCTTCTCCCTCATTGCTGTCCAGCGCCCCTCCGGTAATTCCGGGTATTTCGACCTTATCAATAATTATCTTGTCATTAAGCGCGACGGTAACGGTTCGTCCTATGAGGGTGATATCAAAGCTCTGCCATTCGCCGGCTTTCCTGCAGGGATTTGTCGTGGGCGTCAGAAACCCATAGAGTCCACCGATTCGGTGACTCTCTGGCTCCATCCCATAATTATCTTCTATCTGCACTTCATACCGTCCCCTCAAGTACACGCCGCTGTTGCTCTTCTCCACCATCTTGAATTCAACGTGAAGGGTGAAGTCGGTAAACTTTTGTTCGGTAATGATGTCCGTGCCATGCGGTGTATTCTCCATAACACCGTCGGCTACTCGCCATGAATCAGCCTTCTTTGCGTCGCGCACTTTCCAACCGGAGAGGTCACGTCCATTGAATAGAGTTATCGGTTTGCCAGCCCGGCCGGCTTTGCGTACCAATGACGGGGCTCGCACTGCGGTCCACTTCAACGTCGCTCCGTTTGGGTCAAACGTGGTACCTTCCAAACGTCCGCCAACCAGATTCGCTTCGAATTTAAGATCGCTCTTGTGACGTTCATACTGCACAGGCAAGCTGAATGTGAGACGACCGTTGGCGAATTCGATGGTCTTGATTGGGCGCTGACTGCCAACGCGACCTACAAAACGCCCCGTTAGCTTACCGGGTTCGCCGGTAGCCTCGAACCAGGAAGGGTATTGAACGCCATCGCTATCCTGAATTGTCATGTCCCATCGCCCAACGATCTGGTCATTTGTTCCAGAGTTAGAGTCTGAACCGAAGACGTTAAGAGAGCTGATAGATAGTGTAATACAGAGGACAGCGAGAGTGTTTCTCAGAAACATTTGATCGCTCCTTCAAAGAGGATTTAGGGTTCCAGGCATGGCTCGTACGATTTACGTTGCAAACTGTGCGAGCAACAGGATAATAGTAGGCTTTCAACAGACGGGCAACCAGATCATTGAAACATTGAATCATTGAATCATTGAATCATTGAATCATTGAGTCATTGAATCATTGAATCATTGAATCATTGAATCATTGAGTCATTGAATCATTGAGTCATTGAATCATTGAGTCATTGAATCATTGAGTCATTGATTAAATCATTCAATCAATGATTCAATCAATGATCCGATGAATCAATGAATCAATTCTTCAATGACTCAATGATTCAATGATTCAATTCTTCATGTTTCTCTCGACTAACAACGGACCGCTCTACTTTG
>DATFWY010000016.1:0-4137 GCA_035258805.1 Blastocatellia bacterium | reverse complement strand
TTGCCCGCAAGATTACTCACGGGCGTCAGTGCGACGATCAGAAAGGCAGCTGCCATCAAAATGCCAAGGCCGCGAATGATCCGTTCCCAAGGGCTAGTCACAAGCTGTTATGGTACCGGATTCCGCGGCCTTAGTCGCTGTGCGGTTACGAAGCGCGATCGATCAGTCCGACAACTCCTTCTTGTTTGGCGCAACTAGCGGAACAGTACATGACACCGGACTTGCCTTCCACACCGTGCCCCACGATCCGGCAGCCACAATGGTTGCAGGTTGGCGCGAGCGCGTGTATGGCGCATTCAAAACTGTCGAATGTATGGTTAGCGCCGGCAATCGAAACTTGAAAAGACTTGTCGTATTGATTGCCACAAATTCGCATGTACCCATTGGCTTACCTCCAACCTTGCCTTTGCAAACGTTCTGCCACGGGAAAATGTCCCACGGTGGCCGGGGATAGGACGAGGATTGAGTATTCGCTGAACTGGGACATTTGCAATGAAAAAGCGGCGTTTCAGATACTGGCAGGGTAATTGCAAAAAATGTTCAGGGGTATCCATGACTGTAAACCGGCAAGAACTTCTCAAGTGCCTTGATGATTTGATCCAAGTCTGCCGTGACGGGGAAAATGGTTTTCAAACAGCAGCGGTCCATGTGAAGGACCCCGAATTAAAAAAGCTGTTTAGTGAGTGTTCTATCCAAAGGGCACAATTCGCTTCGGAACTCGAATCCGAAGTCCGGCAACTGGGCGGAACACCCGCAACAAGGGGCAGTGTTTCAGCGGCGTTTCATCGCGGATGGATGAATATCAAGTCCATTGTGACCGGGAGTGATGATGCAATCATAGCCGAATGCGAACGCAGCGAGGATGCTGCTGTCGAAAACTATCAACGAGTAATGAAGAACAATCTTCCGCCGAACGTTCTTCCGGTGGTGAAGCATCAATTTACGCAAATCAAACGATCACACGACCGGATCCGGGATTTAGAAACGGCCGCGTAATGATCGGGACGAGGAGCAATGGTATGAATCTCGATATCGATGACAGACTGATCTATTTTGCAGCGGGCTGTGGCTTCGGCCTGGCTCTAGGTGCTCTCTTTGCCCCTCAGTCGGGACGTCAAACGCGCCAGAACTTGACCAACAGAGTGGAAGATCTCGCGCACAAAGTACAAGACAAAATCCAATCATCCGGCATCCGCGAGACCGCCGGGCGGAAATGGCATGACGTCGTTCAGAAAGGCAAGAACGTGGCGAGTATCAGAAGACAGCGGTTTGGAGAGTCGCTCGAAGATGACGACCTCGTCCAAGGCTAGCCACAAAAAGGGAATTTTGTGCCTATTTCTTCCTCGCGATCGCATCCTTCGCGATGGCGATGAATTCCTCGATCGATTTCGTCTTCAGGTCCTCACCCGATCGCAGGCGGACGGCAACTGCCCCTTGCTCTTGCTCGCGATCGCCAACGACGAGCATGTAGGGAATCTTCTGCATCTGGGCATTCCGGATTTTTGCGTTCATCCGTTCAATGCTGGTGTCGATCTCCGTACGCACGCCAGCTGCAGTGAGCCGATCCTTGACTTGAGAACAGTACGCGGCATGACGATCGGCGATCGGGATCACCATTGCCTGGACAGGAGCGAGCCAGACTGGGAATGCTCCGGCGTAGTGCTCAACTAAGATTGCGATAAAGCGTTCGAAGCTTCCAAAGATGGCGCGGTGGATCACGACGACGCGATGCTCAGCGTTGTCGGATCCGACATATTTGAGATCGAAACGCTCCGGCATCATGTAGTCGAGCTGAATCGTGGCGCACTGCCATTTCCGCCCAATCGCATCGGTCACGTAGATGTCGATTTTCGGTCCATAGAACGCTCCATCACCCTCGTTCAACTCGTAAGGGATACCGGCCCGATCCAGTGCCTGTTTCAATTGAGCTTCGGCTTCATTCCACGTCTCAACTTCGCCGAGGAATTCTGCCGGCCGCGTGCCGAGCTTCAGTTCGAACGGCAGGCCGAAATCCGCATACGTCCGGCGCAAGAGTCCCAGCAGCCGTTCGACCTCCTGGCCGATCTGGTCAGGCATTACGAAACAATGTGCGTCGTCTTGTGAGAACTGCCTGACGCGGGTCAGGCCGGACAGCACGCCGGAGGCTTCATTGCGGTGAAGCGGCGTCTGCTCGTGAAAACGAATAGGCAGATCGCGGTAACTCCGGACTTCGCTCGCGAAAAGCAGATAGTGACCGGGACAGTTCATCGCCTTTACCGCCATCTGTTCGTCGTCGGAGGCAATCTGGAACATATTCTGACGGTAGTGCGACCAGTGCCCCGACGTCTCCCACAGCGCCTTGTTGTAGATTAGAGGCGTCTTCACTTCAACGTAGCCTGCCGGGAAGAGAACTTCGCGCATGTAGTTTCCGAGCGTGTTGTAAAGAGTCGTTCCTTTCGGGAGCCAGAATGCCGCTCCCGGAGCCCATGGATGGAACATGAACAGGCCGAGCTCTCGCCCAAGTTTCCGGTGGTCGCGCTTCTTGGCTTCTTCAAGCCGGACGAAATACTCTTCCAACTCCTGCTTCGTATCGAAAGCGACGCCGTATACGCGCTGCATCTGCTCTCGTTGTTGATTACCTCGCCAATATGCTCCCGATACTCGCGTCAGTCGAAAACTGTCGGGGTCGATCTCTCTTGTCTCCTTTACATGGGGACCACGGCAAAGGTCGGTGAAATCGCCCGTTTTATAAACGCTGACCTCGTTGACGTTGCCGCCGACTAGATTCGCGTCGCCAAGATCAGCAACTGCTGTGGTTCCGCGTGATTTGAGATCGTGAAGTAATTCCACCTTGAAGCTTTGGGACATGTCCCCGAACAAGTTGATCGCGGTATTCAATGGGATTTCCGACCGTTCGAAACGAAGGTTCTGCTTCACTTTTTCGCGCATGCGTTTCTCGATGGCCTGCAAGTCCTCGGGCGTAAGGGCTCTATTCAGGTAGACGTCATAGAAAAAGCCCTCTTCGATCACGGGACCTACGCCGAACTTAGCTTCCGGGAACATTTCCTGAATGCTTGCGGCCATGATATGGGCCAGCGAGTGGCGTTTGATATTGAGCGTTTCGATTTTAGACATAGCCGTATTCCATTGTGTGTCAATTCTGTGTCTTTGTGGTCAAGACCACGGCACAGACTCACAGAGTCACTGTTCGCGTTTCGCTAGTTAAGGATTGTGTTTTGATGTGTGTCGGCTGGAGGAAAACACGACTGGCTCTCAAATTCGTGTTTATCACCGCACATCGCATAAGACATAGGGTAACTTAGTGGAAGAGCGAGAACAAGACGGCCATACCTACCAGCGTCGCCATTGCGCTCACGAAAGCTATGAATTCCGTAAACAAAACAAACGCTCGCCGGCTTTCGGAATGATATTGAGAGATCCGGTTGTATAACTTCATATCCTTTTATACGCACGTGTCGGGCCATCTTGTTCCCTGCCCAATTGAAAAAAGGTGAGCTATTTTGTTATGGTTAGCGTTTGTCCCATTTTGCGGATTTCTTAAGGAGGTCTAAGCCATCGACAAAAACATAAGGGTGAACCAGCGAATCCGAGCTCGAGAGGTCCGAGTCATTGACGATCAGAATGAACAGCTCGGAATCATGCCACCTCAGCAAGCGTTAAAGATCGCTGAAGAGCGTGGCCTGGATCTGGTAGAGGTAGCGCCCACTGCAACTCCTCCGGTGTGCAGGATCATGGATTACGGAAAGTACCTCTACCAAATGAACAAGAAGCTTCACGAGGCTAAGAAACATCAGAAAAACATCACAGTCAAAGAAGTGAAGTTTCGACCCAACACGGATGAGCACGACTACGAATTCAAAAAAAATCACATCATCCGGTTCCTAAAACAAGGCGACAAGGTCAAAGCGGCAGTTTTTTTTAGAGGACGTGAAATCGTCCACCAGGGGATTGGTCGAGCCCTCCTGGATCGTCTAGTAGAGGAGCTTTCCGACGTGGGAGCTGTCGAAGCCAGACCGAAGATGGAAGGGCCCAATTTAATAGCGATATTTGCTCCAAAACCGGCATCGGCGGGTGGGAGCGCAAAAGCAAAAACTCATGAAACTAAAAACCCATAGAGGCGCGGCCAAGCGCTTTAAG
>DATFWY010000015.1:0-75672 GCA_035258805.1 Blastocatellia bacterium | reverse complement strand
GAATGGTGTCCGCGTGAACTCAATCTCTCCTGGAAATGTGTATACGCCGCTGTGGCAGGAAGCAATCGACGCTGCGAGCAACCCCGAGCAGTACCTGGCGGATGGCGAAGCTGCTCAGTTGATGGACAGGATGGGGACGATCGAAGAAGTAGGCCGCCTATGTCTCTTCATCGCGGCCGACGCAACGTTCACTACAGGCGTTGACCACATCGTATCGGGCGGGGCGGAATTAGGTTACGGCCGCAAGAATAAATAGGGATTTGGGGGTTGGGGCTAGAACTCAATCCTCAACGCTTAACCCCAACCCGCAAACCCTAATCCCAACCCCCAATCCCGAACCCCTATCGAAACCGTTTTGCGCCGCATGAGTTTCTGATCACTAATTCAGGTGGAAGGCTTACATTCCGCGATTTAGCTGGTATGGTTTCTCCAGCCATCGATTGCATCAAAAGCTGAGCAGCCTGCTGTCCCATTTCGGCTCGCGACCAGGACACGGTAGTCAACGGAACACGCAACATATCGCCATAATGGATATTGCCCGCGCCGACGATCGCTATGTCTTCTCCGATTTTCAGCCCGCCCTCCTCAATTGCTTTCATGCCTCCGATCGCTGCCGGGTCATTCACTGCGAAGATGGCTCGAGGCACATCGCCCTTCTGGATCCATTTTCTCATCGCCGCGTAGCCGTCGGATTCGAGCAGGCCACAAGACATGATCAGTGATTTGTCGAAACGGATCCGGTGATTCAAAAGCGCCAGCTTGTATCCTTCCAGCCGGTCATTGCTCACCGATGAAGCATCGCCGCTCAGATGGCCGATTCTAGTGTGGCCGAGACTGATCAGGTGATCTGTCGCAATTCTTCCCACTTCAACGTTGTCGGTCGCGACAGCAGGACAGTTCAGATTGCGCATTGTCCGGTCTACCAACACAATCCTTGCTCCGTCCCTAATCATCTTACGATAGGCGCCGGCGTCGGTTGGCGCGAGCACAGAACTGATGATCAAGCCATCGGTGCGCTGCAGCAAGGCTTCGACCTCGCCGACTTCTCTGGTCGGGTCTTCGTCGGTGCTGCAGATCAACAGCTGGAATCCCGCGGGTCGTGCGATCGACTCGATCGCACGAGCAACTTCAGCGAAGTAGAGATTCATCAGGTCCGGCACGACGACACCTATGAGATAGGATCGGTTTGTTGCCAGCGCTCGGGCATGTTGATTGGGCTGGTAATTGAGCCGGCGCGCAACCTCAAGGACTCGTTGTCGCGTTTTCGGGCTAATGAGCGCGTTGTTGTTAATGGCGCGCGAGACAGTCATCTTTGAAACGCCAACTTCTCGCGCGATGTCAGCCAGGGTTACAGGCATGGCCCAAGTTACCGACGATAGCTCGACTTGATCAGGTTCAGGAGCTCCTTTGAGGCCCCAGCATTCAACAGCTCGTTCTCAACGAATGCGTTCGTCTCGAAATCTACTCCTCTTTTTTCAATCGCAGTGCTTATCTCTGCCTCTGGCAGTGCGTTCGGTTTGAGGACTCGAAGTAGCGTAATAAGATTATAAGGTTCTTTATGTAGATTGATTGGCCGAGGGTCTCGATAGTCATCTTCGGTAAGCGACAACAGCTCGGCTTTTGCCAACAGTTCTCGTGTGCACTTAATCAATTCTTTAGTGTTTTGGATTAACGCTTCAATAGCCTTGAGGTATGGAACCAAACTCTTATTTTGTTCAAGTAGTGGCCCGTTCTCTTTGAGATAATCTTCATTGATTTGCAGATCGCTCTCCTGCAACACCAACAGTTTTTCCAAACGGTAGATGTATTCTGCTCTCGCAGCTATCAGAGCCAGCGGCGGTCGATCGTCAGAATCGTCAGACACGCGTTTGGAAATTGATTGAGGATTCGCAGATGAGTGTACTGGGCAAAAGCAAGCGATTACAAAAATGATGAGTCCCAACGATTTCATATTTCAGCTACCGAACTGAAGGCGCCGTTTCCCCTGAATTGTCGGCATCCATTCAGCGCAGACTTGACAGTCAACGCTACACAAGTCGCAGTATAGCTGTTATCGGTAACAGGTCCAAGTTACTGATCCTGACGGCGGGCTCAATCGATGCGCGTAATCAGCGGTATTCCTTTTTTCTTAGATCCTTCTTGGTAACCCAGACACGGTTTTCTTTTTGCAGGAGCAGGAAGTGCAGATCCCCACAACCGGGTCCACACCGGCTACCAACATAAATCAGCGCCTGGTTTTTGGCAGTATTAAATCCGATTCTGGATATCATTACGAAGCCACGAGCGTCCGGAAACTTGCGGTAATAATCGATCCATGGCAGCTCTCCCCAGTTACCATGGAAAATCGACTTCAGATCCAAATCTGTTATCAACGTTACTTTCACCGGTAGCTTGAATGAATCTTTGTTCAACAGCCACTTCTGACCGTTCTTTGATTCATAGTCATCCGCGGCGGAATCATCGACGGCTAAGCCCTTCTTTTTGTCCTTCCACTTGTCCCTCCAGGGCTCATCGTCCTGGACAGCAAAGTCGTATCGGAACGTTCGCTCCTCGATGACTATCTGCTTAGTCTTTGGTTCCATATACAAATCTTTGATTACCGAAGAATAGATTTCATACTCCTCGCTCGAGACGCCGGAATCAGTGTTTGACTGTTCTTGATTAACGGTGGCGGGAACGGACGCAAATGCAATCGACGCAAACGCAAAAATGGAAATCAGCAGAATAGCCTGCGCGGCACGAAACATTCTTAAAACCCCAGAATTCCAAAATCACTAGAGACATAGGAATTCTAAGCATTTGTTTAGGGGCGTGTCGACCGTCATGGGACTGATAGGACTTATAGGACCTATATAACCTATATGTCCTATCAGGCATGATCCTTAACCGAAGTTACCCCTGATTCGCGTGCACAGTTTGCACAGCAGAAGAACCTCGTTTCCGCCTCAATTCCGTGACCAATTATCTTGCAATGACAATGATCGCAGGTTGGAGCGAGGCGATGGATTGCACACTCAAAGCTGTCGAATGTGTGTCGCTCGCCTGCAGCGACGACTTCAAATGCCAGGTGATAGTCATTTCCACATACTTCACATCTTGCCATAATCAACCTCGCAACAAACAGAACGCTGCCTTTCGCCTGCAACTTGCGAGGGGATTTCTAAAACAATTAACCCCCTCGCAAAGTTGCAGCAAGGGCTTGGCGCGACCGTGCTCTCTTCTAAATTGTGTCGGCTCTCTTCTTGTTATCGTCACGGACTGACGTGATTTGTTTTTTACTTGCAACCTACGCAGCCGTTATTTGACTTTGGCTCCGACCTTAGCAGCGGTGTCCTTTGCCATCTGCAGGTGTTCCCGTACTGTAGGCAACGTTTTCGAAGTCCATGCCTTCAAGTCTGCATTCGTACCGGTGTTGAGATAGCTTTCAAAATCACTCGCTACCTTTGTATGGCCGTCCACCATTTCACTCATATAAGCGCGATCAAACTCCACGCCTTTGAGTTTAGCTAGATTATCCCGCGCCTGATTGAATGACGGGTCATCTTGAGACGGAACCGTCACCCCCAACCGGTTTGTTATCTGCATTAGTTCATCACCGGCCTTAGAATGATCTTGAACCATACGGTTTGCGAATGCTTTCACATCGGCATTCGATGCCTGTTGGGCTGCAATCCTGCCGAGCTCTACTTCATGTTTTCCGCCGGTGGATGCTTTGGTCGCAAAGGTCCGGTCGGCGTCGGTAAGCTGTGCGCTTTCGGTCACCGGCCTGTCTGACCGGTTTGAATTCACGTTGGTGTTCTGGGTACGCGACGCGCTGCCTGTCTCGCACGCGAGCGTCAATGCACCCAGACAAATTAGACTCACGAGAGCAAAAAAATGTCTCGCCCTAAGCATTGCCCTGTCCTCCTGTTTCGCAAATCCATGTAGCTAACCACGGGCACCTAAAAGAGCAAGAATGAGTCCAGTATCGATTTCGAAGTGTTAGATTCTGCTTATCAGAATTGAAACAGTACGATCCTAGCGCCGGAAGCTAATCCCGAAGGGCAGATTGGGGATTCTTCTAACCCAAACTACAAAGGCGACATCCACCCACCCGGCAGGTTGGAGGCTTTCACGTGAGGCGACACCACATATTCGATTGCCGTGGGTACTGACAGAACTGCTTGGTGAGGATGTAGAGGAAGTTGCTTCTCATCGACAATAAAACAACAATAAAAGAACAATCATGAACTGCATATTAATTTGATTAAACGCCATCATTAATCATACCGCAGCGGTGACGGATTGCCGCTAAAGAGTCAAACCCCGATCCATTGATTTTTTTGAGCTTTTCCGATCTTTAATCCACTAATTAGGGTTGCATTCTGAAAGTTCTGTGCTAAGATGCCCACGCCTCATTAAACCTTTCGGTGACTGGGCGGCGCCAATGCCTCTATGGTGGCGTTCAGACGAGCAGGCCTAAGATGGCCGCTAGACAAGGATAACGACCCTCGTTGGTTCCTCACTCAAATTCGATCTTAGAACTGTGCACTACACCTTAGTGAGGTAACGGTCCCATACCTCCTCACTACAGCATTTGAAAATTTCGGCAGCGCGAATCCGGTCGGCAGGGTTCTGTCCCATCCGTGCGGCCACTTTCCACACTGCTCGCGAGGAGTGTGCTTGATTGATTATCCACCAAAGGAAAGGAGTCTGATCAATGAGGAGAATTGTTGGAATTTTAGCTAAGCTGCTCCCAGCCCCGCTTATTCTGCTTGGCGTTGCTTTCACCGCCACAGTCGCTACGGGACAGAGCAGCGGGAACTTTGCCGCGAAAGTTGGGACTGCACAATGCGTGGTGAACGATGGCACTGGCGCCCTGACGGGAGGCCTCACCGTCACATTGTTGGAGACCACGATTAGGACGCCCAACTCCGGTTTTACCGCGCTCGATATACGGCCGTCTATGGTTTCGGGACTCTTCACCAAGACGAAGGTAACGGCCGACTCTTCAATCGCCACCGCAGTTGCCGGTGTTAGAGTCCGCGTACTGCTTGATGGCAAGATCGTGCTACCGGGAACGACAGCAGGTGCCCGGCCGACCGATGGAACGACCGGGAATCTACCGGATGACGGAGACCCCAACAACGACGGATGGGTATACTACAACAAGCGCTTCCAGCAGCTGAGCACCAACATCTTCGGTGGCCTCCCTGTCGATTGCGACCCAGTCGCCGATGGAATTCAACCCTGCTTCCTCGAGTTGATTCTCAGCACCCTAACGGCAACCAGCCTTGACTGGGTCGTCGGGGATGTTGGCGGCGGCGATCACAACGTCAAAGTGGAGTGGATGTTACAGCCTACATCACCCACTGCTAATGAAGCGGCGTGCGTTGGTCCGGCCATTTTGACCGTCACCCAGGTTAAGACCTTCAGTCAGAGCGGCGGCATCACGGTTCAGTAAGGAACTTGCTTCCGTTGGACCCAGAGTCCTGATGAGAAATACCCGCATTACCTTGTAGATTCCAACCACTTCTTTACTTACGACCCGAAGCTTGTGAACGATGGAGCTTCGGGTCGCTTTGCCTCAAACCGACGCTTAACGTGAATTTCATTTACGGCCCCATTCGCCGTCGCCGCGTGCATGCTGTCGAGAGGTGACCGCTACGCGGCGCGGTTCGTCGTCGCCCGCGCATCCTATCGAGAGGTGACCGTTACGCGGCCCGGTTGATTGCACTATTGGTTAAATAGACAGCGGGTGAGAATACCCGAACGTTTGTGGATTTTTCCGCAATGCGACTGCCAAACCATCAATTCGCCAGCTGGTCCTGTAACAATTGCGCTGGAACACGGCTTGCCCCTTCGAGGCGAGATGGCAGGGTTGCCATCTGCATACAGAGAGCTATCTGATAACAATTTGGAGCATAAAATATGGATATCAGCACGACGAAAACAGTGAGAGAACTGGCGCTTGAAATTCCTGAAGCTACTCGAGTGTTCGAGAAGTTCGGTATTGACTATTGCTGTGGCGGAGGAAAGGTGTTTTCTGAAGCATGTACCGCGGCGGGCTTATCAACTGATGAAGTCGTACAATCGCTAGAAAACGCACAACGAGAAACTAAATCCCTGGCGGACGAAACAATCGATTGGCGTCGATTGGCGCACTCAGCCTTTGTCGGCGCTAACTTGTCACATCGTCGCGAAACACCATAAATTCACCAGGGACGAGTTGGATCGACTAATTCCGCTCGTGTCGAAAGTCTGTTCAGTGCATGGAGACAATCACGCTGAGCTTTTGCACGTTCAAAATCTTTTCCAGGATCTGTATCGCGACTTGATTCCGCATATGCATAAGGAGGAGATGGTTCTGTTCCCATTCATCGAGCAGATGGATCAGGCGGTGAGCGCGGGTAGACGGGCGCCAGTGCCGTTCTTCGGAACTGTCCAGAATCCAATTCGCATGATGATGATGGAGCACGACCGAGCCGGCGAGATCTTGAGGGAGCTCCGTCAGGTCAGCAACGGCTTTAATGTGCCTTCCGACGGATGCATCAGCTATGAGACGCTGTACAAAGCGCTCGTCGCACTCGAAGAGGACCTGCACGAGCACATACACCTGGAGAACAACATTTTGTTCCCGCGCGCCGCAGAGATGGAAGAGCGATAGAGTAGCACTGCTGCTCGAGCGGCAAACAAATAGGGGCGTTGCGTTCTCAAGGAAAACTTGAGCAGCGCTCCTATTTCCTGGGTTGTTTGTCAAATCCGGCCAGTGTTCAATTCGGATTACCCCGGCACTTCATCTGGAAGCGCACTTCATCTGGGAGCCGGAAGGGATGCAGCGTCCGCCAACTTGAACTCGAGTAGCGACTCGCTCGGTATAAATAGCTGCTGTCCTTTCTTTGAACCCGCCACCGCAGTTCCGGCGGCAGCACCCGACACCGCTCCAATGGCCGCTCCCTTTCCTCCTCCTGCAATGCCCCCGATCACCGTTCCAAGGCCGGCACCGCCCAGAATCTTTCGGCTCGTTTTCTTGCCTTCTCCGCTTCCCTTGAACTCATAAGTGCTGGTCAAAATCGGGAATGCATTTCCGCCAATCACGATGTCGGTCAACTCCAGAGTCAACTGCGAACTCCCTTTATACCTACCAGCCGATTTTGCAGTGATCAGTCGACCATATACCTTCGTGCCTCGCTTGGCCACTACACGGTCATTTGCCTGGAGATTGGTTTCCAACTCTGCGGTAAAACGGTCCCCACTCTTATGTTTACTGGAGTCTAATGCATCGATTGTGCGTATCAGAATCCTTGTTCCTGCCGGTACCGTAATTTTGCGCTGTGGAGCATTCCTCGTTGCAGACGACGCCAGTGCACTTATCGTTGACCCGACGAAGGCCTGTGCAGTGTTCATATTTATCGACGCCGTTCCCACTACCAGAATCACTGTCCATCTGACTGCGATTCGCATAATTGTTCTCCTCTCACTGTTGCCCAACGATAGGCAAAGAAGATGCGATTTGAAGATCGATGATCAGAAGTAGTTGGTGTTCGACCTGTACAAACCGCGCGGCGGTAATCGCCCCGAGCTCTTGTTTGAAGCGCTCGTAATACTTTCCGAGAAGCTCAGAACGCTGTTTTTGGTAATCGAGCGCTCGCTTGATCAGTTCGTCCGCTTTTTCGTCCGTCATCGAAGTATAGGTGCGAGCGTACTCCTGAATGTTATCGCTCCTCAGATTGTTTACCTTGGCGAGCTCGTCATTAAAGTCACTGTAGATCGGCCAGAACTTCTTAGCGTCCTCGACATTCAGGAGCATCACCTCACCCATTAACTGCGATTTCTCCTGCCGGACGTTGGTGCGCAATAGTTCGATGTAGGCCTGGATGTTCTTCTTTTCCGCGTCAGTCGTCAGTTGCTGAGTAGCCGGCGGCTGTTTTGGCGACGGCGTTGGCTTCTTCGTTTGCGCTGCCTGCGCCAGCACCACGGGGCAAATCGCAACCAAAACCAGAAGCTGGAGCAAAGGCATTATTCTCTTGTGCATTTCCGTTCCTTTCATCGCTGAGCGAAAACACCGTCGCGGTGAGCGCATTCCAGCCCGAACTCAAACTCTGTTTTTGGCCAAAGATTAGTTCGTTCTTTCTTTTACGCTTTTGCTGCCTTCATTCCCGGAGCGGTGGTGCCTCGCTGGCCATAAAGTTGTAATCATTCGAGTTTCGGACGGATTCTACGGTTCCGGATCGCGCGCGGATACTGTCAAAATTGACAGGCAGGCATCGAAAACTGACGGCAAAGATCACTACGGTGTCGAACCCAATTACTTATGTTTTCGTCACCGATTCCGGAGAGCTGAAATAAAAGAGGCTCTTTTTGGCTTATCGTAGTCGGAGCGTAAGAGTGCCTGCTATTCGGGCTCGATCCCCAAGATCGCACCTCTCAAGTTGTATCTTTCACAGCACCGCTGGACCTCGTGCCACAGTTTCCCAAATCAAGCCAGATCATTGGTCAATGACAAAGTCTTTTAGCACCACACCACCCGGCAGCCACATTGCCGCGTCGTGTTTTGCCTTAGACGCATCCACCCCCACTATCAATACATTCCCCTTGACGCGCTCGAGTTTCCGGCGTTTTGTCTTATTCAATGGCCGTGAGTCCTCCTGATAGTTCAAAGTTTTTGATTCGAACTTCAGGAAAACTATCAACGAGTCTCCTCGCGGCCAACCTTAATATAGCTATCTGATGCCCGATGGTATCTGGCCGGCACGCATTGTTGTTAGGCTAAGCTGAAACTTCATCGGCCAAAGCCGGATGTTATCTTGACGTTCATTGTTAGTAGGTTGAATCGACCAGGTGGGTTCTTTGCTCGGATCATTAGTTGGAATATTTCTCTTCTACTGCGTCATTCATAACTGAACGGTGTGATTGCAATGAACGCCGTCGATTTAAAACCTCAGAAGGAGATTTCAAAATGAACCGACGCACGATTCTAATTATCGCTGCTTTCGTCGTTGTTGTGGCAGGCTGGTACCTTTTCCGTCCTGAGAGACTCTTCGTCAACGCGAGAGTCAACGAAGGACTCCCGGAAGCCGGAAGTGCAAATCGATCAGCAACTGCCCTTCCGGTAACGCTGGCGGACGGCCGTTTTCATGATGGCGCTCATAAGACCACCGGCACCGCTACGATTCATCAATTATCTGATGGCAAGCGAGTGCTGCGTCTTACAAACTTCGAAACTTCGAACGGTCCAGATGTTCGGGTTTACCTCGTGGCCGCCGAAGATGCCAAAGACAACGACACTGTTACGCGAGCCGGGTTTGTGGAACTTGGATCACTGAAAGGAAACATCGGCGATCAGAACTATGACTTGCCCGCGGATACTGACCTCAGCAAATACAGGGCGGTTACGATCTGGTGTAAGCGCTTCTCTGTTAATTTCGGTACCGCGCCGCTGGTTTCACGCTCGTAATCCCCGTGACGGTGACCACTCAACCATTGAAAGAAAAATCACGACAACAGTCATTTATTATGAAAACGCTACCCCGGGTTATACTACTCGTAACTTTTATTACCGTCGCGCTGTCGGCCAATGTCTTACGGGCTGGCAGCGCCGACGGCGGATCGTCCGATGATCAGATTTCAGCTGTCAGCCGAACGTTCGTCTACACCATAACCAATCCAGATGGTCCTAATTCGATCGCGGCCTATGAAGCTAACAGTGAAACCGGAGAGTTGATTTTCCTTGATAGTTATCCCACCGGCGGCTTCGGTACCGGCCGACTCGTTGATTCGCAGAGTCCACTCGTCCTCAATTCGGAGGGAACGCACTTGTTTGCTGTGAACCCCGGTAGCAATAACATCTCGGTAATGACTATTCGAGATGATGGTTCGCTCTCCCTGGTCAACGAGCCGGTCCCTTCTCGGGGCGTAGAGCCGGCAATCCTGGCGTTAAAGAACGATCTTCTCTACGTTGCGAATAAGGGAGACGCGACAAATCCTCCAAGCTACTCGGGCTTCAGCGTCGAAGCTAACGGCACGCTCACAAGAATCAAGCGACGAATAACGTTGGCGATTGGAGACAACCCAACTCACGTCTTATTCAACCATAACGGTAGTATGCTGATAGGTATTCGTCTAGGCACCGGTGGGCTGGATACCTTTGCGGTTAGACCAAATGGAAGGCTGAGCTTTCTCTCTCAGTTGAATAATCAGCGGGGGCCATTTGCCGGTGTGTTCAATCCTATTTCCCCGGACCAACTGGTAGCGGCGGACGCACGGCTACCAGGTGCTTCGACTTATCTGTTAAGCGCAGACGGCTCGCTGTCACAGATCACCTCGGTTGGCAATGCGCCCGAACGTGCTGCTTGTTGGATAGTCGCACACCCGGACGGTCAGCGCGTGTGGGTGTCTAACACCGGAACGAGCTCGCTCTCGCTTTACAGAATTGGAACCATGGGCGAGCTCAGTCTTGCCGGCACTCGTTCAACAATTGCTTTCGGTCGCTCGTCTTTTGAAATTGCGCTGGATCCGACCAATCGCTTTCTATATCAACTCAATATCGGCGCAGGCAATCAGAGCATTAACGCGCTACGGCTTACTGAAGGCCGTGACGGTGCCGGTCTGGTGGAAATTGGCGCGATCGGCTTGCCGGCAGGCTCATCGCCTATCGGATTGGTGGTCGCGTCGCGCTAGAAAACGGCCAAACACTCTTATGTTAAGTCCTTTCACTATTTGTCTTAACAAATTTCGCGTAACAACCGGTTTTTTTTTTGAGTCCAGGAATATTCCGAAGTCTTTTGGGGATGTATAGAATAGCGTCTGCTTGCACGGACGCCGATTCTGATCAGCGAGGTTTTGTCAGTGTTTCTAAGCCGTAACGCCAGGGCAGAAGACTTCGAATCAGCTGCAATGCCACACTTGAACGACCTGTTTCGGACCGCCCTTCGAGTGATCGGCAACCGAAGCGAAGCCGAAGACCTCGTTCAGGAAGCCTACCTGCAAGCGTGGAAATCGTTTCACCGTTTCGAACCTGGCACCAACTGCCGGGCGTGGTTGTACAAGATCTTGTTTCACGTGATCCAGCATCATCGCCGCAAGTGGTACAACAAGAGTTCGGTGCGTGAGAACGAGTCCGTGATGGAAACGCTCGCTTATGAACCTCCGGTAGCGCACGACTTGAGCGATGAAGATGTGCTGGCCGCTTTTGATAAGATTCCGCGGCACTATCGCGAAGTGGTCCTGCTTGCCGACGTGCACGAATTTTCATACAAGGAGGTCGCGGAAACACTAGCTGTGCCTGTTGGCACTGTGATGTCTCGATTGAGCCGAGGAAGAAAATTATTAAGGCAGGAACTGGCCGGCTTCGCTATGAACTACGGAATCAAAGAGGAGGATAGGAGCGCATGAAGATTGTAAAGTTCGAAAACGGTGAGTGCAAAAGAGTACGCTCTTATCTGGACTCATACCTGAGCAATGAGTTGATGGTTGAGACGAATCTCGAAGTTCTCAAGCATCTTGAGAACTGTGCAGACTGCTCGCGAGAGCTCGACGATCGCGAGAGAATCAAGACTCAGCTAAAACGCGCTGTGTTGAACGTGCAAGCTCCCGCGGCGTTGCAGGACCGAATTCGCAGCGACATCCGGCGCCCTCGCAGGCTCAACTTCAATCTTACGCAGTCGTGGATATTGGCTGCTGCGGCGGTGATCGTGCTCGCAGTGGGGCTCGGAATCTTTTTCCGACCCGGCGGTGGATCCGGAGGTTCGAATGCCAAGCCCCTTTCGGTGATTGCCGAAGTCGCGCCAAACGACGTGGCCGGGCAAATTCTAAAGGTGGGCTTCGATGATCATGTCTTCTGCGCCATCGATCATGGCATGGCCAGCAAGCACTTCAGCTCCGAGGAGATGTCAGAAAAACTCGGTCCGAAGTACCAGGGATTGGTAGAACTGGTCAAAGAAAAAATGCCACAAGGCTTTGAGATAGTCGTCGGCCATCGATGTCATTACAAAACTCGAGAATTCATTCACGTCATCGCGCGAAGACAAGGAGAGGTTGTGTCGCTGATACTCACGCAGAAGATCGGGGAAGCATTTCCTGCCGAAAGCGTCTCGGCTGTGATGAACGCCGCAGGAGTTCCCGTGCATGAGGCGTCATGGAGCGACATCCAGGTTGCCGGGTTGGAAACGAGCAATTATCTGGTGTTCGTGATTTCAAATGAGACAAGAAAAGAAAACGAACAAATCGCGTCGAGCCTCATGCCCTCAGTCAGTGATTTTCTGCGAAGAATAGAGGTATGATCAAAGCAGCGATTTTACTGAGATGGAGTGAGTCTTAACATGCCACAAATCGTCAAAGCATTCCTGCTCTCAATCGTATTAGTGTTAGTAGCGCTCGCCTCTGTCCCAAAGGTTGGCGATCCTGCACCACAGTTCAGCTTGCCGTCAACGAAAGGAACAAACGTCCCGCTGAAAGATTACGCAGGCAAAACCAAAATTGTGCTGGTGTTTTACCGGGGCTACTGGTGACCGTATTGCAGAAAGCAACTGGCCAGTCTGGCTGGAGACTACAATAAGTTCACCGGCGCCGGAGCAGAGATAATAGCCATCAGCGTAGACACTCAGGACAAGAGCCGCGAGCTGAGCGACAAACTTAAACTCCCATTTCCAGTCCTTTCTGACGTCGATCATAAAGTCATCGATGCTTATGATCTGTACAATCCAGATGGCAAGATCGCAAAGCCGGCGGTATTTGTGATCGACAAGAGCGGAGTCGTCCGCTGGACATTTTTCGATGAAGATTACCGCGTTCGCGCGGTGAATGACGCGATTCTTACCGAGCTTGCCAGGATCAAATAAGAGTACCGTCGATTGTCCAGTCTGCGGCAGACGACGTACCGTAGACTGTCCAGTCTGCGGCTTTCGAAATTAATAGGCGCCCGCCACCGTATATCCTCCGCCGCAGGCTGGACAGTCTACGGTACATCGCAGTTGATTTCGCCCACTCCCCAGACATTGAGCCCGTTCTTATTCTACTTGCGCGACATCAAATTAAGATCGACCATACAAGAAAAAAGGGGACCAAAAAATGAAAATAGGATTCATTGGACTCGGAAACATGGGATCGGGGATGGCGCGCAACCTGATTTCTGCTGGACACGATCTGGTCGTTTACAACCGGACGCGGAGCCGTGCAGAACCATTCGCGTCAATGGGGGCAAAGATCGCCGAAACACCAGCCGAAACTGCCGTCGACCGAGAAGCGCTCATTACTATGCTGTCGGATGACGAAGCGGTAGAAGAAGTCATCTTCACCCCGGGAAATGCCATCGAATCTCTTCCCGTCGGCGCTGTTCATCTCTCCGCGAGCACGATTAGTGTCGCTCTATCGCGCCGGATGGCCGAAAGTCATCGCGAAAAACGACAGCATTACCTGGCTGCGCCGGTCTTTGGTCGTCCTGAGGCCGCAGCCGCCGCGAAGCTGTTCATTGTTGTCGCTGGCCGAAACGATCAAGTCGAACGCTGCAGACCTCTTTTCGACATATTGGGCCAGAAAACATTCCTGATCGGCGAAGAAGCTCAAGCTGCTAACGCAATCAAGCTCGGCGGGAACTTTCTGATCTCGACGGTTATCGAGAGTCTGGGCGAAGCATTTGCCTTTGGGCGCAAATTCGGAGTTGAACCTCAGCTATTCCTCGAGATTCTCACGAATTCATTGTTTCCTGTGCCGGTGTACAAGGGTTACGGAAGTATGATCGCATCGGACAAGTTTGAGCCTGCCGGTTTCAAATTGCCGCTCGGTATGAAAGACAATCGTTTGCTGCTCGCGGCTGCTGAAGAGGTCGCGACGCCTATGCCGATGGCCAGCCTCGTACGCGATCGATTCGTGGCAGCTCTCGCGCAAGGCTTGGGCGAAGCCGATTGGGCAGCGATCGCTCATATCTCATATCTGAACGCCGGTCTTGGAGAGGGGAACAAATGATTGGGGGTTGGGGATTGGGAGTTAGGGAGCTGGTGGTTGGGAGTTGAAATTCCATAACAATTTTAACACCAAATCCCCAACCCCAATCCCTGACAGGAGGCAAGTCGCATGGCCGATAACGAATTGATCCTCGTAACCGGAGCGGCCGGTCAACTCGGGGCTGTTGGGAGAACCGTGACTGGACTGCTCCTCGATCGTGGGCTTCGGGTTCGCGCCATGGTCCGCCGCAATGACGATCGGGCAGCTGCCTTGAGGACCGCTGGAGCCGAAGTGGTAGTCGGTGACCTGCTCGAACCTGCTGACGTCTATCGAGTCGTCAGCGGCTGTGGACGCGTCTACTTTGGAATGTCGGTGTCCGCCGGATACCTGGAAGCGAGCGTGACAATGGCCGCCGTCGCTCGGGAAGTCGGGGTGAACGCACTGGTCAACATGTCCCAGATGACCGTATCTCAAATGAGCATCCAGAACACTACTCCGAGCCCGCAGCAGCGGCAGCACTGGCTAAGCGAGCAAGCGCTCGCGTGGTCCGGTCTGCCGGTCGTCACCGTTCGGCCGACGGTCTTCCTGGAGGGCTTCTTCCTCCCACTCACCGCACCGAGCGTCCGCGACCGAAACCGTATCGAACTGCCGTTCGGGCGTGGCAAGACCTCCCCGGTTTCCACGGTTGATGTCGCTCGCGTAATCGCTGAGGTCCTCGGCGAGCCTGGGCCGCACCTGGGACGGATATACGAACTCACCGGTCCGCGGTCGCAGGACATGGATGGGGTCGCTCGTGAGTACTCGGCCGCGCTGAACCGTGAGATCACGTACTCGGACATTCCCCCCGAGGATTGGGAACGAGAGCTGAAAAGGGTGGGGTTGCCGGAGCACGTTACTCATCATCTGGTGACGATGGCCGAATTGAATCGAGCGGGTCGGTATGACCGGATGGCAGACGGCGTGGAACGGGTGACCGGCCGGCCGCCGATGAGCGTCCAGGAATTTGTGACACTTCATACGGATGAGTTCGGCGGTCGTCGAACTTAGCGGTCGTCGAACTTAAAGGTCTGTAACCCCCGAGAAATGGGCCACCCATGACGATCTGGTCTTACGACTTTCCGGCCACTTTGAAAAGCAGTTCGTCCGGAAAAGGTTTTGTCGGTATTGATGCCGTTTCTGGACGGTCCTAACAAAGTGCCTCCCAGGATCGGATGATGAAAGAGCAAGCTTGTATTGCATTAATCAGCAGGTGAAACATTCGAGGCATTCTGAACGCGTAATCCCACGCGACCTAACAGATCGTCAAACCGGACTTCCGAGCGAAGGGCGTCAAAAATCGGGTTGACCTTCAAATAGACGAGCCAGGCATTATGCTCGTCACAGGCCTTTCCGAGCCAGTGGAACGTTTCGTCAGGTTCGTTCAGACCGAGATAGATTATAGCTTGCCAATAAGGCGAGACGTACATTCGCGTTGCGTCATCCTTGATCTTAGCAAGAAGCTCCTGCGCTTGAACTTTATTTCCGGAAAGCGCGTAGGCGTGGCCAAGCCATGCCAGAATTTCATGATTCTCCTGCAAAGACCGGCTGCGAGTGTATACCGTGATGGCTTCATCATAGAGGCCTTTTTGCTCGTATGACCATCCAGTGAACCAAAGCGCTTCCCCAAACGTCGGATCCATTTCGAGCGTAGTTTGTGCGATCGCAATCGCGCGGTCGAAGTCTCGCGCAAAATAGTAGTGCCATCCCAGATGGATGTTTGTTTCAAGAGCAAGAGGATCGAGCTCAAGCGCACGTTTGCTCGCCGCCATCGACTCGTCCATGCGTCCCATCGCAATGAAAAAATGCGAATACAAGTGATATCCATTCGCATAGTTGGGATTCAGCCGCAGCGCACGTTTGAATTCGATTTCCGCGCCTTGCCAATCCCATTCAAAGTTAAACCTGACCGTTGCGAGGGACGCGTGTGCTTCGGCGAGTGCATTATCCAGTTCGATGGCCCTGATCGCTGCTGCTTTTGCTTTCGGAGCAGTATCAGTTACCGGTAGACCAAACGCGTTCTCGGCGTAAAGACTAGCGTATGAATCGGCCAACCCCGCATAAGCCAACGCATAGTTGTCATCAATCACAATTGCCTGTTCGAAATACCCCACACCCTTTCGAAGACCCTCGGGAGTCCATTTGTTCTGATGATATCTGCCCTTCAGATAAAGCTGATAAGCCTCTGCGTTATCAGTGTATCTCTTCAGCAAGGCAGCTCTGTCTGCTCCCGGCAATTGCAGCTTCAGGCCGTCTACGATTGCCAGCGATATTTCCTCTTGTACTGCGAAAATGTCATTCAATCGTCTATCGTAACGTTCCGACCAAACTCGATAGCCATTTGCGACGTCGATCAATTGCGTAGTAATCCTGAGTTGATCGCCAGCTTTCCTCACACTTCCTTCAAGCACGGCACCAACTGACAGTTTTCGGCCGATTTCCCGAACATCCTGATCCTTTCCCTTGAAGGAAAAAGCAGATGTGCGCGCCGCGACTTTCAAGCCTTCGATCCTGGCTAATGCGTTAATGAGCTCTTCGGCAAGGCCATCGCAAAAAAACTCGTTTTCAACCTCTGCGCTTATATTGACGAATGGCAACACAGCTATTGAAGCCGCGTGGTCTTGCATCGGGCCACTGAATCTTTCACCGTCGTCGCGTGCCTCACGGAAGATTATTGTAGAGGCGGAATCCGATGACGCCGATTCGTCAACCAGCATGGCACCGTCTGTGCGGCAAAACCTCACTTCATCATCGCCGTAATTGCGATTACATTTTGGACAACGTTTCATAACCCACGGGCTCCTGAACCACGAGTTCTTTTCCCCGCGCGGAATCTTCGATCGGCCATCCGACGAACCTCGTCCAGAAACTCGCGAAGCATCGGCAACCCAGCGTCTTTGCACCAGACCATTACCAACTGTGTCATCGGCCCTTCACGCAGCGGCCGATAGACGACTCCAGAACGGCGAATTACCCGAAGCGACGCCGGCACGATCGCGACACCGACACCCGCAGCGACGAGGCTTAATGCCTCCGTTTGGGAGCCCTCCTGCACTACGCGCGGGCTGAATCCGGCGGCGCGACAAATGCCCAGGATCTGATCATGCGAGCCCGGCCCGCGCGACCGCGACTGGATTACGAAAGGCTCGCGCGCGAGCATCCCCAGCTTGAGTATTCTGCGACTGCTCAGTGGATGGCCCGTTGGAAGCGCGACAACCAGTGGTTCCTCCATCACGGTCTCCACCATCAGCGCCGGTTCGTCAATCGGGCCACGGGCAAAACCAATATCGACTCGCCCGGCCAGCAGCGCCTGGACCTGCCGCGCCGGGTGCGTTTCCTGTAATCGAACTTCCACGTCCGGTAGGCGTTGCCGAAATGTTCGAACAACCTCAGAAAACCCAGTGTAGGCCACGGCCGGAACGTAAGCAATTCGCAGGGTCCCGCGCTCACCGCGAGCCGCACGACGCGCAGATTCTACAGCTCGTTCGAGCTGTTCCAGGAGTCGCTTGACGTCGTCGAGAAAGACTCCGCCGGCAGGGGTGAGCGTCACTCGACGACGATCGCGCTCAAAAAGCCGCAGCTCCAGCTCATCTTCAAGACTGCGGATCTGACGGCTGAGTGCCGGCTGCGCAATGTAAATGCGGGCGGCGGCTCGGCCGAAGTGCAACTCCTCGGCCACTGCAACGAAGTAGCGAAGGTGGCGTAGCTCCATGATGCCGAAAGGGTATCACAGGGCGACATACAATGTATTGGACGCGAAAATCGAGAAGGCCGATACTCCAATACCAGAGGTACTCGATCATGACTAATAGGCTTGATGAAGCGCTCGAGCGTTTACGCGGAACAAGCACCGAAGTGTCGGGCGGAGGTGACCCGAATCATGGCCCGATGGCTGCGGAAGCGCTGGTCAGGCTCGGCCGCGACGATGTAGTCGTGAGTTGGGCCGATCGTTATCGTCGTAAGCTCGACATGATGCCGGCATCTACGTTGCCCGTCACTGTTGGCACGTGGCGCGAAGCGCTTGGTCAGATCAGCCGGATCGCCGACTGGACCGCTTTCTTTCGTGCACAACTTGATGAAGCCCCGTGGCGGACAGTGTTCGCGGATTGGATTAGGCAACTCTTACGAGGGGCTATCTCAGCCGGCCAACATGGGCTCATCCGGACCGCGCATGCCATCCGCGCGCTCGAAGAAGAAGAAACTAAGCTTCGGGTC
Source organism: Blastocatellia bacterium (assembly GCA_035258805.1). Lineage (GTDB taxonomy): Bacteria > Acidobacteriota > Blastocatellia > UBA7656 > UBA7656 > Onstottus_A. Next base: position 57,501 of record DATFWY010000015.1, on the reverse strand, counting down.
GAAGAACTAGGTGCCGCATTGGCTTATTGGGCAGCATATTACCGCGAACTTCCCGGTATTCCGCGCTTCGCGGGATCGCTTGATTTCGAAGAGGCGCTCGGCGAAGTCCCGCGTCTCAAGCGCGGCCAGTTGAAGAGCGGCATGCCGAGAGAGCTCTTCCTGAATGTAACCGACTCCCAATCAGAGTTCACTGCTGCAGTGGACAGAGCGATTAAGCCTGAATCGGTCGATGCTGCGCTGAGTACGCTTACAGAGGCGGGAGCCAGAATGTACTTGTCAGGTGCGACCCGTCACCCACTGGTGTTGCTCCACACCGTTACAGGACCGGCGGCGCTTCGACTTCTACTGCCGCACTTGCCGATATCCTTGCACAAGACAGCCCTGGCTTACGTTTGGCAGGCCATCGCTGCAATCACGGCAATGTATGCCAATGGGAGCGATGTTAACCACGATGAGCATGCTCCGCCGTCGCAGTCGGAGATCATCGAACGCTCCATAGCAACGGATGACCCGCACGCAATCAAATTCGCCGAGGCTTGCATTCGGGAGTTCAGCCTGAAACCCAATCCAGTCTATCTTGAAGCTGCGCACGACTGGGCGACACGTCTATTTCAGGCAAGGAAGTGGAGCGACGCACAGCTGGCTGAAGCCGGCCTCGCAGTGCGGTTCTAGCGTCGTTGAAACAGGACTTCAACAGGCGGTCTCCCGGCACCATCTGGTTTCACTTCGCAACCAGGGCACGCTTCGCCTCGCCAAGAGCAAGCATCAGCTTATATAAATGATGGGCCTCATGAAGAAGGAAGAACTCAATCCACCCGTTAAGATCCATTTGGCCAAAGAGTGGATGGATGCCGACACGATTTTCTTCCGGCTCCGAAAGACCCCTGATGAATTGAATGATTTCCGCTCTGAGATTATTCAGGCGACGAATGACCTCATCGGTGGTCAGCGATGACCATTCACTCCAGCTTGAATCCTCCTCAGCGCGATAGCGACCCAGTTCTGGAGCATCCTCTGTCATGATCCGGCGAAGGCGCTCCAGGAAGATTTCGTGATGGCGTGCCAAATGAGCTAAGTTTTCATGCGCCGACCATTCGCCGCGCGGCGTGCCGGCCGTGATGATCCTGGGCGGTGCGTCGCGAAGAAGCACGGGGATTACATCAAGCTGTGTCTCCAGACGCAGCAGAGTAGATTTGCTCAGCATCCGTTGTTTTCTCCTTTCATGGACAGCCCGATTTCGCCCATTAGAAGGTTTCACCACCGAGACGTGCTCTGGTTATTATCCCCTCTTTCGGTACTGAAACTTATCGATGCCAAACCGCTTTATTCTTAGGTCGAGGGTAGAAGGTGGGAGTCCCAAGGCTCGGGCCGCGCCCTTTGAGCCGGATATGCGCCCTGCTGAGGCGCGCAGCGCCGCTTCAATTGTTTCGCGCTCTTGAGCCTTCAGAGTATCATCCATATTACCGGTTATGTTGTTTATCACACCATCACTAGCAAGCGCATCGCGCTCAACGCGAAGCGTGCCATCGTGGGACAAAATGATTGCTCTCTCGATAACGTTTTCGAGTTCACGCACGTTGCCGGGCCAGCTGTTAGACTCAAGAAGCTTCATCGTACGCCGGTCAATGCGGCTAATCGGCCGCCCAAACCGCTTGCCGTGCTTTTCAGCAAAGTGTGCGGTGAGCAGCGGAATATCTTCGTGACGCTCGCGCAGCGGAGGCACTCGCAGCGGAAAAACATTTAGTCGGTAATACAGATCACTGCGAAACTGGCCAGCGCGCACTTTTTCATTCAGATCCGAGTTAGTGGCTGCAACGATCCGGACATCAACATGGATGGGTTCGCTGCCGCCCAGCCGTTCGAATTCGTGCTCCTGCAGGACTCGAAGCAGCAACACCTGAAGACCTGCGGGCAATTCACCGATCTCATCAAGAAAAAGAGTGCCTCCGTCAGCCTGCTCAAACCGCCCCTTGCGCCGGTCAACTGCGCCGGTGAACGCGCCACGTTCGTGACCGAACAGTTCAGAAGCCAGCAACGTTTCCGGAATCGCCGCGCAGTTGAACTTAATCAGCGGGCCCTTTGCTCGGCGAGAGCGCCGATGAATCGCACGCGCGACCAGCTCCTTGCCAGTTCCGGTCTCGCCTACGATCAAAACCGTCGCGTCGGTTGCTGCGACCTGCTCAACAGCATCCAGCACTCGTCCGATAGGCAACGAGTTGCCGACGATCTCTTCAAACTTTGTGACGCGGCTGAGTTCGTCGCGCAAAGCGATGTTTTCGGCTTCCAGTTGGTCGCGTAATCGAGCGATCTCTTCGTTGGCCAGTGCGTTGGCGGTCGCCACCGCAATTGCGCGCGACACATCGGTCAGAATCATTATCTGCGCGGGTGTGAAAGGGATCGGGTCGAGTCGAGAAAAAACAAGCACGCCTATTGCGCTTCCCCGCGCTTGCAGAGGAATTGAGGTATAAGCGCGAACCCCTGCAGCATTCAGTTTGAATTCCCAGGGCCACCAGCGGTCTTTTTTCAGAATGTCATCACACACATAAGGCTTGCCGTTATCGAAGACCGTATCGAATTCCAGCTCTTCGTAGGGTATGAGCTCTTTCTCGGGCGCAGCTTCCTGAGCGCGCATTTGCGAACGCGCGCGCGCTTCCGGATCGAAGACATGGTCATGGTCGCGGGTTGGCGAACCTACAACATGCATCGCCCACGGCGATCCCTGCCGTCCTTTAATAACTATGATGGCGACGCCGAAAAAGGGCACCACCGGAACCAGTACTTCGGCGATTGCGGCCAGCACCCGATTCAACTCTCGTTCAGAGTTAATTGCCTCCCAGGATTGCAATACCAGCGCGTGACGCTGGCTGTCACTCGGAAGGTCTCCAGGCGTCTCCGGATTGGCTATTACCTTCGGTGCTTTTTTTGTCAAAGTGCACCTCTGGGCTCAGTATAGAAGAGCCGGCTTCAGATGTGAATTCACAGGAAGCTGTGAGAATTTCGTCGTCATCTGATTTCAAACCACCAATCAACTCCTTTGTTTGCAATCACTCAAATTAGTTTGCAACGTTGGCATCCCTGTTGCGGAGCAAGCAGCGTGCAGGTGGTGCTATGAAAACAGTTGATTACTTGCCGCTGATTACTAAGAACAGCTTCCGAAATCGACGTCGCAGCTTACTGACGATCAGCAGTCTCGCAGTATCGTTGTGTTTGCTTGGCGTGTTGATGGCCATGAGTCGCGCTTTGTTTTTCGAGGCCGAGCAATCTCCCGCACAAGCGGTGCGCCTGGTGACTCACAACAAGGTTTCACTCGCCCAGCCGATGCCTGCGTCCGCCGAACAGAAGATTCAACAGATCCAGGGAGTTCAAGCCGTATCAGTACGGCAGTGGTTTGGCGGGAACTATCGTGATGCCCGCGACACTCGCAATTTCTTCGCGCGTTTCGCGGTCAGACCGGAGAAACTGTTTCAGATCCAGTCCGAGCTAATTATTCCCGACGACCAGAAACAAGCGTTCCTGCGTCAGCGCACAGGCTGCGTCGCGTCACGAGATCTGGCAAACAAATTCGGATGGACACCTGGGGAAAGAATAACAATTACTGGCGACATTTGGGCTGCCAATCTTGAACTCACGCTGGTTGGCATTTTCGATGATCCGGACCGCAATGAATGGCTATTCTTCAATCACGATTACCTGCGTGAAAGCCTGCCATCTACAGATCCGAATCGAGACCTGGTCTATCAGATTTTAGTGCAAGCGGATCGGCCGGAAGATGTTTCAAGCGTAGGCAGAGCGATTGACGATTTATTTGCAAACTCACCCTATCCAACAAAGACCGAATCCGAACAGGCATTCGCTCTCAGCTTCGTTTCGTTCCTGGGCAATCTGAAGCTGTTTCTGCTTGCTATTGCTGGCGCGGTTACCTTCGCGATATTGCTGGTTTCGGCGAACACCCTGTCAATGAGCATTCGCGAACGGATCCGCGAAGTCGGGATCCTGAAAACCCTCGGGTTCACACCCGCGATGATATTGGGAACTCTGCTCGGAGAAGCAGCAGTTTTGGCGCTGATTGGCGGCGCGGTAGGTAGCGCTTTTGCGTGGGTCTTGTGCAAGTTAATCAGCAGCGCTCCGACTCCTGTGCAGCAATTGAAAACGCTGAGCGTGACCCCCTTGATCACCTCGCTATGTCTGTTCGCCGCGCTGTTGATCGGGCTTGCGAGCGGAATGATTCCGTCTGTCGGCGCATCGCGCAAATCGATACTCGATTCGCTCAGACATACCGGATAAAGACTATGGCGATACCATTAAATTACAACCTGCGGAATCTGATCGTCCGAAAGACCACGACCCTGATGACGGCGGCCGGCATCGCGTTGACCGTCGCTGTGCTGGTTGGCGATCTGGCATTGGTAGAAGGGCTGAGCACGGCTTTCAAGAAGACCGGTCATCCTTTACAGGCGCTCGTGTTGCGAAAGGGTGCGAACGCTGAGATCGGAAGCGTGGTGACCCGCCAGGCTTTCCAGACCTTGAAAGCGAAATCCGGAATCGCCGCAAACAGCGCCGGTGAGCCGCTCGCTTCCCCGGAGATCGTCACGGTGATCAACCTGCCGAGCATCGACAGCCCGACTGGAATGAATGTCACCCTTAGAGGTCTGGGCGTGTCCGGCATTGAGATGCGCAATGTGAAATTAAACCAGGGTAGCTGGTTTCAGCCCGGCCAGCGACAGATCGTCGTCGGAAAATCCGTAGCAAAGCGTTACCCGAATGCGCAACCAGGCAAGAATTTGAAGTTCGGACGCGGCGAATGGGAAGTGGTGGGCATTCTGGACGGAGGCGAGTCGGCTATCAACAGTGAGATCTGGGGGGACCTGAATCAGATCAGTTCCGATTTCAATCGTGAGGACCAGGTCAACTCAGTACTGGTGCGCGCCGTGGACGCGGCGTCGATCAAAGCGCTGATTAACTCAATCAATGACGATCGACAGCTCAATGTGTCGGCAATTGCCGAGCCCGAGTACTACGAACGCCAGACTTCGGCGGGCGCCCCGTTGCAGTTTTTCGGCATTCTCGTAGCAGTAATCATGGCAATCGGCAGCAGCTTTGCAGCAATGAATACGATGTACGCCGCGGTCGCTCGACGATCGGCGGAGATCGGAACGCTGCGAGTAGTCGGATACTCGCGCGCCAGCATCCTGCTCAGCTTCCTGGTTGAATCGCTGATGCTTGCGTTGATTGGCGGCGTTCTCGGTTGCCTACTAGCGCTGCCGCTGAACGGCATAACAACCGGAATCGGCAGCTTCGTCACCTTCAGCGAAATTGCTTTCAACTTTCGAGTTAGCTCTCAGGCAATGCTCGTCGGAATTATTTTCGCGCTCATCGTCGGCGCGATCGGCGGGTTCTTCCCTGCGCGGACTGCAGCTCGTAAGGAAATTCTGACTGCACTGCGGGAGATTTGAGTATGCAAGCCCTTAGAGAGCCGTCGGTCAATGATCGCGAAGAGAACGACATAGATGCTGGATTGAAGGGCCTGTTGATTGACCGTTCGAGTAAGCGGCCCTATCGAGAACAAAACCGTTTGCGGAGCAGAGCGCTGTATGCGTTGGGGTTGCTGTTCGTAGTCGCCGCGGCTGGATTCATTTACAGCAGGGCGACGGCCGCGATCGAAGTTGAAACGATTCGGGTGCGCGGGAGTTCGGCCCCGACCGCCGACATAGCGAGCAGCGCAACGATTCTCAATGCCACGGGTTACATTGTCGCCGCGCATAAGATTGAACTTGCCTCAAAAGTTTCCGGGCGGGTCGCCTGGATTGGAGTGGATAAGGGCGACCGCGTCAAAGAAGGACAGCAGCTAGTCAAGCTCGAGGATGAAGAGTTTCGAGCGCGGCTTACTGAGGCGCAAGGCCAGTTGAATTCGTTCCGAGCCAAACTGGCCGCCCTGGAAAATGGGTCACGTCCGGAAGAAACCGCTCGGAGTCAGGCAGACCTGGAGCAAGTTCGCGCGGATTTGGAAAACGCTCGCGTCACCCTCGACCGCACACGCACGCTTGTAGAGCACGGCGTGCTCGCACGTCAATCGCTTGACGATGCTCAGGCGCGATTCGACTCGCAGACAGCCCGCTATTCCTCATTCGAGAAAAGTTACTGGTTGGTCCGTGCGGGTCCTCGCCTCGAAGATATCCAGGCGATGCGTGCTCAGGTCACGCAGGCGGAAGGCACATTGGCGTTCGCACAATCGGAGTTGGCGAACACTGTAATTCGCTCGCCAATCGCAGGCGTGATCCTTGAACGAAATGTCGAACGCGGCGAATTCGTCACCACCGGCTTTGCCACGGATCGCGGGGCAAAGGGGTATGTTGTATCGCTCGCCGATTTGGCCGATCTGCAGGCCGAACTCGACATCAACCAGAATGATTTCGCAAAACTCGGATCAAACCAGCTTGCGGCCGTTACCACAGATGCTTATCCCGATCGGAAGTACAAAGGAGTAATCGCCGAGATTTCTCCTGAAGCCAATCGTCAAAAAGCAACCGTGCAGGTTAAGGTCAAGGTAATCAATCCAGACCAGGATCTGCGACCTGAGATGAACGCAAGCGTTGCGTTCCTTTCGTCTGATAAGCCTGACAGCAAAGCCGAGACAAATGATCCAATAACAATTCCTGCGTCCGCAGTACGCGATGGAGCAGTGTTTGTGATAGTCGACGGAAAAGCAGTCCGTCGTCAGGTCCAGTCCTCAGGAAGTTCATCGCAGGGAATAATCATCTCGAGCGGGCTTTCGGGCGGCGAGGATCTGATCGTTAACCCACCAGCAGATCTGAAAGACGGGCAAAAAGTTCGCCCGAAGAAGGAATAATCATGAAAGAAGCAGTTATCGAAACCCGACAACTCACGCGAGAGTTTATCCGCGATCAATTTCATGTAATCGCGTTGAAAGAGGTGGACCTCACCATTAATCGCGGCGACTTCGTTGCCCTGATGGGTCCGTCAGGTTCAGGCAAGTCCACGTTGCTGCACCTCATCGCCGCAATGGATCGTCCAACCAGCGGTGAGATCAGGGTGCTCGGCGAAGATCTCCGCCAGTTGAGCGAACGGGAGATCGCTCATTGGCGTAACGAACACATCGGCTTCATTTTTCAATCGTTCAATCTGATTCCGGTGATGAGTGCGATTGAGAACGTCGAACTGCCGCTGAAGCTGACAAACCTGAAGAGAAGCGAACAGCGCGAACACGCGGCAACTGCATTGAAGCTGGTCGGACTGTCCGAACGGATGAGACATCTGCCGCGCCAATTATCTGGCGGTCAGGAGCAGCGCGTAGCCATCGCGAGGGCGATTGCCACTGATCCCGATCTTATTTTGGCGGATGAGCCTACAGGCAACCTCGACGCAACGTCGGCACAGGAAGCGCTGACGGTGCTCGCCAAGCTAAATCGGGAGTACGGCAAGACTATCGTGATGGTGACGCATGACGCTCATGCCGCTAGCTATGCGTCCAGGGTCCGTCATCTTGAAAAGGGAGTGCTGCTTCAAGAGGGTGAATTGCCGGACGAATGGATCATTACTGATCCGGTTACGACGGATTCATCCGGAATTTCTGCAAGCAGAGTTGCGCCATGACCAATCAACGACATCTTCGACTCGCGAGTCCTGAGCGGGTCATTGAGGAAACGAAACCGTCGCGCCAGCATTCGAGGGTGATTTGGACAGCGGTTATCCTACTCGTCCTTATTGGCGTTGGAGCGGCGGTACGACGGGCGCTGTTCCTCGTGCCTATTCTGATCAACGGCTATGTCGAGCCAGCGCCGAGCCCCAATCCAATGCTTGCGCAGTTCAGAGCGCTGGACGATTTGTTCGCGCGCTATCCGGTTTTAACGCTTGTCCACATCATTCCCGCGCTGATGTTCTTGATATTAGCGCCGGTTCAGTTCAGCCGCAGATTTCGCGAACGTCACATCAAGTGGCACCGACGTAATGGACGGCTTGTTCTGATGTGTGGGATGGTGGTTGGTTTGTCAGCGCTAGTGATGAGCCTGGGCATGCCTGCTATCGGAGGGGTCAATCAAGCTGCAGCGACCACGCTATTTGCGCTGTTCTTTTTGTTCGCTCTCGGAAGGGCGTATCGCCATATTCGGCGACGCGAAATTACTCTTCACCGCGAATGGATGATCCGAGCTTTCTCAATTGGTCTGGCAGTCGCAACTATCAGGCCGATTATCGGCTTCTTTTTCGCGACCGGTCGCTTAACAGGTCTGACACCATATGAGTTTTTCGGGACCGCTTTTTGGATGGGCTTTGTGCTCCATCTGATTACGGCCGAGATATGGATTAAATGGACGAAACCGAAGATATCAGTGCTGCCGTTTCGGGTATTGCCTTAAACTGTCGAGGGTCTGTCGTGGTCCGTTCACACTAAACGCATACGACGCGCTAGACGCTCTTGGCAACTTCCGACTCGATTTGATCAACAATGGCTTCCATCAAACATCCGGTCGGCACAAATCTCACTCCGCACCGTCGCATGCGAGTCAGGAGTTCTCTGGATTCAGAGTCAACGAAACTAACCGCCGCAAGTTCCACGACGAGCGGCTTTAGAGGCTGACGTTCCTGCGCCGCGTGCCAACAGCCCTCCAACTCCGATGCGACAGCCGCGGTCAGCTTTCCCTCGATGTTAAAGCGCGTTGATTCACCCTTATCGTGTACGCTGATTCTTAGCATTGTCGTTCGCCTTCGACTCTACTTTGTGTTAGTCACCGGCGTATTGGGCAAGTTGCTTGCCAGACGACGCGCTTATGCTGGAATGAAGAACCGCCAAAACCCGGGCAGATAAACGCGACTTTCTGGAACCGCAAGTGACTAAATCAAGTCGTCTGGCGCCATATCGTCAGCTTGCTGGAAGAAGTCTGAAGGCCAGTGAACCCCGCCCCGCGAGTTCCCTGTTATTCGGAGTAAACCTGCCGAAAGGGGTTTGTTTATATTTGCTAATGCCCTGGTGGTGGGTTCGGATTGAATCTATCGCTCTTCGCGGCATTCAGTAGCGAGCCGCGTAACGCGTCCAATTGATCGAGCGACTCGGCGAGCCGTCGAAGAACGTTTGTCCTGCTAGTCCAGTGCTGGGCCGCGGCGTCTGTGCGACCAATTTTTTCGTACAACAGCGCAGCGGTCTCATGTACTCGCCAATCTGCAAGGGGCGCCGAAGCACCTTTCAACGTCTCAAGCGCGTGTGCGATTTCATGCTCTCCTCGATTCAGTTCGTCCGCCGACAACGCGATCTCGGCGAGCATCTGATGCCCAAGAGCAACATAGGTCCGTTCGCCCGGCAAACCGGCCGCTTCGCATAAGGCTCTTGCGGCTTCCCGAGCTTGATCTACGTCTCCCAGACCAAGCAGACATTGCGATAGTCCATATTGCAAAGGCAGTCGGAATATCCACTCCATCATCACTTGATCACGCCCAAGTTTCTCGTCTATTCGCTGGAAGCACTCAAGCGCAAGCTTGTATTGACCGAGCCCGCTTAGCGTGGTGCCTCGCAAGATCAGTCCCAGGAAATTTGCGGTCTCGTGGCTTTTATCATCTCCAGTCTGGCTCAAAATGCGATTACAGCTATCCAGCGCGTGCTCGAAGTCAAGCGCATGTAAATACAACCAGGTGTTCTCGAGGTCCAACAGGGCTGCGAGAATGTTCTGTCCATTTCTCTGAGCGACATCGACGGCCGTTCGAAGCACCGCGCGGAGCTTGCCCCACTCTCCTGCATGCAAAAGAGCCCAGCCCCAGTAAAACAAACAGTACAGATAATCAAACCCATCGCCGGCTTCCAGTGTGAGCCAGGAGCCCTCCTCTGCCGTGAGACAAGCAGATTCGTAATCCGATCTGAGACATAAATAGTAGGTATAACGTGCGACGTGCATGCTCAGCAGGGCGCGATCACCGGCCTGTCTTGCTGCATTGATCGCGTCTTTACTGGCTTGTTCATCTTCGTGCCGCCACTCAATGAATCTAGAGTGCCAATATCCCCAATATGCACGCACATGTGTCTTCATCAATTCGTTTTGTAATTTTGGTATCAGTGTGACGGCTCTTTCGAAAGTCTGAGGACATCGTTGTCTTTCGACCCAGGAGAATGCGCTTGCAGCGTGCAACAACGCCCGCGCTTCGGTCTCAACCTGATCAGATTCCTGCGACAGCCTCGCAAGCTCCATGAAGTCTGCTGCAGCAGTTGTCATATCCCCCATCGCGCGACGCGCCATGCCGCGCTGTTCAATGAGCGCGATTTGCGCGCCTTGTTGTTCTTGTTCGGGCAGCCGTCTAACCAGCTTTAAAGCCTGTTCAAGATTCTCAACTGCCTCACGGCCTGCGTAGCGTCGCGAGTCTATGTCCGCCGAATGCCTGAGATACTTGACTGCCTTTTGATAATCCCGTCCTTGTTCGAAATGCATAGCCAGCTCGGCGGCAATTTCGCCGACGCGGTCGCGATAGGTTTTCTCGCCTTGTTCCGCTATAAGCAGATGAAGACGAACAGCTCTGGCCGCCGGCACACGGTCGCAAAGCGTATTCAAATAAAGCGAGTGCGTGAATCCGTATCTCGCTGATACCGTTCCGTCAGGGAACTCACCGGTACCGCTTGCCTTTAACAGATAACTCTTACGCGCTAATTCTTCACATTTGTCCTCGACCTCGATCAGGTCAATTCCGAGGGCCGACGCCACGGCGAGCGCTGAGAATCTCATTCCGCAAAGGCTCGCCGCTTCCAGGACCTGTTGATCCTCGCTGCTCAACCGTTCTATTTGCCTCGTAATCATTTGCCGAATATTCTCCGGCATCCCGACTTCCAGATCCCCAAGCCTGCTGACGAGGTTCCAGGCTCCGTCCTGATGCACTATGAGACCTTGAGAGATGAAGAAGTCGATCAAGTTAACGACGAATAATGGATTTCCCTCGGTCCGATGCTGGATGATATGAGCCAGGTCAAGAGGAAACTGATGCCCTGCAAACCGTTTGCCTAAATAATCTGTTATAGCCTGTTCGCTGAGGTACTCTAAGGGGAACAACTCGCAGCGCCCGTGACCCTGCAATTCCTGCATGACGGCTTTGAAAGGATGCTTCTGCAGAATTAGATCTACGGGACGGTAGGTGCCTATAAGCATCAACCTTGCGGGCTCTCGCCTCGCAGCAATCGCCGATAAAAGATCGACCGTTGAGTAATCACTCCAATGGAGGTCTTCAAGAACAAGCACGCAAGTTGTTTCTTTTGACAGAGCCTCGAGAGTCTCCGCCATCTCCCGCACCATGCGATCCCGCGTTGCGCCGAGTATTTCGCGTCGAAGCGCCGCGGCAACGTTGACGCTCATCAGTGTCGGCATTTGTGCGACCCACGTTGGAGCATTCCGAAACAGCATGTCAACGACCTTCGGGTCGTTGCTTTCACGCGCCAACCGTGAGACTGCCTCGAGCACCGGCAAATAAGCTTCGCTCGCGCCGAACTGCTCGAGGCATTGGCCGCGAGCGATATGGATGCCTGGTGCAGAGCCGAGAGTTTTTAGAAAAGCCTCAATCAGGGCGGTTTTGCCAATACCAGCTTCGCCGGTGATAAAGACTACTTGCCTCTTTCCTTCTTCGGCTCGCTTGAACAACAAGCTCATTCGCGCCAACTCTGCGCCTCTCCCGACCAATTCACCTTGCGGAAGAATGGGCGCGAAAGATTCCAAAAACGCTTCGTCACTTTGCGACGACTCCAAGGCGCTTGTGTGAGATAAGTTCCCTATAAAACGGTAACCGCGACGGTGAGAGGTTTCTATGAACTTTGGAGATCGCGCGTCGTCCTCCAAAACCTCTCTGATCTGACGAATGCATACTTTCAGGACGGTGTCGGTCACTGCAGTCTCAGTCCAGCAGGCGTCGAGCAACTCCGACTTTGTCACGAGCCGGCCAGGCTTCTGCAATAGATAAAGTAGTACTGCGAAAGGCTTGGGACTAAGAGTGATTAGCTCATTATTCCGCCTCAAAGTCTGATTTTCGACCTCGAGTTGAAAGGGCGGAAAAGTAATGACCGCCGATTTCCTCACAATTAGATCTCCTAACAATTTCTGAACTGTAATTTAACTTCTCGCTTATGACTTGGCTGACCGAACGCTCCTATTCTGTGACCGTAGCGAAGCGATTGCAATGTTGTGGGAGAAATGAGCTTCGATAAGTGAAAAAGAGGTTGCGTGCAACCAGGAGGTTTATGTTGAAGGCAATAAAAACGGCAGTTCTTATGCTGGCGGTGCTGTCGGTGATCTGCATTATCTCTCATGGACTCACGGTGATGGCGGAAGATCCACTGTCTAACTTCTTTTTGGATATTCCTAAGGTGTGGGTTGATGAGGACTTAGCAAAATTAGAGGTGCCGCTGGCTAACGCGGCTGCCTCACCCAAACACGCGCCAGCCGCCTACTATTACCGGGTACCGGTTCGTCCTATTTACAAAAGTTATCCCGTTTATGCTCCCGGCAAAGAACCAGCTGGTTATATGGAATCGCTCAAGCAACTGGCGCCGGAACTCGTCTTTGATGCTACAAAACTCAAAACCGAAGAAGATTGGATCAAAGCCGGTGAGTTGGTGTTTGACGCGCCAGTCTTCTACAACGCAATAGTTCAAACTTTTCAAGTCAGGGATCCAGGTTGGTACGAAAAGATAGGAACACCCGTGGCAAAGGATGGCACCGTGCCTTTCTGTCATTATGTGATCAGAGAGAAAGGCAAGGTCGAAATGGCCACTGTCTCGTGCGCGATGTGCCACACTCGCGTGCTTGCAAACGGAACTGTACTAAAAGGCGCGCAGGGCAACTTTCCTTTTGAACTTGCCGCAGCTCTGAATGCCTTGCCTCGAGCTACCCCGGAACGGACGCGCGTCTTTGAACGTGCGTTTTATGGTGCTCCGTGGATCAAACCCGACCCACAAGACGGTCTGGACCAAATGTCGGTGGGAGATATTTTTAAATATCACGCAGCAATCCCCGCCGGCGTCATCGCACGACAGGGCACGAGCCCGCTATCACCCGCCCAGATCCCGGATCTGATAGGCGTTAAAGAGCGAAAATATCTCGATCATACCGGCTTGCTGATTCAGCGCTCGATGGCGGACCTCATGCGTTATTCAGCACTGAATCAAGGCGGTAGCGATCTTGCGAGCTTCGGCGGATTTATTCCAGCGGCGAGAGACTTCCGCACTCTGCCCGACCCTTCAACTCAAGGGCGCTATAGCGATGAACAGCTCTATGCGCTTGCTCTGTATATCTATTCACTCAAGCCTCCGCCCAATCCCAACAGGTTCGACCGGATCGCGGAACGCGGCCAGGAAGTCTTCAAGCGTGAGGGCTGTGCCGTTTGTCACACGCCTCCGCTCTACACAAACAACAAACTTACGCCTGCTGCTGGTTTCAAAGTGCCAGACGACCATCGCGAAAGGTTTGATGTGATGTCGGCGTCGATAGGCACTGACAATTACCTGGCAATGAAGACCCGCCGCGGCACCGGGTACTACAAGGTTCCCTCGCTCAAAGGCGTATGGTATCGCGGTCCGTTCGAGCACAACGGCTCCGTAGCGACGCTTGAAGACTGGTTCGACCCGAAGCGATTATCGGAAGACTACATTCCAACCGGCTTTCGGGGAGCCGGAGTTAAGTGCCGCGCCGTTAAGGGGCATCCCTTCGGGCTCGATCTTTCCATCGACGACCGCCGAGCTTTGATTACCTTTCTGAAAACGTTGTGATGAAGCCCGGCCCTTTTCTGGGCGGCTAGCATTCCTTGACCAAATTATGAACATCGGTCCGCGCGGAAGTTCGCAAGCCGAGAATTGTATTTAGCGACCCGCCGGATTCACTTCTTTGAAGCGCGAGAACTTAGCAAAATGAAAATCAAAATGAGAATTATGCCTGGAACTCTGGTTATCGTGTTGAGTCTATTAACAGCACTTGGAAACGCGCAGCCACAAGCTGACCGATCAATAAGTGGACCTGCGACTGCGACAGGACTCGATCCAGCTTTTGGTCTTGCCGGCAAGGTAATAACTGATTTTGGGTTTGACCGTGACGCCCAGGCGCTGGCTATTGCAATTCAGAGTGATGGCCGAATTGTAGCAGCGGGTCGCGCATCGATTCCCCTCAACGGATTCGATTTCGCTCTCGCTCGCTATAACTCTGACGGGAGCCCGGACCTGGGGTTTGGCATCGGAGGGAGAGTCACAACAGACTTCTTCGGAGGAAACGACCGAGCCACCGCGGTTGTGGTCCAAAGTGACGGCAAAATCATTGTCGGAGGAGATGCCTTCAATACGCTGACAGGCAATACAGACTTCGCGATCGCGAGATACAATTCAGACGGCAGCCCGGACGCGAGCTTCGATGGAGATGGGAAGCTCACTACCGATCTGAGTGTAAGCGATGTTGCAAATGCTTTAATCCTCCAACCGGACGGAAAGATCGTTCTGGCTGGCAGCGTAGTTGACAGTAAACTCAGCAAGGATTTCGCTCTACTTCGTTACAACTCTGACGGTACGCCCGATGCAGGCTTTGGAGCTAAGGGTGTAGTACTAACCGATTTCGCAAACAACTCAGACGACATCGCAGCCGCGATTCTTAAGGCCGACGGCTCAATCATTGCCGTAGGGTTTGCAGCTATGGGTACCACGGGCAAAGACTTCGCTATTGCTCAGTACGATCGCGGTGGCAGCCACGACTCGACGTTTGGCGTTGGCGGGAAAGCCACGATCGACTTCTTCGGCAGCACTGATGAGGCGCGAGCGGTGACCCTTCAACCCGACGGCCGGATAGTTGTTGCCGGTAGTGCTTTCAACGGATCGACGCTGGCTGATTTTGCTTTGGTGCGCTTCAACGCGGACGGAACCATTGATTCCAATTTTGGCAGCAAAGGAAGGGTCACTGTGAATTTCTTCGATAATCTTGATGCCGCGGAGGCAGTGATTGTTTTGTCTGACGGGCGGATCGTGGCGGCCGGACGTGCCTTCAGAAGCGGAACAGACTCGGATTTCGCTCTTGCCAGCTTCAAGCCCAATGGTAAGCCGGATGCGAGCTTTGGTGGTAGCGGCAAACTGACTACTGACTTTGATGGAGGAGTAGACCAGGCGTTGGATATCGCGATTGATCTCAAGGGTCGCCTTGTTGTCGCGGGCAGCGCAGTGGGCGCGAACTTCAGTGCTGATTTTGCAATCGCGCGGTACCTTTTGCGCGGCAATTCGCTAAGCGCAGATCGCGAGGTCCCTGAGTAGCCCGGATGGTGCGACGAACACTACATTGGATACTCACCTCGTGAGAGGTGGGTTCCTGATGTTGTGGCCTACTGACCGCCTTGAGCTTCACGATCCTTTTTTCATACCCTCCTCGTCAAGAGGTGGGTTTTGATGTTATGGCCTACAGCGAAGCAGCCCTCCAAAAAACCATCCACACACTGCCGCATAATCATCTGCTGGCGGACCATTATCGCTTTCGTTGGAAGACGCTCTGACCCTATTGAGTCAGGTGACGATATCGCGTCACTCTCCCATCGCCGAAAGCACACAATTTATAACCCCAACGTGAGCGCCTGGCTTATTTGTCCCACCTGCTCTTTATGGCCCGGGTATTGCCGTTCCAGTTGAACGAGTTGGCGTGACCTCATCAGCAACGTCTTTGGGAGAATCCACGTGAGTGCATTAGCGGAACATCCCACAGTAAAGCGTTTTTACGAACTAAATCACGCCTCAATTGATCGGCAGAATGAAAACGGAACAGGCAGTCCACGGAAATTAGACGCAGCGTGGTTGCGACAACTGTCGCTATCGGCCGGCGCCGACGACGTCGGGTTTGTTGACATCGATCGTCCGGAGCTTGGGGCCGAACGAGGCGACATCCTCCGGTTCTTTCCCAAGACTCGGGCGCTGATCAGCATCGTCCTAAGAATGAATCGCGAGCCGATTCGCAATCCTGCGCGTTCGGTTTCGAACGTCGAATTTCATCACACCGGCGATCGAGTAAACGAAACTGCCCACCGAATTGTTGCGGCGCTCGGGGATAGTGGCGTCCGCGCGATCAATCCTGCGATGGGGTTTCCGATGGAGATGGATCGAGTCGGAGCCGGCAAACTATGGCTCGTGTCCCACAAAACAGTCGCGGTGGCTGCCGGTCTCGGTCAAATGGGTATTCATCGCAATGTTATTCATCCGAAGTTCGGCAACTTCGTTTTGCTGGGCACGGTGCTCATGGATGCCGAGGTTACCGAATACCAGTTCCCGCTCGATTACAACCCATGCCTGGAATGTAAGTTGTGCGTTTCGGCGTGCCCTGTTAACGCAATCGGTTCCGACGGAGCTTTCGATTTCGGTGCGTGCTTTACTCATAACTATCGCGAGTTCTATGGCGGATTTTCAAATTGGGTGGAGCAGATTGTCGACAGTAAAGATGCTCAGGACTATCGCCGCCGCGTGAGTATGCCCGAGACTGCTTCGATGTGGCAGAGCCTTTCATACGGCGCAAATTACAAGTCGGCTTACTGCATGGCTGTCTGTCCAGCAGGCGAGGATGTGATCGCACCGTTCCTGATTGACCGTCCGGAATACCTTAAGGACGTCGTGAAGCCGCTCCAGCAAAAGGAAGAGATCGTGTACGTCCTTCCTAATTCCGACGCAGAAGACTACGTTGCACGACGGTTTACAAATAAGAGCACCAAGCGTGTGGGTAATAGCCTGAATCGTCTGCGTTCGATCGCGGCCTTTCTACGTGGTCTGGAATTTACCTTTCAGCGCAATCACGCGAAGGGCCTTGACGCCACTTACCACTTCACCTTCACTGGCGACGAAAACCGAGAGGCGACTGTCGTCATTCGTGACCAGAAAGTGGAGGTTAAGGAAGGTCATATGGGAAAACCAAGTATCCAGGTTACGGCTGACAGCAGAACTTGGCTCGGATTCCTGGCAAAGGAGAGGAACCTTGTCTGGGCTCTGCTTCGAAGAAAGATTCGCATTAAAGGCTCACCAAAATTGTTGTTGGCGTTTGGGAAGTGTTTTCCGTCGTGAGCTGTTCGAGGCTGGAAGGGGATTGATACGGGAAGTCGAAGGTGGATGCGAAACCAGTCGCTGTAACTGAAAGTTAACATTCCCTCGACATCCTTTTACCTCAATTTGACACTTTTTGACGTGCGCTACGGTATCCTTGGAATTATGCAAGTAATGGTTCAAAGCAACTGGTTCAATGCGAACGAGACACCTTCTCTGTCGAATGACAAGCTGGGCTCAGTTGAGCTTTATGCGACACCGGATGCGCCGATGGAGATCGGCGTGATCAATGGTGTACGCAAGATACTAGTGCCAGTAAGTCATGGCGGACCGGCGAATGAAGCCTGGAGTAGACTTTGTGATCCAGAGATGTTCGAGGAGAGCGTCGAAGGCAATCAAATGTGGGTCGAAGTAATTCCGCCAAACCAGGCGGTTGCCTTGCCCCTTAACTCGAGAGCTGGCGAGGAAGATCAACCTGATAGGACCAACGACACCGTCGTGTATCTGGATTGCTACGATTTCCAGCGTACATACAACGAACTAGTCCACCGCGGAGCAACTTTCGTCGCCGCGCCTGCGAAGATGCCGTTTGGTTGGTTATCAATGCTTGAGGACGGCGACGGAAGGCGTTACGTACTCGGCCAATGGTGATGTACGAACGTCTGGAAGAGAGGCGGGATGTCGAAGAACGGATTTCAATCAATTACGTTGCTAAAACAATCGGCAAGCAATTCTCGATTCAACGAAATCGACGCGGTCTGGCCTTCCTTTGTCTTGATGATTAATCCAGCGTGTTCGAGAGTCTTCCAGTGATGACAGAGAAGAGCCAGACTAATACCGAGGTTCTCGGCTATTTCTGTTCCACACATCTGGTTGCGATTCGTTAACATTTCAATCATTCGCAGCCGCGTTGGGTCAGAGAGCGCTTTGAACACTTTCGCACGTTGTTCAGTAGTGATGCGCTTCGCTGAGCTTGTTTTCTTTCTCACATCACCATAGTACGAAATTTCGGGGCTGCTTTCTACAACTAAATTCAACCTCACGTAACTAAATAGTTAAACAAGTATTGAACTTCCTTATTGGCCCGGACGTACGTAACAGGGTGGACGCTTATGTTGACAATGTTGATTGGGACGTCATGCATTTTGTTCAAGAGATTCGATTGAATGACGGGTCGATGTTGCGCCTCCGGAAACTGCGAATAACCGATCGGGAGCGCTTGAGAGCGTTCTTCGCGCGTTGTTCGGAGGAAGCACTCCGGTTTCGCTTTATGTCTTCAATAAAAGGGCCATCAGATTCGCTTCTGAATTATCTGAGCGACGTCGATGGATGCCGGCATGTCGCGCTGATCGTAACACGGGGATTAGGAGACTCGGAGAGCATAGTTGCCGAGGGCAGGTATGCGCTGGATCCGCAAAAGGATGACGACGCAGATCTTGCCTTCCTTGTGCTTGACGAAATGCAACGTCGCGGGATTGCTACGCTCCTGCTTAGCCGGCTGAGTGAGATCGCAAGGCGCAATGGTATCAATTGTTTTAGCGCCGACGTTCTCGCCGATAACCGACCCATGCTTTCGCTGATCAGAAAGACCTCACATCCCCGTTCCAGGGTCATAAGCAGCGGCGTCATTCACTTCGAAATTCCTCTAATCAACCTGAATTCCTTGCCCGAGGCGGCGTGATGAAACCGGTTAAATGGCGATCACGCGTCAGCGTGACTTTATTTCGCCACACACAAAACGGGTCCTATAGGTCGCATTAGTCCCAGCTCCTTTAGTTTTGGAGGAAGGAAAAGACTTCAGCGGCGGCCAGAAACTTGCGCAGTGAAGCGCATCAGTAAAGGAACTGCAATGACAAGGTTTATAAACAAGGGCTCGAACTCTCCCGCTGCGAATCGAACAACCTCGATTCGCCGAAAATATGCGAGGAATCGAATCGCTCTGGTGCTCTTAATGACTTGCCTGATAGCAACCTATGCGTGCCAGAACAAGTCCCAACTCGATGCCCAGCGTCCGCCTGCATCTGTGACTGTTGTGTCAGCGGTTAGTCAGGATGTCCCCGTTTACCTCGATGCAATTGGAAAAACTGTTGCTCGTGAAGTTGTTTCAATCGAGCCTCAAGTCTCCGGGCGCGTGATCAGTATTCATTTCAGCGATGGAGCCGATGTAAAGAAGGGTGATCTGCTGTTTACGATCGATCCACAGCCCTTCGAAGTCAGCTTGCAACAGGCCAGGGCGAACCTCGCTCGCAGTACCGCGTTGAAAAAACAAGCCGAGGCTAATCTCGTCAAAGATACTGCTCAAGCGAAGACCGGAGAGGTCGAGCGACGGAGGTATGAGCAATTGGTCGAGCAAGGCGTAGTAAGCAAGCAACAGTTCGACCAGGTGCGTACAAATTCAGAAGCACTGAACGCAACTGTGAGCGCTGACATCGCTTCGATTAGAAGCGCGGAAGAGGCGATGAGAGTGGACGAAACAGCCATTGACAGCGCGAAGGTGCAACTCGCCTACTGCTACATTCGTTCGCCAATCGATGGTCGCGCCGGGCAAAGGTTGGTTGACATCGGAAATGTCGTAAACCCTGGAAATATAGGCAAGGCGACTTCAATGCTGGTGATCCAGCGTCTGGATCCGATATACGCCGACTTCACTATTCCTCAAAGCGAACTCTCGATCGTTCAGCGGAACATGGCTCAAGGAACGTTGAGGGCAGAAGTCCGCCTGCCGGACGAATCGGGTAATCCAATCGCCGGTGATCTGACTTTCCTCGACAACGCAGTCCAGAACACCACCGGCACCGTGAATCTTCGAGCCACCATTCAAAACAATAATCGGAAGTTCTGGCCGGGTCGTTTCGTTAACGTCAGACTGGTTCTGAACACAATTCGGTCTGCGATTCTGATACCAGCGTCAGCGCCTCAGATGTCAGCTAAGGGACAATTTGTTTATGTAGTCACAGACGATCTCACTGCTGAGCTGCGCCCGGTGGACACCGGTCAAAGGCAAGGGGAACAAGTCGTGATTAACCGCGGAATCAAGACAGGAGAACGAGTCGTCGTACAGGGTCAGATAGCAGTCACACCTGGCGGGAAGGTTAACATTGTCCCAACACCGGCGACCGAAACTGCGGAAAACGCCGGAGGCGGTGGCCTATGAATCTGTCGGAACCCTTCATAAAACGACCGGTCATGACTGCGGTCTTGACGGTTTCCGTAATTCTATTCG
The DNA here is from genome assembly GCA_035258805.1 of Blastocatellia bacterium. Classification (GTDB taxonomy): domain Bacteria; phylum Acidobacteriota; class Blastocatellia; order UBA7656; family UBA7656; genus Onstottus_A. Next base: position 37,261 of record DATFWY010000015.1, on the reverse strand, counting down.
GAATACTCAGCTACTTGCGCCTTCCGGTGAACGATCTGCCGGCGGTCGACTATCCGGTGATTCAGGTCCAGGCTAATTATCCTGGCGCAAGCCCGGATACTGTCGCGAACAACATTGCCACACCGCTGGAGCGACAGTTTATGCAGATCAACGGGTTGGAGCTTGTTACCTCGCAAAGCACGCAGGGGCACACAAGTCTGACCCTTCAATTCGCGCTGGACAAGAATATCGACGCCGCAGCAACCGATGTTCAAACCGCTATTTCGCAAGCTACTGGTAATCTGCCGGTCGATCTTCCGTCGCCACCGACCTATTCAAAGACGAATCCAAATGACCAGCCGATAATGTACATCGCGCTCACCACCGACTCGGTCACACCCGGACAGCTTTATGACTACGGAAGCACGCAGGTCGGTCAGCGCATCAGCATCCTGCCTGGCGTCAGTCGAGTTGACGTTTACGGAACAAAATCCGCGATTCGAATTAAGACCGATCCGGCTGCAATGTGGGCTCGCGGCATATCGGTGGATGACCTGACGTCGGCGATCAAGAACGGAACGAGTTATGTTGGCGCGGGTCAATTCGATAGCCCATCGGGAACAGCGCTGCTTCGACCGCAAGGCCAACTCGACGCCGCCGATTCATACAGCAACCTGATCGTAAGCACCGGCGACGGCGCCCCGGTGTACCTGCGGGACGTTGCACAGGTTCGTGACTCGGTCCAGGACGAGCGGATCAACATGAGATTCTGGGCACGGGGCTATTCAGTGCCATCAGCCACCGTTGTTGTGGCGGTTAATCGGCGCGCCGGGGCGAATGCTGTAGAAGTGGCTGAGAACATCCGCAACTTGCTTCCGTTGATCAGCGCTGAGTTGCCGGCTTCGGTGCGAATCACTCCCATATACGATCGCTCGAGATCCATCGTGAACTCAGTCAGTGACGTTCGAGAAACATTGTTGATTGCGTTCGTCCTGGTTGTGATCGTGATTTTTCTCTTCCTGGGGCGCGCGACGGACACGTTGATTCCGGCTGTCGCCTTGCCGCTGTCGTTGTTGATCACGTTCATCGCGATGCGATTGCTGGGATACAGTCTCGACAACCTGTCGCTGATGGCACTCACACTGGCGATCGGATTTCTTGTAGATGATGCGATTGTGTTTCTGGAGAACACAGTGCGGCGCATGGAGCGTGGCGAACGCGCGCTTGAGGCCACGCTCCATGGCGCGAAGGAGATCAGTTTTACGATTCTCTCGATGACGATCTCGCTGGCCGCCGTGTTCATACCGCTGGTTTTCATGACGGGGCTCGTTGGAAGGATATTTCGTGAGTTCGCGATCACGATCGTGATCGCGATCCTGGCTTCAGGGCTAGTCTCACTGACGTTGACGCCGTTGATGTGCGCAAGGCTTCTGAGCGATCGCGGCGATGGCTACAAGACCTGGGTGGAACGTGTGATCGGCGCAATTGAGAAGAGGGTGCTCCGTCATTACGGTTCCTCGCTTTATTGGTTTCTGCGTCACAGGTGGGTATCGGCAACCGCCTGGACGCTATGTTTAGCGGGAACAATTTGGCTCTTCGGCGCTGTTCCCAAAGCATTTCTGCCGCCTGGCGATAGCAGCTTCATCTGGGGTGTGATGATTGGCCGTGAGGGTTCATCCCCGCAGCAGATGCGTCAGCTTCAGGACCAGGCTGACAATATCGTACAACAAGATTCGAGCGTGAGAGCTACGTTTACAATGACCGGGGCAGGCGGTTTCTTTCCTTCGAACCAGGGATTGGTGCTTGTGTTCCTGAAGCCGCCTGATGAGCGCGGGCAAATTGAACAAGTCTCTGATAGTTTGATGGGCAAGCTTTCAAGCATTCCTGGAGTCTTCCCTTTCCTGCGACCCTTCCCGGTTCTCGAAATAAGCACCGGCGCGACCAACCAGAACCAGGGCCAGTACGCTTTCTCATTGTCCGGCGTCAACGCAGACCAGGTATACGCAGTTGCCGGCAAGTTGATGGCAAAATTGCAAGAATACCCGGGCTTTCTCACCGTCTCATCGGACTACTTCAACAATACACCCAACCTCGAGGTTGACATCCGTCGCGATCAAGCGAAGACATACGGAGTGTCAGAATCGCGAATTCTTGGGTTGTTGAGGAACTCTTACTCGCAGAATTATCTCTACCTGATTAAGAAGCCTGAGGATCAATATCAGGTAATCCTGGAAGTTAAGGATACGGACCGTTCGGAACCGGACGACCTGTCGCTCCTTTATATCAAGTCTGATAACGGCCAGAATCTCGTGCCTCTCAACTCGCTTGTTACGTGGAAACCGACGCTTGGGCCGCAGTCGGTGAATCATCTGAACCAATTCACAAGCGTCACAATCTTCTTCAACTTAAAACCTGGTGTTGCGATCGGTGACGCAACCGATTTCATCAGCCGTTCGGCGGCGGAGATCGTGCCACCAACAATACGCGCCAGTCTACAGGGCGAGGCGCTGACGTTCAGCAATACCGTTCGCGATTTGACGATCCTGATGTTGCTCGCAGTGTTTGTGATGTATGTAATTCTGGCAATTCTTTATGAGAGCTACGTGCACCCGCTGACTGTGTTGTCAACGCTTCCAACGGCTCTGGTTGGTGGGTTGTTCACATTGTACTTCTTTGGCGAGCAAGCTTCTCTGTATGCCTTTGTCGGATTGTTCATGTTGATGGGTATAGTCAAGAAGAATGGGATCTTGATCGTTGACTTCGCTCGACAGCGAGTTGAGGCTGGCGAGTCTGCTGAGAAGGCAATTCATGACGCAAGCATGGATCGGTTCCGTCCAATTCTTATGACGACGCTCGCGGCGGTGATTGGGGCCGTACCGATTGCACTGGGATACGGCGCCGATGGTTCTTCGCGAAGGCCACTCGGTCTTGTCATTGTGGGTGGTCTGGTGGCATCGCAATTCATAACGTTATACGTGACGCCGGTCATTTATTTATACCTCGAGGAGTTTCAAGAAAAGGTATTGAATCGAATTCCATTCTTGCACTCGGGGCATCTCGGTGGGCGTTCTGCTCGCGATCCGATTCCTGAACCTTCAGCATCAGACTGAGGATCAGAGTTAGCATTAGCAAGGTGACTGCTATGCAATTGTTGTTTTTGCTGCTGCTTCTAGTAGCGACGTACCTGATACCAACCTCGGTAGGACGTTGGGTTATTCGCAGGAGCATCTGATCCGAGACGGTTGTCAGTACAAGAGACGGAAATGACATTACAAGTCAGCATGGAGCTCATTGCTACTCTTGCCTGCGCGATTTTCGCTGGAGCCGCGATCTACATTAGCATGGTCGAGCACCCTGCCAGAATGTCTTGCGGCACCGAACTGGCGGCGACTGAATGGGGGCCCAGTTACAAACGCGCGACCTGGATACAAGCGCCGTTAGCCTTAATTGCGTTCGCTTGCTCATTCGCCGCGTGGTTTGCCGGCTCGAATGTGTGGTGGCTCGTAGGCGGCTTTATGCTGGGATTGCTCGTGCCCTACACGCTTATTGTCATCATGCCTACCAATCATAGGCTCGAATCCTCCCGTCTGGACAAGCGATCGGACGAGGCTCTGCGATTACTTCATAGATGGGGCATGCTTCACACTGTGAGAACCATTGTTAGCTTCGTGGCATTAATAATTTTCCTGTTGAATCGCTAACACTCAATCGAGATTGCTCCCTGATGCTTTAAAGGTCACGTCACTCGTTGATGGCAGCTGACTGAGGGGAATGCGACCTAACAATTCTTATTTGTAGCAAAGGAGGTAACGAAAATGATCTGTGTAACTGGAGCCGGGGGAACTGTCGGCAGTGAGGTCATCAAACAACTGGAAGCGTCGAAGACGCCATTCCGCGCCGCCTTCTTCTCGGAGAACAAAGCGAGTGCCGCGCGCTCGAGAGGCATCGACGCCGTCACCATCGATTACAACAAACCAGAAACCCTGGAAGCTGCATTCCAAGGATGCGACAAGCTGTTTCTTCTAGGGCCGAACGTAGAAAACCAAACGCAGCTCGAACTAAACGCGGTTGAAGCCGCAAGAATTGCCGGCGTGCGACATATCGTCAAGCTGTCTGCCCTGGGAGCCGACCACGAAGATTTCCTGCTTGCGAAGATTCATCGACCAGTCGAGAAAGCAATCCAATCAAGCGGTATTGGGTGGACGATTCTTCGTCCGAATGGCTACATGCAAAATGTGGTGACCTACCTGGGCGATACGATCAGGTCTGAAGGAGCTTTCTTCACCGCGAGCGCCGACGCAAAGATCAGTCACGTCGACGTGCGTGATCTTGCTGCCGTCGCAGTGAAAGCTCTGAAGGACCCCGGCCACGAAGGTAAGGTTTATTCGTTGAGCGGGCCCGAGGCGCTCACATATGACGATATCGCGACTGAGCTAACGAAGGTCCTTGGACGGACGATCAGCCATATCAACCTGTCGCCGTCGGATCTGAAGAACGGAATGATCGCGGCGGGGACCCCGGAGTGGTTTACGGATATGCTGCTTGACCTCGAGCGCTACTATCGCGAGCAGAGAGCGAGCATCATCACAGGCGATATAAAAAAGGTGACCGGTCGGGATCCAATAAAGTTTGAACAGTACGCTCGCGATTATGCCACTTCTCTAACGCCCCTGGAGTCGGATGCTAAGGTGATGGAACGAGGCAACTAGACAATCCATCATCTGAACGTTCTGTCTGATAACCGCGCATGGGTGTCAGGTCACAGTAAACGGCCGCTCGACGGACCTACCAAATCCTGCAAGAATCCCGGGATTTCGTAGCGTCCGGTCGAGCGGCCCTTATTCTAATGGTAAGCTTTGCAGAGACGTTTTCGCATTAGGTCTCTTAAACTTCCTAATATTTCCTACGAACCGAACAAAGAGCGAACTGCACAGCCCACACTTTTTAATCTCCTTGTTACACAGGTTTGAATCTTCCTTAACACTGCACTGCTAGAATCTGGCTTCACACGTTTCTTGTAGTTAATTAATCCTATGCTGCCAGAAGGCGGCTTGGGTTTTATTAGTCCTTTCACCAGGAGAAATTTTTATGATTCGTCGCCAAGAGTTCGTCGGTAGTGTGTCTAAAATCGCTACGCTCCTCTTTGCATTACTATTCTGTACAAAGATGCCTGCCGCGCAATTCGATAGCGCCACAGTCCTGGGTACGGTCAAAGACACAAGTGGCGCGATCTTAGCCGGTACAACCGTGTCTCTAAAGAACATTGACACCGGCATTTCGGTGACCGTTCAAACCGACGCGGATGGTAACTACCAATTCACTAACGTCAAGATCGGAAATTATCGCATCAGCGCAGAAAATCAGGGATTTGCGACTGCGGTAGTTGAGAGAGTGAACGTTACGGTGAATTCCCGCCAGCGTGTTGACTTAACTATGCAGCCAGGAGCCTTGACCGAAAGTGTGCTCGTGACCGCAGGCGCAGAGTTGATCGAGACCGATTCCAGCGGCCGCGGACAGGTTGTCCAGCGCGAACAGATCGTGAACCTTCCGCTCAACGGACGGTCCTATGCCAATCTCGCGCTGCTCACTCCAGGCGTTCGTGAGTCATCACAGAACGGGATTACAACGGCCGGACGCGAAGCCGCATTCAATGTTAACGGCTTGCGTAATACGGTCAACAATTTCCTGCTCGACGGCGTTGACAACAACGCTTACGGCACGAGCAACCAGAGCTTTTCAGCACAGGTCGTGCAGGTATCCCCAGACGCGGTAGAGGAGTTCAAGGTTCAGACGAATACCTACAGCGCTGAGTTCGGACGTAGCGGCGGCGCAGTGATCAATGCTACATACCGGAGCGGCACCAATCAGTTCCATGGCAGCGCCTGGGAGTTCCACCGGAACACCGTGCTCAATGCGGTCGGATTCTTCAAACCGGCTGGCGGCGTCAAGCCACCTTTGATTCGGAACCAGTTTGGATTCGCAGTTGGCGGTCCGATCATCAAAGACCGCACCTTCTTCTTCGTGGATTACGAAGGATTTCGGCAGATTTCAAAAACGCTGGTATTCTCAGCATTGCCCACGCTGGCACAACGCGATGGCATCCTGGCGGTCGACGTTCGAGACCCGTTCACCGGAACCATCTATAAAGCGGGAGACAGAATCCCGATGACTTCGTTCGCGCGCAAGGTACTCAGCGAACTGCCGGCGCCTAATGCCGCAGGTGCTAACAACTTTCAGAATTTGGTACCAAATAAAGCGTATAACGATAAATTCAATATTCGGCTCGATCACACGTTCAACCGTAACCTGAACGCCTTCGTACGCATCAGTCATCGAAAGGTAAATAACTTTGAGGGTCCGAACATTCCCGGTCCATCGGGCAGCAACCAGAACGGTCTTGTGAATGTTCTCAATCAACAGCTCGCTGCCGGAGCGACGTATGCTCTGGCCAACTCTTCAGTGTTAGATTTTCGCCTGGGCATCATGCATACAGAAGCGGGCAAGAAACCGCCGCTTACCGGTGGACCGAGCATGTTAGCTCTGTACGGAATAACTGGTCTGCCAACGGACCCAGAGATAACTGGAGGATTGACCACCCAAACTATTGGTGGCTTGTCTCAACTGGGGAGGCAGGCAACCAATCCACAGTTTCAGAACCCGTCAAATGTCGATCCACGAATCAACTACTCGTGGAATTGGGGTCGGCACAGTTTGAAAAGCGGTTACGAGTACTTGCGAGTAAACACCGATGTGCAGGACACGAATCCGCTGATGGGACTGGATACGTACACTGGTCAGTTCAGCCGGCCGGCAGGAGCGCTGTCCAACAACCTGTTCAATCTGGCTGATTTTATGTTCGGGGCGCGTTCGCAGTATGAGCTTGCTAACTTGCTCGTGGTGAACTTACGTCAGCGGCTTCATTTTGCCTATGTTCAGGATGACTTCAAGGTCAGCCCAAAGCTTACAGTTAACGTCGGGATGCGCTACGAATTCTCAACGCCCATCTATGAAGATCACAACCGTCTGTCGAACTACGACCCAAAAACCAACACAATCATTCAGGCAAAGAGCGGTTCGCTTTACGATCGCGGGCTCGTTGATCCTGACTACAACAACTTCGGCCCGCGAATTGGAATCGCGTACAACATCTTCGAAAAAACGGTCATCCGCGGAGGATACGGTGTCGGCTATGTCCATTTCAATCGGCTGGGAAGCGCAGACCTCTTGGCAACCAACTTTCCGCAGATCACCCGAGCGGCCATTGTGCAAGACGCGACCAATATTGCAGGTGGGCTTTGCGCCGGCGGCGACAACTCTTCAGGTTGCTTCCGCGCGACGCAGCAGGGGTATCCCACAGTCCTGCCTAACAACGTGACGTTGTTCATACCGAAAGACAAGCGTACACCGTACATACAGAACTGGCAGTTCTCTATCCAGCGCGAACTGACAAAAGACATGCTGATCGATGTGGCGTACGTCGGCAATCATGCGGTTAAGATGGTGATGCTCGCGGACGTCAATCAAGCGCGTCCGTTGACGACAGCCGAACTCGCCCTGCCGGCCGCACAGCGTCCTACTCTCGACCAGCGCCGACCGATTCAAGGCTTCAGAACCATCTCTGGCGTACTACCCGCTGCTTTCTCTAACTATCACGCAATGCAGGTTAAGTTTGAACGACGGTTCTCAAAAGGCCTTTATCTCCTGAATTCCTTCACATGGTCCAAAGCCATTGACAATGTAACGCAGGTGTTGGAGGAACCTAACGGCAATGAGGGACGGCCTCAAGACGTTTACAACATTGCCGCGGATCGCGGTTTATCTGCTTTCGATCAGCCCATCAATAACACAACCAGCTTTGTTTGGGACCTTCCATTCGGTAGAGGCCGAACCTTCGCCGCGGACATCAATCCCTGGCTAGACGGAGTAATCGGTGGGTGGACACTGACTGGCATCAATACAATGCTGAGCGGGCAGACAATCAACCTGCGCTATCAGCCGTCACCGGTGACCGCGAATCTCGCCTCTTTCCTGGGCGGAGTCGCGCTGCGTCCGAATGCCAGCGGCGACGTACTGGCCCCTGAAGGGCAACGAACGATCGACAACTATTTCAACAAGAATACCGTGTCAATTCCGACTGTAGATCACCCCTTTGGCACGGCTGGGCGAAACATTGCCCGCAGCAACGCCTTCTACCAGTTTGATCTTGGACTCCAGAGGGATTTCAGGCTGCCGGTGAGCGAAACTTCAAAGCTGGAGTTTCGCATGGAGGCGTTCAATTTATTCAACAAAACAAACTTTGGTGCGGCGAATGGCGATCGAAGCAGTTCAGCTTTCGGCACGATACGTTCGACGTTTCCGGCGCGACAGATTCAGTTCGCACTCAAAGTGTCTTTTTGAACTATTACCAGTCCGCTACGAATAATCATTCGCCTGGGATCGAATTCTGGCGTATGATCACGCGGACAAAATCGGGGAAATCCTCTTCTTCGGAGACAACCATGAAAATTCGGCTGAGAAGCGTCGCAATCACGACAGTAGCATTACTGATTACTACTATCATCGCACTCGGAGGAGGATTCAAGAAGCTTGTGGTTTGGAGCGGAATTGTTAAACCCGGCCTCGATTCAAACAGCACCTCCACGGTTTTGCCTAACGGGTGGCGCATAACACCAGCCGGCCATCACATTCCACTACCCGGCGATATGGTAATGAAGATCATTCCGAGTCCCGACGGAAAGAAAGTCCTCGCAAGCACAGCGGGGTGGCACGATCACAGCGTGAGCACCATCGACCTCCAATCCGAAAAAACTATTGAGAGTGTGAACGTAGGAAAGATTTGGACCGGTATGGCGCAGGATCCGACCAGCGGCACAGTCTTCGTCTCCGGCGGTGGAGCTCCGACGCAACAGTTTCTGGATTCGTTGAAAGCCCGAGGAGTTACTCCGGAAGTGATCAGCGCATTGCACTTGCCGATATTGAGGTTGCAGAGGCGCGAAGGCAAGCTCGCGATAATGCCCTCTTTGGAGATCAAAGGAGTTGCCGATAAAGAGCGCTTTGTCGGCGGAGTGACCTGTGGCACTGATCGCTCGCTCTATGTTGTCAACACGCAGAACGACACGGTATACCGCCTGAGCGGTACTGATTTCAAAACGCAAGTTTCAATCAAGGTTGGGTATCGTCCTTACGCAGCAGTATTGTCGCCGGACAGCAAACAACTCGCGGTGTCAAATTGGGGCGGCGAGTCAATCAGCATCCTTGATGTAAAAACCCTTACTGAGTCCTCTCGAGTTAAAGTTGAAAGCCATCCAAACGATCTTGCTTTCAGCGCTGATGGTCGTCTGTTCGTCGCAAACGCCGGCTCGAATAGTGTCAGTGTGATTCGCGATGGCAAATTGATTGAAACGATTAAGACCTCGTTCGAACCGAAGGCACTGGTTGGTTCGACGCCGTGTGCCCTGGCGATAACCGCTGATGGCAAGCGCTTGTATGTGGCAAACGCAGATAATAATGATGTCGCTGTCATTGATATTTCGAACCCCAAAGAATCGTCCGTGCTCGGCTTTATTCCGACGGCATGGTATCCGAGTGCCATAGCCGTCTCCACCGATGGCAAAAAACTCTTTGTTGGTACCGGGAAAGGTGGATTAAACCTGAACGGCAATTTCCCCGCGGAAACGGAATACAAAGTGTCATCGCCAGACCCGAAAAAACCTTATGATTACGTCGGCGGTAAACTAGTCGGCACCCTTTCAATCGTTGACGTGCCGGATAAGCCGGGTCTCGCGGCCTACACCGCGCAGGTCAAATCCAACTTTCCTAATCCCGAAGCAATGATGGACAACGAGCATGCAGAAAGGATAACTAAGCAGGTCTTTCCAAAGATCAAGCATATCTTGTACATCATTCGTGAGAATCGAACTTACGATCAGGTTTTTGGAGACCTTGGCAAAGGCAATGGAGACCCTAACCTGACTTTGTTCGGGGAGAAGACTACACCCAACGCACACAAGCTCGCTCGTGAAACGGTAGTTTTTGACAACCTTTACTGTAATGGTGAAGTCTCGCAAGACGGTCATCAGTGGTCCAACGCTGCTTACGCAACCGACTTCACGCAGAAAGCCTGGGTCAACAGCTATTCCAAACGCGGGCAACCGGATGCCGACGAGCGCCTTACAGCCTCACCGGCAGGCTATCTGTGGGACAACTGCCGCAAGCATGGAAAGACTTATCGCAGCTACGGCGAGTTCGCATCGTTTCGCTCGTCACCGGAAAAGGAACCGACGTTCGTAGGCAACCGCGATTTGAAAGATCACGTGAGTACTGAATGGCTTAAACTTAAAATGGGACCGGGACGACAACGGGACACAAAGCTGGCTGAAGTCTTCATAAAAGAGCTGAAGGAAGCCGAAGCGAAAGGTGAGTGGTGGGATTTTATGGTGATGTCTTTGGGTGAGGATCACACCGACGGCTTGAGTGCCGGACGGTTCACCCCAACCGCCTGCGTGGCATCGAACGACCTGGCTCTCGGAATGATAATCGAAGCGATTACTAACTCCCGGTTCTGGCCGGAAACCGCAATCTTCATCATCGAAGACGATGCCCAGAATGGACCCGATCACGTCGACGCTCGGCGAACGGTAGGATTGGTTTATTCACCGTATGTTAAACGCGGAGTTGTCGATAGCACCATGTATACGACGGTTTCATATGTTCGTACGATGGAATTGATTTTAAACCTGCCTCCGATGACACAGTACGATGCGCTTGCTACTCCGATGTATAACGTGTTCACTACCACACCTCAACTGTCTCAATATAAGCTCGTTCCCGCCCAGGAAGATTTACTTGCGAAGAATCCCGAGAAGGGCTGGGGTGCAGTGCGTTCTGCGAAACTCGATTGGTCTGACTACGACCGAGCGGATTTCGATGAGCTAAACGAGATTTTGTGGGATGCGCTCAAAGGGACTCCGATGCCGGCTCCAGTGCGAGGCGCATTGCTGCAACCTTAAGTAAATGAATCGTCAGATTATGTTCCGCCGCGTATCATTAGTATTAAAGAGTTGTTAATTCCCTCAGTCTTTAAGCTGCAGTACGCGAATACGGTCAAAGCCTGCAAGCGAGCATAAATCGCCAAACGAATCATTCCAACTTTGAGAACGCGTCGGTCCAGCCACTCAACAAGAATCATGGCCAACTCGCAATTGCAGTTAAGTAAGATTTAAGGGCTCGGCAAACTCTACTTAATTTCGCGGTGCTAGCCTTGAGTTAGATTCACTACGAAAAAACAAGGAGGAAAAATGCGATCGAAAGCTGAGCGTAAGAATTCATCAAAACGCGACACAGCCTTTTCTTTGCAACCCAACACCCAGGATAGTGACCTCTCAAACCATCTGACTGAAATCCAGGAAGCGATTGCTCTCAGAGCATATCACTTATATGAAGATCGCGGTTGCGTTGATGGAAACGATTTGGAAGATTGGTTTCGCGCCGAGTCAGAGATGCTCCTACCAATCTCCTTCAGCATCGATGAGATCGATGGCAGATTGATCGCGCGAGCGAAGGTTCCGTTGCCAATAGTGGATGATCTCGAGGTCCAGGTCCAGGATCAGCGAATCATCATCTGCGATCGGGGACCAATCTGTATTGAAGAACCTGATCGGTTTATTCTTTGCCGGGTGTTCAATGCCGTTGAGCTTCCAGAGCCTATTGATTGGACGACCGCAGAAATTAGTTTTCAAGACGGCATACTCGAGATCGCTGCTCCGAAGCTAAGTGGCGGTGACTATGTCGCGGCCGCCTAGGTTCTTACGTTTACGGTCCGCGACCCGATGGTGACCTGACGGTCGCACCAAAGATTTCACAGCATGTGGCCGAAGCTGCCGCCTCTCGGTGAGCGCGCCACGAATCCGCTTCTTCACTCGCTGCCATCAACCTTTTCCGAACAACGAAGATTTACATAAGCTTCAATTAGTCTTCACTTCAATTTCAACACGCACCGCTAACATTAATCTCGTTGTTTTGCGAATGGCGATGCGCCCCGTCAGCCCCTGCGATCAGCACAGATGGCCCCGAAAGTGACTCAACTAAAAGCTGGTTTCAATTGTGCAATAAGCTTTGAAGGGATTCTATGCAGAATGTTGAACCTACAAAACGCGTATTGAGCCTCGCTTTCGAAAGAAAACTCCCGACGAACAACCTGTTCTCCGGTTTGCTCGAGGGCACACTTGACCGAATCCTTCATCTGCGCAAGCTGGACGATTTCTATGCCCGTGTCGCAGGAGCAAATTTCGACATTCCCTTTGTTGATAGGATTCTTAAAGAACTGGATCTTCAATACGAACTTGGAGACAAGGACTCGATGCAGATTCCACGCACCGGTCCGTTGGTCGTAATCTCAAACCATCCGTTGGGGATGGTCGACGGTATCCTTCTCGGATCTATTTTTCGAACTATCCGGCCGGACTTCAAGATGCTCGCCAATAACGCTTTGAACACAGTACCGGAACTGCGCGATACGCTCATTCATGTAGATCCTTATGGAGGAGCCACCGCTGCCAAATCGAACACGCGGCCGGTGAAGGAAGCAATAAGATGGCTGCGGAACGGTGGATCGCTCGGTATATTTCCAGCTGGTGAAGTAGCACACTTCAACCTGGCTAAGAGGCAAGTCACGGATCCTCAGTGGAACCCTTCGGTAGCGAGAATCATCCGCAAGACCCGCGCGCAAGTACTGGCGGTATTCATCGACGGCTCAAACAGCCTGGTGTTCCAACTGACCGGATTAATTCACGCTGGGTTAAGAACAGCCATGCTTCCTCGCGAGCTTTTGAACAAGCGCGGGCGAATGATCAAGGTCAGGATCAGCAGTCCGATCCCAATTGAGCGACTTGAAGCATTCGAGAGTAATGCCGAGATGATCGGGTATCTTAGACGACGCACTTATCTCCTGGCCAACCAAATACCTCCATCCTCTCTTGCAAAAAACGCCTCATCCGTAGCGAGTCACCGGTCGCAATTACAACCGGTTCCAAGAGCGATTCCTCCCTCTGTTATGTCCGATGAGATCGCTGCTTTACCGCCCGCGCAGGAATTGGTCACAAACGCTCCGTTTTCCGTCTATTATGCCAATGCCGAGCAGATTCCGTTTGGGCTTCGCGAGATCGGACGACTTCGTGAGGTCGCATTCAGGAATGCAAATGAAGGAACCGGAAAGGCCCTGGATATAGATCAGTATGACTCATATTACTTGCACCTGTTCCTGTGGAATAGAGAGGCAAAAGAAATAGTAGGCGCGTATCGCATAGGAAGAGCGGACAAGATTGTTGCTCATTTTGGCAAACGAGGGCTTTATACACACAGCCTATTCAGATATGGATCGGACTTTGTTGATCGAATCAATCCTTCACTCGAGCTCGGGAGATCATTCGTGCGAGTAGAATACCAGAAGTCGTTTCCGCCTCTGTTCCTGCTGTGGAAAGGCATCGCCCGTTTTGTTGCGCTCCACCCGCAGTACAAGACTCTTTTTGGTCCGGTAACTATATCCAGCGATTACAGACCTGTTGCGCGGCGATTTATCGTGGAATGTTTGACCAGACCTCATCACAGACACGAGCTGGCTGCGATGGTCAAAGCAAGAACGCCATTCAAAGACCGTAGCATCAGTGCGCGCGCTCTTCGCGACTGGTCAGATTCGCTCGATGATTTTGACGAGGTTTCCGAGCTCGTATCCGATATTGAAACGGACCGAAGAAGCGTTCCGGTTTTGCTCAAACAGTACTTAAAGCTCGGCGGGAAGCTGCTTGCTTTCAATGTCGATCAGAAATTCAGCGATGCGTTGGACGGATTAATCATTGTGGATCTAACCAAGGTCGACGTGAGAATGTTAAATCGGTTGATGGGGCCGGCATCAACCGAGGGATTTTTGCAATCACATAAACCGGGATACCTGCTTGCGAGTTAACCGCGACGCCCGATGTACCGAGGCCAATACTTAGGAAAACTCCAAGCCTTCCAGCGCTTCTCTTATAGCCTGTTTCTCGGCTAGCTTTTCCTCTTCACGTTTGCGTCTTTTCTTTTCGTCTTTCTCCGCCCGCTGCGCGAGCTGGCTTAAGAATTTCTCATTCGCAGCATCCATTAAGATGCGAACATTAGGGAAAACCTGTTTTACGTCGCTCAGCGCGCACTCAAGCACCACCTCTCCCCGGCGAATATAAGCTTGCGCTTTTGGCTTGGAAGAGCTCTTCCGATAAGCACGCCAAACATCATCAAAAATGTCTTCCCAATCTCTGGGTGGCTTTGATGAGAGCAAGAAAGGAACAACATATCGGGTCTTACTGCCTGATGCCTTTCTCACTCTGTTTTCGTCACACGCCGTAACCTTGATAGGCGAGAAGTCCTCAGTCATCACTCCTCCGTTAGCACCGCGCACAAAAGCGCGGCAAAATTTTATCTGGCTGCTTCTGAAAGAATCGCAATATACGAAAGCTCGGATATTAGCCAATTTGCTACGCGTCGACAACCGCGAGTTTGGCAACGTCTTCTCGACTCTGTGGGACCGGTATTGGCAGCGTGAACGAGAATCGTGAGCCCCGGCCTAGCTCGCTGGTAACGCTTATCTCTCCGCCATGCGCCTGGACGAGATGTTTTACAATTGCAAGACCCAGACCCGTTCCTTCGATTCGATTCGAACGTGATTTGTCGCCTCGATAGAGCCGCTCGAATATCCTTGGCAGATCCGCACTCGCAATTCCTAATCCGGTGTCCTCTACAACAACTGTGGCTTTGTCCTCGGTGTGTTCGGCGGTTATCGATATTAAACCGCCCTGTCGATTAAATTTCACGGCGTTGTCAATTAAGTTGATTAGAATTTGTTCGAGCCTGGTGCGATCAACTTGCACAAACAAATCATCCGGAATAGACACGCAAAACGACACCAGACAATTTCGTCGAGTCTCGGCCAACACAATCATGTCGGTGACAACGGTTCGAAGCCGGACCCGTTCCAATGAAAGATTGATGTCCCCGGATTCGATCGCCGACAGGTCCTGAATGTCGTCGATCAGCTTGCTCATTCGATACGCTTGTTTGCGAAGTTTTTCGACAAACCGCTTCGCATTCTCGGCATCTTCGGGTCCGATCGCTGCTAAGGTGTCAGAGGATGCCAGGATCGAGGTCAGCGGAGTGCGCAACTCGTGAGACAGATTAGCGAAGAATTCTCTGCGAACCCGTTCGAGGCGCTCAAGCTCCGTGATATCAAAGAAGATTCCCGCTGCAAGATCACCGTCCAATAGCGTTATACGCAGCTGGTAAACGCGAGTCTTACGTCCGATCAGCTCTACCTTTATCTTCACTGCCTGATGGTGATCCAGCACGGATTTGAAGGCGTTGTTAATAGAAGGATCGCGGGTTGCGTCTACAAGCCGAAGCGTCGGTTGAGTTGAATTATTGCCATAGTCAGAAGCGCGCCCGCCACCTGCGGTCTGACTTCCGGCTTCCACCGGTAGTCGCAGAATATGAGTGGATGCATCGTTGTAGAGAACAATGTCCAATCGCGAATTTACAATCAGAATCCCCTCATCCATTGTTGCAAGCAGCGGTAAGAGTAATCGCGTGACGTCGTACCTAAACTCTGATTGATGCTTTGCGTTTGAGACTTCGCCTTGTTGTGGTTTAATTGCACGTTGAATCAGCAGGAAAGTCACAGCCACAATGAGGATCAACGTGATGAGGCGAAGACTAAAGACTGCGCTTCTGATACCAGGAACTCGTTCGAGGGTGGCGTCTAATGTACAGCCTGTGAGAGCGCCAAGCACCGCCCAGCCGATCTGATAAGTTTTTACTTTCATAGATCAACTTGAAGGGCTAAAAGGTCCTTTCTAAGCTCCTGCCTTTGAACTGTCAGGTGAGAACAGTATAGACGCCGGGAGTTAAGGCACTTCTACAAAAATGTTAGAACTCTGTTAAATACAGGATTAACACAAGACGCAACCAATCCAGCGCGCATTGAGGCGGGATCTACAAATTGGCAGGGTAAGTTTTGAGAAGCGTAGTGTTTTCGCTCACACTCTGGGTCGAGTAATCCCTAACTTTCGGATCCGGCTGTTCAGCGTGGTCCGTTTCAATCCGAGCCGAGCCGCCGCACCTCTCGGACCGGCAATCACCCAACTTGTATCCTGAAGCACCCGCAATATGTGCTCACGTTCGACACTTTCGAGCATCGAAGATCCGTTCGAACCATTCGTGTGGCCATTCTCCGATTGCTCCAGTTCTTCAACCGGGACCTCGAGCACCGTTCCGCGCGAAAGCGTAACTGATCTTTCAATCAGATTCTGCAGCTCTCTGATATTGCCCGGCCACGAGTAATTTGTCAGCGCTGCCATCGTTTCAACGGGAATTCTTCCTATTGATTTCTTCATCCGCTGCGTATATTTCTGTGTAAAGAAATTCACCAACAGCGGAATATCCTCAACGCGTTCGCGCAACGGTGGTAGCGTAATCGGAACCACGTTCAGTCGATAATAGAGATCACTGCGAAACTTCTTCTCCGCAACCATCTCAGCGAGGTTGACATTTGTTGCCGCCACCACACGGACATCAACCTTGATTGTACGCGAGCTGCCTAGTCGCTCGAGTTCCTGCTCCTGGAGCACGCGGAGCAACTTAGGTTGCAACTCGAGAGGAATGTCTTCCACCTCATCGAGAAAAATCGTTCCTCGATCTGCGAGCTCAAACCGGCCGATGCGGCGCTCGATTGCCCCGGTGAACGCTCCCTTCTCGTGACCGAACATCTCGCTCTCCAGCAACCCAGTGGGTATTGCGCCGCAATTGACCTTTACCAGCGTTCGCTCCCGGCGGGAACTCAGGTTGTGCAATGCCCTCGCAATCAGTTCTTTTCCGGTTCCGGTCTCGCCGCAAATAAGCACGGTTGCATCAGTAGCCGCTACCGTCTCAACTTCCTTGAGTACACGCTTCAGCGCTTCGCTGTTACCGATGATCTCCTCAAAATCGTGCTCAGTTCGAATCTCTTCTTCCAGATAGAGTTTTTCCTCAGTCAGTTTATTGGCCAGATCGACGATCTGTGTAAAACCAAGGGCATTTTCAACCGCAATGGCAATCTGATTCGCCACAGGCTGCAGAAGATCGGCATCGGATTTGGGAAATACAGGTAAGCTCCCGCTTGCGACCACGAGCACTCCGAGAGGACGCCCATGAGCTATAAGCGGTATGTAACAACCCGATTGAAATCCCTCAGCAATCACACCTCGAGCAAAATCAGAATCGATCCTCTCAACGTCCGCCCTGGTGAGCAGCACTGGCTCTCGTTTCATAAGCGCACGACCGGACGGGGCATCTTCTACCGGAACCGTGAGACCTTCCTGCAAAAAGCCTGTTGTGCTCCG
The DNA here is from genome assembly GCA_035258805.1 of Blastocatellia bacterium. Classification (GTDB taxonomy): domain Bacteria; phylum Acidobacteriota; class Blastocatellia; order UBA7656; family UBA7656; genus Onstottus_A. The sequence continues at coordinate 19,883 of DATFWY010000015.1, read as the reverse complement.
AAAATCGAGTGCGTGGATTTCCAGCATGTTGCTGTCGGAATGGTACAAAGCCAGGCTGGCGTAATCGTGCGACATCACCCTCCGAAGACAATCAGAGACTGTAGCTAACAACTCACGGAGGTCCAGCGTGGAAACAACCGCGTTGCCGACCTCCAGGAGCAACCGCAGTTGATCCCGTTCCCTCGTAAGTTGCTGATGTGCAGACTGAGCCTCCTGAAAGTTGAGCGCGTTCTCGACCGCCACCGCTATTTGCGAAGTTAGAAGCTGCGCGAAATCGAGATCGAGTTGATCGTAGACGCCGGTTTTATCGCTCCATATATTGAATACGCCGAGGCGACCATGAGCCGTGGTCAACGGCAGGACGCAAACCGACTTCACCGGATAATCCTTCGACATCGCTGCGGTTGTGAATCGGGTTTCTTGTTGTAGATCAGCAGTGACAAACGGCCGCTGATTTTGCCAGACCCATCCGGATATTGAGCCGTTGATCGGCAGCTCGTCAGGTATAGCACGAATGGCAGGTTCGGTTGATGCCAATATGTGCAGTCGCAAGACATCCAGCGACTTGTCATACAGCACTACGCCGAGATTGCGAAATTCGAACAGATCATGCAAACGGCCGGCTAGATCATGGAACAAATCTGGCAAGTTACGATGTATCGAAATTGCTCTTGAGAGCTCAAGAAGCGTCAGATACTGCTGTGGCGCTAAGCCTGTCGAGGCAACTTGAGCCAACGCGCTAGTCATTAATGCCCTCCGACTTCTACCAGACGTGGATTAAAAGATCTGTTTTCAATGATTCGCGAACACCGCTCAGAAGAACCTCAGATTGAGCAAATGCTTCTGGCGCGAGTCACTTGCGTTCCCGCACTGCGTTCTTTTTCCGTACGGATGCCCTAGTCGTTAAAGATGGACACAAAACTACACTCTCTTTCATTTAATTTGAATACGGCCGGATTATCTTGACTGTTCCGCTCATTCAATGAATATGTCGTAATCAGATTACCGAGAACGAGCGTCGACCATAGATTCCATTCTCACTTACTTTAGAGATTCGGAACCGAAGGAGGTCAAGATTTGTTAACAGCCATATCATCATTTGATAGCTCAGAACTCAATCTTCCCCCTATTAATTAGTCGTTTGACAGGTCCCTAAATCGACACGTTCGTAAATGCCCGATGCGTCAAACGGCCTTCGCCGCGATTATGTGTACTTCGGCGGGACTGAGACCTGAGAATTAGGAAGTCGTGACTAGGATGCGACTGATCGAAGACCACTCCTCTGCCCGACGAGAAAGGTCGTGCCGGCAGCGAAAATTAATACAGGCACGACGATGACCACCCACGCGTGCGCGTCGCGAGCGCGGCGTGATCGAAACGAAGCCGAGGCGAGTTCCTTCTTGAGATCGTCCTGTTGTCCGCGCCTTCACGAAGGCGGAGCGTGCTCTGCTACCGGCCTAGGCATCATTCCCAAGCCTGCCGGACTGTCATTACGTCGCTTCGCCTCACGTTTGGTACAGATGTACGGCCAGCGTCGTCACCAGGATCCATGGCGTCGAGACAATGGCTAAGGCGAAGGCGGAACGGTCGCCGATTGCAACGAAGCCGACGGCCGTCAGCGAAGCGAGCACCACGGGAAAAGCGGTGCCGTAGAACCAGGCCCAGCTCCGGTGCCCCTCGGAGGCGAACCACATCGCGATCACCAGGTTCGCAGCGATGAGGAAAAGAGTGCTAGCACCACGTGAGGCATTCTGGACGGCTCCATGCCAGGTGGTGTGCGCCATCTCCAATGTTGTCCCGGGCGGGAAGCCGACTACCGGATCCGCTCTCAGCAGGCCGCCGATGATGTAGGCCGCCCCGAATAGCACGAGGAGCCGTGGCCCCCACACCGCACCCCGGCGCGTCCGCAGCACTTGGCGCACGCCGATCGCGAACAGCACCGTCAGCACTCCGACCAGCACCATGTTCGACTGGTGTATCCAGCCGAGGTCCCCGACCGTCAGCCAGGAGAAGCGATGCTGTCTCAGGTCGAAGCCGTCGCGGGTTAGCGCCTGAGCCATCGTCACCATCAGGTAAAGCGGACCAGCCACAACGCCGCACGCCAGCAGCGCCCGGGTGGATAACATCTGTTTCGTCATCGCCTCTCCTTAATCGACGAAGTTGCCGCGTCGTCGCTTCGCGAAGGCATATGTAGGCGCGCCAGAGCCAGCCCACCGAGAGCCATGCCGATCAAACCCATAATCATTGCTACTAGGGCGCCGCCTAGTCCGCTGCCCGTGCCGAGACCACCGTTGGCAGTGGCCGCGACCAGCGCACCGATGACAAAGCCGATCAGCCCCAGCACCAGAGCCGCAATGGACCGGGCTCGCCCGTTGCCAATACGACCGGCGGGACGTGCCAGAGCGAGCCCACCGATAACCAGGCTGATCAGCGCCACCGCGACGGCAACGAGGGCACGGGCTCGTCCGGCGGTAATGCCGATCTGCGGAGATTGCGAGTAGGTGGCAGCCGGAAATATGCAGACAGCGCAAAGCGCGATCAATCCCGAAAGAATGCTCTTCCTGTCCATCGGTCAGTTCTCCTTACCCACATTATGCGGTCGTGAAGCGACGGTCGTATTGGATAAAATTGACCTGACCTGAGTATGCGAAAGGCGCTAGCGTTTGACGGCAATGTTGGGTTCGATAAAGCTTTTGTGGCGATTTATGTAATCGGTCGGGTTAAGCCCGGAGAACTCGAGAAATTCGCGAATAAAATGGGACTGATCGAAGTATCCGAGATCAACGGCAAGATCCGCCCAATTGATCAAGGGATTGTGCTGGATGAGAGTCCGGGTCTGCTGAAACCGCTGAATCCGGCTGAACAGTTTCGGCGTTATGCCCACTTCCGCCTTGAAAACCTGAATGAACCGACGCTGGCTTAAACCGAGAAACTTTGCGGCCTCCCTCACTTTCGGCCCGGCTTGATTCTTCCTGAACAGTTCCAGCGCTGCCGAAACAGCGTAATGCTGTTCCACTCCGTAACACAGTCGACTCAACAGGGCTTCCTGGAGCAACTGAAACCGCTCGTCAGAAGTTTTTGCCTCACAAAGACGCTCCCGCAGCCGTCCGGCCGACGGTCCCCAAAGTATTTCCAGATCGACGTGAGTGTCTGCGAGCTCACCGGCCGGAAGTCCGAGAAATGGAAAAGCGCCGCCCGGTTTGAAGTGAACCCCGATGATAAAGCCTTCTTCCGCCGGCGTGAAGCCGCGCCCATGCGCACCTGAAACGACCGCACCTGAAAGGCGGGAGCAGATTTCAGGACGTTCGGCGTCGTAAAACCGCAGCTCGTTTTGCCCGAGGTTGATTACGAGTTCCAGCGTGCCGGTTGGGAGAATGTGTTCGCTCCGGTTCTGCGGCTCGTTGCTCTGGTATAGCCAAAAACTATCTACAAACTTAGAAAGCGGCGGTTTCGGTTTGTAAAAGTTGAATATCGTGTCGATCTCTAAGATCGTAAATTGTTGGGATTTGCTCCCGGCTATCGCAGGTGCGGAACGCGTCATCATTAAATACTTATGATCAAAATAAAATAAAATCAAGCACTTTGTTTTTCGAAAAAACGCCCTAAGTAAGCTTGGTCTCATCAAAATTAAGCTAAAGGCCACGACTGCAGAATTAACAAACAGTTCAGCGAGGCTTCACTCTTTACTAAAGTCATTCCGCTAACATGATCAGTCAGCAAGCCCTGCGGAACCGACGGACGGAACCCCCGAGATCGATCCCGAGCAGGCCGGATGACCAGACGCATCCTCTGTCAGCGTTGAGCGACCGGCGCCAAAGACAACAAGTATGCGCAAAAAGATCCTCCTGATCTGTGGGTCACTGAACCAGACCACCCAAATGCATCAGATTGCCGAAGAGCTCTCTGATTGCGATCTATTCTTCACCCCTTTTTACGGCGATCTCTTGTTGTCACTCGCCCGCCGTTTCAATCTCGCTGAATTCACGGTGATGGGAACGAAGTTCTCCTCAAGATGTCTTGAATACCTGAATCAGCACCAGCTGGCCCTCGATCTGGAAGGACGTAGCCGAGATTACGATTTGATCCTGACCTGCTCAGATCTTGTTGTTCCGAAAAATATCCTTAAGCGCAAGATTGTTCTCGTTCAGGAAGGGATGACTGATCCTGAGAACCTCGCCTATCACATCGTAAGGCGCGTTCCAATGTTGCCTCGATGGCTCGCAAGCACCGCTGCCACTGGTCTTAGCAATGCGTTCACGGTCTTCTGCGTTGCCAGTGAAGGATATAGAGAACTGTTTATAAAGAAAGGCGTCAGGTCTGAAAAAATTGTTGTTACTGGCATTCCTAACTTTGATAACTGCGCAAGGTTTCTAAAGAACGATTTCCCGTTCAGGGGATTCGTGCTCGTATGCACTTCCGATACTCGTGAGACATTCAAATTCGACAATCGTAAACGATTTATCGAAAGAGCCGTCTCCATCGCTGCTGGTCGTCAGCTTATCTTTAAGCTCCATCCAAACGAAAACGTCGATCGATCCACCTCGGAGATTCGCGCGATTGCGCCTCGGGCTCTTGTTTATTCCAAGGGCAGTGCCGAAGAGATGATCGCCAATTGTGATGTGCTGATCACGCAGTACTCGTCTACTGCGTTTGTCGGAATAGCCTTAGGCAAAGAGGTTCATTCGTACTTCAACGCCGACGATCTGCGAAAGCTTATGCCAATACAGAATAACTGTGCTGCTAAAAATATAGCAGCGGTTTGTCGGGGGGTTCTCGAAACAGCGCAAGCGTATCAGTGCCGAAAATCAAAGTATGAGGACGGTTCGATCGGGCAGACTGTTTCGGGATCTTACGCTTATGAAAACGCTTGTTGTAGTTCAGGCCAGAACAAAATCTAGCCGATTACCAGGTAAGGTTTTGATGCCGCTCGCGGGGGCGCCGCTTCTCACCCGGCTCATCGAACGCGTCACCGCCGCTCAAAGTCATTTCGATCTTGTCGTCGCAACAACCACAAGTCCTGATGACGACAGGATCCGCGATCTCTGTCGAACTGCAGATGTGCGATGTGTGAGCGGGCATCCGACTGACTTGCTCGAGCGGCATTATCAGGCAGCCATCAGCCTTGGAGCAGACGCTGTTGTAAAGATTCCTTCAGATTGCCCGTTAATTGACCCGGCAGTTGTCGATCGCGTCCTTTCGTTTTATTCAGAGAACCCCAGTAGATTCGACTATGTAAGCAATCTTCACCCGCCCAGCTATCCCGATGGCAACGACGTGGAGGTGATGTCGATGGCTGCGCTCGAGCGAGCGTGGATCGAAGCAAACAGATCCTTTGAACGCGAACACACCACGCCGTTTCTCTGGGATCGTCCGAAGCAGTTTCGCATTGGGAACGTGAAGTGGGAAACGGGGCTTGATTATTCAATGAGCCATCGATGGACCGTCGATTACGTCGAGGACTATGCAATGGTCAGCGCAGTCTACGATGAGCTCTGGTCGCAATCCAAACCGGTCTTCTCTATCAACGATATTCTTAGTTTCCTCGCGGACCATCCGGACGTGCCTGCGCTTAATAAGAGTTATGCCGGTGTCAATTGGTATAGACATCACTTGCACGAGCTCAAAACAAAGTCGCGCAAAGATACGCGAGTCCTGGACGACGCAGCTTAGAGAGTCAGCGAAAATGCCTGATCAGATTCCATTCGAGCTGGAGGAAACGGCGCTTCGAGCGCGCGAGCACATCGTAAGAATGTCAGGCGGCGGCGGTTGCTTCATCGGCGCCTCACTGTCTTGTGTCGACCTTCTGGTTTACCTGTACAAGCGTGTTCTGCATATATCGCCTGACACTCTTCAGGATGATGAGCGAGATTACTTGCTACTGTCGAAAGGACACGATGTTCCAGCCCTCTACAGCGTCCTCGTTGAGTTGGGATTCTTCGATGCGGAGAGGCTAAAAAATCATCTTAAGACCACGGACTCAATCTATTGGCACCCGAATCGTGAAATACCAGGCGTTGAGTTTCACTCTGGCTCGCTCGGACATCTTCTGGCGGTTGGAATAGGAATCGCGCTCGATATCAAGCTTCGTGGTGGCGATGGGCGAGTCTTTGTTGTGCTCGGAGACGGAGAGCTCAATGAAGGCTCGATTTGGGAGGGTTGTCTGGTAGCCGCTGCGCACAAACTCGACAACCTGATTGTCATTATCGATCGAAATGGGTTCCAGGCCAATATGCGCACCGAGGAGTTGCTGCCTCTCGAGCCTCTCGATTCAAAGTTTGCTGCATTCGGCTGGTCAGTAACAACGATTGACGGTCACAGCTTCACAGAAATGGAAGACGCATTTGCGTCAGTTCCGATTTTCCTAACCAGGCCTTCAGCGTTAATCGCCCGCACAGTCAGAGGCAAAGGCCTTCGCAGCCTCGAAGCGCGTTCGGACCGCTGGTTCGTGAAATTCAGCGAGGATGAAATCGCGATGCTTATCGAAGAATTGCACAGCGGACGAACAACTCATCTAGCGTCAAGCACTCTTATGGTCAGGTGAGCATATGCACGTTAGTTATGAGGATGCATTAAAGGCAATCGCCGCAGCCAACTCAGACGTGGTTGTTATGACCGCTGAGAATCGCGCTGCGATAAGAAACCTACCACGGGATCTTGGCGACCGGTTCATCGATGTTGGAATCTGCGAGCAAACCCTAATCGGCGCTGCGTCCGGCCTTGCATTGCGCGGGAGGATTCCGGTCGTCCACGCATTAGCTTCGTTCCTGACTCTTAGAGCTTTCGAATTCATTCGCACAGATATCGGGATCCCGGGACTTCCGGTGAAGCTGATCGGCGCGCTTCCCGGGTTTCTCTCCGAGGCAAATGGTCCCACGCATCAATCTCTCGAAGACATCGCGCTAATGCGGAGTGTTCCTGGCGTACAAATCTTCTGTCCTGCCGACGAGCAGGAATTGGTGATGGGTCTGCAATCAATAATTGACAGTCCGCATCCCTGCTATGTGCGATGCAATCTTCGAGAGCGGTGTTACAAGCACAACTCTGAGTTTCATATTGGAAAAGCAGAGATTGTCTCGGAAGGAACGGATGTCACAATCCTGGCTTACGGATTCCTTTTCCAGGAAGCGTTGATAGCCAGCGCGCTATTGGAGTGTCGAGGCGTTTCGGTCCGGTTGATCAATCTTCGAATGCTCGAGCCGGTTGATGAAGAAGTGATACTCGAGTCAGCTCGAGAGACTACCCTGATCGTATCGCTCGAAGACCATTTCCAACGAGGCGGTTTATTTTCGATCCTGTGTGAGTTGCTGGTCAGCAATCAACTCAGTTGCAACGTTCTGCCGATTTCATTTGATCGCCAATGGTTCAAGCCTGCTCTTCTCGACGACGCGCTTGAGCATGAGGGATTCACAGGCGATCAGATTGCAAAACGAATATTGAAGGTTCTTAAAGAGAAAGGCGGCATCCAATGCCAAATACCGTTCGCTTCAACGAAGATTACCCGAGCATCTCGAAGTCTGATGAGTACTATGCTCGCGCGTTGAATCTGATCCCCGCCGCAACGCAGACGCTTGCCAAGGGACCTGGGCAATACGTCCGAGGAGTTGCTCCAAAGTACATCCAGCGCGGAAAGGGTTCGCATGTGTGGGACGTCGACGGAAATGAGTACATAGATTTCACAATGGGAGTAGGCCCTGTTTCGCTCGGCTATTGCTACGACCGGGTTGACGAAGCCATCAAAGCACAACTGGAGGACGGAATAACATTTTCGTTGATGCATCCGCTCGAGGTCGAAGTCGCGGAGCTCCTGCGCGATATCCTGCCGCAGGCAGAGATGATCCGGTTCAGCAAGACGGGCGCAGATGTAACTAGCGCGGCAGTCCGCCTTGCGCGAGCTTATACAAATCGCGACAAGGTTCTGTGTTGTGGCTATCACGGCTGGCACGACTGGTACATCGGAGCGAGCTCGCGAAACGACGGTGTTCCGCAAGTCGTTCGAGATCTGACTAACATATTCGATTACAACGATCTGCAGTCGGTCGTAGACCTGATCGACAAAGACACCGCTTGCATTATTCTCGAGCCAACCATCTTCGAGTCGCCTAAGCACAATTTCCTGTGGGATCTAAAAGTTATCTGTGAGCAGAACGGGACGCTTCTGGTTTTCGATGAAATGTGGACCGGCTTCCGGCTTGCGTTGGGCGGAGCGCAGGAGTTTTTTGGAATCACCGCCGACCTGGCTTGCTACTCGAAGGCGGTTGCTAACGGAATGCCTCTCTCTATCCTCGCTGGCCGGCGTGAGGTAATGGAGCTTTGCGAGTCTGATGTCTTTTTCTTCACGACTTTTGGAGGAGAAGCGCTCTCGCTTGCGGCTGCTAAAGCAACGATTGAAGAGCTTCGAGATAAGAAAGTATCCGACTATATCGCGAAGCTCGGAAGAGTGCTCAAAGACGGCTACAACGCACTGGCACACGAGTTGGGAATGAACTTCACCGCCTGCTCAGGGTTTGATTGCAGGACCGTTGTCACATTCAATCCGCCGGCCGGTAACCCTCTGGAACTTAAGTCACTGTTACAACAGGAAATGATCAAGCGCGGTGTTCTTTGGAACGGCTTTCACAACTTATCTTTCTCGCACAGTCATCAGGACATCGCTTACACGTTGAATGCCTATCGCGATTCGTTACCGATAGTGAAACGAGCTCTTGAGTCTAACGAAGTGCGCAATTACCTGCAGGGCGAGCCGGTAGAACCAGTGTTCAGGCCGACGCTGAGATTTACTCCAAAACCTGAACCGAAGGCGTCGAATGCTGTCCGAGCGTAACGAAATTTACGACAGTCTTGGGGGCGTGGCATTGTCTCCGGCGAGATTTGCGAGAAGCGAATCGACGCTTAGGTGCATCAGCATCAACACGCATCGAGGTCACGGTCCAAAAGTACCCTATCTGCTCTCTCAGGTTTCGATGGAGGAGGCTGAGCGGATCGAGCTGCTACACGACACCAAGGCATATACGTACTTCATCGCAGAATGGTTGAATCAACACAAGGAGCAGTTCGATGTAGTAGGCCTCCAGGAAGTATTCAATGGAGTGTTGGGGCTTGGCGACAGATTGCTCGGCAAGTTCCGACAGCGAGATCACTATCGGGTGATCAGCGGGTTCAAGTCAGCACTACCGCACGGCGTCGGGTTCGCTGGATTCCGGTATGAGAATCTGTTGTTGAGTCAGCTTTCACTGCTGAACGGAGCCCAGACAAATTATCTATTGCCGGGGAAAGTTTATTTCCTTGCCGCGTGTGGTTTTACGCTCGCACCATTCAGATTCAATGGAAGAGTTATTTGGATTGGAAACACCCATCTTCATCCCTACAGCCCGAAGGAGCGCGCTCGGCAGGCAGCCAGCATCGCTCGTGAGGTCAAATCTCTGGGCGACGTACCAATCATTTTTCTTGGTGACATCAATACTGTGCCACCAGGCTGTAGAGAAACCGGCTTCCCCGCAGGAGCGCCTGACGTCAACAGCTATCGCAATGATGCGACCTTTCGGATCTTGTTCGATGCCGGATTGAACACTATAGATCACGAAGACTCAGATTCCTATTACACATATCCAACCGGTCTTCCAAACCGGACCCTCGACTACATTCTGTTCAGCAATCATTGGGATGTGGTCAATTACGGAGTGCTGCTCGATTTTAAGTTCTCAGATCATTATCCAGTGGCAGGCGAATTCCGGCTAAGGGCCTGACCGGGTAAACAATGCTACAAACCAATTTCTCTTTGGAGAATCGGACCGCGATCGTGACTGGTGCAACGGGCCTTCTTGGACGCCAGCATTCGATTGCCCTCGCGGCAGCGGGAGCAAACGTTATCGCCGTCGATTTGTGTTTTGAGCAGTGTGAGTCGCTGGCCGCCGAAATCTCGGAGACCTTCCGCACTCGGTCATCTGCGTTTTGCGCCAACATAACCAAACCCGAATCGATAGAGCTGCTGAGAGATGAAGCTCTAAGAAGGTACGGAGCTATCGATATACTAGTCAACAACGCCGCGGTTGATGACGTGTTTCGTGAATCAGCCGAGGATTCACACTTCGAGAGTTACCGGCTCGAAAGCTGGCAGCGGTGCATCGAGACCAATCTCACCGGCACATTCGTCTGTTCTCAAGTTATCGGATCGAAGATGGCCTCCCGTGGCACGGGCAGCATCATTAATATCGCTTCTACTTACGGAATTGTGGCTCCGGATCAGTCGATCTACAGGCGTCCTGACGGCACTCAATCATTCTACAAGTCCGCGGCTTACTCTACATCAAAGGCTGGCGTGCTCGCTCTGACTCGATATCTGGCAGCTTATTGGGGTTCCGCGGGAGTCAGAGTCAACGCATTGTCACCTGGCGGCGTCGAGAACATGCAGGAGGAGTATTTCATTGAGAACTATTCAGCTCGCACGCCAATGCGAAGAATGGCGAAACCAGACGACTACTGCGGCGCGATTGTGTTCCTTGCCAGTGACGCCTCCAGGTATATGACCGGCGCAAATCTGGTGGTAGATGGCGGGTGGACCATCTGGTGATGCACAAACATAAGGAGACAGGGTGGAAGAAACAATGAGCCTTACTCAATTCCGCACGCGGGCACAACAGGTTACTCTCGTCTTAACTGACTGCGACGGCGTGTTAACAGACAACACCGTTTACTACTCAGCTAACGGTGAAGAGATGAAACGATTCTCAATCCGAGACGGGATGGGAGTAGAGCGCTTACGAAACGCCGGAATACAAACTGGAATCATCACCGGTGAAAACTCATTAAGCCTCAAGAGCCGAGCTGCAAAGCTCAAGCTCAGATATCTGTTTCAAGCCGTTAACGACAAGCGCGGCCATCTCGGCGGCATAAGCTACCAGACCGGCGCTGAGATTAACCAAATGGCGTACATAGGCGATGACGTCAATGACCTGGAAATCATAAAAGCGATAAACGAAGGCGGGCTGACCGCGGCCCCTCACGACGCGATGCCTGAGATATTGAAAGTCGTACATTACCGATGCTCCGCCGCAGGAGGGCAAGGAGCATTCAGGGAATTTGCGGAGTGGCTCCTCGAATTGAGGAACGGAGCATATCAGGAGGACGTATGTCAAACTTTGTCGAAATCGGTGGAAGAAAGGTTGGGGATGGACAATCGATTTTTGTCATTGCAGAGATCGGAATCAACCATAACGGATCCATCGAGATTGCCAAGAGGCTGATCGATGGCGCGGTGCTCGCCGGTTGTGACGCCGTCAAATTTCAGAAAAGAACCCCTCATAAGTGCGTCCCAATCGAACAATGGTACCTCGAGCGAGATACACCCTGGGGAAGGCTTACATACATCGAGTACCGCGAGAGAATGGAGTTCGACGAGCTTGGATTTCGGCAGATAGATCGTCACTGCCGCGATAGAGGAATCCTGTGGTTTGCATCTTGTTGGGACGAGGAATCAGTGGACTTCATGGAACGCTTCGACCCGCCGTGTTACAAAGCTGCATCAGCTTGCCTCACTGATATCAATTTGCTTTTGAAGATGAAGAGTACGAGCCGCCCGCTGATCGTCTCCACTGGTATGTCCACCAGCGAAGAGATCGATATTTCGGTTGAGCTCGCTGGTCGTGATCGGCTGCTGATCGCGCATTCCACGTCTGCTTATCCCTGTCCTCCATCGGAGCTCAACCTGATGATGATCGACGCCCTTAAGCAGATATATTCTGACTGTCCGATTGGTTATTCCGGTCACGAGACAGGGCTCGCGCCGACCTGGGCGGCCGTCGCTCTGGGAGCTACCTTCGTCGAGCGTCACATAACACTGGATCGAGCGATGTGGGGGAGTGATCAGGCTGCGTCAGTGGAGATCGGCGGATTGATTCGTCTTGTTGCGAACATACGCGATCTCGAGAGAGCGATGGGGGATGGCGTAAAGCGCGTTTACGAGAGCGAGCTCGCGTCGTTGAGAAAACTGCGTCGAGTTGCAGGCCCTGTCGATCTTGCCGTCGCCTAGAACGTATGATCGTTCTAAAAGGCCTGCTCATCGGAATTCTCATGGCGTTGCCGGTCGGACCAGCCGGCGCTATTTCGACGCGACGCGCATTAACGCAGGGCTACCGCGCCTGCTTTCTGTCGGGCCTCGGAGCTTCAGTCTCCGACGTGATCTATCTGATGGTCTTAGAGTTCGCGTCCCCGAAATTTCGACTCTCTATCACCTCTCATTGGATAAAAGCGATCGCTGGAATTTTCATTATTTATGTCGGCGCGACGCTGCTTCTCCCTTTTGATCCCTCGAAAGGACGTGTCAATGAGCAGGAGAATCGAAACGATCTGGCCGTATTTGCTTCGACCTTTCTTATGGGCATCGCTAATCCGACCATTCTGGTTTCCTTGTCTGTTTTGTTGGAAGCGTTCGATGTAGGTGATCTAACGCTACCTGGTCACTCGATGGCTCTGCTGATAATTTCGGTGTTTTGCGGGTCGTCAATTTTATGGCTTGTTCTGGCTCGAGGTTTGTCCAATCAGCGGGTCCTGTTGCTTGCACGTCGAGTATCGGCGATCCTTTTTCTCTCACTCGGATTGGGAATTGTTTGGGTAGCATTAGCTAAGATGATCTAAATCCCGAAGATGTCTCATTTTAATTCAAGCAAGACACAAAAGGGAGTTACCGCCAATCGATTTTTGAACCGAATAGAGCCACTACTCAGGATACGACACTCCATATCCTTATGGTTACGAGCCGCACTGAAGTCGTAAATTATCTATCACAAGAAGTTAACACAAGGTTCGCGCGTTAACCGAAATATAACCTCAATCTTACTTCTCTATCATGACTGGTTTGGCCGATCAGAGTACTCTCCCCAATTATGATTGGAGTACTACAGAGAAACAAAGCATTCGTGATCCAGTTCGCGGCTGATGTGGATATCGAGGCTGGGAAACTCGAAGGAAGGGTCGAGCACGTAGCCTCTTCAAATTGGGTGCACTTTAACTCGCTGGATGAACTGCTTGCGTTTCTTGACCGGATTCTAAGTGGCCTTCGTACAAGCGCACGCCGGCAATTCTGAGAGAGGTGAATTGAAATGGATATTGAATCAATGCCTTCCGAACAACTCGCTACTACTACTACTACTACTACTACTACTACTACTACTACTACTAAATCATATACGGCCCTCGATTCGGGAAAATTGAAAACCCTCATTCGAAAAGGGATGCTTCTCATGACCTACGAGCAGCAACAGCGATTCATCAGTGCTCTCGAGTGCGAGATGAATCGCTCAGGTTCGACAATGCGCTCATACCTGATGCCTCTCGGAATAGCTGCCTTTGAGGTTGGGGACTTAACTGCCAATGACGTTGGGCACCTGATCAGATACCTGAGAATCACCTCGCCAAAAATTATGCCTTCAATCGAACGGGTTCTCTCCGACTATAATGCGTTCTTTGAGCAGCCTGAGTTGTCGTCCACTCTCAAAGCCGCGTAGCGGGCGATTGGTCGATGTTCTGTATTCTACATCGCTTTTGATTCGCTCGGCGCGTCGCCTGGGCGTCTCGTCGAGCCGGTATTTTGTTTTTGAATCAGGGTTCCGAGCGAAAAGGCTCATTATGGTTTTCGGGGTGTTTATGAGCGCTTTCGACCGCCACGGCGGCGATCGTTGTCAAGTAGATCACAATCTAAGCAACACCGATCAAATAAGAGAGCAGTTGAAGGCTCAGCAAAAGGAGCTCGGCAAGGCGAACCGCGCGCTGGCACTCGACTACGCGATCACTCGGGTTCTAGGAGACCCGGTTACGCTTTCCGAAGCCGCGTCCCTGATCCTCCATACAATCTGTGTCACCACTGGATGGGAAATGGGCATGCTCTGGGATGTAGATGCTCAAGCGAGGAAAGCGCGCAAAGTCGGCGCATGGCCGCCGATACGAGAAACATCGCCTGGCGTTCCGGCACACGACAACGACTTAGACTTGTCGACTAATGAGGGGCTGTTAGGGCGGATCGTTGAGAGCCGCAGGCCTGATTGGTTCACCGATGGCGATGCCCACGGTGCAGCATTCGGGATGCTTGAAGATGGACAGCAAATACGCTGCGGGTTCGCGTTCCCAATTACAGTCGGCAGGGAAATGTTTGGTGCACTCGAGTTTTACAGCTATCAGAAGCGAAACCCTGACTCAGATCTCATTGAGATTTTCGCCACCATCGGCAGTCATATCGGTTACTTGTTACAGCGTAACCGAATAGAGCTGGCGCTTCGTGAGAGCGAGAGTCGCTTCCGCACACTCACCGAAGCCGCTTCCGACGCGATCATCACAATAGATGAATCAAGCAAAATCATGCTGGTCAATCCTGCGGCTGAGCAGGTATTCGGTTACACGATAGCTGAAATGGTCGGCCACGACCTGACAATGCTAATGCCCGATTATTTTCGTCAGCTTCACCGAGCTGGTTTGGCTCGTCATCTCAAAACCGGTCGCAGACACACGAACTGGGAGGCGATTGAGTTGCCGGGATTGCATAAGAGCGGTCGTGAAGTGCCGCTTGAAATCTCGTTTGGTGAATTCACCAGAGGCGACCAGCACTTTTTTACCGGTATCGCGCGCGATATCACCGAACGTAAACGCACAGAGGAGGCACTACGAAAAAGCGAAGAGGAGCGCATGCTTGAGATGGAGCGAATTCGGCAGCGGATCGCGGCTGATCTTCACGATGATATCGGGTCCAGTCTTACAAAGATTGCTTTACTTAGTGAAGCAGCACGTCAGAGAGCAGATGGTGACAAAGAAGGTGTTCATGACTCTCTCGCGGTTATTAATGCTCTATCAAATGAACTCGTCGAGACGATGAGCGACATAGTTTGGGCAATCAACCCTCACAAAGATCATGTGAGCGACCTGGCGCAGCGAATGAGACGCTTTGCCAGTGATATTTTTTCCGCCCGCCGTATATCTTTTCGTTTTGATGGCCCTGGGACAGAACGGGATACGCGACTAGGAGCGAACGCACGTCGCGAGACCTTCCTGATTTTCAAAGAGAGCATCAATAATGTCGTGAAGCATGCGAATTGCACGGAAGTGATTCTCGATCTCTTCGTCGAAGATGGTTGGCTAACACTTACAGTAAGCGATGATGGCATAGGGTTTGATCCTGCTCTGGTTAAGGCAAGCACTGGATACCTGTCTTCACAACGCAGAGGAGGTAACGGATTAGCAAGCATGCGACGCCGGACAAAGGAACTGGGGGGACATCTCGAAATCGCGACAAGGGATGGTCTTGGAACCAGGGTATCTTTGAGACTACCTGTCGGATTTGGTCTGGAGGCTTAACCCGTCCGCGCGGGTGGTGACAAAGTGCGAAGTTGGGAATAGAGTGTGAAAAATAAGATCAACGGAACGTTCTAGTCTGAACTTATCGAGAGGAGCATATCGTGGAGAGTCCCGTCCATCAAATCATTAAGGCGACGGTTATCGAAGATCAACGCGAGATTCGAGAAGCGCTGGTTGCGCTTATCAATGGAACTGAAGGTTATCGCTGCGCTGGTGGCTTTCGCTCGATGGAAGAGGCACTGGAGAAATTGCGACAAGACGTTCCCGATGTCGTCCTGTGCGATATTGGTTTGCCAGGCATGTCAGGAATCGAAGGCATACGGATCTTAAAAGAGCGTTACCCTAATTTGTTGCTGTTGATGCTAACTGTCTACGATGACGACGACCGGATTTTCGATGCGCTGTGCGCGGGAGCTTGTGGGTATCTGCTAAAGCGTACGCCGCCGGTAAAGTTACTCGAAAGCCTGAAAGAGGCCGTTTCTGGCGGGGCACCAATGTCGCCTGAAGTTGCAAACCGCGTCATTAAATTGTTTCGCAACATTCGGCCGCCCGACCGAAGTGACTACGACCTGACCCCGCACGAGACCAGACTCTTGAAGCTGCTAGTTGAAGGTCACAACTACACAACTGCTGCCGAGGAATTGAAGGTCAGCTATAACACCATCAAGTTTCACATGCGACACATATATGAAAAGCTCCAGGTCCACTCTAAATCTGAAGCGGTATCCAAGGCACTGCATAATCGCCTCGTAGATTGATCGCCTCGGGCCTTAATCAGAATTCGTAGTTCGTCCCTCAAAAAAAGCAGGTGCACTCCTGCGGTCTCAAATATCTCCCAACGAACACAAAGAACAGAGCTTAACCACCCGTGTGGGTGGCGACCATCTGTACGTGCCCAGGCTATTTTTAGGATCGTGAGAAATTCAAGGAGAGCAATTCGAGTGGAAAACGAACATAACGAAATTGTCCTTCACGTAGCGAGCGATTCGCAGAGGGAAGACGAGCGCGTCAGCAAAAAGGACTGCTCATTGATCCCTGAGGACGAGAGAATTACACAGCCTCTTTCTTCTATGCGCCTTGAAAATGATGGAGCGCAATCGACCGTTGATCACTCCGTAAGTTTTTATCAATTGGCTTGCACTGATTGCGACGGTCATCTTGTTGGCTTTAAGCCGCCCCCGCCGAATAACCAGTTGAGTGTGCGCCTGGATAGTGTAGCCGCATCCGACCAATTGTTAATTGACACAGAGCAAAGCGCCTATGTTTTTACGATGATTGATCCGAACTTAAGAATTGGAAGGTTGACTGGTGGTATTCTGGGCAATCGTTCACTTACCGCTTACTTATTCCCTTCGCAAGAGAAACCCAACGCCTCCACCGACGAAACACTTATAACCATCGGTGATAAGCTCGGCTTCGTGTTTGAATCGGGACATCAGATTGAACGACTCACCACGTCCGTGGTAACCAGAGTCGTTCATAGACGAGGCACAAGAAAACCGGCGCATGCAATAGAACAGCCTGCCCACTGTGAGAATCTTTCAATTTCTCGTTGACACATTAAGAATTGAAGACAGAGACAATCCCGCGGTCCTTAAACGAACCGCAGAAGACCCGCAAGTCTGATTCAGGAGGCAACAGCAATGATCCGGATATCACATAAAATAATATTAGTACTTATCGGGCTAATCCTTATTACGCCGATGCTCAGCCTTGCCCAGACAACTGAGCGAACCGGGCGAGCAGGAGGCGCGGAACCGACCGATTTGCAAAAGTCCGACGCCTCGCGTCCATCTGATCGCGCGATCGCTCTATCCGAGATCAAGAGCGGACTTGCTCCGGACGGCAAAGGAAGATTGTGGGCGGTGGTCATCGGTGTGTCGAATTACAAGAATTTACGAACTGAGGAACAACTTCGCTTCGCTCATCGCGACGCAGAGGAGTTCGCGGCCTTTCTCCAGAGCCCCAGCGGTGGTGGCTTTCCCTCTACTCAGATCAAGGTCCTGCTGAATGAGGAGGCGTCGATCGCCGCAATGAGAACGGCGCTGGGAACCTGGCTGCCCCGCTCGGCCGAGCCCAACGACGTGGTTTACATATTCTTCGCTGGGCACGGAATTGTTGAGCAAAGCAGCGACGGCTATCTGCTTGCGAGTGACTCGGACCCTCAAAATCTTTATGCCACTGCGCTGCCAATCAGCGAGCTGGACAGGATCGTAACCGAAAGACTTCATTCCAGGATCGCAGTCGTTATTGCGGATGCATGTCATTCGGGCAAGATCGGCCTGGCGTCGCGCGGAACGGCAGAGGAAGTTCTCATCAACCGATACCTGGATGAAATGGGAAAGAGCGGTACCGGGAATTTCCGATTACTTGCGTCCCGGGCCGACGAGCGCAGTTACGAAGACACCAGGTGGGGAGGTGGACACGGAGTTTTTACCCATTTCCTGCTCGAGGGATTGAAGGGTGCCGGCGACAGGGACAAGGATGGTGTAGTTCGCGCTGGAGAGCTGCTGGACTATTTATCACAAGTTGTTCCCGAACAGACGACCGCGCTCCAGCACCCTCGGGCGGCGGGTAACTTAGATGCCCGACTGCCCCTCGCCATAGTCTCCAAACAGGCTAATGAAGCTTCCGCCTCTTCGATACAGGAATCGTCATCACCAAATCCGGTCGCACCGGAACGCGTGTCGCTCGAGGTTCGAGCGCCTGCAGGCAGCGAAGTCTACGTCAATAGCGCCTTCCGTGGCCGCGTCAGACCGGAGGGAGTCCTGGCGATTGATGGGTTAAGCAAAGGAAATCAGGATATATCAATTGACTTCGCCGGAGCCGAAACGCTGAAACAGTCAGTTTCAGTTACTTCCGCGAAGACAATCCTGGATTTGACTGCGGCAGTTTCGGCCCGAGCCTCAGTTAAGAGCTCTCCACTGGTTGCCCAGATAAAAGATGCCATCGCAAAGAATAATGTTCTCGAACCAGGTGGTGCCTGGAGCCTTTACGAACGACTTAATCGGGAGGCGCCTGAGGATCCGCAACGTCTGAGTGTGGAAATCGCGATGATTGGGGAGCTGGACAAGATAGGCCAGCAATCAATTAACAATTACGTTCGTACATCGGCATCTCAATTTGACGCTGCGCGGCTGCGCCAGGCGAGTGTAGCCTACGTCAATTTAAAGACTCTCAAGGCTGGTGATACGCATGTCGAAGCCAAGAGTCTCTTTGCCGCGGCCCGCGTCAAGCTAGCCGAAGGTAAGCCGAAGGAGGCAATCGCGCTCCTGGAGAAATCAATGGCGATTGATCCCAAGACTGCATGTCCTTACAACGCTCTCGGCGTCGCCTATGAAAAGACAAACGATGTGGAGAAGGCGCTTAATTTTTATAAGCGTGCAGTTCAGCTCGCTCCGGGTTGGGCGTTGCCGCATTACCGCCTCGGCTTGCAATACTTCGCTCGAGGCAAAGCGAAAGACGCACAGAAGGAGTTTGAGGCCTCGAAGAATCTGGATGGGGCGTTCTTACAAGCAAGGTGGTGGAACGCACACGCCTATAGTGAACAAGGGCGTTATGCCGAAGGCGAACGCGAGATAAAAGAGCTGATTAGCCTCTCTCCCAACTATACTCCAGCATTCGTTGAGCTCGGGATGATCTATCAGGCAGCGCATCGATTCGATAACGCTACTGAGATCTTCAATGAATACCTTCGGGTTTCGACCATACCGGCTGCAAAGGAAACTCCGAAGGCAGCGGCGACCGGAAGCCAAAACAACAACAGCCAGATGCAATTACCTAAGAGCAACTAAGGCATGCAACCTTTCATTATCAATCATATGGACGGAACTTGCCGTCACGAATTACAAAAGCAGGACGCGTCGTCGCGGAAGGCAGATGCGACGCGCCCTTACGATAACCCAGACGATGACCCGCTAGGCTCGCTTCTTGCCCCGATGCTCGAGGAAGGCGCCAAGCAGATCATGACGCGGCACCTGCGAGAGGCTTTACGCTGGATAAAGGCCGCGCAAGCGGAATTGACCGGTGCTTTGACGGTTGTCGACGTTCCGGACTCGGCTGGCGGGCCGCTTTCGGCCTTCAGTCGCAAGTCACGCATGGCGCGCATCAATCTGCATTTTCAAATCGATAAGTTCGCCCAGCGCGGCGCCACGCTGCTCAAGGTGCTTCAGGTCTTCAAGACTATGGAGTCTGTCTTTCAGCGCCCCGGTGGGTTGTGGGGGCCTAATGCTTTTGAAGTCTACCGAGGCAAAGCTCAAAGGTTTCAGGCCAGGGCCTTTACATCGGCTTCCGGGTTTTTCCGGCCCGGTGAGACCGACAATGATCCCAAATTAGGAAGACTTAGATTGGATACCATTTACTTTATGCCTCAGTGGGTTATTGGCACGAATGTGGGAAGTCTTGTGTCCGAGCCTCCAGGAGTAATCGTTCACGAGCTGGCGCACTTCGTCGGCGCGCCTCAAAACGTTGGATATATTGATGACCACGGCTATGGTGCGGTGGATGACACCGAGCGGTCGAAGGTATACAACAAACAGCCGATGAGT
>DATFWY010000014.1:0-16373 GCA_035258805.1 Blastocatellia bacterium | reverse complement strand
TTCAAGCTATCTGAAACGAGCGAATGCTCGTTATGCAAAAGGGGACATCCAGGGAGCAATAGCAGATTTTGATATCGCAATCACGTTTGATCCATTGTTCGCCACTGCCTACAACAACCGCGCAATCGCTCGCGAGAAGAGCGGGGACTTCGAGGGGGCGACCGCCGATTACGACAGAGTGATCGAAATCAATCCTCGATTAAGCGAAGCTTATGCCAATCGGGCGAGAACGCGACTTATTCTGCGAGACTACGACGGCGCCATTGCTGATTGTGACTCGGCAATCCGGCTCAAGCCGCGATCTGCTCAGGTTTACAACACTCGTGGAAGTGCGCGCTTCGAAAAGGGTGATCTAGCCGGCGCACTCGCCGATTACACGACAGCGATCGCGAGTGATCCATACCTCGCCGAGTCCTACAGCAATCGCGGTGCGGTGCGCCGCGCCCTTGGTGACGTGGACGGCGCGATTGAAGATTACGACCGAAGCATACTGATCAATCCGCAGTCGCCAAACACTTACAACAATCGCGGGAATGCCTGGCGTGAGAAGGGACAATTGGAACGTGCGATTGCGGACTTCGATCGAGCCATCGCGTTGGACCGGCGATTGGCGATCGCCTACGCCAGTCGTGGATTGATCCGGCTTCTCAAGGGAAAAACCATCGAGGCAGACAAGGACTTTGCGGTTTCTGTCAGTCTCGATCCTAAGCTGCGACGATTTATTCAAGAGCGTAGAGCGGGGGTGGCCCGCCAGCTTGCGCATCACCAGTAATTGATTCGTTCACCTCGTGGAATCAGACGGGTTGATTCTTACCGTCGTCTCGCTCGGCAAATCACTCATCATCATGATTGTGGAGGAAAAATGAGATCGTTAAAAACAACTCGACTCGCAACAGCTGGGTTCGCCGGTGTCCTTACCGCTATCTTTTTAATCACTCCGCCTGGACGGTTCGGGAAAGTCGGAGCCCGAGCACTGGTGGAGCCAACGATGCCATCAAATGTGAGCGTCTTCGCCACAGGGCTGAACAATCCCCGAGGGCTAAAGTTTGGACCTGACGGCAATCTTTATGTGGCAGAGGGTGGCGTAGGGGGAACGAATTCCACTGTGGGCCTTTGCGACCAGGTCCCGTTTCCGGTTGGCCCATACACCGGCAGCGCTACGGGTGCGCGGATTTCCAGGATCGATCAAAACGGCAACCGCACAACCTTCGTGGACAATCTTCCGTCCAGTCAGACTGGTCCGGCATTAGGGTCCCTCATCTCGGGTGTGGCGGACGTAGCGTTCGTTGGCGATACGCTCTATGCGGTCCTGGCGGGAGCTGGTTGCTCGCATGGCGTCACAGGCTCGAACAACGCGATCTTGCGGATCAATCCTGATGGGACAACCACTCAAATCGCAAACTTGAGCGCTTTCCAGCAATCTAATCCAGTTGAGCATCCTGAGCCGGATGATTTCGAACCGGATGGTACCTGGTACAGCATGGTGGCAGTACGCGGTGACCTTTACGCGGTTGAGCCGAATCACGGTGAACTGGATAGGATCACACCTGGAGGCCAGATCACCCGAGTAATTGACATCTCCGCCAGCCAGGGCCACATCGTGCCCACGGCAATCGCCTACGATGGCAATTTCTATGTGGGGAATCTCAACACTTTTCCGATTGTCGAAGGTTCCTCAAAGGTGCTCAAAATCACGCCGAGCGGTCAGGTCACGGTGTGGATTGAGGGACTCTCAACAGTTGTTGGCATCGCTTTCGATCAGCAACATCGCATGTACATTCTTGAGAACACAACTGGGAATCCATTTCCGACTCCATTTACTGGTAAGGTGCTCCGAGTGGATCACGGAGGAGGTGTAGAGACGATTGCGTCCGGCCTGTTTCTCCCAACCGCGATGACATTCGGTCCGGATGGTGCGTTGTATGTATCGAATGTAGGCTTTGGCCCGCCTCCCGTGGGGCTGGGACAAGTTCTAAGAATCGAAGTGCCGAGGGATTAGCGCTCACTCAAATGATAGTCGGGAAGCCATAAGATTAAGAAAACCTTTGAGTCCGCTCCGTCAGACCAGCATCGAGCAACGTCCGGCCTCTGCCTGCCCGCGCACTAATGGTAGGGCCCTCATCTCACGATTCTAGAGGACAGTTTTGTCCGCATTTTGAAAACGATGACTTGTTGTTTGCGCGTGACTTGCGTAAGGTCATCACGATCGATGTTGCTACCAGTCCTGTGATCGAGACTTGTAGCAGTTGCCAGATGGGAGAATAGATGAGCACGATTGCGATCGGTGATATCCATGGCAACCTGGCCGCGTTGGACAATCTACTGAGTCGGATTACGCCGGAGTTCGCTGCGGAGGACACCATTGTCTTTCTCGGTGACTACATAGATCGTGGCCCCGATGCCAAGGGATGTATCCAGAGGATCCTGGATTTTCGGCTTACCGCGAAGGGTCGTGTGGTGACACTGCTCGGAAATCACGAAGAGTGGTTGCTTCGTACTTATAAGGACCATACCCGGCATTCCTGGCTCCTCGGCATGGAGGGTTTTCAGACCGTCCGGAGCTATTCGGCGACTGCAGCCGACAAACTGAGAGAAGCGGCAGAGAAAGCTGGGCCTCGCCTCGTGCTGGAACGTGTCCCGTTACCCTATGAACTTTTCTTCGATGCCATGCCTGCCGAACACATTACCTTTCTAATGAGCTTGCAAACGTTTTGCAGGACACCGGACGCGGTATGTGTGCACGGGGGTCTGGATCCGGAAGGAGGCCGCGTTGAGGAACAACGGAGTGAAGACCTGCTCTGGGGAACAGATGGGTTCCAGGATCGGTACCAGGGTGAAGAGTTCCTGCTCTATGGTCATACGAATGATTTTGTGCTGGATGCGAAGAGCTGGCCGCATCCACGGGTCGTCGGCCGGACGTACTGCCTTGACACCATCTCCAGTGGCGTACTAACCGCATTGCGGCTGCCCGAAGGAATCATTCTCCAAAGTGATCGTTATAGATGAAACGGCCCCAGCTTTTGAGACGTGTAATCCCGATTCGACGCTCTCGTCATTCGAGATTCATACGCTTGAGGATAGCCACGAACCTCGGGTTTGCGCGCAGGCGATCCCAGCTCGGATCAGCCTTGATGAACGGGGCTAAGAGCACATCCCTCGCATCGTATGCCCGCTCCAGCCAGAGAAGCGCTTCATCGTCCTCGCCAAGTCCGTTATAGATCATTGCGATCGTATACGGTGGGACGTAGCGTTGCTTTGATAGAGTCGTGAGTTCATCCAATGCCGCCTGCGCCTTATCGCGGTGCCCTGCCAGCGCCCATGAATAGCCGATCATCGAGATCGTTTGTGTGTTGTCGCCGGAAGTACGCCTGGCCGTGGTTAACTCAGCGATGGCGTCGGTGTACTTTCCCTGGCGTATGTCAACCCTAGCCAGCGTCAGAAGTGCGATCCAGAAGTCCGGCGCTGTCTCCAGCGTCTTGGCTAGCTTCTCTCGCGCCTCGTCGTTCCGACCATCGAAATAAAGGAAGAGGGACTCAAGCGTGCACATGATTGGCGAGAGAGTATCAAGGTCCCTGGCGCGAGCACCTTCGGCAATAGCCTCTTGGTGTCGTCCAAGTGTCGATAGCAGAAGAGCGTAAGCACGATGTGCCTCCGCCAAATTTGGGTTGAGTGCGATGGCTCGCTTCGCTTCAAGTTCGGCTCCGGTCCAGTCCCAGTCATACCAGGCCTTAATCATCGATAAAGAAGCGTGGACCTTGGCAAGCGATTCGTCAATTTCAAGGGCCCTCGTCGCTGCTGCTTTGGATTGCGGAAATGCATCTTTAGGCGGTACGTCGCTGTTGATAGGCAGCGAGTGGTATGCCTCCGCCATTCCGGCGTAGGCGAGGGCGTACGTCGGATCTAAATCGATCGCCTGTTGGAAAAACTGAATGCTTTTCCTGACCTCTGGCGCGATCAGTTTGCTAAGGAAGTGGCGTCCGTTCAGATAAAGCCTGAATGCCTCAGGATCCTCTGTGTAGCGTCTGGTTAAGGCTTTTCTCTCTTCGAAATTGAGGCTCACACCAAGCGCGTCCACGACTCGAATCGCTATCGCATCCTGCACGGCGAGAACGTTCGTAAAGTTTTCATCGAATGTGTCGGCCCACAGCGTAGTACCATCCTCGACTTTTATGAGTCGCGCGGTCAGCCGGGTTCGGTCTCCCGAACGTTGAATGCTTCCGTCCAGAACAGCCTCTACGCCCAGTGCGCGGCCCGCGGCTTGTGGGTCTTGTTCTGGCCCGCCAAACCTGCGCACCGAAGTCAGTGGTCGCACGATTAGCTCCTTGGTGTTGCTGAGCCTTGTGATCAGGGTTTCGGCCATTCCAAGTTCTATCTCATCCTCTCCGTTTTCTACCGATAGAGTCTTGAAGGGTAGCACCGCGATCTTCCTGACTTGTTTAACGGAAGTGGATCTTGTCCGCTTCACGAGGTAGAGAATCGTAACGCTCAGACAAACGGCAAATAGACCCACGAGTAACAGGGAAACGGGAATGGTGCGTTTACGCTTAACCGGATGCAGGCTCAGCTCAGTGGAGCTGCCAATATTCGGCTTTCCCGTGTCCACATCTGAGATGGCTCCTTTCTCAGCATCCGCACCTGATTCAGAGTCATTGATCGTTCGCACCTCGACGGCGAAACGGTAACCTCTTCCCGGCACCGTTACGATGTAGTGGTTCACGCCACGTCGCTCCCCGAGTAGCTGCCGTAGCGTGGATATGTTCTGACTCAGGTTGTTCTCAGTTACGAACGAATCCGGCCAGATCGCGCTTATCAGATCGTCCTTCCCCAGCACCCTCCCGTGATGTCGCACAAGGTACAGCAATGTGTCGAAGACCTTTGGCGTAAGCGGTAACACCTCGCCGTTTCGCAGCAGCACGCGGTCCGCCGCGTCCAGGCGGAAGTCCTCGAACGCGTAGATTCGTGGTTCTGGATCACCCATCAGTTTTTTCAGAACTTTCAGAACTTTTTCATGTGGATTTTCAAGACTTTAACTGCGCCGCAGTAAGAGAATCAGCGCCTCTTATTCTGAGCAGGCCGCGGAAATACTACATCAACGGAGATATGTATATGAAGACGGGAATTTCGAACTCTGTCATTCTGGTAGCTCTTCTGCCGGTGCTCGGCTTTGCGGGTGTGAATGAGGTGACGACCGCGAGCGGCGCGATGGCAACTAGATCGAACGGAGGCGCAGGATCGACGACATTCCCAGCTCTATGCGCGTTCGCTAAGCGGTGTGTGCGGACCGACGTCGCTATGAGGTTCAGCCCCACTCCCCTGCGCTGCCTTCTAGTGCCCACTCCGCAGAGAGAAGCCGGGGTGTTGGTATCTGCAGACGAAGTTAATGCTGTGATAATGAAGTATAAAGTTGATAACTCTGCAGCACCGGTGACTACATATATTCAGCAGATGCCAGCTCCGGTCCGTAATGAGGAGTTCAGGCGCCTCGTTCACGCGTCATTACCTGGGGAGTTTATGCGCCATTTGTTGGACGATCTGGGTCTGACGCTGGCAACGCGCCGGGCATTTGCTCCAGTGTTAGATTTATATAGCAGGACTCATATCTACGACATCGTGCTCCTCGACTGTTCGGTGCCGATGATTATGAGTGACAGCGGAGTACTTCTTTGCCTGACGACCGGGTTGCTGCGATGGGTGCAGACCGAAGATGAGTTGCTTGGATACGTCGCGCACGAGGTTGGGCACGAATGGCTAGCCCGAAGAACGGTTGAACTCAAGAACCAGTATGAACGTTATCTGGCGAGCGGTGCGGACAGGCAGGCGAAAATCGTGATGGAGAAGTTAGCCTTGATCGAACTGGAAGCAGATTCCTTCGCTTCGCTGACTTTGGCATATCTGGAAAAAACTCCTGTAGAGTACGTCAGATCCCTGCAGAGGTCAGCTATGGAATACCAGGACATTCCAATCGGCTATCATCCACGTTACTCCCAACGAGCCCAGGTGATTACTTCACTCGTACCGCAACGTATATTGAACCTGACCCCAAGAAAGACCGGCGAGTTCATTGCTCTTAAAGAGGCTCTCGCAAAAAGTCGAAAGAGATAAATACCCTAACTGAACGCATAAATTATGTGGCGAATCTTGCAGAACAAAAAATTCGGATCGTTCTCTAATTGAACGATCCGATTTTGTACATTGCTCCAGCGCACGATCTAGAAGTTGAACTTGAACCCGAACTGAATGGTTCTTGGATCGCGAGCCACGCTCGTGATTCTTCCCAAGTTGGCATTCGTCTGTTTGAATGTACCGCAAGCGAGTTTCGCGTGGCGTTCGTTGCTCGCTCGGATGGCCTGCTTGCCGACCTCCGCCGGCACCCCTACGCCGATACGGATGGCGTCATCGGTCCACAGATCCGTCAGCGCAACAGGATCTCGTGACAGACGGCTAACAAAGGCTTCAAGGTTCTAAGCTACGTTCCGGAAACCAAGGACTTGACGATTTTGGATGGCGGCTGGGCCGTCGAGTGGCGTTCCTTCACGGCTTCGGTCGTCAACTCGCCGGGGGGCGAGGCGAAGCAGATTCGTGGCACTGTGCTGCTGGTGCTCAAGAAGCTCGCGGACGGCAGCTGGAAATGCTTCCGAAGGATGGGTGGCGCATCACCATGAGTTGCCGCACAAGTGGAGCTAACTGGCACGCCGCAGAACAAATCATCGGACGCGAGACTCGATAGCCCGTTTCTCAACTAGCTTTGGGTCGGTGGCAGGCGGATCCGAACGACCGTTCAGTCATGATCTTTCTGACCCAACGGCCGAGCACCAAATGTGATCAACTTTACTGCGTGAGGAGGAAGAACCTTTGTTCGGCGCAGAGAACGCACGCGAGGCCGCTAGAGGGTTCGACGTACTCGTTGCCTTAGCGTAGCCGGTTCCGACACCGGTCGGTCTCCGGCACCACACTTCGAGCGGCACGCAGCTACAAGCGCGAGCGGCCGCGCCGCCCCTTCGCTGCACACCACCGAACACAGTTTCAAATGTCGTCCGTCTCCGCTCCACAGACCAGTCCTTGCCAGGACCACTTCGGGATGTCCAAACCGTCCGGCACATCCTCTGCCGAGTGGTGGTAATGCGACATCGTGGTCGTGGTGGCCCACGCGAAGTAATCGTGCAGCACGCGTCGTAGTCGCTCGTCGCGCGCGAGCCCGACATCTTCCAGCGCCTGATCGAAACACGCGATCGCCCGCTGGTCCATCTCCTCGTGCGGCCCATTGCCGCTGTGAATCCGAACGGCGGAGGTCTCATCACCGTACTGGTCGGAGTAGGTAGTTGGCCCACCCAGTGCCTCCCCCCAGTACGCGGCGAGGCGCTCCGTGTGCTGCGGGTGGTAACCATGCCTGAACGCATGGCTAACCACTTCGTCCTCTAGCACCCGGGTGTGCCACGCGCTGGCCAACCTCAGGATCCCGTCGCGACCACCAGCGGCTTCGTAGACCGTTTGCATGGTTCTATTGTAATTCTAGGATGGACAAAGTTAAATGCGTATGTGGGCAACCGAAGTGGTTGGGCGTCATCCTTCCCGAACAGCACTTTTGGCCGCGTCATGCTCGAGCGTTCTCCACGAGCGCAGCAATCTGCACGAACTCGACGCTGGGGCGTACTCCGTAGAGACCAGTTACGCGCTTCAGAAGCGCATCGGTGAAAAACGCTTTGGCTGCCTCCTCTGAGTCCCAGACGTAGAAATTCGTGGCCTCACGCTTTCCAGAATTAACCGTTAAGGCCTTGGAACGCAATCCGGGCGAGCCCTCAAACGTTGCGCGTGCGGTCTCAGCGATTTTGCGCACGGTTTGCTCATCGAAATTGTCTGCGTACCGAAACGTTTCAAATACACCGATCATACTGGACTCCCTTCGATAAGGTATTAATCTCACTCGGAAGGCCTGCGACGCCGAACGCCAGGCCCTTCGCCATCTGATCTAGCTTTCAAGACGCTCTTCTTTTTCTTGGCCACAACATTAAATGAGTGGGTCAGCCAGCTGAGCAACGTCGTAGCGCATCGAGGTTCCGAATAAGACAGCTACTTCAGCGGGGTTCAGGTTGTAGGCGCTTTTCAATCCATTGCGCCAAGCCTGTAGTGGCCTCTTGCAGCGCTTCCTGCGATGATCCACTATCCCGAAGGCCATCAGGTATTCATCATTTTCGGCAAGCGGCCCCATCAAAGAGTTCGCCTGTAGCACGTCTACCTTGAATTCGATCCCCATATCTTACTTTCAGCTGCCAGGCCCTTTTCTTTTTTTGTTGAAACATCGAGTGCCCCAGTGGTAATTTGTTGCTCGTCCCTGCGGTGTTGGTAACTTCGGACACTATTTTGTTTGTCAAGTGCAATCCTGGATCGGGATGGCCCCGTGCCCACAACGATGAACCCGTAGAAGACTCTCTTTGTCTCCTGGTTGAGAAGCCTGAACTGAAGTTCTGGTAAGAAATGTCTCCAAAGGCCTGCTGTATCAATAACCCGATGGTGACAAGATCCTTCTTTTTTTGGCAGCCAGATTAGCTGTCGTATAGAACGATCCATAGAAACACTAAAGAGCAGAGCTCGTTGTCACAAAACAACAAGGAGTTAATTATGACTCAGCTCAAGAATTGCAAACTGTGCTTCGTGAGTTTGATTACCGGGCTGGTTTTTATGCTGAGCCTGGGCGCAGATGCCTTTAGCAACAAAAATCAGAATAGAGGGAGGCCCCATTCGGCCCCGATCGTGGACACAGACAAGCACCATCGGCTAATTAATGTCGAGGGCGCGACGATGGTTGCCGAACAGTCGCCGCGCCGTGACGCCAATAAGGCTTGGCTTCTGCGGCCTGAGATATTTGATAGTTTATCGGCCGGCGGAAGGCGCGCGGCTCTTTCTCTAAACGGTCTTCTGCGGCGGGACTCATCAGTCGGCACCTCGTCCTCGCGATCCATGATTGTTGCGCAGGCGACTCCAGGCAGCAATGTTCGCGTAAATAACCCGGATATAGACGAGATCGGTGCCACCAATAGCGAGACCAGCATCGCTGCGAATGGACAGAATATAATTGTCAGTTTTAACGATGCTTCTTTCTTCGATGTCGCTGGTTATTCGTTCTCTACGGATGGCGGGAACACCTTCACTCATAAGCGTCTGCCAACTCCTGACAAGGGCTTCGGCGATTCACTAGGAGATGGGGTCGTAGCTTTCGGTCCAAACGGCGAGATTTACTACAGTACACTCGCCGACGATCGGTCTTTTACCGAATTCATTGGGGTATCAAAGTCCACCGACAACGGCGCGACATTTAGCCCAGTCGTCGATGCGAGCACGTCGGTTAACAATAGTACCGATTTTCAGGACAAAAGCTGGCTTGCAGTAGATCGGGGTTCGTCATCACCGTTCAAAGGAACCGTTTATGTTGCATGGACCGATTTCACTCAAAGCAACGGTAACTTCATAAGCTGCTCTCGTTCGACCAACGCCGGCGAAAGCTTTAGAAATGCCATTCCGATATCACCACAAGACAGAACCCACAGAGTTCAGGGGCCGATGCCCGCAGTCGCGCCGAACGGCGATCTCTACGTCGCTTATTCCGATCTTCACTTCAACTCGTCAGGTGGGATCAGCATCGTAAAATCGACCGATGGCGGAAGGACTTTCACCGCGCCTAAATCGGCGGCCGGGTTTTTTCAAATCGGCTTAGCCACCGGTGGGAATAACGTCAGAACTAACAGCTTTCCTTGTATTGTGGTTGATAAGAACGGCTTTGCGCATATTGTTTATAACGGCACCAGCAGTGCGATAGGACCAGACCGCTCTGATGTCTTCTACATTCGCTCCACCGATGGTGGCAGCACCTTCAGCACGCCGCTTAAAATCAACGACGATGGTACGTCGACCACCCAGATGTTTCCGTCAATTGCCGCGGCATCCGATGGAACTCTCGGAGTGAAGTGGTGGGATCGTCGCAACGATCCGCTTTCCGACAGCCTGACCGATGTATATATGGCCATCTCCAACGATTCAGGCGCCAGCTTCGGCAAGAACTTTCGCATAACCGACCACAATTGGGTTTTTGGGCCTTCAGAGTTGGGCAGTTATCACGGAGATTATGATGGCATCACGTCAGATGGCAGCAATTTCTTTCTTTCCTGGAGTGACGAGCGGAATAGCGATCCGGATGCTTATTTCACGCAAATACCGCTCAATCGAGATCCAAATGCTCCTGATTTCAACATCTCTGCTCGAAAGCTTTTTGATAACGTGACTGCTGGGGAATCCGCCGAGTTTGATTTCTCTACAGCTGGTTTCGGACTTTCGGGAGCTCTGTCATTGAGTGCCTCGCCTGGTGTAGAAGGCATTACCTATACGTTCTCCGCTCCTATGGTCAATATCGGAGGAACAGCACACTTGACAGTTTTAACGACCAACGCAGTGAAACCGGGGACTTATTTGGTCTCGGTTAGCGCCACGGGTGGGGGGCTCACCCGCAGCACCAACTTTAGGATAGACGTTATGGATTCGCATCGCTCAATTGGTGTGCCTCGCAGTATCACTAACACTCCAGGGTTTACTTTGACACGATCAGGAATTAAACAGGATGCCGGAGGTACGATCCATCTGGTTTACGATGACGATACGAACAACGTCCGAGGCAGCGATGTCTACTACGCCAAATCTATCGATGGAGGTCTGAACTGGTCAAACCCGGCAAAGATTTCCGGCAGCGCGCCGGAAGCCTTCGACTCCACCCTGACTACTGATGCAGCCGGCGGAATTTATGCGGTGTGGACCGGCCTGAAAACTGGTCAGTCGGGGTTTGCCGTCTTTTTGTCCAAGTCGACAGACCAGGGCAATACCTTTTCATCTCCAGTAGCGATGTCGCCAGCATCGCAGAATGGGGACCTTGCAAATATCGCAGTGGATAAGAGTGGTAAAGTGCTGGTGACCTATGTGGACGTTTCAACCAGCAGCTTAAACCTGTTTGCCGTTCGATCTACTGATGGAGGAGCAACATTTTCCACCCCTGTTCAGATCTCCCAGCCCGGCGAGGCCTTAAGCGGGATTGCTGGGCCCGTCGCATTTGATTCGGTGGGAGCTGCCTACGTAGTCTACAGTAATCTGGCTGTGTCAGTGCCGACGATAAAACTGGCAGTCGCTTCTGACGGTCAGCGTTTTGCGACGCCAACAGTCGTCTCCGATCCAGCCATCGCGGCGTTCGCTGCAAGGGTTGCCGTTGATCGCAAGGACAATCTTTACGTTACTTTTTACAACCGGCAGTTCACTGTTCCTTTCTTCAGCAGGGAAGTGATGCTGATCAAATCTATGGATAAGGGCTCTTCCTTTCGTCCACAGATTGATGCCTCGAAAAATTTCGGCGACTCAACTATTCCGTCCCTGATATTTGGCAAGAATGATGAGGTGAATCTCGTTTGGCAGGACAACGACGACAACGATGAGGGCGATGTGTTCCTGGCGCGTTCAACCGACGGCGGTATTGTATTCAGTGAGCCAGTGAATCTCTCAGCAAATTCTGGAGTCTCGTCATCTCCTGCAGGCGTCGCCGACGAGAACGGTAATCTCGTCGTGGCGTGGACCGATGATTCGACTGCAAACATTGAACTCCTCAGCCTGGCCGTGGGTGGGCTTCCCACTCCCTCCCCTGATTTTGCTCTCGTGTTTAACCCTACAGAAGTACTCATTGAACGCGGCACAAGTCCCACTATTCGAGTTTTCATAAGCCGTCCGGGCGGGTTTGCGGGAAATGTGACAGTGACCGCGCCGGATCTTACTCCGCTGAAGATAAAGCTGAAAGGCGGCGACACTCAATCAACCAGTGGCGAGTTCGTTTCGTTCAGATTAAAGGTTAAGGGAGGTGCACCAACGGGCCCTCATGATGTTACCTTTTCCGGCCGCGATGATTCAGGTCGTGTGAGAAGTGCTACAGTGAGGATATTTATAGATTAGCAGTAGTGGTCGATCTATCAATTTTGGGTTGACTCCCAGTGACGAGTAAGACCGCCTCTGACAAAAAATGCCAAAGGAGTCTACGCGATTTTTGTTAACGAAAAGAGAAGACGAGGTACAATTCTAAACTGAATCGACAGTTCGCCCTTTCCTAAGAAGAACTTCCGAGCGAGCGTGTATTCCGGTCCTGTTGGCACGAGCTTTGATCTAGATCAATTGGCCGCTAGGAAGAGGGACACTAGTTAGGGAGGGCACAGTTATATGAAGAATGAGAAAGGATTTTCACTGATCGAGTTGCTGATAGTTGTGGCGATCATCGGCATCATCGCAGCCATCGCAATACCGAACCTGCTGAAGTCCCGTCAAGCGGCCAATGAGGCGTCAGCCATTGGTTCCACTCGGACTTTGGGAACGGCGCAAGCGACGTATCAGTCTACGCGCGGCAAAGGTAAGAATTTCGCGACTGGTCTTGTGGCGCTTATGGCCGACAACGCCATTGACACCGCTTTGGGTAGTGGATTGAAGAGCGGCTTCAACTTCACCTGCGTTGGTGTGCCGGCGGGTGCCGGCGGTGTGCCGTCGTATTTCGACACCACGGCATATCCACAGTCCACCGGTAACTTCGGTACGGGCAATAGATCGTTCTATTCAAACGAGACTTTCGTTGTGTATCAACAAGATGGTTCGGTCACTGGTGCGTGGGGAACAGCAGCACCTCCGGGATCGCGTCTTCCTGCTGCGCCAGCCGTTCCGATCGAATAAGGGGGAAATTAAGGGACGCTGATGCTTGGTATGTAAAGTGGTTGTACGCTCAAACTAAAATTTCCTTAATGCCGATGATGTGGCCCAGGGAAGGTATAACTCTCCGAGAGGGAAATACCAACCCTGGGTTTCTATTCTTACCTTAAAACGAGATTGTCTTACACTAATCAGTGCCGCCCTTCAAATAGGCTTACCATTCCTTGAACAAGTGGGGCGCATCAAACCCGCAGCTATGACTCACTTAAATAAAGGCAAGGAATGCTTGCGTGCTTTTGAGTGGTGGAATGCTATGCTAGAATCGCGCCACCGCGAAAGACGAGCGAGGCGCAGCCGCGCTCACGGAAAACGAGAGGCCCACAGCAAAGCCTTTGCGAGACCATCGCTGCGAGCCTCTTAGAGGCCATCACACGGGTTAGGTGCGGTAGCCTTAACATATAAGACGCTCAGGTTAGGGGAAAAGTCACAAATAATTTAGTACCCCTAAAACGCTTCGCGCCTATCCCGAAACACGCTCAGAAGAGCAGTGGGATAGGTGTATGCAGACAAACCATCGAAATTGGCTTTCCTCACGACGAGCGACTCAGGGCCACTTGTCTTCGAGTGCGTCCGCCTGGGCTCGAATATTTTTTGCGCCGCGGGGCATCTTCACACTGTTCGCACTGATCTACCTTGCGACGCTCACCTCAGATTACTTCTGGGATGGCATCACTTTCGCCCTACAGATCGAAAAAGTGGCGAAGGGCGAACGAGGTATAGCACTCCTCTTCCACCAGAACCATCTGCTCTATAATGCCTTCGGCTATCTGCTGTACACTTCCGTTCGCTCACTCGGGTTAAGCGTCAGGGCACTTACGATTCTGGAACTCGCGAATGTCATAATCGGGGCTATCGGCGTTGGTGTGTTTTTTCAACTGGTCGAGAGAGTGACACGGAGCCGATACTGGGCGGCGCTTTGCTCGATTGCGTTGGCCGTCTCTGCCACCTGGTGGAAGCTCTCGACTGACGCCGACGCCTACATACCCGCCGTGGTGTTGATTCTTCTATGCCTGAGAAACCTTACGGGCGAAAATCCCCGGTGGTACATCGCCGCGCTTGCGCTGGCCGGGGCAATGTTGATGCACGAGATCGCTTCCTTATTCTCTTTAGGCGCTATTGCCACGGTCTTTTCTAGTCGCAGCGACAATAAAAGGGGATTCGCCGTTAAAATGAGTATCGCAGCCTGGCTGCTGGTGGTATCGGTATACTATCTTTGCGCGTACCTGCTACACGGTATTGGCCGACCCCTAGACGTCATCACGTGGGCTACCTCTAATCCCAGTTTGATATCACCTTCAGTAAACCCGATTCCAGGACTCCTACAGACTCCACGTGCGAATCTTGACTTATTAGTAGGTCACAGTTTCAGCATTTTCTTGAAGACGGGCGGCGTGATTGAGTGGACAGCGGGCGTGTCTACTCTAGCGGCGGCAATGACATTAATCTATAAAATCACCCATAACAGATGTGCGCTGTTGCGCGAAACAATTCACAAGACAAAGGCGGGAACGAAGGGCTACAGAATGCCTTATGTGAGTCTTGCCATGTGGGTCACCCCCTATCTTATTTTCCTGTGTTTTTTTGAGCCCCAAGACCCCTATCTGCGACTGTTCTATGCTCCGGCACTCTTCCTGGCTGTAGGACTCTTAATGAGCGACCAAACCGCGGTCGTAAGCTTGAAAGTCGGTAGCTCGAGAAGCCACCCGAGCCGGTCTGTGGGAACCAGCGCTGCTGCGTATGCGGTAGCCACGCTGGCGCTTGGTAACCTGGCCTTCTTCATCGCGCCGCATCTGCACGTTAGGTCGAATAAAATAGTAGCAGCGGCACGCGAAGCGCGGAAGGTTTGGAACGCTCCCACAGTTATCTACTTTGAGAACCACAACGAAGCAGATACAACGTTTGAATATTTTAATGACCAGACGTTGTGGCGGAAGGCGACACGCCGATCACAAGAATCATTGGAACGTGACATCGAGTCAGCCTACAGTAAAGGAGAGAGCGTCTGGATCAATCGCGGGGTGGTAGCGTCGCTCGACCCGGAATGGTTGAAATTGAACACCCGAGGTGAGGAAATTCGAGTTGATGTGGCTTATGGATCGGCGTACTACCTACATTTGGAGCCAACACGATTGTCAAATGATCCTGAATAATCAGAAAGCTCACAGAGGTGATTGAAGATTATGTAAAAAAGGCGCTTCAGTGACTCATCCTGTCCATCCGCCCGGTGAAAGGCGGGAGAGGCAGACTCTTCACGCTTCGGTAACGCGGGACGTCACACTACACGCGGGTGTCACACGTCGGGCGCATTATCGCGTGACAGACCCTGTGCGTTGCATTGACTTTTAAAAGAGGTGTATTGATGCCTGGTGAATTCAACCGCCGGCGAAGAGGCGGCTCTGACAACTCCTCACATTAGATTCCTTAGTGTCTTAAAGTATGTTCATGCAGTGTAATTCGGCAATTTCTTTCGATTTAATTCCATGCCCTCACATCAGATTACTGTCCTGATAGTCTTTCACTCTGTCGCTCGGTTAGCCACCTTTGTCAGCGCCTTTAATTCTTCCAGATCGCGCATTGTAGTCTTCCATTGCTCCTTGTTGAACTTGGTGGCGACAGGGATTGTGGGATCGGCATAGTAAGCAAGGATATCGGCTCGAAGCTCGGGCGTTACGCCCCTGAAATGATCTTTTTCAAGTTTTTCGAGCAGTTTTGCGTACGTCCCATCGGCCATCCAATATTCCGCCGGCCTTGTAAGCCGGCCGGTATCAAAATTCAAATTCTCCAGCTTCAACGTCCCGTTCTCCGTGCCAGCGATCAGCTTTTGATACAGGTCTCGCGTCGCAAGAAGCCCGTCTTGAAATAACTTCTCAGTCTCCTTTGTCGGTACGCGGAAATTTAACGGCTTGAGCAGGTGGAATTTAATAAGGACACCTGCGAGAAAGACCAGGGTGTTATCAAATGCGCTGGCAGATTTATGGTGGCTGCCCGCTGTTTCTCTGTGTTCCTTCGGTATGGTGTAATGATAAACGAAATCCTTGTCGGCTATTTGCGGGTTCTGCGCGATGATCTCATCTTTCTTGAGCTTCCAGGCGACCATGGTCAGTCGCGGTATGTTTCTTGTGAGCGTGTGCTGGTATTTCTCGATGGCCCAGTCGAGGTCATCAAACACCTCTTTAAGATCTATACCGTAGGTTGTTTTGAACGCGCGCTGAAGTAGGGAATCCGGCACATGGAATTCAATCAACGAGTTGTAAACGTCCCCTCGATACACTTTGCCGGCCACCTCGACGACATCGAACCCGAGTTCAGTCTGGCTATGGGCCGACTTTTTTTGCTCATAGGTCACGACATCGCCGTATTTTTTCTGCAGTTTCGGATAATAAATCGGGATAGAGCGGTTGGTGGCGACAGGATGCCCCGTGCTATCACCGGCATAGTGTTCCATCGCCCCAAGCGCAAAAGCGTATTCATTCAGGTCTGACGATTGACGTATCAGTTCCTCGATAAAATCGCCGGTTCTTACATAATGTAAGAGATCGCTAAAGAACTTGTTGAGGAAGGGGAAGTAGCCCATATCCTGGATCATGGCTCCCCCGTAGGCG
>DATFWY010000013.1:0-6069 GCA_035258805.1 Blastocatellia bacterium | reverse complement strand
GTGTTACCCAAGTCAGTCAGGCGATGCAGCACCTGCAGTAGCTTCTTGACATCGTCGAAGTGCAGACCTGTGGTTGGCTCATCGAGCAGATAGAGAGTTTTTCCCGTTTGTCGTTTGCTTAATTCGCGCGCCAATTTGATGCGCTGTGCTTCGCCGCCCGAGAGCGTGACTGCAGACTGACCCAATTCGATGTACCCGAGACCTACGTCTACCAGCGTTTGCAGCTTCTGCTTTACCTGAGGAATGTTTTCAAGAATAGGAAGCGCATCGGCAACCGGTGTTTCCAACAGGTCGGCGATCGAATAGTCCTTGTATTTCACCGCAAGCGTTTCGTGGTTATAGCGCTTTCCGCCGCAGACCTCGCAAAGCACGTAGACATCCGGAAGGAAGTTCATTTCGATGCGGCGCTGTCCTTCGCCCTGGCAAGCCTCACAGCGTCCGCCCGGCACGTTGAATGAGAAACGCCCAGCTTTGTAGCCGCGTTCGCGAGCCTCGGGAAGCATCGCATAGAGATCCCGAATTTGTGCAAACACGCCGGTGTATGTTGCAGGATTGGACCGCGGCGTCCTGCCTATCGGTGACTGATCAATACGGATGACTTTATCGATGTTCTCGGCGCCCGAAATTGCCTTGTGCGCGCCTGGTTCCTCTCGCGAACGATAGAGTTGTTTGGCAAGCGCACGATATAGCAAGTCGTTTACGAGAGTCGATTTTCCAGAGCCTGAAACGCCTGTAACTACTGTCATGACCCCAAGCGGGAAAGCAACATCGATGTTCTTGAGATTGTTCTCCCGTGCCCCCAGCACGGCTATGGCATTTCCGTTCGTATGGCGCCGCTCGAGGCGCATTTCAATCTCGACTTTGCCGGATATGTATCTGCCCGTGAGCGAGTCTGGCGCATTCTGAATTTCAAGGGGTGTTCCCGATGCAATTACCCTGCCGCCGTGTCGTCCGGCGCCGGGCCCAAGATCGATCACATAGTCAGCGCGACGAATTGTGTCCTCGTCGTGCTCCACTACCAGGACCGTGTTCCCCAGGTCACGCAATGACTCCAGAGCCT
Organism: Blastocatellia bacterium; assembly: GCA_035258805.1. Lineage (GTDB taxonomy): Bacteria > Acidobacteriota > Blastocatellia > UBA7656 > UBA7656 > Onstottus_A. Next base: position 5,009 of record DATFWY010000013.1, on the reverse strand, counting down.
CGAGCAGGCGATGATTATCGCGATGGTGCAAACCGATGGAAGGCTCGTCGAGTACATAGAGTACGCCGCGCAGTTTCGAGCCAATCTGGGTTGCCAGGCGGATGCGCTGTCCCTCGCCGCCAGACAGAGTCGCGGCAGAACGGTCGAGGGAGATGTAACCCAAACCAACCGCGTTGAGGAACTGCAGACGTTCCACGATCTCGTGCATTACGCGTCCTGCAATGATCTGTTCCCGACCGGCAAGCTTGATTTTGCTAGCCACCTCGAGCGCACGGGATACCGGTAAGGCAGTGAAATCAGCGATCGACATGCTGCTGACTTTGACCGCAAGGCTCTCGGGCCTGAGACGCTTGCCGTGACAAATAGGGCAAACCGTCGCTGACATGTAGTCGAGCAGGTACTCGCGGTAGTTGTCCGAAGTGGAGTCATCGAGTGCCTGTTTCAGGTGTGCAACTATGCCGCGAAATCCGGTTTTGCCGTTCCCGGTTTCGGTTTCGCCGTAGAGCAAAATGCTTTGTGCCTTCTCGGGAAGCTTCTCGAACGGTGTCCTCAAGTCAATTCCGTGCGCCGCCGCTGCGATCTCGATCATATGGATCAGATTGGTCGACGCCGACCCTGGACCGAGAGCACCATCCAGCAACGGCTTTGACCAGTCGACAATGATCTTGGCGGGATCGAAGTCGTAGCGGCTGCCTAAACCGTGACACTCTGGGCACGCGCCGTAGGCACTATTGAAAGAGAAGGAGCGCGGCTCGAGCTGCGGAACATTAATGCCGCAATCCGGGCAGGCCAGCTTGGCCGAGTACATCTGCTCTTCACCGCCTACGACGGCTACCTGTACAAGACCTCCGGCCAGCTTCATGGCGAGGCCGATTGACATCTCAAGTCGCTGCCCAATCCCCGGTTTCACGAGCAGGCGGTCGATAACTACCTCGATGGTGTGGTTCTTGCGTTTGTCGAGTTGAATCTCGTCTTCCAGGTTTACGAGTTCGCCGTCGACACGCGCCCTTGTGAAACCATGCTGGACTAACTTCTCTATTTCCTTCTTGAACTCGCCCTTGCGCCCACGGACGATTGGCGCCATCACCATGACGCGATCCTCGGGACTCAGAGACATGACTTTCTGAACAATCTGGTCCGCAGATTGCCGAGTAATGGCTCGCCCGCACTGCGGACAGTGCGGTACACCGATGGAGGCGAATAGCAGGCGAAGGTAGTCGTAGATTTCGGTGATTGTGCCCACTGTGGATCGAGGGCTGCGACTGGTGGTTTTCTGTTCGATTGAAATGGATGGGCTAAGTCCATCTATCGCATCTACATCCGGGCGCTCCATTTGGTCCAGGAACTGGCGCGCATAGGCCGAGAGGGTCTCGACATAGCGGCGCTGACCCTCTGCGTAAATGGTGTCGAAAGCGAGGGAGGATTTACCGGATCCGCTCAACCCAGTGATGACCGTCAGGGTATTGCGGGGGATCTCAACATCAATGTTTTTAAGGTTATGCTGGCGAGCCCCGCGCACCGAAATCTTGGTAATAGGCATGCAGTCCGACAGAGCGATGCACCTCCGTAATGTGGACGAGTCACCCAGAAACGATGGAAAGTGGGGGTGCGCAGCTCTACTCCGTATCTTATTTGTAAACAGGAACATCCGTCAACGCGGGTACAGTGAAAACAGGCTCGCAGTAGGGAATGTAGGGGACGGGCTGGCGGGGACTAAAGGGCTACGTGCGGCATCTGATTGTCGCACAAAAGGACAGGGCCGAACTTGAACGCTTTAGTGGTGTCGACAGTGCTTTTTTTCACCGTACTCATCTCGGTTAGTTTTGGCGTGATTGCAGCGTATGGCGTAGTGAACGGAATCCTCCTCCTGTTTAGCACCCAAACTCGCCAGGCGGCCCAACTGCAGCCGGTGTTGCTGGCGCGTAATGCACAGGCTGGCGCGGACTGAGAATTCGTACTTAGTTACTGAGTACGTGCTAGCTCGCGCAGCTTTTCCGCCTTCCGTTCTCCGTTCTCGGGTCGCTAACGAGATAGGTAACACAGAAGATTCTACCTGAGAATCCTTTGAGTAACTTTGCTCCTCTTTGATTACAACCCTTCTCATAAATGCCTCGAGTCCCCTCGGCGCTAGGATCAACCTGAGATCTGCGAGGAAACGACTACATCGATGAGCATCAATAACAACATTTTTCGCCGAATCCCGCTCCTGGCAATGACTTTCGGGCAAAAATCGATTGAAATTGCATAGATCCGCGTTCGCCGCAACCGCGAGCGGCTTCCTTCTCTCGCTAACGGCTTAATCGAACGCGCGCGCCAGGACCTTGCCTCATCCGCCTTTGCTCAGATGCGCGCTTCCGATTAAGCACTAACGTCATCCGGGACAAGAGTAGTGATGACCGCCTGGTTTTCACCTAGTGTTTCGCCCGCTAGCAAGATGAGGCGGTAGCTGCGTGTTCAGCCGATCATAGATTTGGCTCATCTTCACTTGACTAGAGCGCTAGCCCACCCGAAACTTCGATTCTCTGAGCGTTCACCCAGCGATTCTCATCCGACAGAAGCGCGGCGATCATCGGTCCCACATCATCGGGGACACCCGGACGTCCGAGCGCGGTCATATTCGAGATCTGCTTGTTGATTTCGGGATTGTCCCGCACCATCCCGCCACTAACCGCGTCCTCACGGCTTTTTCGCTGAGGCCCCAAGGCCTCGGCGGTTTCAGCTACGCTGAAGTGCTGAATATCGCGCAATACCAGAACCTGACCGTACTTCGGCTCCAGCGACGCCAACGCCTAGTTGAGCGCTTCGCGCAGTTCCTTTGGCTGGAGAGCCTTGATCGGGATTTCCTTCCAGTCGGCAAAATCCTTGGGCCAGTAATCGCGTTGCTCATCGGCGCTCGGCTCATCGAGTGATTCGTAGAGTTCCCGATGCTCTTTGCGAGCTTCATACGTGCCTCATTGATGGTGATCTGGATCAGCAGGTGCTGAAATTGCACTCGCCACGAGAGTCTTGGAGATGCCTGAACGCCTTCAGCACCGCTTCCTGCGCGGCTTCTTCGGCATCCGCGTGATTTTCCAGCTCCGACTTTGCCGCAAAGAACACGGCTCACTTGTAAGGGCGGACTAGGTCGTAGAAAGCTTCCTTATCGCCCTTTCGCACTCTGCGGATCAGGTCCTGCTCCGCCAAATCGACTTGCAGCTGCGGCACCAGTGACATGCTTCCCTGCAAAGTGGCTTTCTCCATTGAAATTGCCTGCTGGGGAATGGGATAAGCAGGCGACAAAAAACGTTACAAAGTCCGGTTTCAACACCCAGGAGCTTCCGCGCCTCGGCCAACACGGCAGCGGCGCCGAAACCGCTCATCGATGATGATCAGGTCGTAGTGATGGCCTACAGCAATTTCGGATTCCTCCCGCTTGCTTCTCGCCTGTGATTTTGTGACATGGGCGAGATTACATGAGCGCCTCCAGACAGCAGCCTTGTCACGAACCCCATCAATCGCGAATCCGATTGCATGAATCCACTATCAGGTAGCTGCTTCGGAGGAGTTATTGCTTTCACTATGAGTGATGGCGCGGAGGTGCGATATAGAGTTTCAGGACGTGGTTCAAGCACCAGTCCTCGCTGGCCGGACACCGATTCGCGTTTGCTCCCATTGTGGAGTTGCGGCGGTCTCTTCCGAGCCGGGTTGAATTCGGACGGCAAACCAGCCAACAGCAGGATAGGATGCGCAAAATATGACCATGCTCGAATAGGAGGACATCCCTGGAAGCTGCGAGTACGATAACCTTTTGTGCAACCTGGAAGGTTCTTGACGCTCGATAGATTGCTACACACGGAGCCTAAGCACCTTGGTAGTCCTAGTGCATACGACAGACATGAGCCAGTGAGGGTAGGGTTTCGCTATGATGACTTCAAACACACGCCACAGCCGTCCAGGAGATTACAATGCCGATGCTGATGTCCCGGACGAATATGTGTGGTCCGCTATTTCCTATCTCGACCCGGAACAAAAAAATGAGCCAAGTGACTCAGCATTATGGTTTGCTGCTGTTGCCGCTTTGGTTATTTGGGGATCGCTCTGGATCGTGTTGCATTCGTTGTGATCGCAGCGGACCTCCCTCACGGGACCGCGCGCACGTCTCGGTGCCGATGATCTCGTAGTAATTGCCGATAGTCATTTCCCATTCCTCCCGCTTGCAGCCAGTTGATTCTCGCCTGTGATTTGTTGTGGCGCGGGCAAGATCATACACATGAGCGCCTCCAGACAGCGGCCCTGTCACGAACCCCACCAATCGCGAATCTGATTGCATGAATCCGCCGTCAGGCAGTCTGGCAGAAGGGTGAAGCGGGCCTGGTGAATTCTCCCGCGGCTCTGAAAGCCTGCATGGAGTTCGACGCTGCGCTGGCCAAAGGTAGCCTCAATGCGAAATTGCGACAGGAAATCCGCCTTGACAGTAGGACAAAAAGAACGGCTGCGAATGTTGTGTGTCCGCCTACACCGCAATCGGCAAGTTCGCGGGTCTCACGGACCAGCAAATTCTCAACAGCCGCCAGGGCAAGGCACCTCACCCAAGGACACAGCAGCGCTGACGTTTGCCCGTGAATTGTTGGAAAAGCATGGGCAAGTACCGGCGAGGAGCATACAGGCGCTTCGCGACCAGGGCTTCACGGATGGAGCGAGCGCCGAAATCATCGCTCATGTCGCGCTGAATATCTTCACCAACTATTTCAACATCGCGCTCGACGTTGATGTTGATTTTCCCCGCGTGGCATTGCATCAGGTGGCTTGAGTTGCACGCGGGTTCGCACAACTGATCCTGCACCACAAAATTCGTCGTGCCCGTAAAGGTAAAAAGTATGGGAACGTTTCCCGTAAGAGCCTACGTCAAATTAGGAGCGGTATGAGCCTGGGAATCGCCGTGAACATTCTTGGCTGGGTGGGTGCTCTGACCCTGATTGCCGGCTATCGACTCATTTCTTATGGCTCGGCCACCGGACGCGGCCTGATTT
>DATFWY010000012.1:0-8087 GCA_035258805.1 Blastocatellia bacterium | reverse complement strand
ACTTCCTCCACATCGCGGAATCGAGCTACCAGCGTCGCCATTGGGGTTTGGAGGATTGGTCGGTCATCGCGCAGCTCCTTGAAGAAAGGAAGCGCATTGCCTCGAATCTGCTCCATGATGAACTGGAACTGCTTCCCGGCTATCTCCTTTGGGTCGCCCCCTATCGCCGCGATCGTGTCGAACGCATCCAGGATTGGACCGGCCGAAGTCCGTGCGCCCGTGTTGTGCGCGCCGGTGACATCCAGCGAATTGTCAGTTGTCGTCATGGCTCGACCTCGCCTGTTCGCGCACATGAAGATACACCATCGCGCCACGCAGGCGAACTTGTAAATCTCAGGCAGTGCTGCATCCAAATGGCTAAGGCAGCCATGGGCAGGTATGCGCGAAAGTTACCGAATACAAAGTTCGCTCGGACCCGTCCTTCGGCCCTGGGTCATCGGATGGGCCATCATGCTCCGAATTCACGACAACTCGGCGGCGAACAGACGCCGCATCTGATATTCTTCAACCTAAGCCGCATCAGGAATTGAGAGTGACCGTGCTTCGAGTTTTACGGTCTATGGCTACAGCGCGGTGAGCGCAAGCTAAGGCGAAGGGGAAGCACCTCGACATTTGCCAACTCGTGACAAAGCAAAACTTAATCTGGCTAACACGACCTCCGTTATTTCCTTCGTGGTGAGACGACAAAACAGGGTTTCCGTCCCAGCCAAATTTCCGAGCTCTCCCAATTTGTTGGATGGAGCTCCCCCACCGCAAACTGCGAAGTACGCGCATGAATCGCGACAGGCATCGATCCCCTTGAGGATCTGTGCATTGAGTGCGATAAAACGAGGGTTCGCCAGAATGTCGGTGAGACTGCTGCGATCGATACACCCGACACTAAAATCACCGAACATAGGATCAGTTTGGTCGAGGAGTTCCGGGGAGAACGTTGAAATACGCCCATCAACGGATACGCTGACTATTGCAAATGGGGTATTCTCATCGTTGCCGGCCGACAGCACCGGCTCACTGATGACATCAAAAGCCCGCCAGAACTCGCGAATATGCAGGCGCCCCGAGGCATGGGCACGATCGATCACCTGCTCGAAAAACACTCGGAATTGATTTTGTGTCTCGGCCTTTTCTAACGTTGACTTGCGATGCTGACCTTCAATTTCCTCGATGTTTATCCCAACTTCATGGATATCATTTTCAAGAAAGAACTCGACAAAAGCGTCGGCCATAGTAAGCGTCTGCTCGCTGACAACTGCGATAACGTGGAATGGTACACATCGTCTCTTTAAGTTAGAAATCCCGGACATTACGCGCGAATGCGTGCCTCTCCCGGACCGGGTCCGACGGTGCTTGTCGTGTAGAGATGCGGGGCCGTCTAGACTGACACCAAGGGAGACATTGTGTCTCAAAAAGAAGTCGCACCAAGCGTCGTTGATGAGCACTCCGTTTGTTTGGAAAGCGTGTCGAATTCGCGCCCGTCGTGGAGCGGCTCGATGTGCGCGTGCGAATGCATCGTCATACCACTCCGGAACTAAAACGAGCGGTTCGCCTGCATGCCAGGCGATCGTCAGGTCGTCTGCCGCTAAACCAGTTCGGTAAATCCAGGAGACGGAGCGCTCCACGAGATCTAGGTGCATTCGTTGGCGATCATCCCGCCTCGGCAAATAGCAGTAGTCGCAATCGATGTTACAAAACGGAGACCCCTGAAGGACTAATAATCTCGTGCGCCCCTGCAAGTCGGCGAGAGTCAGTGATTTCTCCATTGTGCGATACGAAATCGCGACAATTTCGATTGATCGATTGCTCCCCGCTGGGAGCTTCGCGCTACGGATTGCAAATCGGCTCTGATGGCGTCGAGGCGTTGGATCTGTTGCAACTGGTTATCCGCGCCCATCGCCATTTGTTCGGTAGTGACACTCAGGATCGACGCTAATAGCACGGGAGACACGAGGAGATTCTTTGAAGGAACCATGGCTACTACTCCCATTCTTTAAGATCACTATACGCGCTTTTGAGTCTAGATTCTACCAAGACTCACACTGTAGTTGCTGACATGCTACGGAAATTGGATTCGGTACTTTATTTCGATTGGCACGCTGAATAGTGTCAGCCCAACCGGCCAGACCTGGTATCCCTATGTCAAGAACCCAGGACTGCCCGATCTCGTCGATAAGCCACAACTCCCGATCGCGGACAATGCCCGCTTCGACGATTTGGACGGATGGAAGGTCATCAATGACCAACCACGGTGTAGCCGGATCATCCCTTCCATTCTGTTCGAGATCGGTAACGCGCACGTCGTTGCGACAAACCTTCGGTTCGCCAACACAAGAGTCACTATAAATGCGTATAACGACATCTCGTCCCCGATACCGTTGATTTACCTGGCATTGCCCTTCTTCTTTCCCCTTTAGACAGCGCATTTCCTGCAGATGAAGCGACTCCACTTCGGAAGGGCGTGCAAACAGAACTCCACGCATAACTTCAAATCCGATTTTCGGTTCATAATTGGTTCCACCTAATAAAAACATTGTAGTTGAATCGGTAGTGAATTCGTTAATGTTGAAGGACCCATTGGTTCCAATAGCACCGTAGAAATTGTCGAATGAGTTGACAAGCCACTCGAATGACGAAGGAGATGCTATGGGAAGATCCAAGGGTTTGACAACCGCTTGCTCCGAACCGCCTCCAACTGGATACCAGACAAGCGCGACAATGCGTGGTGATTTACCTGGTTCCCAATTAAACACAAATGATCCGTTGCTTGAGAGGCAATATATTGCGCGGTTCGTCGAAGTCCGATCCGTTGGAAAACTCGCGGCGAGTTTTTCTGGCCGGCTATCTGGCACAGCACTCACAGCGGATGTCGCGCTTTGGCCATCGCGATAAAATACAGGCTCCCAACTGTTTGCTCCCTCTTTGACCACCCAACCCAAACCCCGGTACCCTTGTTTCGATTTTACAAGGAGGGACGACTGATTTGCCGAGTTTCGGAAATCAGGACCTGTTGCAACACACTGCGCAAGCCGTAAATGTTCTCTATCTGAGGAATCTAGCAAAGGAGAGTCGATCACAGCGGGCTTTCCCAAAAGCGTGCGGGTTGCATCGTCGATTCGGGACAAAGTTGCCCGAAAAAGCGGCTCGGCAATCGACTCTGGGACGGAGTTGAGACGTTTCAACGCTTGCTTCGTGTCGTAGGCGGCTTGTTCAGCGGTGCGGCCCCTGGTGTCTGACAATAGAGCTTGTGCCAGCAAAAACTTACCTTGCGCGGAGGACGCGATGTTCGAATAGTAAACGTTTAGGAACAAAATGGTGCCGCCTAATAGCACAGCGAGTATCGCACTAGAACCAAGAAACACAGAGCGATTTTCCGGTCGCAAGTTCAAATCAAAAAGCCGAGCGATCAGATTTTTACGTGGTCGCTCAACTGTCCGCCAAACTGGTGGTACCAGGCGGTATGCATTCGCAATGGCTACCAATAATCGTCCCGCTCCGTGTTTGTAATATTGGAGAGGCTTTACTCCCTGGCCCATTCGCTTGTCGCGATCGCGGAGAAATCCTACGAGGCTATCTACTAACCATTGCGACCCAAAATCTGCATCCCCTCCGAATGCTTGAGCGAGGCATTTTCTATCATATTCCGATACAATGCCGGCCGCGTAGCGCTCTTTGACCGCCCTGCACCATCTCCACACGTCTGGAAGGGAAGACGCGCGATACGGTTCAATGTCAGGCCACCTCTCGGGTACCTCCGAAGTCTCGGTAGGCAGAAGATTCTCTGCCACTCGCTGCAAAGATCGATTGACGTCGCTCGCTTCATCGAGCCAGCGTTGGTAGAGCGCCCAATGACGTATAAGTGCCTCGTGAGATACCTCATACGCAACAGGAGCGAGACCGGTGTGTCGCATCATAATGTACACACGATTAATGAAAGCCTTTAAAGCTCGCTCGAAAGAGGACCCGTCGAATGACGCGGCTTCCGATGTACTGGAGCCAAAAGGTTGATCCCGCATAGCTTCGCGCACCTTGTCGCGACCGACAAGGTGGCGCGCCCAGTTGCCCCTGTCATCGAGCCGTGCAAGAGCGATAAATAATGCGCGAAGGCGCCGGCGTGTCGCGATACTTGAATTCTGTCCTTCAACGCCATGATGCGTGGCATCTTGGAACGTCTCGTTGGCTGCTACGTTGAGGCAGCCGCGCATGAATCCAACTCCGGATCCCTCGTTCCATTCGGGCAAGTCTTGCTGCGTGATGGCCAAATTTTCGGCGCAAGCCGGCGGCATGTTAGACCATCGATCTACTGCATTACCCCATATGAGCCGTAAGGCGTGCTGCATAAGCGGTAGTTGATCAGGTTTATGACGCAAGCTCGCGCGCAGTTTGGTGCTTTCACCCAAAAGCCATTCGACCAATCCAGGAGCGAACGGCGCATTCGCGTGTTCGTCGTAAGGAATCTGCCATCGCTCGAACACACGTTTCGCCGGACGGACGATCGCCTCCCGCAGCGCAGGTTCATCGACAAGGTCGATTAAATACATACTGCCGTTGATGATCTCCGGTAAGCCAGCAAACTCGGCGCAGCGGTGCAATTGTTCGCTGCGCATAGTAATCACTATATAAAGGCCTTCCGAGCCTTCGAATACTCGTTTCAGCGCTGCCAACAAATCTTCGCGCTGCTCAGGATCGACTTCCGAGTCGAATAATTCCTCGAACTGGTCGATCAATAACATCAGACTTGGGCTCCCACTCCTGAGAGTGGGATTCAGCTCACGATCGAGCCATTCGAGCGCATCGCTTGCGAACCACGAAATGGCGCGTGGGCTTAGTCGGTTGTCGGGGCGTAGCTTCTGATCGAAAATTTTGCGCAAGCTTGCCATGTTCTCATCTGTTGCCGACGGGGCGCGGACGAGATGATCACGAAACTCACCACCGACTCCGAGCACGGTCGCAAGCGCGACAAGTCCTTTCGGTCGACTGAGAAACATTTCGCAACAAAGCTGTTCCCAAAGAGCGCTAGTTAATGCGTCAGCCGGAGATTGCCCTGGTTTGAAATGTGCCACGTACCAGCGGCCCAGCCTGCCCTCGAGCTTGTAGGTGCTTGTTAAGGCAGGGATCATACCCGCACGAACTATTGACGACTTGCCCGAGCCTGATCCGCCGATCACCGCTATGACGCTTTGGCTCTCAAGCTTAGCTAGCAGCCGATCGATATGAACCTGTCGCCCGAAAAAGATCTCACTATCATTCGGTTCAAAACTGCGCAGACCCGGATAAGGTCGGACCCACTGGATCGCCTCACTTGACGCAGCCGAGTAGGCGCGTCGAAAAGCATCAAAGCCGCCCTCTGACTTCGGTACTTCGTTCATGCAACCACTTGTCCCCGACTCCCTAGGACTGATGCGATATCGTTAACCAGAAATTCTTGAGATTCCTGCTCTGGTTTAAACTTTCCTTTATCAACACGGCCCGGAAGTAATCGCCACTTCAGTCCCGCAATTTCCTCATCCAGCATCAAATCGTTCCGCAATAATTCAAAATTTGTGACGATTATTGTGATAGGGATAAGTCGCCCTCGTACAGAACCTAAAACAGACTCCACGGCCTCTTTAAATCTCCGAACCTTGCTTGCCACAATCTGGCGTGCTTCAACATAGGTGCCGGCTAGGTGCTCGTTCAGGTCATGGGCAACGAGAATGAGTCGCCCGCCCCTTGCCTCGGATATTTGGCTCGCTAGTTTCGTGTGGCTGATAAAGTGACGCACAAGAGGTTCTGCATTTTGGATCCGGGCCAAAGAAGCTCCCGCAGAGACGCATTCCTTTACTTTTTCCTCAACTATCTTGCGAGCAGTACGTCCGTCCTCAATGATCTGCCTGTCATCCAAAATTTCCATGGAAATTTGCGTGAGTGACCCTTGCTCACCCGAAGGAATCAGAATTTCGGCCAGGTCTTGTGGCGGTGCCACACAAAACCGCGGATTGGCATCAAAAGGCTGATCTTTGCATTTCTCTAGGAAGGCACCTGTGTCTGTTCTGTTCCGCTGGCTTGACGGAAGCCAAAGCGTGATCTTCAGTTTTGACACATCCAACGGACCCGCCAAATAGGATAGCTGATCCGCCGTAGCCCGTGGAGAAATCGCTGCGTCGCACGCTTCATCCGCACCGATCGAGCGTACCACTCCTTTCAGAGAACCCTTCAGGGTTGATTCCTTAAGCGGCGTTTTTTCTCGGATCCAACCGTCCTGCCAGTCTTCTACCTGAGCCCCACGACTCCGGAGACGCGCGATGAGGTCGCTCCGGTCTTTCGCGACTAATGCCGATTCGGAACCTTCAGTCTGGGTCGTGGACTTCGGATTTCCCAACACGACGATCGGGGACTGTCGGATGGATTTGGGTCGACTGGGGCCTATTTTTGAAATAGTCGTTGCTATTTCCTCGACATAGTCTCGAACTTCAATAGCGTAATGCGGTCCCTTGGGTCCTTCTAAGAGCGCGGGCTTGCTTTGGTCAGTAAGCTCCCAATAAATCTTGTCCCGTAACCATACGTTGTCCGCAAAAATGAAATCTTTCTTTTCGTCCCACCAGCGCTTCGCATCATCATCGATTACAATAGGATAAAACCTTTCTTGGTCGGAATTTGCTGAGAAACTTCTAACGGCAGTCACAAATTCCCGCTCAAGAACCGATTTTGTTTTTAGGTCGCGCAAATAATATTTGGACAAGATGACGATAAATGCGGAGGATTGCACGACTTGTTCCTCCATCTCTTCGAGTAGATTCCCCGTCCGCTGCGGGCGCTCGTCGTAGTCATGGATGTCCGCAACTCGAAGCAACGCCTCCCACCATTTGCGCTTCATCAGAGTGCGCTTCCATTCCAAATCCTCGCCCGCGAAGCTGAGGAATACCAGGGGCTTCGCCTCGTTGGTGGACATGGATGGCTCCCACAAATCGCGGTAATAAGGTAACGCCCGCGCAGGCCGCCTGAAAATGTGGCTATTTTAAAAAGGATCTCCAGGCGATCCAAGTGATGCGGGTCACGTAGGAGTGAGTTCTCTTGCCGCATCTAAAATTGCCAAAAGATCGTCGGTCAGTTCGCGGAGTGGCTTGTTACGCGCACGCCCGTCTGCACGTTGACTAGGCAATCCCCAACCGCAAACGAGGGAGTGGGCGATGCCTGGTCCGGCGAGAACCGCCTCCCGGGCAGCGTCAACGGCACTCGCCAGCAATCGATAACACCCAGTTCGACAGCGGCGCAGATCTGGCCGAGATCATTTACTACTGTGCCTGGATTGCGAGCTGCAAAGCCAACAACAATTCGGCGGGCGTCGAGCAGTTCGCAACCGCGTCGCGTGAGCTGACTGGGAGTTCGACCTGACATCCGCCTGCTCACTTTGAACAACAACAAATCGCGCAATAAGAGCTTCTAAACACAGCCGGCCTGCTTGTTTACCGCCACACCTTGACGCCACCGTTGGCGGGACATCAGAGCAGTAAGCGCGGCTCCGATAGCGCGAGTACGGGAGTACGGGAGTTGCACACAAGCCACATCAAAGTCATGTAAGACCTGTGATGCCCTTCACATTGGCAGAGCTGATGTTGGGCATATCATAATGCGACGGCGAGGATGCCGTCGGCACCGCTTTCCACCGTGCAAACGCAGGAGGAAGCTGTTCCGGGCTAAGGTCAGCCTTCGCGATTAGCTTGGCCTTGGACGACTCGACAACCGCAAATCAATCGATATTGTATCTTTGCGAGTTTCTGGTCACGCGCAATTTACGAGTTACTTCACTGCCGACGCAACGTTGGCCTTGAAGATGCCCACGCGCCACGTGAGCGCATCCGGCATCACGAGCGATTTGGAGAGGGGGCGATGACGACACCACAGAAGCAGCTTGCCCGCCTCCGCCGCTACAACCTTTCGGTCCGGGAAAAAGATCCGAAACTCGCGGAGGAGGTGCGCGATCTCGGCTACGAGGGGAGAGGTGCCGAAGAAGCGCTGTCTCCCCAGGCAACCGACGAAATGCTGGGCCTTGAAAGCATCGCTATGCGCACCCAGCGCCCAGTGCTGGCGATCCGCGACAATGTCACCCAGCT
>DATFWY010000011.1:0-4568 GCA_035258805.1 Blastocatellia bacterium | reverse complement strand
ACCGATGGCACGGGTCCAGCGGCCCATGAACTGCTCATATGCGGTGCCATCGCTAAAACGCTGCGTGTCTTCGGCCATTTCGCTCCTCCATCGCCGCGATTAAACAGGCGACTATCAGCATTGTGTCTCCACGACAGGTCGACTACGGAGTTTACGCGAATCGTCGCTGCCGCCTAACGCGAAGGCTGAACGGACGAGACCAGCGAGCGTAGCGAGCGGGTTCGAAGGTCCGTTTCAAGCCGTTCGTTATGTTTCAGTGCCTCGGAAATGTTCTATCAGTCCTTCCTCAAAGAATTGCATGGCGTCCTTTATCGAGAGGCTACAAATAATTATCTTGCCGCCCTGCATTCCGATCGACATTCCGTCGGCCATATGCAGGACGAGCCTGGCTTCGTGAACAAACTTGGAACGCATTTCATATAGATACTTTGCAAGATTCTCAATAGAGGGCTCACTTCCCTTTACCTCAAATCTCGATAGGAGCTCACGTTGCCTCTCCGGACTGAGCGCTTTGAAAAAAGATATACAACGTCTAATAGAGCCGAACTCTTGCTTGTATTTTTCGTAATGCTGATCAAGGGTCGCCCGGTCTACTATCGGAAATTCGACTCGTGACTTCAGCCGCGTTAGAAATTGATAGAAATCAATGAATTGTTCTTCTGACAAGGATTCAATAAGCGAAAAGATTGCGACGTATTTGTATGTATTCGTGAAATAGTCAATCACTTTATCTGAATTTGGCGCATTAACCACCCAGTCACCGCACTTAACCAAGAACAGATAGAAAGATACCGTTTTTAGGAAAAGGTTTTTTTGTTCATCGTTCTTTATAGAGTTGAAGTAAGCGTCGAAAGCGCCACGCGAAGGGAATTGGTTTTTGAGCGCCAGATAAGCACGCTCTAAAAACGTGTCTTTCGCATCAAGAAAGCGGATGTCTTTCATTAGGTCACTGTAGATTCAACTCCGTTGAAACATAACGCTGAGGGTGAGCGGACGCAGCTCGCAAGCGCAAGCGAGCGGGCTGACGATCCGGCTCAACCCGATGGTTAGCCGTCTCTTTCATTCCTCAGACGCCGACAACTTTCGAATCACTGTCATCAGTTCGACAACTTCTAAGGTGGCCGGACATTCAGGCCAATTGTGTCGCCAGCACACGATGATGTCGCACGCTTGTGGAGAGTGGCCGTGGTCTCGGAAGTTCCGGCTCTCAAACTCAAACTCGATTCGGACCCGCTGCCACTTACCTGCATCTACCTGACGCTTTGCCTCACAGTCTGGGAATCCGGTCTGAACTGCTTCGACGTGATAACCCAACTCACGAGCGACCATCCCGAAGAGAAACACAACGCCCTGCTCGTTTACTGGTTCGTGACGTAGGCCACGAAAATCGATCGGGTTACCGTAGGTTGGGCGGTCGGCGAGTTTGGTGTGTCGATGCTCTGACAACGAGGACGCAGTAAGACCAGAAAAAGAATCGGGCAAGAATGTTGGGGCTGCAATCGGAGGCCGTGCGTTTTCGATGGGAAGCAGTGCGACTACATCGCTCCATTCTGGTTTGCCATCTGCAAACTCCCGGAACCTAGATGGAACCGCAGACCACGGACCAAACCGTTTCTCAAAAACACCAGGACTGTATGTTCCGTCTCGACGATACTGGTCGCGGGTAGGTATCTGACGGATGCGTCGAACGAATTCACCCCAGTCCTCGAGAAGCACTGGTGGATCAATGGGTACGTTGGTTGAGTGCGGCTCTAAGCCGGCAGCCCGGACTGCTTCCCGCCAACTCGGAAAGTGCTTGAGGACTTGGTATTCCGTCATCCCTGAAGAACTCTTGAACTCCGAGCGCGACGGCGGTCGGCCAAGAGTCTGCGCTGCCGTACGGATTGCGTTCAGGACTTCGTCTCTACCAGGCAACGCGGTACTCATATGACTCCAGACGGCTAACGTCAGAGTTGACCGGGCGCGGCGTTTACATCCAACCTTCGGTTCAATAAATTAAGTTGCGAGACACGCTCCCCGCGCTCAGGTCCAACGAGTTGTTCGGCTTCGTTGTCATTTGATCCACCTGTCACTACCGACGATCTCGTCAATACGTCTTTCGAGTTGAAACAGGGGTTCAGGCCAAACGTCGCCGAAATTGCGATCAGGACGACGCTCGCGACAGCCGTAGTAATGAGAGATCGTCTTCGATTTTCCATCGAGCCGAATCGAGGTAATTGCAGAGGCTTGATCTGTCCAATAAGACGGACAGCCATCTATTGCCCCGGCATAACGGTCATTCAGCGAAAAGTAATTCGCATCTTTGAATGCGGCGATCAATTGCGAAAGTTGGTCACGGGTGATACGACTTTCAGCGCGTCCTTTGGTTGTTCCGTCAAAAACGATGGCCCCGTCAGCGGAAATGGTGATGGCATAAGTTGGACAGGAGCCAAAGCAACCAGTTCTTTCGAGGGTGATAAGTGCATCGGGCGGAATTGTCTCTGGTGTCTCCGTCTGCCGACCATTAATAGCAAGGTTCGCATTGTGACATCCAGCAACGACGAGAAGTAAAGTAAAAAGTGTGGCTGGTTTATAGATCTTCGCAGACATTTCAAGTAAGAAGCCGAACTATTAAGTGAGCCGCGTTAAGGAGATGACAAATGCCGGTCGGCCCATCTCCTAAGGCGGCTCCACCAATCAGATTTGAATCGGTTGCAATATCCACCAGCTACCTCAAGTTGTCAACAATCTTCTCGCCGCCAAACACTGCGAGGGGCGGCGGCCCATCTCCCTAACAAATCGCAGCCTATCTTCGGACAACACTCGCTAGCGCCGAGGGTAAATCCTCCATCCACCGACACGCCTTCTTGCGCTTCGAGCTCGAGGTCTCGCTAAAGTTGAAGTGATATCATTAAGTAGGATCGTGCGAATGACGCTCCGGTTCCTGAAGGTTAGAACCTGTGGATACAGGCAGGTTGGGCTTACCATTTCTATCAAGGCTGTTTTCTTTTCGGTGCTTCGCCCAGCGTTTCTCCAACGATTTCATTTGCGCCGAAGCGACTAGACCAAAACGACCAAGCGCCAATATAAGAGCTCGAACCGAAACATTCGGCGGAGCCTGCTATGTGTGCCGGTTGCAGACAGGGCACCACATCGTCGGCAGCCGGACGCCTCGGGAGAAACGAATCTCTTTGAGCATAGCATCCAGCCGATCGCGGAGGGCGATTACTTGGTCCCACGTGATCTCTGGCTTCCACTCTTGCCGCAGGGTCTCGATCATTTCGGAAAACCACGTGCGGCTGGCATCGCCCGCAGGCATCTACTCGACTCCTTGGCAGATCTCAGCCGCCGGATGCATTCGTACTCAAGATCAAATGGTTATAACCGAGCAGGACTTCTAACAAAATAATACGCTGACGGCGATTAACTCCTCTGGAGCTTATTTGAGTTTATCGAAGAACTTTTCCTTCTCCAATTCCTGCATCAAGCTCAGATCGACAAAGCTCTCCGGTTTGGCTTGAGGCTGCTTCAGTTCTTCTAGCACCGCTTTGGTTTCCTCTGATTTGGGGAGCGCCCGGGGCTGGATGAATCGCAGTGCATACTGGTATCCCTCTTCTAGGATTTCAGGATCGCTGATACGCATATATTTTTTGAGCACGTTAACGGCAAAACTCTTCTGTGTTTTGATCGTATGAATACCCTCGATCTCGCCGCGCAGAAAGTTGAGCGTCGTCGCCCGCTGCCGCTGGATAAAACTTCTGGTTGTCGCGATGGCCACCGCGGGATATCTGTAGTCGAGGCTCTCAAAATCCGCGAATTCTCTGAAGCCGGCCTTTTTGGCGGCCGTGAGAACCGGCGGAGACATGGAGCCGCCGGAAATCGCGCCGGCTTTCATCGCTGCCAATAACTCCGGGATCCCGCCGATCTGGACGATGGTGACATCCTTTGTCGGGTCGAGACCAAATTTCCGCAAGTATCGTCTAACCACCAGATCGCTAAGCGCGCCGAAACGACTCACGCCGATTCGCTTGCCTTTCAGATCCTTGGCAGTCTTGATATTCGGACTCACCACAAGCTCTGAGGAATTAGAGGGACCAGTGTCAAAACATTCACGCAGTCTGCGCCTTGCAGCGCTGCTTGAATCGTCCCGTTGCCGCCGAGTTGTATCATCGGCGTCTCTCCGGCCAGCAATGCTGAAGTGATCGTGGCCGCGCTGCGGATCAATACCAGGTCGACCTCGAGCCCATATTTTTTGAAAAGACCGCCTTCATAGGCAACCCAGGTCGCAAGCGACCATGAGCTTTCAGCCGAATAGGCCGCATTGAGTTTTGTCAGCTGCGCGTACGAGGATGAAACTAAGCACAGGCTGAAAAGCAATGCCAACGGAACCAGTTGTTTTTTGCCGTTCATGAAAGTCTCCTGCCGATCCAAGCCGCGGTGTTACATGAGATCTCTTAGCCCTGCTTGCTAAGGGGAAGGCATGAAACCTTTGTCCATCCACTCGCTGAGATCAGCGCCGAACCACTCGCTCGGCAGCTCTCGACCGAGCTTCCGTTTTTTGCATTCTTCGTAGATCAAGGCACCTGTGG
>DATFWY010000010.1:0-67180 GCA_035258805.1 Blastocatellia bacterium | reverse complement strand
GCGCGTGTGGGCACAACCTGCCTGTTTGATCATCACGCATCGCCTGCGAACATTACCGGCTCGCTACAAATAGTTCGTGAAGCGATCGAAAACGTCGGCTTGCGGGGAGTTTTATGTTATGAGGTGACCGACCGTGGCGGGGCGCATGAACGAGAGAAAGGACTGGATGAAAACCTGACGCTTTTGAACTGGGTTCGGAGCTCACTTTCGAGCAAGGCCAGGATTCAGATTGCAGATTCAGATACGGATTCAGATTCAGAAACAAATCAAGATACAGATACAGATACAGATACAGAAAAATCGTCGCTTTTCCGTGCGATGGTGGGCGCGCACGCTTCATTTACGTTGTCAGACGAGTCGCTTGATTACTGCGCGGAACTCATGCAGGAGTTTGATACGGGGCTACACATTCACGTCGCTGAGGACAGATGGGATGTAGTAGATGCAAAATCGCGCTACCGGCTCGGGGTAGTTGAGCGACTTGCTAAACATAACGCTCTCAACAATCGAACCATACTTGCGCACGGTACTCATCTTACCGATGAGGATATCGCTATCGCGAGATCGGCAGGCGTATGGTTCGCACACAATCCGCGTTCAAATATGAACAATCAAGTCGGCTACGCGCCAGTATCAAAATTTGGTGATCGCGTCGTGCTCGGAACCGACGGCATTGGCGCCGACATGTTTGAGGAAGCGCGCATTGCCTTTTTCAAAAGCCGTGATAATCGAACGGAAGCCGGCGCTGACGCATGGCTGCCCGTGCTGGCAAACAATCAGCGGCTTGCGTCCGATGCCTTTGGGCTTGATCTGGGGAGTTTACGTGTCGGCTCCGCGGCGGATCTGACGGTGTTGGATTACGCTTCGCCCACGCCAGTGACCGCTGAGAACCTCAGTTGGCATCTCAATTTTGGAATAAACTCGGCTTCCGTCGAAAGCGTGATGGTTAACGGATCGTTTGTGGTGAGGAATCGAAAAGCGGTGATAGACGAACAGAATGTTTACGAACGCGCACGCGCTGCCAGCGAGAAGCTTTGGGCGCGCCTGCGTAAAATGTGAGCATTGCTTACAATCAAAGCCTTTTGTTATTTTCTTTGGCCCTTTAGATATTCGCTTGCAATTTGATTCGCATAAACGTCATGGCAAAGTCATCTAATAAGAATCGCAGATCGGAATCTAATCGGAACAATGCTACCCCACAAAATGGGCTTAAGAAGTGGGTGCTCATTCTTGGAGTAGTCGTCGCAGCTGCGATAGTCGCGATTGCTCTGTTGCAACGTGACAAACAAACGAATCCGCAACCGATTGCACCAGCGCCCGCTCCGACCTCAACTCCGGATCAGCCAACACCGGCATCTGAACTCGTTACGATGGATGTCGCCAAGGCGGTAATGGTGACTGCCGAATTAGACTTCGGCCCTAAGATTCCATCCGTTGCTGAAGCCATTACGCAGATCGAGCGGCGTTACCAGCCGGACGATGGGCAGGGACGCACGTTCGCAGTTTTGGACGCATACGGCGAGCCGACTGCCGACGGTAAGCTTCATATCTCCATGCACGTAAGCAGCGAAAAGCCGGGCGGCGGTCAATTGATCTTTAAGAAAACAGGGGAAGTGCTTTGGCGGGGAAAAATCAATCCTACTTCGCAGCCGATTCAGCCAAAGAACCTTACGGTATTGTTGGACAATGGGAAGGGTACAACCTACACCATCGACGGCTCAACCAATCCCACTTCGGTAATTGAGGCTACTTTGAAGCCTGGCAATTTGCCGGTGAAGGATCTGTGGCCCGATGGTCAGGAACGAGAACTGACGTTTATCTACAGCGCTTGCGGATGTCCTGTTCACGTATTGGCCAGGCGAGTCGGCGACCGGACGGTGCGAGTCAAAGATACTCCTGTGATTTTCCCGGATGACCCTGCTGCCGTGACTGTGATAGCACGGCTCATGAAGTGGTAAGCCAGCGACAACATTTATGGTAACCCAGCGGTTCGACTGTCAGTCATTCGAACGTTAAGATCGGAATCTTGAGTAACCGCAAACGAAAACCACAGCCTCAACAAGCTTCAGCAGTGGTATCAACAGAGTCCCCACCGCGAACCGGCTCTGCGCGCAAGGAACGGCGCGAACAAGCTCGGAAGCGATCTCAAGCCAGGTCTCGTGAACGGCTAATACTGTTTGCAGTCCTCGCGATTACCGCTCTCGCATTCGCGAACGCTCTCGACGGACAGTTCGTCTACGATGACCGGTTTCAAATCCTTAAAAACCCGACACTCGATTCGCTCTCCAACATACCCAAAATGTTTGTTCAGGGAGTCTGGCAGTTCCTGAATAAGGCTGATACGACCGCTGTCGGGCCTTATTACCGGCCGCTGTTCAACATTGCGCTGATAATTAACCGGCACTTGTTTGGGTTAGAGGTCTTTGGTTGGCACCTGGTTTCGATTGCGCTGCATCTTTTCGTCGTGTTCCTGGTCTATTGTCTCGCGCGTCAATGGCAACTTTCGTTTGAGGTTTCCGCAGCGTGCGCGCTGCTGTTTGGGTTACATCCTGTACATAGCGAATCAGTCGCATGGATTTCTGCGCTCCCTGACCCGCTCGCCGCCCTTTTCATTCTTTCATCGCTATTGTTATACGAGCGCTACTATGAGAAAAGCGGAATCAGAAACCGATTGGTTTTGTATGCGAGTGTGGTACTCGCTCTGATGGCGATGGCGAGCAAAGAGGTCGCGGTGATCTATCCGATCTTTCTTGTAGCGCGTGAAGTGCTCGGCCGGCCTCGACAGAATACCAGTGAACTAGCAACGCGCATCGCAAAGCGAACAGCGCCTTTTTTTGCCGCCATTGGATTATACCTTTGTATGCGTTATTACGTACTCGGGTTTCTCCGCCAGGATGAACCGAAGTCGCTGGGAATCTCGTTTTTCCAGGTGCTAATAACAATCCCTTCGGTCCTGTTGGGCTACATCAGAATGCTGGTAGCGCCTTTTCCGCTATCGGTCGTGTACGACAACAGATATTTGGAATCTGCGAGAGACCAGCGATTCTGGCTTCAGGCGCTAGTGATAATAATAGTTGCGGTGAGCATTTGTTGGATCGTCCGTAAATCAGTGGCGGCGCTGCTCGGTTTTGCGTTCATGATTGTTTTTGTCATACCGATCCTCAATTTAAAGGCATTAAGACCCGAAGAGTCGCTTCTGCATGATCGTTATATGTACTTACCATCGATCGGATTCAGCATTTTGATTTCGATGGGGCTTGATTGGCTGAGCGCCAGATTGCCCGAGGCGCGGAGACGCGTATTCGTTACCGCAACGCTGGTGTTAGGGGTGGTGCTGCTCGTCCTGACCTTCTATCAGAATTTTTCGTGGCAGAGCGAGTTGGCGATGATAGACAACGCCACGAAAGTCGCGCCCAGGTGGCCATTCCTCCAGAACTACATTGGCGCTTATTACACCGAGCAACGCCGGTTTCCGGAGGCGGAGCGTGCTTATCTTGCGACGCTCGAGATTGACCCGAAGTATTATGACGCTCATTCAAACCTTGGTGATATCTATCGCGAACAGGGGAAGATGAAGGATGCGGAAGGATGTTATCTGAGAGCTATCGAGTACGGAGCGCGGTACGCTGATACCTATTACAACCTGGGAGTGACATATGTTGCCGAAGGCCGGCTCGCGGATGCCGAGCAGCCTCTACAGCGCGCACTGGAAATCAAGCCTGCTCATGTTAAAGCCCGGTACAACCTCGGGTGGGTGTACGATCAGCAAGGAAGGGACTCAAATGCGGAGCAGGCATATTCGGAGACGCTTGAACGCGATCCAGCGTATCCTGAGCCGCGCATCAACCTGGCAGTCTTGTTAACTAAGCAGAAGCGCTTCGATGAGGCGCTCAATCATCTGCGGATCGCGCAGCGCTACGCACCGGACCATCCGGTTCTCCTGTATGCGTTGGGTGACTTAAACCTGAAGACTGGCCGCTATCAGGAAGCGATAACAATCTTCAAGCAGGCCGACGCACGAGGACTTCATCAGAATATCGTTCACACCAGTCTGGGCCTTTGCTATGAGGAGCTCGGAAAAACAGACGAGGCGAGGATAGAATTCCAGAAGGCTATTGATATCGCGCCGAAAGATAACTACACGCTCACCGCTCGCGAACATCTCGGTAAACTTCAAGGGGGAGCCTGAATGTCTGTATGATAATGTGTCGCCAGGGCGAGAAGGAGATAACACGATGCCGCGAATTGTAAGATGTGGACTTATTCAAGCCGCGAATGTAGAACCCGCAGAAAGCGATCTTGAAAAAATAAAAAAGGCTATGGTTGATAAGCACGTCGCGATGATCGACGATGCTGCCAAAAAAGGCGTACAGATTATTTGCCTGCAGGAACTTTTCTACGGGCCTTACTTTCCAGCCGAGCAGAACCCGCACTGGTACGATCTTGTGGAACGCATTCCGGATGGGCCAACGACTCAGTTAATGTGTGACATAGCTCGGCAGCACCGGATGGCGATGGTGGTTCCAATCTATGAAGAGGAGATGACCGGCGTCTACTACAATACTGCGGCGGTAATTGATGCTGATGGCCAATATCTGGGCAAATACCGAAAGACGCATATACCGCATTGCCTGCCGGGATTTTGGGAGAAATTCTATTTCACGCCAGGAAACTCAGGCTTTCCGACCTTCGACACGAAGTATGCTCGAATCGGAGTCTATATTTGCTACGATCGACACTTTCCGGAAGGCGCTCGTGCGCTGGGCCTGCACGGCGCTGAAATCGTTTTCATTCCGTCGGCTACTACAAAGGGTCATGCAGATTACCTTTGGGACCTGGAACAACGCGCGCACGCAGTTGCGAATGGCTATTTTGTAGGAACGATCAATCGCGTCGGTACCGAGGCTCCGTGGAATATCGGCGAATTCTTCGGATCGTCATATTTCTGCAATCCGGATGGTCGCGTCCTCGCAAAGGGTAGCGAAGACAAGGATGAGTTAATAATGGCGGATCTGGATTTGGATCAGATTAAGGAGGTTCGTACTCACTGGCAGTTTTATCGTGATCGGCGACCGGATATGTATGACCCTATTGTTGTGAATATTTGATAAGGTCCCATAGGTCCTATAGCTCTCGTAGGTCCTATCCAATCAAGAGCGCCAAAGTCTGGTTATAAGTCTCACTTTGTGTCATTGTGTTGCGCAAAAAGCTCGCTTCTTTGTCAGGACCCCCATCCTCACTTTCACTAACTTCTCTAGTACTGGGATTTGATGTTTGGCAAGCGCATTGCACTTGGCGCTGAGAGTCCATCTCACGCGCGAAATGTCAAATTGACGGAACCTTTATGCGTAAACGTTCTTGGCTTACTCAGATCTTCCTGGTCGGAGTTCTTGGTTCGGTTTTATTGACAAGCATTCACCCACCCTTCGGGGCCTTAGCATTTCAATCGACGCAAGGCTACCAACCAACCGGAGGCAAAGTAAACCAACCGGCCAGCACACCGCCGTCTCAATGGGTACCAAGGGGTCCGGGCGGGGGCGGAGCATTGTTCGCTCCGAGTTTCAGCCCGCATGACACGAATGAGCTATACATCTCATGCGATATGAGCGAGGTGTTTCACTCGACTAATCTTGGCGTCACCTGGCAGTTGTCTGATTTTCGTCAAATACAGGGAAACCGGGAATCGCAGATCCGATTCACAAGTAATCCGGCGATTCTGTATGCGCTGGATTACACAGGAGACCTCGTAAGGCCCACAAAGAGCACGGACGGGGGGACGACCTGGCATCGGTTGAATAGCGACCCGACCGGCGGTGAGTCCTACTCGCTGTTCTGCGATCCGAACAATACTACTAATCTGATCGTCTCTGACTATTCACGCATATTCTTATCGACCGATGGTGGTGGTACGTTCGCTCAGAAGTTCAGCACATCATCCGGAAACGGTTGTTTTGTAGCAGGAGCATTCTTTGACGGCGTCAACATCTATGTCGGCACAAATCTGGGGTTGCTGGTTTCGACAGGCAGCGGCGTATTCACGACAGTAAGTCTTGGTGGTATTCCAGCGACCGAAGCGATGGTTTCATTCGCGGGCTCGAAGCAGGGGTCTACAATCCGGTTCTTATCAGTAACACTGGGCGCCGGCGATGTATTTCCAGGTTTGTTCACCGAGGGATCGTATTTCAGTTATCTTGGTGTCTATTCTCTCGACGTCGGCCAGCCAAACTGGGCGCCGCGTATCACCGGAATCCTGGCTAATAATTTCCCGTTCTTTGTGGCGATGACCCGTAACAATATTTCCACTGCCTACCTCGCGGGCCAGGATTCGAATGAGTTTCCGATCGTTTACAAGACAACAAACGGAGGCACCAGCTGGCAGAGCGTCCTCCTGACCAACAACAATCAGAACATCTACACCGGTTGGGCAGGCCGACAAGGCGACCGCGATTGGAGCTACGGCGCGGGCGCGCTGGGATTCGCAGTTTCACCGGTCGATGTAAACAAAGTTGCGTTCACAGATCTTGGATTCACGCACCTCACAACCGACGGCGGGGCGACCTGGAAACAAGCGTATACCAGCCCAGCTGATCAAAATCCTCCAAACGCTCCGACGCCCAAGGGCAGGTATTATCACAGCGTAGGTCTGGAAGATACGACCTGCTGGTGGCTGACATGGAAAGACGCAAACAATATGATCGCGTCTTATTCGGATATAAAAGGAACGCGGAGTACCGACGGCGGCGCGTCGTGGGGATTTAATTACGCCGGTCAGCCTTACAACTCGACATATCAATCGCTCAAGCACCCTGTGAGCGGCACACTCTACGTCGCTACGTCGTCGGTGCACGATATGTATCAGAGCACTCGACTTCAAGACTCGATTCTGGATGCCGGAAATGGCGCAATTAAGTTTTCGACGGATGGTGGCTTGAACTGGAGTACCTTGCACGATTTTGTTCATCCAGTGATCGGTTTGGCTGTTGATCCGGCGAACGCAAATCGAATGTACGCCAGTGTAATTCACAGTACACAAGGTGGCATATACGTATCGAGTAATATCCAAAACGATGGAACATCGACCTGGACAAAGCTTGCGAATCCTCCGCGAACTGAGGGGCATCCCTTTAACATCCACGTGCTCAACGACGGAACTCTTGTGTGTACTTATTCCGGAAGGAGAGATTCATCAGGTGCGTTTACTGCGAGCTCCGGGGTTTTCGTGAGCACGGATAGCGGCGCAACGTGGGTTGATCGCAGCGACACAGGAATGCGGTACTGGACGAAGGATCTTGTCATCGATCCGTACGACTTGTCGCAAAGCACCTGGTATGTCGGAGTCTTCAGCGGATGGGGCGGACCTCCCAATGGATTAGGCGGGCTCTATCGAACAACCAACCGGGGACAAAACTGGACGAAAATAAATAGTCTTGACCGCGTCACTTCGTGTGCCATCAGTCCAACGAATTCAAACGAAATGTATCTAACAACCGAAACCGAGGGCTTATGGTATACGAGCAATCTGAGCGCCGCGACGCCCACATTCACCGCGGTGACTTCATATCCATTTCGCCAGCCGGAACGGGTATTTTTCAACCCGTACAATCCGAATGAGATTTGGGTTACGAGCTTTGGAAACGGTTTACGCGTAGGGAATGCTTGCGGCTACTCGCTTGCAAGCGCCAACAGCTTTTTTGGCGATTCAGGCGGTGTCGGTAACATTGCTTTATACACTGGAAGCGGATGCGCCTGGACTGCGGTCAGCAACGATACCTGGATTGTAATATCATCTGCAGAGAGCGGGTCCGGCTCGTCCACGATTACATTTGAAGTTCGAGAGAACTTTACCGGCAGTCCTCGAACCGGAACGATCAGCGTAGCAGGGCAGACGTTTACTGTTCTCCAGGACGCCGGACTCGCTGATTGCATATACATGGTTTCTCCTAAGAGCGCATCGGTGCCATCTGGCGGTGGCACTGGTGTGTTGAATGTTTTTTCTGAGGAGCGCTGTGCGTGGCTGGCGACCAGCGACGTCGGGTGGTTAACAATCACATCCAGCGGAATGGGGATTGGCAGCGGATCGGTGAACTACTCGGTTGCTGCCAACACAACCGGTGTCTCGCGCAAGGGAAGAATTACGGTCGTGGGACAGGTCTTCACCGTAAAGCAAAAATGAAAACATCAGGGGTCCTCTCGGTGCTATAGTTCCTACCTCCATAGACGAAAGGACGTATCACCGCATGGATCCCGAAAATAACAAATATACACGTGTTGAATTTGAAAGAAGATTCCTCGTTTCGTCCGACGGAAGCTGGAAGAACTCCGTTGAGACCTATTCGAAGACATATGAAGACAAGTACCTGAGAGATTCAAGACTTCGGTTGAGAATATTGACCGACTCGGATTCTGAGCGCCGCGTTATAAAGTTGAATAAGAAATTTGAGTCGCCCTCGCCGTATTTCCGAACGGTTAGTCGAATCCTGCTTTCCCCCGAGGAGTATCAACTTCTATTCAGGCTGGACGGGGACCGACTCACAAAGGTACGTCATTACTGCAATCACCTGGGCCGCGTGTTCTCTATCGATGTATTCAGCGGCGAACTGGAAGGGCTGATTATTTGTGAGACCGAGGCCGACAGTCTAGAAGATCTGATGTCGGTCGAGCCTCCGCCGTACGTGACCAGAGAGGTCACCGATGATTCTTTCTTCGATGGCGGGAATCTGTGCCGAACACGAAGAGAGGATCTGCTCCGCAAGCTTGGTGAAATTCAGCAAGTGGTTGATTGAGTCAAATCATTCTGAACAACGTGTTGGGCTGATTCCGGAAGCTCAAGGAGACCAGTACAAAGAAACGTCGGATGTAGTGGAAGCGCGGCCAATACCTCCGTTCTTTTAGGAAACCAACGGAATGTTAAGGGCGTCCCTGTGTCCTCACTCTCGAACGGGCCCGATTCAAGCAGATATTTGCACGATGCCGGTAGTCGCATCAGGAAATAAAGCGCAATTTCGTGGTAACGCTTGTTCGCGTACACGAAGAAATTTTCGACGACCCAGAGGAGGCGTACGATTTCGACCTCAACGTCCAGCTCCTCTTGCATTTCGCGTGTCAATGTTTGTTCTGCCGTTTCGCCGAACTCCACTCGACCGCCAGGTAGAACCCAGAAGTCGTCGCCTTCCGCTTGATGGAGAAACACCTGGTCGTCGTTTATCGCGACGCCGACTACTCGATAGTTAAAAAGGTTATTTTCGTTCTCGAATCTGATCACCTGTAGAAACCGCCCTGAACCGTGGTCATCCCGTCCACACCGCTGAGCTCTATTCAACGCTGGCCGGACGCACCATTGTTCTCAGTAACTGTTCCAACACCTCCTCCGGATCTTTGCACTGTCCCGTATGCACGGGAGATGGCTGAATAGTGGTGCTGCGCGGCGACACCAGCCAGTGGAATCGCTCCCTTTGAGAAAGCTGTCCGATTGGGCCCGCCTCAGCTCCACCCGCGCAAATCGCCGGAATAGTCGCAAGATGCGCCCTGATGGATTCAATATCAAGACTAGAATCAAGCGACAGAAGCCGTTGCTCATCCAGTTCAACTCGGGCCTCAAGGAACCCTTTTGCCGGACACGAGACGATAACTCCAACGTTCACGAACTCTTCACGTTCGACTCTCGGAACTACACGAAAGATCGCGTAGTCATACTGAAAGTGTTCGTGCACGGATCGCCTCCTCCAGGAAAACCCTCGGCGCCTTGAGCCGCTTTTCTAAATACTGAGTGTAAGCGGTTCGGTAATCCGCAGCGTCTGCTAACGGCGGATCTCCTACCCCCGACTGAACACTTAACCAATCGTCGGGTATTAGCTTAATAATGTCCGAAATTGTTTCTGGCGTGATCATCTTGATCATCTTCTCATCCGCCGCTCGGAGAGAAACCTCAGAGGTAAACGGAAGCAACACATGATCCTTGATGTTAGGAAAAGAGTCACGACTCCGCTCCAAATAGTTTGTCCAGGTGTGGTGAAAATAAAGAGCGGCGCCGTGGTCGATTAGCCACAATTTCCTGTGCCACATGAGCATGTTGGCGTTGCGCGGGGTCCGATCTACATTGGTTACTAACCCATCGAACCACACGATCGCGGATGCAAGATCAACGTCGATTCTTTCGGCAACGGGATCGAATGTAATAGAGCCCGGCAAGTAGTCCAGGGCCAGGTTCAGACCGGCACTGTCCCTGATGAGGCTCTGTATTTCGGGATCCGGCTCTGTGCGTGCAAGCTCGTCGTCCAGCTCAACAAAGACAAGCTCAGGCACCGCAAGACCCAAGGCGCGCGCGAGTTCTCCTGCAATCAGCTCCGCGATCAGCGCTTTCGGACCCTGACCGGCGCCGCGAAACTTGAGCACGTACATTCCATCGTCGTCGGCTTCAATTATAGCGGGGAGCGACCCGCCCTCCCGGAGTGGGGTTACATACCGCGTGGCCGACACTTTTCTCAAAATCATGTTTCGCCTACCAATCAATTTCTCGCAAAGAAGAACCGGAACGCCTGAACGTAGTCATTTACCACCAGAGTTAACTGAAAGCATCGATCATAGCTCGTACATCGTCGCCTAACGGATAAAGTACCGGGCAAGTGCAGCCTGCATCCATGTACTCCTGGACTTTAGACCGGCACTCGTCAGGTGTGCCCGATGCGGTGATCAGCTGCACAACATCATCAGGAACCAATCTCATCGCCTCTCGGATTTGATGTTCTTCGGCGGGCCATGTCAAAACGCGGCCGATCTCATCGAGCAAGTCCTGGCTCACGCCGCTTGCCTTCATGATGTGCGGTTGCTGCCCGAGGTATTGAGTGACGAGCTCACGCGCGTTGTCCAGCGCCTTCGCGCGATTCTTGTCGAGCGAGCAGACGACGAGTTGTGGCCGGTCGATCTGTTCGACATTGCGGCCCGCCCGAGCGGCGCCGGTCTGCAGATGCTGCATAGCCTCTCGGTTGTAGACCGGCGATACGAGATAGTTGAGAAGCACCCCGTCCGCAATCTCTCCCGACAACTCCATCATCTTCATACCCGTCGCACCAATGTAGATCGGAACGTCTTTTGGCGCGCGGCTGCCATGCACGATATCGATTTCGATATCCTCGACCTGAACAAATTCGCCCTTGAATGTTACTTTTTCCATCGCAAGCAGGCGTCGAACAACATCCACCGTCTCACGCATCGCCGTGACGGGTTTGCGGCGGCTGACCCCGACTTTGCTCGCGAGCGGTTCCCACCACACGCCAAGCCCGCACATCGCGCGACCCGGCGCCAAATCGTCCAGCGTTGAAAATGTTGCTGCAATGAGCGCTGCGTTTCGAGTCCAGTTGTTTATGACGCCTGAACCAATTTTTATTCGTTCGGTTGTTGCGGCGTATGCCGCCATCGGTACGATCGCATCGCGCACCAGACGCGACTCGGCTTGCCATACCGCGTCAAACCCTTTCGACTCTGCATAGCGGACGTAGTCGATGGCCTCGCGCAGCGGGTGCTTATCCTGTAAATAGAGCGCGACCGGATGATTGGTCATTTCGTCCGTTCCTTTTAGCGAAATTGTTCCCGGCATTATACAATTGGCGTTGTCTTGAACAAGAAGAACAGACCTGCACCGCAGCAGCTTCCTGGTTGATCCTCATCTTGCGCAAGGAGTGAATATGTTACCAATACGTGGAGTGTATGAAGTCGCAATACGCGTTAAGAATCTTCCCAGGTCAGAGAAATTTTATCTTGATGTGCTGGGCCTCGAGGTCGGCATTCGAGATGAGAAGCGCAACTGGCTTTTCTTGAAAGCGGGCGGCGATGCCGGGATGGTGGTTCTCCAGGAAGACACGGGAGAGTGGCCATTGCAGCACTTCGCCTTCACGATTGATGAGGCAGATATCGAGACCGCCGAAGGGATGCTGCGAAAGAAGGGTGTCGAAGTTGAAGGTCCGGTCTTTCATCAGTGGATGAAGTCGACGTCACTTTACTTTGATGATCCCGATGGCAATCAACTCGAACTGCTCGCGGTCAATAAGTCAGTGTCTGACAGGGACTCAAAGGAACTGCCATGATCAAGACACCGGACCTGATACTGAAGCGAGGAACGATAATCGACGGCACTGGTCGACCCGGCATCGAAGGTGATCTTGCAATCCGTAGAAACTGGATACTGGCGATCGACGGTCCAGGGTCGCTGGACGGTGCTCCTGAAGAGCTCGATTGTGAAGGGATGGTAATCGCTCCAGGTTTCATAGATACACACAGTCATTCGGATCTGCGTGTGCTCACCGAACCCGAGCTTCCGATGAAAGTCCACCAGGGCATCACTCTTGAAGTCTTTGGACAAGACGGTATTTCCGTAGCGCCGATTCGAGCAAAGGATCGCCCGCAGATGGAACGTTCTCTCTCCGGATTGCTTGGCAAACGGGATCGCGACTGGGACTGGGAAACAGTTGGTGAGTACCTGACTGCGGTTGAAGGCGCGAAGCCATCACTCGATTTTAGCTATTTGATCCCGCATGGGGCCGTGCGATTGAACGCGATGGGTATGGAGGACCGTCGCGCTACGCTTGCTGAACTTTCTGCGATGCAGGATTTGATACGCCGGTCGATGCGTGAAGGCGCGGTTGGATTGTCGACCGGCTTGATCTATCCGCCTTGTTGCTTCGCAGATACGGCAGAGTTGATTGAGCTTTGTAGGGCGGTGGCAGAGTTCGACGGGGTCTTTGTCGCGCACATGCGAAGCGAGAGTGACTACCTTGAAGACGCCGTCGCCGAAATGATCGAGATCGGCAGGAAGTCCGGTGTGCGAGTTCACATCTCACATTTCAAAGCGGCTGGACGCGAGAACTGGCAGGTGATCGACGGCGTCCTGGAGATGGTTCGAATCGCTCGCGCTGAGGGAATGCGATTGACAGCCGACCAGTATCCCTACATCGCCGGATCGACGATGCTAGGCGCCATACTACCGCCGTGGGCGCACGCAGGCGGAGTCGAAGAAACTCTGGCGCGCCTGGCGAGCGTCGAACAGCGGGGAAAGATGCGCGCTGCGATGCTCGATCGATCGCGCTCGGAGTGGGACAACTTCTGGAAATGGTCGGGGCCAGAAGGAATCGTCATCTCGGATATCCCGTCGGGCCGGGGAGCTAGTTTGGTCGGCAAGAATCTTTCGGAAGCTGCCTGCCTGGCTACAAAGTCCGAAAACGGGGTTAGTGAGGAATCAGCGGCAGAGTTTGCATTCGATCTGTTATCCGAAGAGCGGATGGGAGTCGGAATGATCTCATTTAGCCAATCCGAAGAGGTTGTTCAGAAAATCATGCGCGAGCCGTACGTTAACGTTTGCACGGACGGACTGCTTGGAGGCAAACCCCACCCGCGAGCCTATGGAACTTACCCGAGAATGCTGGGTCGCTATGTCCGTGAGCTCAATGTGCTGAAGCTTGAAGAAGCGGTCCGCAAAATGTCGGCTCTCGCTGCTGAGACATTCAGGCTCAGTCAGTACGGACATCTGGAACAAGGAGCACGGGCGAACATCGTCGTGTTTGATCCGCAAACAGTGATCGATCGAGCTACGTTTGAGGAGTCCAGGCAGCTTCCAGAGGGGATAAGGCATGTAATTGTAGAGGGCGAGCAGGTTATTCGTTACGGAGAACGATATTCCGCGGGCGTCGGCCTTGCGGTGAAGTCTCAAGTCTGACGAGTGACTCGACTTCGCCTGTCCTTTTGCGCTGCGGTAGCTACAAACGCCACGCATCCATCGATCATCGACTGGTCACCGTAGCGATCACGGGTACGCGCGCGGAATCCGGCGGCTCGTAACTCTTTCAAGACCTCGGATCGTCTGTAGAGTCGCAGCTGATGGACTTCCTCATCTCGCCTGAAGAGGGAACCAATTTTTCTGAATGAAATGATCCGGCGTGTCAGCCTGTTGGTACGAACGTCTTCATCTACTTCAATCAGCACCGCCCAATCAGTTCCCTCTCGATGTTTTTGACGCGGGCCCTTTCCACGTCCGGGCTCTGCGATGTCGAAAATGAACAGGCCTCGTGGCTGCAAAGCGGAGTAAACACGGCGAAAGAGCCGACGCAGCTGATTTATGCTGTTGGTTTCATCGAACAGGTAATTGAGGCACTCACCCAGCGACGTTACCGCAACGCAGCCAGGCAATTCAGTCTTCAGTAAAGAACCTGTTCGGAACTCGGCATTTGGCACTCTCTTGCGCGCAATGTCGATCATCGCAGGGGAAATATCTACTCCGAGGACATCGTATCCGTGGCGTGAAAGTTCTGCGGCCCAAATGCCGCTGCCGCATCCGAGATCGACTACCAGTCCGTTTTTGATTCCGCTTTTGTCAAGCAGTTCAAGGAGCCCAGGAGCGGAGTTTTTCGCGAAGTCACCGAACCCGGTGTCGTGTATGTAAGCCAGGTCGGTTTTGTAGGATTCCACCACGATAAGGTATCATAAACGATCCGAAACATTAGTCCTCAGGCCAAGGTTAAATGCGAGCGCACATAGTCACATTTGGCTGCCAGATGAACGAATACGATTCGCACGCTATTCAATCCGAACTTGCGGGCATTGGCTACTCGTTCGTAGATAGATTTAGCGACGCTGACCTTGTCCTGGTAAACACGTGCGCCGTCCGCGGAAAACCGGTAGAGAAGGTTCAGACCCTCCTTGGTGAGCTTCGCAAGGAAAAGAGCAAACGCAGGCATTTGACCGTCGCATTGATGGGCTGTCTGGCGCAGCTTCCCGAAGGCCAGCGCATGGGGCGAAAGTTCGGCGTTGATATTATGTTGGGCCCTGGAGCTATCACTGAAATTGTTCCAGCCATCGAACGCGGCAAGTTTCAATCGTTCGAATTTAAACGAGAGCTGCAATTCTATTCGCCTCCTCCAACCACAGGAGAGCTTAGCGCCCATCTCACCATCATGAGAGGTTGCAACCATCGTTGCACCTATTGCATTGTGCCGGCGACCCGCGGACCCGAAGTGTCGCGTCCAGCCGAAGATATCATCAAGGAAGCTATCGCGCTCAAAGAAGCCGGAGTTGTCGAGGTTAGCCTGTTGGGCCAAAACGTTAATTCGTACGGCCTGGTAGACGGAACCGGATCACGACGTTCCAGGCTTGCCGGCTATCCTTCGTTTGCCGAGTTGCTGCGAATGGCGGGTCGAATCGGAATTCCGCGAGTGCGATTCATCACTTCTCATCCGATAAATTTCGATAACGAGATTATTGAAGCCATCGCTGATACGCCGGCGGTCTGTCGATTTATTCACCTGCCGGTCCAATCGGGATCGAACCGTGTTCTAAAACGAATGGCGCGGGAGTACACGAGAGAATTCTATTTGGATCGTATAAGAAAAGTGCGGGAGTTGTTGCCGGATGCCACGATCTCGACGGACTTTATCGTGGGATTTCCGGGAGAAACAGACGACGATTTTGAAGAGACTTTGTCGCTGTACCGGGAAGTCGGTTACGACATGGCGTACATGTTTATCTACTCGGAGCGCGAGGGTACGCCTGCCGCTATTCATTTCAACGACATCCCGCGACAGGTGAAAGTGGAAAGGCTCTCGAGACTAGTCGAGTTGTCAAAGCAGATCTCCCTCGAGCGGAACCGTAAATGGATTGGTAGTGAAGTGGAGGTTCTCGTTCAGGGTGCTGCTGAAGAGAAAGGTTTCGTGCAGGGTCATACTCGCGGGAACCATGTCACGTTGGTGAAAGGGGATCTGAGCCCGGGCATCCATCAGGTATTTGTTGCTCACGCTACGCCGAACCGGCTTTATTGCACGACCGAGCCGGTTGATTTGAGTTCTGGATTGCCTTCACTAACAGCAGCGCCGCCTTCGTTCTACGATCTGAGCGTTGCGGTTTGATCACCCAGCCCTACTGAGGTTACCTAAAAGTACCGCCCACTGTATTCAGGATCTTTAACTCGACTCTTCTGCTAAGAGGCAGGGGTCAGCGGATAACGTAGGAGATAAAAGAATTTCTGCGTGCGCTTTCGGACCGTACTGCCTCTTTGCCAAAGTCCTGCCAACGTGCTGTCTTGTTAGGGCTTAGGCGAAATGATATATTTGAGCCGTTTAAGAGAGAGCTAAGAACAGAAAGAATATTCTTTTGGAGGATAGAAATGGCAGAGAATGACGGATCGGGAGCAGCCGAAAAACTGACCTTTTTACTGGTAGGTGCCGGGATAGGAGCCACGTTGGCTTTGTTGTTTGCTCCCAAGAGTGGACGCGAATTGCGCGGCGACATCGCCGATTACACTAAGCGTGGAGTCGATGCCGCTGGCGAACAGGCGCGAATCTTGGGTGGTCGGGCCAGCGAGCTATATGGAACAGCTGCGAGCAAGGCATCTGAAGCCTATGGAACAGCGGCCGGTCGCGTGACCGAGGCTTATGGAACCGCGCGCGAGAAAGTAGCTGCGGGCGCCGGAACCGTTTCGGAGGTGGCAGCTCGCCAGAAGGAACAGATTGCGGCTGCAATTGAAGCTGGCAAACAGGCGTACAGAGAAGAGAAGCGGAAGGCTGGAGTAGCCGGCGAGGGCGAAGAGGCCTAAGGATATCGCGGAACCGCGTCTTAGGAGACGCTCTACAAATTAATTCGTCTTACAGGTCGGCAGAACGCTTTAAGGGCCAATCAGGTAAGATCTGCAAGGCTTGGTCAAACCTTGTGTTAGCAAGGAGAGCACGTGGATCAACATACTTTTTACATCGTCATGACCGCGGCAGCGGTGGTCATCGTCTTGAGTTTCATCGTGCAAACGGCGATGTTCATGTTTATCTACAGCGCGATTAAAAAGCTAACTGCCATTGCCGCTTCGGTTCAGGCCAAAGCCGAACCGCTGATCGCCAAGACCGGTCCAGTTATCGATCAAGTTCAGGGAACAATCGCCACTGTCAAAGAGTCAGTCGATCGCATAAGCACGCAGACAAAAGAAGCCTTCGACAAAATCACTGTCGAGACTCGCGCAATCGCTGCAGCCGTGTCAACTTCTTCACAGGAGATCGCTCGGCTTGCCCAGCATCAAGCGGAACAGCTTTCTCAAACGCTTGACTACACGAACTCCACGATGCAGCGGCAGGTTGCTGAACTGGACAGTATGCTGTTGAGAACTCAGGACCGCTTCGAAGACACTACCAGGGAAGTTCAGTCCACAGTTTTGCAGCCGATGCGCGAGCTCTCCGCAATGCTCATAGGATTGCGTCGCATCCTCGAGACGTTGTTTAGCCGTAATCGAAAGCCAATCGATAAGGCTTATCAGGATGAGGAGCTCTTTATTTGAGGGCTCCCTGAAATAGGCTCCAGGGGCCAGTTTCACGGAGCATAATATATAACGACGGACACCTGGTTTCCTTTCACAGGAGCCAGGTGTTTTTCGTCACATAGTCCTTTAGCTTATGAAATCGGCAGATGCGGTCGGTATATATCCAGTTCTATTTGAGGTGAGTGAGGAGAGCAATGGCAACGGAGACGCCCTTTGATTTAAAGGCAACGGTCAATCTGCCGAAGACGAATTTTGCGCAAAAGGCAAACCTTACGCAGCGTGAGCCCGAAAGACTCGCGCGCTGGAAAGAGATGGATCTCTATCATCAGATCTGCCGTGCGCGTGCGGGCCGTCCAATGTTCGTGCTGCACGATGGTCCTCCTTATGCAAATGCGGATATTCACATCGGCACGGCGATGAACAAGATTTTGAAAGACTTTATTGTTAAGTCTCATTCCATGATGGGCTTTGACGCGCCGTATGTTCCGGGCTATGACTGTCACGGATTGCCGATCGAACTGTATGTTGACAAGAAACTCGGGGCTAAGAAGTCCCAGATGAGCCCCGTTGCGATTCGAAAAGCCTGTCGCGAGCACGCTGCTCAAGCATTGAAGCGTCAGACGCGGGACTTTCAGCGCCTCGGAGTGTTAGGCGAGTGGGATGATCCCTATCTCACGATGTCGAATGCCTACGAAGCAGAAACCGCGAGGCTGTTTGGACGCTTCGTAGGGCGCGGCTACGTTTACAAAGGCGCTCGTCCAGTGTACTGGTGCATACACGATCAGACCGCGCTCGCAGAAGCAGAAGTAGAGTATAAGGAGCATGCCAGTCCCTCGATCTACGTAAAATTCGCTCTTCCTCAGGAAGAGCTCGACGAGCTTGCCTCACGCGTGGGCTATGAATGGCCAAGGGAAGGCATCAATAAACCCGTTTTCGTTTTGATTTGGACCACGACGCCGTGGACCCTTCCTGCGAACCTTGGGATTGCCGTTAATCCTAATTTTAATTACGCCCTGGTCGATGTAGGTAATGAGATTTACATAGTTGCTAAAGATCTTGTTGAGTCGGTAGCGGAGAAGTGCGGGCTAGTAGCATCGCGCGTAATTGCCACTTTTTCCGGAAAAGTATTGGATGGACTGCAGGCCCGTCACGCCTGGATCGATCGACCCTCTCTGCTGATGGTGGGCGAACACGTAACGCTAGGTGGGGAGGCTGATGCTGAAACCGAAATCGATGTGGCGTTTGCTCAGAAGAAGGGAACCGGAAAAGCCGGCACTGGCTGCGTTCACACCGCTCCTGGTCACGGCCACGACGATTTTGTGATTGGGCAGCAGTACCGAGAGGCACTTGCGCCTGTGTACGACAAGCTTAGAGCCGAGGGAGTCCTCGGCAATCAGCTGGAAGGGACCGAAGTATACTGCCCCGTTGATAATGCGGGCCGCTTTACCCCTGAAATTGAAGAA
This sequence comes from Blastocatellia bacterium, assembly GCA_035258805.1. GTDB lineage: Bacteria > Acidobacteriota > Blastocatellia > UBA7656 > UBA7656 > Onstottus_A. The sequence goes on along the minus strand of DATFWY010000010.1, from coordinate 48,436 downwards.
TTCGCAGGCCAATCAGTGTTCGACGCTAATCCGCATATCGTTGATTTCCTGCGCGCGAACGGATCGCTGGTATTCACGGAGGAATATCCTCATCGTTACCCGCATTGTTGGCGATGTCACAACCCTGTGATTTTTCGCGCGACTCCCCAGTGGTTCATATCGATGGACAGGGCGGACGGAGGCAAAAGCTTGCGAGAAAGCGCCTTGAGCGAGGTCGAGCGAGTGACTTGGATGCCGAGTTGGGGACGCGACCGAATGCGAAACATGTTCAAGAGCCGACCTGATTGGTGCGTCTCGCGGCAAAGAGTGTGGGGAGTTCCAATCCCGGCGTTTTATTGCACAAAATGCAAAACGACAATTGCCGATGAGAAGGTAATCGATAACGTGTCTTCAATATTCGCCAGAGAAACCGCCGACGCGTGGTATGCGCGTGAACCAGAATATCTCCTGCCCGATGGTTTCACCTGTCCGAACTGCAGGGGCTCGGAATTCACAAAGGAGACTGACATTCTGGATGTCTGGTTTGATTCGGGTTCGTCTTCACTCGCTGTGCTCGTCGCCGAACGCGGATTACCCTGGCCTTCAGATGTCTATATTGAGGGTCCCGACCAGTATCGAGGTTGGTTCAATTCGTCACTGATGATTGGCATTGCCGCGCGTGATCAAGCTCCGTACAAGACGGTCATTACTCACGGGTGGACCGTTGATGGAGAAGGGAAAGCAATGCACAAATCAACGGGCAATGCGATTCCGGCGGAGGACGTGGTCAGCAAGCAAGGCGCCGAGATTATGCGCTTGTGGGTCGCTTCGTCGGATTATCAGGAGGATGTCAGAGTTTCTCCTGAAATCCTGACGCGAATGGTCGACGCATATCGCAAATTGAGAAATACCGCCCGGTATGCACTGGGAAACATTTCGGACTTCGATCCCGAAAACGATCACGTGCCGGAGAGCGAAATGTGGGAGATCGACCGGTGGGCGTTGGCAGTTACCCGTGAAGTCACGCGCAAAGCGACCGAATCCTATGAGCGCTTTGACTACACAACGGTCTATCACACGCTCTACAATTACGCTACGGTCACACTATCGAGTATCTATATCGACATTTTGAAGGATCGTCTTTACACGTTTGCGCCGAAGTCGATTGGCCGCCGAGCTGCACAGACTGCGCTGTATCGTATCGTTGATGCTTTCGCCCGGTTGCTCGCGCCGATTCTATGCTTCACCGCTGACGAGATCTGGGAGAATCTTCCTGGTAAGCGAGAATCTTCGGTGCATCTTGCAGAGTTTCCGGGGGTGCAGAATCGCGAGGGCGATCAGGAGTTGCTCGAGCGGTGGAACAGTCGAGAGAATGGAATACTGCATATTCGATCGATTGTCCAGCAACAGCTTGAAGTCGCGCGAACACAGAAAGTTATCGGGGCTTCACTCGAGGCAAAGGTCACTGTTTTTGCTGGGGGAGATCACTTTAACCTTCTGAAGAGCATCGAAGATCAGTTGGCGTCAATTTTCATAGTCTCACAAACGGTGCTCTTGAAGACTGAATCAGAGGAACTCTCGGTTAAGGTGGAGCATGCGGACGGCACGAAATGCGAGCGGTGTTGGAATTGGTCGGAGACAGTGGGCCACGATGAGAGATATCCGACCATTGATGAGCGTTGCATAAAGCAGATCGAGGAAGGTTGGGGGATAGGCAGTGGCCAGTAGTCATGTTCAGAATGGGCTTGCGGTTAGAGGCGAGAACACTCATCCTTAAGTCAGGAGCAAAAGATAGATGAGTTCAGACGTAATTGATCCGAGGGCGAGCGCGATGAAGATGTGGTACTTAATAATCGCGACGCTGGTGATGTTATTTGATCAAATCACTAAATATTGGGTTTCGGTGAAGCTTCGCGAAGGCGATGAAATAGACATCATTAGGGGCTTCTTCAAACTTAGTTACACCGAGAATCCCGGCATAGCCTTCGGTATGCTGAACAGTGGCAATGTCAAATGGCTTTTGGTTTCCGTCTCGATCGCCGCTGTATTGGTGGTTGTTTACTATATGAGACGGACGCCGGTCACAAACATCCTGCTGCTCTGGTCGCTTGCGCTTCTGGCGGCTGGAATATCCGGGAATCTGGTCGATCGCGTTCGAATGGGACGCGTCATTGACTTTATTCTCATTTACTACAAGAGCTATCAGTGGCCGGTATTTAACATTGCGGATACCGCGATAACGATCGGAGCCGCTCTCATGGCAATAGAGCTGTTCCTGGCGCCGCAAGCCGAGCGAACGAAGCTGGGAGAGGCCGCTGAGGCGCCAAATGCCGAGGGTTCGTGATGCGGGAGTAGTAGTAAGAGATGTTTCCTGAATTATTCAAGATACCTGGACTCGGGATCCAGATTGCAACCTACGGAGTTTTGCTGGCGATCGGATTTATCGTGGCGCTTTGGCTAACGGCCCAACTGGCGGAGAAGGACGGACTTCCCAAAGATCGGATTTATGATCTCGGACTGTACATTCTTGCGTCATCGCTTATCGGTTCCAAAGTGCTGATGGTCATAACTGAATGGAATGACTATCGAGGGGAGTGGAGGCGAATTCTATCTTTCGATCTCTGGCGTTCGGGAGGCGTTTACTACGGCGGCTTCCTGGTTGCGCTTTTAGTCAGCGTCATACTGATGAGGCGCTGGCATTTGCCCTGGCGATTGACTTCTGATGCATTTGCGCCGGGCGTGGCTTTAGGGCACGCGATAGGCAGGCTCGGGTGTTTTTCGGCGGGTTGTTGTTGGGGTAAGCCAACAACTTCGTGGATTGGTGTTCACTTCACCGCGAAGGCAGGCGAATTGACGGGCGTTCCTACCGATTCAGCGCTGATACCGACTCAATTAATTGAAGCTGTGATCAACCTCGCGATCTTTGGGTTTCTGATGTGGTTGCGAAAGCGACGCTCATTCGACGGTCAGATAATCTATTCCTATCTGATGATTTATGGGGTCGCAAGATTTACCATCGAGTTTTGGCGAGACGATCCACGTGGGGAGATTTTCGGTCTGTCAACGTCTCAGTTCATATCTATCATTATGTTCGGGCTCGGCCTGGCGATGACCCTTTATTACCGTCGTCAACAGGCGAACGAAAAAATCGCGCACAGCCAGGATATCGCCGCACACGCCTCGTAGTTTGAAGAGAATGTCACGTTCGCCTCGTGAGTGTTGAAACACAACTGTTTAGTATCGGCACCGAAGCGGCTGGCGCTCGTCTCGATTCTTTCCTTGCATCCCAGTTAAAGGACCTTAGCCGAACGAGAATCCAGCATTCCATCGCTGACGGCGATATTCTTGTAAATGAGCGAGTAGTAAAGCCGAGTTACCGGCTCCGTGATGGCGACCAGATTGAGATCGATCTTCCCGAACCCCCGCCCGTTGAGATCGTCCCTGAGCCAATTCCCCTGGACATCGTTTATGAAGACGATGAACTGATCGTAGTCAATAAACCGGCAGGCATGGTTGTTCATCCGGGAGCCGGTATCGATTCCGGCACGTTGGTGCACGCGCTCGTTTATCATTTCAACTCATTATCGGAAGCGGCCGGTAGCACTCGACCCGGCATCGTACACCGCCTCGATAAGGAAACATCCGGTTTGCTTGTGGTGGCGAAGAACAATACTGCCCACGAACGGCTTGCTGAATCGTTTCACAATCGAGAGGTATTCAAGCTATACAATGCGCTGGTCTACGGCCAGGTTTCTAGAGACCGGGGAGAGATAGATGCTCGCATCGGACGCAGTCCACACAATCGAACTCGAATGAGTGTGCTTCGAGGAGGTGCCGGACGAGCCGCTCATACGATATTTGAAGTTGTGAAACGATATCAGGAGTTCACGTTACTCGATGTCCAGATCAAAACCGGACGAACACATCAGATACGAGTACATCTGGCGCATATCGGTCATCCGGTGGTAGGGGACGCCACCTACGGCGGCGGCAGAGAGAATTCCATTCGCAACGCGACTAACAAACGCGTGGTGCGGTCGCTTAAGCGACAATTCCTTCATTCTGCAGAGCTCGCATTCGATCACCCAGGAACTAGGGCGCGATTGGAATTTGCTGCGCCTTTGCCTCTCGAACTTTCGTCAATCGTTTCAGAGATCGTTTGAGGCGCACCGTTGAGATGTACCTAGACGGTCCAGTCTGCGGAAAATGTGGCGAAGTTCCGTCGACTGTCCAGTCTGCGGATATTGGTGTCGAGAAATTGGAACAACCCCGGATCCCGTCTCCGGTATCCTCCGACATAAACTAGCAAATCTACCAGCTAGTCTAAGCCTTCTAACTCAAACGCCACAGACCAGACAGTTTACGTTAAATCACAGGCTGTCAAGTCTACGGTCACCGCACGTCTTGTAACGGGACATTCTCGGAAGATTTCAGGGACAACTGCTGCCGTATCGCGCTCATCGACCAGAAATCGTTCCGGCGACCAACGGTACTATGCTTGCCATTTAAAAGCGGTCTACAGCTCCGCTGTACCACCGAGCCATCGGTGATCCAGGTGGACGGAAGGAGGTTAACCGTGGAAAACAAGATCTACGTCAGAAACAGGATTCAACACATAAACCTCACGGCTTTCTTTTCCGTTGCGTTGATATCATCGATCATAGTGGCTCGACCGGCTTTAGCCGGCGACAGGAATTCTGAACACGTGACGTTCAGCGTCCCGACTATGGTTGCAGGCACTCTGGTGGAACCGGGCACCTACAATGTGATTTGGGAAGGCCCAGGTCCGCTTGTGCAAGTAACACTTGAAAAGGGACTGAAGACAGTTCTTACAACTTCCGCTGAATTCATTGCGGAAGCGAGTCCATACGACGGCGCCATAGTCACAAGAACGAGGGAGGCCAGCACGAGGGTGCTGCAGAAGATTAGATGGAAGAATAAAGCGCTTGTCTTTGTCTCGTAGACATGGAGACTGCTTGATAGATCCTATGAAGCGGGAAGGGAACCAGGCACTGGTCTTACGGGTTTGAACGGTAACTGATTTATCCTTCACATCCGTAAAACAGTGACGCGTGGTTTTGTGAACACATAAGACTCGGGAAAAGAACCCCCCGCAGACTAAGCTGGCCGACAAACTCCGAGTTGTGACCTTCACACCAGTTCCTCTATAATTTTTCTTCAACTTGCATCGCTAATACTGATCCCGTGCATCAGACCCGTCGGAGGTTTCCCGTAGCAGATGGCCCGATCATCAACGATTTCGCTCTCCATTGTCATACTTTGCCTGTTTATTGGAACGCTCGTATTTGCGCAGAATCCCCCTGCTAAACCGCCCGTCCAGAAGCCGCAGACGGTGCGACCGGATGATCCGCCGCAAAAAATAGGAGTACTCGAGGTCCAACTACCGATATCCGCCAAACGGTCCAGGAAGTTTTTGCCCGGTTTGACCGCCAACAATTTTGAGGTCTATGAGGATGGCAAGCTTCAGAAGATTGAGAAATTCGTTGCGCCGAGTGAGTTGCCGCTATCGATTGCGCTTCTTGTCGACACCAGCAACAGCGTAAAACTAAAGCTCCCGTTCGAGAAAGACGCTGGCGAGGACTTTATTGCAACAGTCACCACCCATCGCAAAAAGGATAGGATTCTCCTGGGCTCTTTTGATTCGGAGGTAATGCTTCATCAGGATTTTACCGACAATCAGGAGGTTCTTATTCGATCTCTCAGGGGATTCAAAGCCGGCGGTTATACAAAGCTCTATGACGCGGTTTATCGGATAATCGAAGAGAAGATGGCTAACCCTGAAAATCGGGATGCGCGGCGTATCATTGTTGTCCTGTCGGATGGCGAGGATACGGCGAGCCAACGTTCTTTGAGAGACGCGATTGAAATGGGCCAACGCTACGACGTGACCGTATTTGGAATAAGCACAAAGAACTTCAAGGGCGTCGAATCAGGGATGGTTGAGAATGCCGATGACAAGGACCTTCGGAGGCTGTGCGAGGAAACCGGAGGGCAGGTATTCCTGCCGTCGCAGAAATTGGAGTTGTTCCGTTCTTTTAGTGAGGTTGCGCAGGACCTGCGTCACGAATACGTGATCTTTTATACCCCAACCAATCAGGCCAGAGCGGGAAAGAAGCGTGAGATTAAGGTCAAATTGGTTGGCGCCGATGCGCACCTGTATCACAAGCAGGGCTACACTTATTGAAGATAGCCCGAGCGCTGAGGTTAGTTATGTCAAGGTTTAGAGTTGTTGCTTCCGTTATTATAATCACCATGCTCGCCTGTTTGAGTTTCGCGCAAAGACCCAAAACGCCTCCACCTCCTGCGCGCGGTTCGCAATCCTCACAGACATCGAGAACTGACTCAAAAGATCAGGATAAGAATAAAGATGACGGCGTTGCGTCGAGCGATGACGTTGTTCGACTTGGTACCGACCTGGTGAATGTGTTGTTTACGGCTGTGGATCGTAACAATCGCGTCATCAGCGATATTCGGCAGGATGAAATCGTTGTCCTCGAAGACGGCCGGCCTCAACAAGTCTTTACCTTCAAACGTGAAACGACGCTGCCGATAAATATTGCCATTTTGATGGATCTTTCGGGCAGCCAGGAGTACACATTTCCACAGGAGAAAATCGCCGCGGGAGAATTCCTACGATCGATCATTCGCCCCGCAAAAGATTCCGCAGCGATTCTGACGTTTCAGGACGATGTCGAACTTGTTCAGGGCCTTACGTCTCGGGCGGAAACTCTGAGTCGAGCATTTGATGAGATTCAGTATTCTCGCCGAGTTGGCGTCACGAGCACCAGGCATCAAGCCACTGCGCTGTACGATGCAATCTACATCACCGCTGACGAAGTATTGGCCCACGATGAGATTCGCCGGGGCGCGCCTGACGAGCAAGTTACCAGACGAGCGATTATTTTGCTTACCGACGGAGTTGACAACGCGAGCAGCCGAAAGCTCGATGAAGCAATTGATCGAGCATGGCGTGCCGGAGTAATTATCTACTCGGTTGGAATCGGCGATCGCTTTCGGTTTGAGGGTGTGCGGGAAGACGTGCTGAGGAGACTCGGCGAAGAAACTGGAGGGCGGGCCTACTTCCCTCGAGGCGCCGATGATCTGATTCAGGATTTTCGCCAGATCGAAGCCGAGCTACGCAGCCAATACCTGGTTGCCTATGCGCCTTCGAATACAACGCACGACGGTCGGTTTCGGCGCGTCGAAGTACGAGTTAACGCGCGGCCCGATGCGCGCCTTATTCATCGCCGCGGTTATTACGCGGCTACGGATGATGGAAAGAAATGAAGTCAGTAAGAATCAATTTTGTTGTAACAGTTATATCAGCGTTTGTTCTACTCTCCGTTACGCTGGGCGCTGCCCAGTCTCAGCAATCGAAAACACAGAAGCCCGGACAGAGCAAACCTGACAAGAAACCTGCGGAAGCCGAAGCCAACCAGGACGAACAAGTCGTCAAGCTGGGCACCCAGTTAGTCACAGTCCCGTTCAACGTAACCGATAAGAAGAATCGGTATATCAATGACCTGTCGAAAGACGATATTGAGATACTCGAGGACAACAAGTCGCAACAAGTCTTCTCTTTCGAGCGGCAGACTGACCTGCCGATCACTATCGCGATGCTGATCGATATTTCCGGTAGTCAGGAATGGACGCTTCCCGAGGAGAAAGCCGCTGGCCAGCGCTTTTTCCGGCGTGTGCTACGCCCTCGAAAAGACCTGGCTGCGGTGGTGACGTTCGAGCACGATTCGGTACTCGTCCAGGATCTGACCTCAGATGTTGAAAGGCTTCAAAGAGCGCTGGATGAAGTCAGGCTTCCCGCCCAGGCTGCGACCATGGGCCGGCGAGGCGGCACACCGCCGATCAACAACTCCGGGGTAGGATCCACGGCGATGTTTGATTCGATATACTCTGTCTCCAGCGAGTTGTTGCGTCGTGAAGCCGGACGGAGAGTGATCATCCTTGTTACCGACGGTGAGGACACGTCGAGCAGTGTCAAGATGCGTGAGGCAATCGAACGAACCTGGCGCAGCGAGATCATAGTTTACTCAATCGGAATTGGGGGGCCGATGGGAGTAGACACCGGTACTCTCAAGAAGATCGCTGCTGAAACGGGCGGCAGGGCATTCTTCCCGAGAAACGAAGCCGACCTGGATTCGGCTTACCAGCAAATAGACGAGGACCTCCGATCTCAGTACATACTCGCTTACACGCCGGCAAATGCGACCAGAGACGGTTCTTTCAGGACTATCCAGGTCAAGGTGAAGAATCGGGGTGACCTTACGGTTCGACATCGGAAGGGTTATTTCGCCCCGAGCTAGAAGGCGAAGAGCGCTCCCTGCGCTATTCGCGTCGAATAGGCGCTCTGTTCCGTCGTTAGATAGACTCCATCAACTTGGTTCTTCTTCTGACGAAACTCTCGTGCATGTTCTTCTGACCAGAAGAACATGGAGTTTCGTCAGTAGGCGTGAATGATGTTCGGCTCGGCGAAGTTCGACCAGTCTACTTCCGGCTCAAAAATAAGCGGTTTGGCGCCTCTTGGCACAATTTGACTCTTCATGTTGCTTCCGACAACGAGTCTCATCGGCCGCTCACAATGCGCGCATTCTGTCCGGATTTCTATGGAGAGTTGTTTTTTTCGTAAACGCCCCTGCACGAAGGGCGCCGCCATCGCGTCTTCAGCTCAAGCCGCATAGATTTCTTCTCCGGTGCTAAAACGCAATCGATGCCGAGTTCTCTCCGCGGTAACCGGATAAGCCCATAGAACGGATCCGTGTTTGTCCTGCACCAGGAAGAAGAGTTTTTCGTCGAGTTCTGTCAGAATCGCGTTCACCTTTTTTAATGAGATTTTGAGTTTCGATGCGATCAATTCAGGCGGAATAGGTTCCCCGATGCGTGGAAGAGTCCGCACAACGAAGTACCTGATGAGGTGATGTTGTTGGGTCATGAAACCCAGCCTGGTTTTCATGCGTTGCGGGACTTTGTTTAACTGCTCTTCCCATAATCGACGCGGAATCAAGGAAAAATACTTTCCGCGTCCAATCAGTATCGTTTCGGGCATTTTTCTCCGTTAACAGTATCCGAAGATTTTTTCGGAAATCTTCTCTCGGAATCTCGGCGGGCTCAGCGCCTCTGCGGTGATTCTCTAATGTGCTAGCTCCTAAACGCAGAGACGCTGAGCGCAGAGATTCGCAAAGAAGATTTCCGCGCTCTACGAATCCGGACTATTTTAGCTTTCCTATTACCGATAAGCACCGCCCAACACCTGAAGGTTCTCCCTTGCTCTCTCTTCGATATGAAAAGAAAAGGTCATTCTGATGCATCGTGCAATACTCGGCCGAGTGTATGCGATCTTCGCCAAACCCGCAAAATCTCAGCTGCTGAATGTTCGCCGCGCGAACGTCCAGGTGGGCCTTTCCGTTATCCTTAAAGTTGACTAACAGGTTTCGCCAGTAGCCAAACTCCTTTTTATAACGCTCTATGACATCCTCCCCAACTTCGTAACAATCAACGCAAGCGGCTGGTCCCAACGCGGCAACACAATCGCGAGGATTCACACCATGCACCAGCATCAAATCTGACACGGTCCTTTCTGTTATTCGGCCTGCCGTTCCGCGCCATCCCGCGTGTATAGCTGCGACCGTTCCGGACCTGGTGTCTGCGATAAGAATTGGCAGGCAATCGGCAGTCTGGATTCCGAGTAGCACCCCTTTTAGACGGCTGATGAGCGCATCACATTCAAGCGGTGGGCCATCGGCTTCCTGTTTGGATTCGATCGTGCAGCGCTCCGTGGAATGCATTTGACGGGCGGTGATAATCGAGGCGTGTTCAGCATTTATTGCTTTTAGGAATCGCCGGCGATTCTCGTCCGTGTTCTCCTTTGAATCACCTTTGAAGTATGAAAGGCTCAGTGCGTTGAGTGGTAGCGAACTCACTCCGCCGAGCCTGGTGCTGAATGCGTTCACAAAGCCTGCTTGTTCAAGAGGCTCACAAACCAACGCCGATATTGTTACTCTGCCGTCCTTAGTTTCGACATCCTGGTTTCGCATCACGAAGGCAGATTCGGTTGTTTCTGTATGGGCCTCTTGAATCATTACAGTATGCTAAGCGTGCGAATTGGCAGCCGCAAGGCGACGGAAGGCAGAAGGCAGGAGGCAGAAGGCAGTAGGCAGAAGGCAGTGAGGCCGGAGGCAGCAGGCACTAGGCAGAAGGCAGTCACTTCTTGATTCAAAATGCTCCTGTGATAGAATCGAGTTTGTCTGGAAGGCGTGTTATGGATAGAAGAAAGAAGTTACTTATCAATATCGGAGGCATCGCAATCGTCGCGATCATTGGTGCGATACTGTTGTTGGGCTTCGATATAGACCGCACGCTCTGGTTCAACTTGCTCTTGTACCTGATCTTCTTTGCCTCGATCTCATCACCCGCCGTCCGCTCTTCAGGCTTCAGTTGCAGCTCACTTCTCCGGCGTATAAGTAAGCGCAGCTGAGCCTCCGCAGACTCTTCATCCTAAGTAAATTAGATCGCAAGGGTTAGTTGACACTCTGCTGAGCGCGGCTTACGCTCTCGGTTTGTCATCAAACCAGGAAAGGTGACTCTTATGCTCGACATAAATTTTGTGCGCGACAATTTTGAACTAGTAAAAGACAGACTACAGTCGCGCGGTTTTTCTACCGAAGTGCTGGACCGTTTCACAAAACTCGAAAGCGAAAGACGCACGAACATTCGCAAAGTCGACGACCTTAAGGCCTTGCGAAATCGCGAAAGCCAGGAGATCGGCGCGCTGATGAAGAGCGGTCAAAAGGAGCAGGCCGAATCGCGACGCCAACAGGTGCGTCAGATCGGTGAGGAGATAGCGGAGCGCGAGACTGCTCTCAACGCTATAAAGGAAGAGCTCAACAACATTCTGGTGGGACTGCCAAATCTCCCTCACGAGACGGTCCCCGTGGGACGCGATGAGTCGGCAAATGAGGAGATCAAGCGTTGGGGCACGCCTCCGTCGTTTGCCTACGAGCCTCGCGACCATGTCGATCTCGGTTCAGCGCTGGGTATCCTGGACCTTGAACGAGCATCAAAGATCTCCGGTGCTCGGTTTGCGATCCTTACCGGCCTGGGTGCACGCCTGGAGAGAGCCCTGATCAACTTCTGTCTGGAGCTACAGACAAGAAGACATGGTTATCAGGAGGTGCTACCGCCATTCATCGTGACCGGTAATACTCTGTTTGGCACCGGCCAGCTTCCGAAGTTCGAGGCCGATCTCTTCAAGCTGACTGACGAGCGTGGCCTATATCTGATCCCTACAGCCGAGGTCCCGCTAACGAACATCTATGCGGATGAGATCCTGGACGGTTCATCGCTGCCTATAAAAATGACAGCTTATACGCCGTGCTTCAGATCGGAAGCTGGAAGCTACGGCAAGGATACTCGAGGCCTGATTCGCCAGCATCAGTTTGACAAGGTCGAGCTGGTGAAGATAACCCGGCCTGATGATTCCTATGACGAACTCGAGACGCTGACGGCCAACGCCGAAGCCGTGCTGGAAGAACTGGGTCTGGCGTATCGAAGAGTTGCACTCGCCACCGGCGATCTGGGATTTTCGTCCGCCAAAACCTACGATGTCGAAGTTTGGCTTCCGAGCCAGAATACTTATCGTGAGATTTCTTCTTGTTCCAATTGTGAGGCGTTTCAGGCGAGACGTGCGGGAATTCGGTTCCGCCGAGAACAGAGCTCTAAACCCGAGTATGTGCACACTCTAAATGGATCTGGGCTGGCGATCGGCAGATTGTGGGTTGCGCTGATCGAGAATTACCAGCAAGCAGATGGCTCCGTGATTATACCGGAGGCTCTACAACCTTATTTCGATGGGGGTGATGTGATCAGACCGTGAAAAGAAAGCGAGCCACCATACGCTAGCGCCAGAAGCCGTAGAGAGGGTTCTGACTCGGTTTTGATTGACGCGTTCAAGCCTCGATCATCAGCCGACCGGCTATGCGGCCCGGAACGGCGCGACTAGAAGATGGTCTCGACTCGTACGCGCCAGTTGTTCCGGCGCTGCGTACGGTGGCTCCAAGAGAACACCAACAGGCGTCTCAAGCTTCCGGTGTCTGCTAGTGCATGGTTTGTGCCAATCGAAGTTTTCGCGCTCAAATCGTTTTGGGTAAACGGTTTGTTCCGATGAGTCGACGACGACGTGTCGGATAAAATTCTCAGTTTGACCCCTAACCAGCGCGACTTTCATTTGTTTTGACCGATTTCAAACTTCCGTTGTAATCCCTTGCTACTTAAGCGACACGGTTGATAAGCTACGGCGTTTCAATCGACCTAAGTTTGTAGCGGCGTAACATCCGCAGTAGGTTACAACCTTCCGCCTAAAGGCCGAACTACAAACTTGGTAGCATGAGAGGAAATGAATGCGACAACGACTCACTCGATCCATAATCGCTCTCACTATCCTGGCTCTCTCGCCAGCAGTATCTTTGATTCTTGCGTATGAAAAGCCTCCGACACCCGATTTCAACGCCGCGCGCGACGAGACTGTAAAGATTCTTGCGGGCTTTGTTCGCATTGACACCAGTAACCCGCCAGGCAATGAAACGAAAGGAGCCGAGTACCTGAAGGCGATCCTGGATCGCGAGGGCATCCCATCCGAGATATTCGAGATGGAGCGCGGCCGCGGCAACATAGTCGCCAGGCTCAAGGGCAATGGTAAAAAGAAGCCGCTCTTGTTGATGGGGCACATCGATGTCGTTGGAGTAGAGCGCGAAAAATGGACGATCGATCCATTTGGTGGAATTGTCAAAGACGGTTATCTGTACGGTCGGGGTTCGTCTGATGACAAAGGCATGACCAGCGCGTGCCTTGAAGTTTTCCTTCTGCTACACCGGCTCAAAGTCCCACTGGACCGAGATGTTATTTTCCTCGCAGAAGCAGGTGAGGAGGGCACTTCCACCGTTGGCATTGATTACATGGTTCAACAGCACTGGGACAAGATCGAATGCGAATTCGCACTGAACGAAGGTGGAATGATTTATGCAGTGAACGGCAGAGTTAAATATGTCGGCGTGGCGACCACTGAGAAAGTGCCTCGTGGATTCAAGCTTGTTGCTCGAGGTACAAGCGGGCATGGCTCGGTTCCGCGGCAAGACAATCCCATCACGCATCTCGCAGCAGCGGTAGGAAAAGTCGGCAACTGGCAGGCACCGATGTTTCTTAACGAGACCACGCGGGCTTTCTTTTCCAGACTCGCGAAGATAAGTCCTGCAGACGAGGGCTATCTTTACTCACATCTCGAAGATCCAACCAACAGCGAGGCGGTCCAGGAAAAGATTCGTACATCAAATCCGATGTACAACTCGATGCTGCGGACCTCCATCGTTCCAACCATCATAAAAGGCGGCTTCCGGAGCAATGTTATTCCAGGTGATGCAGAAGCCACGCTCGATGTGAGAGCTGTCCCAGATGAGGATATCGAAGCGCTTGCAAAATCCCTTCGAAAGCTGATCAACGATCCAGCGGTTGAGGTGGTTCCACCTGCGGCGCGCGGTCGCCCGGCAACTCCGCCTTCTAAGCTGGACACTGAAATGTTTCGCGCGCTAGAAAACACGCAAGCAAAACTCTTTCCTGGAACAATAACTGTGCCTCTTATGTTGACGGGAGCAACGGACTCAGCTCAACTCCGGGCAAAGGGGGTGCAGGCATATGGCCTTGGGAGCGTTGCTGAGGTGAGTGTTGCTCACGGCAATGACGAGAGAATTTCGGTTGATGGACTTGGGAAGTTTGTCGAGTTCATCTACTGGGCGGTTATGGAGGTGGCGGCATCAAAATAACGCCAAGCGTGTTTGGCGTTCAACGTTTTATTGTTCAGCGTTCGTCGCGTTCCTTACAATCAATTAAGACCGCCCACTTGAGAAGATCACGATCAGTCGCCCTTCACTCTCAGGAATCTGGTTGATCTCAACTTTGAACCCCATAAGAAAATGGCTAGTCAGCCGATTAAGAAGGTCCTGCACACAGTAGAGCATCAAACGCTGGCGATCAGTCAATCCACTGATAATCGACGGTAACATTGCTTCCGCTTGGTCGAGTGCGCGACACGTTAGAAGATCGTAACCACCACAATCAATATCCTCCAGTCTCGAGGTCTTCACTGTGAGATTAGCGAGCTGCAGTTCACATTTTGCTTCAGTTAAGAAGAGCGACTTCTTTTGATTTGCCTCGAGAGCGATTACATCAAGCTCCGGGCGTGTTATTGCAATTGGGAACGCAGGAAATCCGGCGCCAGTGCCTATATCCAGCATCGTTTTCGCTTCTCCGATGAATCGTGCGCCGTAAAGAGACTCAGCATAATTCAGTGTCGCAGCGTCCTGAGGTTTAGTGATTCGTGTTAGATTAAACCGCTGGTTCCATTTGCAAAGCATCTCGTAATGCTTCACCAGCTGTAAGATCTGCTTTTCCGTCAGGCCTTCAATACCGAAGCGAAGAATGGATTTCCTTAACTCCGATTCGAATGCTTTGCTTTGCGTCTGACTCATGAGCCGCTCTCTTATTGTTCGTATGCTCGGTAATTAATTAGAATACTGTGTGGTGTTATTACAATCCAATTAGTTCGGGAGGAAGGTTCACATTTGGCGATAAAAGCGATTTCGTTTGATTTTTGGCACACCCTGTTTACTGAACAACCGGAGATGACGCGGCTGTATCAGAAACGAAAACACAACGTTCTGGCTGAGATGCTGCCGGATCACTGTGGTCTTTTGGAGACGCATTTTTCCAATGCCTGCTCCATCGAAGCGAAATTGCACGAACGAATTTGGGAAGAGGAGCACCGTACGCTGCCAGTGGCCGAACGAGTCACCACGATCTTAAACCATCTTGAACTTTCGGTGACCGAGCCGATGCTTGCGACGATCGTGACCCGATTCGAAGAGAACATTCTCGATCATCCTCCGATCATAATCGAAGGAGCGAGAGATGCGCTTCAACAGTTGGCCGGACGCTACCGGTTGGGAATCATTTCAGACGTCGGGTTTTCTCCGGGGCGAGTGTTGAAACGCGTGCTCGCCGATAATGAATTGCTCGATGTATTCGACTCGCTTGTCTTTTCGGATGAGGCGGGCCGTGCCAAGCCCCACCAGGAACTATTCCATCGTACGGCGCAGTCGCTGTCGGCAGGACCTGGGGAGATGGTGCACGTAGGCGACCTGGAGCGAACCGATATACAGGGCGCCAAGCGAGCCGGGTATCGAGCTATTCGGTTTACCGGCATTACACGAATGAATGAAGACGAAGACACTATTGCGGACTTCGTCACTGACCGTTTAACCGCAATACCAGGATTGATTCAGATGCTGAGCTGACATATATCATTGCAGGAGATGATTCGAATGAGAGTTCTGACGCTACGCGAGGCCGAAACCTCAAAAGATATTGATATCAAGATGATGGCCACGCGCTCGTCGCGCTACCGCGTGTTCGGCTCGTCGGAACGGATTCAGGGAGGGGAATTGGCGGTTGTCGATTTGCGGGACGGGACGGAGCCAGCAGATTTTGGCGAGAGATTTGTTGTTTTGGAACGACATCCGATGAAGGCGGTATGTTTGGTGCGGAAGGTAGGAGAGACCTAGATTAATTCAGGGTTCAGAGTTTAGCGTTCAGCGTTAAGGTTTCTTATCTGTGTAATCTGAGATGAATTTCGTGGACGACCCCTATTGCTTACGCGGCAGGTACAACACAGTGGGCGAAATCGTGAGAGCGTGACTGTTCTCCGCAGACTGGTCAGTCTACGGTACAGTTGGTTACTCCCATTCAATCGTGGACGGCGGTTTTGAACTTACATCGTAGACTACTCGGTTTACGCCACGGACTTCACTTACAATCCTCGAGGAAATTCGCTGCAAAACGTCATAGGGTAACCGCGCCCAATCCGCAGTCATTCCGTCGAGAGATTCAACAACTCGAAGCGCGACCGCATTATCGTAGGTACGCATATCGCCCATAACGCCAACGGTGGATATCGGCAGCAACACTGCGAATGATTGCCATACCTTGTCATAGAGGTCAGCGCGACGAATCTCTTCAATCACAATCGCATCAGCCTCCTGAAGCAATGCCACGCGATCGGCTGTGACCTCGCCCAGGATCCGAACCGCCAACCCGGGCCCTGGAAAAGGTTGCCGGCTGATAATCTCCTCTGGCAGCCCCAGCTCGCGGCCAACTCTTCGGACTTCATCTTTGAACAGCTCACGAAGCGGCTCGATCAGCTTGAGGTTCATTTTCTCGGGCAAGCCGCCAACGTTATGGTGAGATTTGATGACCGCCGACGGCCCCTTAACTGATACCGACTCGATCACGTCAGGGTACAGAGTGCCCTGCACCAGGAAATCCTCGTGACCAAGCTTTCGAGCTTCCTCTTGAAAGATCTCAATGAACTCATTCCCGATTATCTTGCGCTTGCGTTCGGGATCTACGACGCCGGCCAGCCTGGTAAGGAAACGCTCGCCCGCGGCTACTCCAACAACGTTGAGCTCCATCTCTCGATATGCGTTTAGTACCTCTTCAAATTCGTTCTTGCGAAGAAGACCAGTATCGACAAAGATGCAGGTTTGCTTATCGCCTATCGCCCGTGCAACCAGTGCTGCAGCCACAGACGAGTCGACGCCGCCTGACAAACCGCAAACCGCGTTTCCGTCACCAATGCGCTGTCTGATGCTTTCAATCGTCGTATCAATGAACGACGACATAGTCCAATCGCATCGCAGCCGGCAAACGTCGACCAGAAAGTTTCGGAGAACCTCTTTGCCTTGAGGAGTGTGAGCAACTTCGGGATGAAACTGCACGCCGTAAAGCTGACGTGTCCGATCTTCCACAACGCCGATCGCAGCTTCCGTTGAAGCTGTCACGACAAAGCCGTCGGGCGGACGGCTCACATAGTCGCCGTGGCTCATCCACACTTTCAGCGGCGACGAGAGTCCGCCAAGAAGTTTCCCTTCATCCTGAATGGCGATTTCCGCTTGTCCGTACTCCCGCCGGTTTGATGGTCTTACCTCGCCGCCGAGAAAATGAGCCATCAATTGAACCCCATAACAGATTCCAAGCACCGGCACGTCTAAATGAAGAACTTCCGGATCTGGATGTGGTGCTCCGGTTTCATAGACGGAGGACGGCCCGCCAGACAGGATGATTCCTTTAGGATTTCTGTGCCGAATTGATTCGGCGGGCGTGTTGAAAGGAAGTATTTCCGAGTAGACCCCAAGCTCGCGAACCCGGCGAGCGATCAGTTGAGTGTACTGTCCGCCAAAATCGAGGATGAGAACGAGTTCGTGCCCGGAGCTCATTTGAAAACGGAATTATAGGGACCGGATCGAAAAGAGGCCAGCCGTGTGCAACTGAAAGCCGGGAGCAAAGATGTAGTCCTGTAAGGGCAGCCTCCGTGGTCGCCCCTCTTCACAAATCATCATCCCCAACGAGGGGCGTCCACGGAGGGCCGCCCTTACAGGACTACAGTATATATTCCTGTGTAATTATCGTAACTTCTATCAGGTCTTAGCTGCGACAAACGGTTTTTTCACATATTGCGTGGCAAGCTTATGTGAATCGAAAATATTTTCACGCTTGAGCACGACTTGATATTCGACCATCGCTTCCTCTCGTTTTCCGAGTGCATCCAACGCCTCCCCAACATGGAGATGCGCAAGTGAAACTAATCCCGGATCGGACTTGGTCCAGCGCTGTACTTCTCTATATCGGGCGATCGCCCCTGTGTAGTCCTGCCGCGCAAGCAGGATCTCGCCCCATTGGAAGTTCAACAGGTCAGTCGCCTGGCTGGCGACTCGCTCCTCCTTCAAAAGCTCGGCGAACGCTCGAGACCCTTCCTCAACCTTCCCGGTTCGGTAAAGCATCGCAGCACGCTCAACACCAAAGATATAATTGCGCGGATACTTCCTGGCCAGATAGCTGATCGTTTCGAGTGCGCGATCGAGCTGATTCTCCTTGCTGTAGAGACCAAGCAACACGACTTTGGCATCATCCGCGGTGTATTTGCCCTTTTGCGCTGCGAGTTCTAGATGCTCGATGCCCTTAGCTTTTGAACCCTTGAGGCCGGCGAATCTTGCGAGCACGCGCCAACCAAACGGCAAGCTGTCGATAACATACTCATAAAGTCCGATGCTTAAGTAAGCATCAACCCATTCGGGATCCAGCTTTATTACCTGTCGCTGAAGTTGAACCGAGTCGTTGGCGTCGGCGATCGAGCGTGCAAAACTTCGTTTTACCGAAGTGGCATACGCCGCCCGGATCCCGAGCGCAGACGCGTTGTAATAAATCGCTTCGACATCCTTGGGGTTCTTGGCCAATCGGGCTTTCGTAGCTGCCAGCGCTTGCCGGATGAAATCATTGAACTCCCGATCACGCTTTGCGTCGAACTTGTCCTCAGCATCCTTATCCTGGGCGTAAAAAGAGCCGCCCGTATAAACAGATGTATTCAGTCGCCGGTTCTGGTAGAGGATCTCGAGCCAGACATTATTTGCGAGATAGACGTACCCCGCCGGATGATCGGGGGCAACCCTGGTCATCTGGAGGAACCGCTCGCGCGCAGTTTTATAATCGAGGCTATATACTGCATCAAAGCCTTCGGTCCTTAAACGATCAAATTCCACCGAACTGTCATTTTCACTCTTTTTAGTCGAGCTAGTTTGCGATTCCTGTGCGGAAGCCAAAGTCCGAATACCTGCAATTGGATTTCCAACTGCGATGACTTCCGAACTCAGCATAGTGGCGATTAAGAAAAAGGTCAGTGCTGCACCCATCGAAAAAACCTCACATAATCATTCGACAAAATTTTGTAGATGTACTCAATTTTTCACACCCTAATCTTTGCTTGTGCTAAGGAACAATTACCGAGAGTGCGTCGGGAACTATTTCAAACGTCATCGGGAGCGGTCCAAGCAACTCGCCGTCAGCTTCAACCCAAGGCTCTCGACTCGAGTTTGCCTTAATTCGTGTGCCTTTGATCAACGAAACCCCTGCAATCTCGGGTCTACCTCGCATACAAGCGCCCAGTGCCCGTAAGTATGCAAAATTATTCGACAACGGCGGCAAAATGTATATTTCGAACCACGGCTGGTCGAGTTTCGCGCCAGGGGTCATCACCATCCCGCCGCCATATCCTTTGCCGTTTCCGACCAGCGCAAACGCCGCTTCATAGCGCTTACCATCAACTTCAATTGTGAAGGTCTCAGCCCGCCATTTGAATAGATGCTTTATTCCAGATAGCCAGTACGCCAATTCCCCGGCTCGTCGTTTTAGATTGTGATTGACGCTTCGAGCGATTGATGCATCGAGCCCGATGCCGGCCATCATCACGAAGTAACGCCCCGGAGATCGAGCTTCAAATTCCAACGCCTCGGGTCCAGCGGTCGAGGAACTGTCTTTTGCGGTGAAACCGTTGCCGTCAGGTTCTGGCGAATCATCAAATTCAGAACCTGACCTCGCAAGTCCTAGCGCGATCCGCTGCGTTTTGCATATGCTGATCATTTCCGCCAGCCCGCCGATTTCAAAGGAAACACCCAAGTCGCGAGCTACAACGTTTGATGTGCCGCCGGGCCAGACCGCAAGGGGCGTTCTACTGCCTGCCACTCCCTGAATCACTTCATTAAGCGTTCCGTCGCCACCATAACTGATGATAATGTCGACGCCTGTTGCTACCGCTGCGGCAGCTTGCTTTGTTGCAGTGCCCGGACCTGTCGTAGCGGATGATGAGGCTTTGATTCCGCGTCTTGCCAGAATCTCGACCATATGGCGAACGTCTTCAGCACGTCGACCAGCACGTCCCGACATTGGATTAAAGATGATAGTGGCTTGCTTTTCGGTCATCCGCCACCTTACTTTTAGCAACTTGGGGGCCGCTAAGATATTAAGATGTAAGTATTGTAGGAGCGAGGCTCTCGGATCATCAAGGCATCCCGAAACGCAGCATTATCCTGACAAGTGATGGGATTCCTTCTTTGAGAGCGTTGAGCATTCATCGTTCAGCGTTAGATTCTTTATCTTCTGCGTAATCTGCGGATAGCCTCTTCGTGGATCAGTCGCTCTCAGGCATTGGCTGAATTGCTAGTTTATCCGCAGATCCCGCAGATTAGCAGAGGAAAGGGTCTAACGCTGAACGCTAAAACGCCGAACGCTTTTCTAGATCTTGCGAAGAAGAGCCACCAGAATCAAATAGATGGGGATGCGCATTGCTTCATCATATCGGGCGGGATTTTTTACCGCAAAATCAGCAGAGGGTGATGGTTCCAGGATCTGTGTGACCGTCATGCCAGCCGATGTTAGCGAACTGACGTAATCAGAAATCGTGTGATGATGACAGAAGATTCGCCGGCCCTCTTTGGAAACGTCGCCGAAACCTAACCACGGCGTTTCGATGCATCTTAAGTGTGAACCAAAATACCATCCTTCCCACGGATCCGGACCTTCAACATTCTCTGAATCCGCCAGCGGAAATTGTGCCGTCGACATAGGATGCAGCACGCTGGCGATAAACACACCACCCAGCTTTAATACTCGCGCGACCTCGGTCATCGTTGGGATCAGGCAGTCAACATAGTGCAATGCGGTGGCCGAGAAGACCAGATCGAAACCATCATCCTCGAATGGAAGCGGCTTCCGAATGTCTGATACGCGAAAAACGGCGTCAAGACCTCGCGATCTCTCTTGGGCGAGAGAAATCATAGTTTCTGACAGATCCAGTCCTACTACAGATGCGCCCCGTTCGGCGAACAGCAGAGAATAGGGGCCTGAGCCACAGCCCAGATCCAAAACTCGCTTGCCCGTCAAATTGCCGATAAGAGTCTCGATGACCGGACGTTCAATATTGTCGGAGAATGAATCATCTGCGGTTGTGTATCGGTCGAAGGCTTCGCCGCAGGCATTCCAGATATTTCTAACGTCGAGAGGCATCTGGGGTATTGGACCAACAGATCGTATATGGGTCTTATTCGATTCTATAGTTAGGTGCTTCTTTCGTGATGATCACATCATGCACATGGCTCTCACGCAGACCCGCCGATGTTACTCGAATGAAGCGCGCTTTCTCGTGTAGTAGGGCGATATTATCGCAGCCGCAGTAGCCCATGCCTGCGCGCAGACCGCCGACCAGCTGATGCACGAGAGAAGCTAGCGGCCCTTTGTGGGGAACGCGTCCTTCGATGCCTTCCGGCACAAGTTTCGACATCTGCGCTTCGCTTGCTTGTCCGTAACGGTCGCGGCTGCCTTCTTTCATTGCGGAGATCGAGCCCATTCCACGGTAGCTCTTGAATGAGCGGCCCTGGAACAGAATGATTTCACCGGGACTTTCATCGGTTCCCGCGAAAAGCGATCCAATCATTACGGAGTCGGCCCCGGCAGCAATGGCTTTACTAATATCGCCGGAGTACTTGATTCCGCCATCCGCGATAATGGGAACACCTGAACCTCGCGCGGTGCGAGCGCACTCCAAAATGGCGGTAATCTGCGGCACGCCGGCGCCGCTCACAACGCGGGTTGTGCAGATGGAGCCCGGGCCCATGCCGGCTTTGACGGCATCGACACCGGCTGAGATCAGGTCTCGAGTTGCTTCGGCGGTGGCAACATTGCCGGCTACGAGATCGACTTCGGGAAAAGCGCTCTTGATCTTCTTTGCTGCGGAAATCACGTGTTCTGTATGTCCGTGAGCGGTATCGATCACAAGCGCATCGACCCGGGCCCGGACCAGTTCTTCAGCCCGTTCCAAAAAATCTCCAGTGGCGCCGATTGCGGCACCAACTCGCAGCCTGCCCAGGTCATCCTTGGCCGCAAGAGGGTATCTGATGGCTTTCTGAATGTCTTTGACAGTGATGAGACCCTTGAGCCTGTAGTTATCATCGACCACTAGTAGCTTTTCAACGCGGTGCCGCTGGAGGATCGTCTTAGCTTCGCTCAGCGTGGTCCCTACCGGCACGGTGATCAGGTTGTCCCTGGTCATCGCTTCTCTGATCGGAAGGTCGAGTCGTGTCTCAAACCTCAGGTCTCGATTGGTAAGAATACCTACCAAATGGCCGTTCTCTTCCACGATCGGAACTCCGGAGATGCGATAGCGCTCCATAACCTCGACCGCGTCCGCAATCGGGTGGTCGGGGGTCATGGTTACTGGATCGACAATCATTCCAGACTCGCTTCGCTTTACCTTGTCGACCTCATCTCGTTGGAGCTCAATAGAAAGATTCTTATGAATTACACCTATGCCGCCTTGCTGCGCGATGGCAATGGCGAGGTGAGATTCAGTGACCGTGTCCATCGCTGCAGACGAGATCGGGATATTTAGCGGTATATTGCGTGTAAATCGGGTGGTGGTATCGGCTTCCGTTGGAAGCACGCCGCTGCGAGCGGGCACCAGTGAAACGTCGTCAAAGGTTAGGGCTTCAGGAATATCAACAGCCAGCATCTTGATACCTCTAAGAATTCAGATGGTCTTAGTGCGCACGGATCAGTTTTTTCTCTGCCACACGCTGGATGCTGGCCAAAAACCTGACCAGCTTCGGAGGTTATCAAACGCGAGTGTTGTATTGCAAGGGAATGCAGGATAGCGTTCAACGTTCAATGTTTATGGTTCAGCGTTGAGCGTTCAACGTTCGCTCCGACTATTCGTTTTCTGGGTATTGGTCACCGGTGGATTAGTTAAAGTATCTCTGAATGTAAAACGCTGAACGCCGAACGTTGAACCCTAAACGCTGAAAGCGTTTCCCTATTTCATATACTTCCAATTCCTTGGCGTTCCTTCAGACATCCATTCTATTGCAGTTTCGAGTCTCTTGTTTCTTGTTTCGTCCGTTTTCGCCTCAGTAATCCACTCGACATACTCTTTCTTATTGCTGTAGTTGAACTGATCGAAGGTTGCCTTTGCCTTCTTATGCTTCTTGAGAGCGGCGGTTAGGTAATCAGGAACCTTCAGCTCTTTCTTCTCTTTAGGGCGAGGAGCCGAAATCGGTTTGACTCCAGAATCGTGTGCCTTCACTGCCTCGTTGATATGTTGGCTCAACACTTTATCCTTCGGCAGATCCGATAGGCTCGTGATCCGTCCATACTGGCCCATTGCAGAACCGGTCGGAGCTTCGCGGTCAGAATCGGTGCCCTGCAGGTACCAAAAGCCAAACGCGCAGTGTTGCTTGAACGAAGCCATGCTGCAGAGTATGCGAGGACTTCGGTCACCAGGCGATTTGTAAGTGAAATGTGGAAAACTCCATTTCATTGTCTCTTCAACCGAGGGGCAGTTCTCATGAATCAGTTTCCGCAGATGCGTAAGAATCGGCTTTGCGAAGTCTGCGGACTTTGCTATGTAAGCGTCGACGCGCGGGTCTTTTGATCCCATTTCACTCCTCATCAGTTTGTGTTTCGGTTCCAAAGCCGGACGTTAGGTTTCTGCTGTAAGGTTTTTGTCTCTAGTTCTTGGATGCCGGTTTTGGTTTCCTGTTGGTAGTCATTCGATTTCTTTAATCTGCGTCATCGGTAAGATCGCACGATTCGCCGACTAAGACGAGAAAGCAGAATCATCCGCAGACCACACAGATTACGCAGAAATCACAAACCAGAAACCCGATTCTAGGCCTTCGATTTAGGGGATATCCTTTTTGCGCTTTTGGCCTTGCTGAGCGGCTATTTTCCGAGCTTCCAATTCAGCTAAATGACGTTTACTAGCTATGCTCCGCCAGGCGTCTTCGAGCAGTTGACGAAGCTCGTCTGGCCGGACATTTGAAATGCGTATTAGCATCCACGGCCAACAGCGATAGTGATCGGTAATGTAAAAAGTTTTGGGATTCGCTCCAATCAATACCTCCCGTGTCGCGTACTCGACTTTTATCGCCAACGACTCTCCGTCCTGATGAAATCGGGCAATGAGCTTGCCGTTCACTTTAAACGCCGTCGTTGAATAAGACGTTCCTTCCATTACACCGGGAAGCGATAGCGCGATCTGGCGTACCGTGTCCCAAGTCACTGTTTTATTCTTGGCGCTAGTCTTTATCTTCTTCGTCATTGATAATTTCGTGCCTGACATTATTCTGTGCCCCTCAATTTGTGCTGTTTTAGTTCTGCGAAATTATTGTCCATCGCATCCAGGTGGACAACACCGTCATTCAATTCTTTTTTTCGTCTTCCGAATGAACAATTGGCGGACGTCTCTCCACCCAATTAGTCGCCCGCTCGAAAGCAAAAGCCATTTTTAGAACATCCAAATCTCGTCGATATCGGCCGACGATTTGGATACCAATCGGAAGTCCTTCCGGCGTGAAGCCGCAAGGAACCGAGATCGACGGCAAACCTGTTACTGTTATTGCGTAGCAGGTCGCCATCCAGTCTATGTAGGTCTGCATCTTATGTCCCTCAATCTCCGTAATCCACTCCACTTCGATTGGGAAGGGCGCGACCTGCGCGACCGGCAATATCAAAAACTCGTAGCGATCAAAGAATGCGGCGACTCTCGCGTTGAGTGAACGGAGATTTGTGTGAGCCTTTTCAACCTCACTACTGTTAAGCTTGAGGCCCAGTTCGATATTCCAAACAACAGTATCCTTAATCAAATTACGATTCCTTCTTAGGTCGTCTCCCCGAGTGTGCGCATAGGACCAGGCGCGAAGAACCTGGAATATCTCGTCAACATCTCTCAGATCAGGCTCATTTTCCTCAACTTCACAGCCCAGCATTTCAAAAATAGAACGGGCTTGATCGCACACAATATTAACAATGTGCTCCACGGGATAGCGCCCGAGATTGCGGCTCCACGCAATCCTGGTCCCTCGAAAATCGCGATCGAGATGAGTTGCGAAGACAGATCCAGGCTCGTCGATAGATATTTCAGCTCTCTGATCGGGCCCCGCAATCGCAGACAAAAGGAATGCTACATCTGATACCGAACGAGCCATAGGACCCTGGACGGCTAGCGCGCATGAACCCGGTGTTGTCGGATGGATCGGGATGCGACCTGGACTGGGACGAAAGCCAACCGCGTTACAAAATGATGCGGGATTTCTGAGAGAGCCTCCGAGGTCACTTCCATCTGCAAGCGGGACCATCCCGCAAGTGAGCGCAACCGCGGCCCCGCCACTGCTGCCACCACAGGTGCGCGTTAAGTCATACGGATTGCGGGTTGCGCCGAACACTTCATTGAATGTTTGCGAACCGGCACCAAACTCGGGTGTATTGGTCTTTCCTATGATGATCGCCCCTGCTTCCTTTAGCCGTTCGACTATCAGCTCATCCGTAGTTGGAACGAAGTCTTTGTAGATGCGAGAACCAAATGTAGTACGGATGCCAGCAGTGGGGATGACGTCTTTGACGGCGTGTGGCAGACCATGTAGAACTCCGACAGGTTCTCTCCTGGTTAGCTGCTCATCCGCTTTTCTGGCGGCCTCTAGAAGCTCTTCCTCATCGACCAGAGTACAGATTGCGTTGACGAGCGGATTTATCCGGTTTATCTGAGCGAGGAATGCATTCATTGTTTCGAGCGCGGTTACTTCGCGCTCGCGGATCATCCTGGCGAGAGAGACAGCATCTTTGAAGCAGATTTCGGGGGCCTGAGTTTCCATCAAACCTGGAACTTGTTCCTAGTGACCGGACTGCTGATGGTCGCTTTGGGTGTCGGGGCCGATTTGGTGTCTGGTTTCGCGCACAGGCGCAAAGCAGCGCAAAGATGCTAGACCAGTCTCTTCTTCATGAAAAATCTTTGATGTCCATCCGGGTACTCATCCAGAGTAGCAAAGACCTCATAGCCCAATCCTTCGTACAAAGGACGAGCCTGGAAACTAAACGTATCCAGGTGCGAGTATTTGCAGCCCCGTTCTACTGCCGCTGCCTCGATCGCCTCAATCATCTGCCGCCCGTATCCATGTCCGCGCAGATCTTTGGATAGCCATACCAAACCGACGAACAGCCAGTTCCAATTAACGTATCCCCAAACGCCTCCCACAATTGCGCCACCGGCGTCCCGCATAAATACGCCAAGAGGCTCAAAGCCCGGCGCATCCAAGTGAGCAGAGGCGTGATCATGCAATCCGTCGCGGAGAATTTGAACGTCTTCATCCTGCGGAGCGTCTTCGACTGTAAACGTGTATGGATTCATCTATTGATTATTTTTCTGCTTAATTTTGGCGTCAACGGTTTTGCGGCTTTGCGTTTAAGCCTGGTTTAATTTCTTGCCGACACGTCAACCCGCTCAAACATCTTGCAGTGTGAGCGGTCTGGGGAGCTTACCGTCGATATCGGTAAAACCGTACTCGCGAGCCAGTGCGGCTGCTATCAGAATGCTTCCCGATTTATTCATGACTGAAGGATCGGAAGCGAGTGCTGCGACCGCTCGACCAATGAATTGTGGTGACTCCGAATTGCTTAGATCCAGGTAAGCAGCAGCCTCCATCACCTTTTCAGTTCTAACGAGTCCTGGATAGAGTGAAACTACTGAAACACCGTGATCCCGCAACTCTTGCGACATGTCTGTTGTCATTTTGTCAGTGGCCGCCTTTGCTGCACCATAAGCGACGTTGGACAAATATTTTTGGGCCGCCCAGAACGAGATATTAACGATCAATCCCCGTCTTTGCTCCACCATTTTTCGCGCTGCAAAACGGCTGGCCACGTATGCAGCGCGAACGCCGGCCGCAAACATGGCGTCCCATCGCCACATCGGCTGTTTCCAAAACGGATAGACCCATGTGAACTGACCATCTTCGACCATATTCTCATATCCGGCCCAGGCATTATTGACCAGAATGTCCAGTCTACCCTGTTCGAGCATAACAAGTTCAAAAACTCGCTCAACTTCTTCATCAATCGTGTGATCACAGCGGATCGGTATGCAGCCCTCGCCGAGACTCGCGCTCTCGACAGTGCGTCCAGTCACGTACACCCTGGCTCCGGACTCAGCAAGTCCCAGAGCGGTTCCCTTTCCAACACCCCGGCTTCCGCCAGTTACCAGTGCAACCGTTCCAGTAAGGGTCGACATAGACTTGATGTTCCTCGACGTTTCAAAACACAGTACGAGATTTCAACTAATAAGTTGTGTCAGGACGTACTAACTCAGCTGGGATATTGAAGTCAATCTCCGATATCAATTCGCTTGCGTGTTTTTCGAGGAAACAGAATCAGCGTGTTGAATCTGCGCGGATAAACGGGGCGTCAACCCCTTCATCTGTGATTTGTCCATAGAGTCGCGGCCTTCTGTAGGCATTGCCCCAGCTTTCACGGAGTCGATACGCGCGAAGAGAATCCAAGTCAAGCGTGGCAATGAATACATTTTCGCTCTCTCCCGCTTCGATTATGAGAGTATCGCGTGGCTCGCCGTCAGGCACGACGTAAACCACCCCGTCAAACGCGATGGAATGCCCGTTTTGCTGTGGAGCAGCATAGTTGGTCATCGCCACGGCAACCATATTCTCAAACGCTCGAGTCTTGAACTGAGATAAGCGTGGCTCATCCAACGTACACGCGTTTGGCACCAGGATTAGTTCGGCCCCTTTGAGCATCAAAACTCTGGCGCTTTCAGGAAACTCCCGATCAAAGCAGATCATAAAACCGATCTTTACGTCGCCCGCCTCAGTGTCCAGAGAACAAACACCAAAGTCGTCTCCCGGCGTAAGCGCCGACTCAACATCAAACTCACAGGTATGGATCTTGGCATAGGTCAAAACGATGTTCCCGTAACGATCTATCAATGACACAGTGTTGCGAGGCGGTCCGGTCCATCTCTCGAAATAAGTCAGGGCAATGGACATATTCAGCTCTCTCGCGAGATCGCGGAAGTGATGAACAAAAGGATCATCGCGAGTAATAGCAAGTTCCTTCCATTGTTCAAGATCACCTTCGATGGCGGGGTCGAAGAAGGTCATGCCAATGCTCCACATCTCCGGAAAGAGAGCGATATCGGCACCCATCTCCCGAGCCTTTCGGCAAAAGGACTCTCCTTTAACGAGATTGGCGTGTTTATCACGGCCAGATCCGATCATCTGTAGCAGTGCGACCCTGATCGAACTCACTTTGACCTCCGTTGGAAAAGTTCTAAAAAAGTTCTAAAGAAGTAGCGAGACGTTTATAGGTTTGATTTGAGAGGACCGAATGACTTACTGAAAATAAGATCATGCTCACCTGGCGGCGCAAGATTGTGTTGGCGAACAATTACAGCGACTTGTGCCCAGTGGCGAATCTCATGAACCAGGATGTGGGTTATCAACTTGCTGGCCGACCCCTCGAATCTAAAGCCCAGCATCTCGAGGTCGTGAGGCTTTTCCCAATCGTCTGCCGTAAACGAACCGGTAGCATCTTGCAGCCTTTTGCGTTCGGAATGACCGAAGCCAAAGATTTGATCCGCGTGCGGATCTTCTGAAAGCGACTCGCTTATGGCCTTGATACGCTCGGGAGTAAGAATGTCGCCCTGCATCCAATGAGCATAAAAAGCTCCGCCCAGAAACAGTGAAGTATTAGGGCTCCGATGTTTGGGTGGACATCCATCGGTACCGGGAGCTCGAGTGGGTCGTTCCCGTGACTGGTGAACCAGTCTTCCCATTTGCGTCGTTTTTCGTCTGTGTAAGAGAGCAGTTCATTAATTGTCAGGTGCATGGATAGTTGCCTCCTCGTACCGTTAACTGTCCAAAGGTACCGTAGCGTGTCCAGTCTGCGGACTTGCGATTCGTAATATTCGGAACCTCTCGGCGAATAAGAGATTTACCCCAGCTCAGGGATATCAATAAGATCATCCGCAGACTGGACGGTCTACGGTACTTATCGTCGTGCCGCTAAGCCTAATCCCGCACACACCAGAAAACCACCCGCGATCCGATCAGTCACCACCGAGACCTGACCCTTTAAAAATCGCTTGCGGCCTCGCTCCGCGGCCCAGCCGTAGCTCGCCAATACCAAAAACTCATTGCTATAGAAATCACCCCAAGTATCGTGAACTGTTCAGTCACGCTTTGCTCCGGCGATACAAATTGCGGCAACAGGGCGCTGAAGAAGATGATTGCCTTTGGATTTGATAACTGTGTCACAAGACAATGAGAAAAAAGGGGCATTGAGGGAACGGTGGAGGGCGCATCTTGACTAACAATATCAAAGCGTTCTTTTGTGATTAACATCCTCACACCGACAAAAACCAGGTAGGCAGCGCCTGTCCACCGGATGATCTGGAACAGCGTCGCAGAAGACATCAGCAACGCGCCAAGGCCAAGCGCCGACAGTATAAAATATATGATGTTTCGGCGAGTATCCCAGCAGCGCCCCTTAGACTTGCCCTGGAACCATTCTTCACCGCCTGTGAAACAACAAGTAGAACCGCAGGACTCGGCGTCAGGCATAACAGGAATTCGGTTACCGCAAAGACAAGAGTCAACCTAAAAGACATTTTCTGCTGAGTTTTGTGAAAGACCCGGGTGGTGCTGGGAGTAGCGTATTATCTGTGTGACTCATTTAACCGTTTTGCGATCAGCCCGTAGACGCTCGCATTGAAGACGAGTCCAACGTGCGTTCCCGATACCTCGAAATTCGTGCTGCGGTCGTCGGTAACACATACTCGCCAATCAACAACGCCGTCGGTCCTAGTATAGATCGCGGTCTGGAAAACTGATTCTGGTAGCCCATTCTGTACCGCTACTACCGCATTGCAACCACAGTAACCGGTGTAACAATCAGGTTGAAGAGAGCTTTCTTGGCGGCGGATCCGCTCACGAACCCTCTCTCCGGCAGCGAGGACAAATGGATGCGATCGGATACCTCGAAAGGGCGAACCCAAAGTGATCACTGAGCTTATCTTTTCGGGCCATTGGGCGGCCGCCGATCTTGCGATTACCCCACCAAGGCTATGACCAATCAGGTGCACCTTGCGTCCCGTGCGGGAGTGAGCTTTTGAGATCGTTTCCGAAAGACGATCGACAAGCGTGTTGATACATTCGGCATTCCATCCTATTCGAGACATATAAGATCGATAACCGATTCTTCGGAGCCAGTAATTGATCTCCTGCAGGTACAGATCGGTGCCCAAAAATCCGGGGATCACGATGACCGCCGAGCCATCGCCGCGGGGAATACCCATGCCGTAATAGACCGGTGAGGAACGAAGGGCTAGCCAGTCTAAACCGACAAATATCTCGCGCCAAAGAGGACGTTCGGCAGGCTGCTGATCTTTGTGAAAACTTTCGGGTGAGGTCGATGAGGACAATAAGCGCTCCTTGTTTGCGGATAGCGGACGGCAGCGCAGGAATTGAGCGACTTCGTTACGACCGTTTGCCCCTGCGCGCTTTCATCACCTTTGGTTTGATCTCGTCCACTCCAGTGGCCGCCCGCAATTCAATGAATGACTGCTCCAATGCTTCCTTCAGTTTCTCTACGTCGGGCATCGCCTGCGTATCAGAAGTCAGACCAAAGTACAAATGCTGATCGTAGCTCATGATAGCGCAGCCACACCCGATCGCATAGCCAACAGGGACATACGGATAATACGCGATCATCCGCTTGCCCATGGCGTAGAGGGGAACCTGTGGACCCGGTACATTTGTCGATACCATGTTAAAAGCCGGAACAGGGGTCGTTGCCAGCGCTCCCGCAAAGGCCTGTACGGGCGCGGGTAGGACTCCCATCAGAGCTGTGAACAGGTTTAGGCCCTCGGCTATGCGAGCGCTCTTCATCGAGGTGGTCTTCTGATTGATGTGGCGAAAGCGTTCGACTGGATCAGTCAGGTCAAGCGGTATTTCGACTGGAAGCATGGATACGAGATTTCCCAGAGCGCCTCGCTTGTCCTCCTGCCGCAAACTTACCGGAACCATAACCCGCAGTTGACGGCGCTCAGTCTTCTGTCCATGCAGTCCAACGTACCTGGCCACCGCGCCAGACAACGTCGTCAACACAACATCGTTTACTGTACCTCCAAGAGCAGCACGTATCGCGCGGGCTTCCGCAAAAGAAAACGTGCTCCAGACGAGCTTCCGATTTCCGGAACAAGCTCGGTTAAAAGGTAACATCGAAATTGGTGTGGCCAGTTGAGGTAACGTACCGCTCGTCTCGCGCATCGACCGTCGGCTCTGTTCATTTGTCAGAGCCTGGGTCAGATTCATTAGTCCGGTCTGAAACTCCATCCAGCGGTTCATACCTTCCTGCATGCTGCCAATCAACGTGTCGAACAATTGTCGCGTTGCATCCGGGCGAGGTGCCCGCGGCGGGCCCTCAGGCCTGGGAGGAGTCTTCGGAACCTTTGGTGAGATATCAAGAACGATCTTTAACAAATCCACGCCTGATACACCGTCCACCATGCAGTGATGAACGCGAGCGATCATTGCGGTGCGCTTACCCTCCAGGCCGTAAACCAGATGGATGTCCCACAATGGCTTTCGGCGGTCCATTACTGGGGTGAACACTTGTCCGGCCAACTCGACCAGCTCTGCCTCACCACCGGGAGCATTGATCTGGAGCTTGAAAATGTGGTGTTTGATTTCAAAGTAATCATCGAGCTCCCAGGTCGGGTGTCCTATGCCGAACGGGTCCGGAGTGACGATCTGCTGATAACGCGGCAACAAGTGCATTTTGGAGTTAACCATCGAAACGAATTCATCGAAGGGGATCTCGCCTTCGAAGATGCTCACGCTTCCAATGTGCATCGGTGCTTCCTTCTTTTCGAAATACAGGAAGCTTGCATCCATTGATGTAAGCCGTCGATTCAGGTTTGGTTCTGACATTGAGACTCCAATGCGAGCTGTCAATCTTTCCGAGAGTTGTCTTCAGCAGACGCCATAGATGTCAAATTAGCTATGAAGTAAATTCAGTAGGAATCAGGATTGCGAAGCCGGTTCCGAATAACGCGCTGTGTCGTCGTAGCGCGTTGACTAAGCACCTGGTTCTCTCGGGCGGCTCTTCTCCTGTTACTTTGCCGCTTGCGATGGTGAAAGATTTTGCCTGTCGCTCACGACCGTTTAACCAGTACCTAACCTCCGGTTGAGCGGACAGATTCTTCAGCCAATTCGAGCTCCGACGTATAGTGCACACAATAACAAGGTCCCCAGCCATTGCCGCCAAAAGAGGCACACTTGATGGTAGCCCGGTCTTTCGGCCCCTGGTCTCGATAACGATGCCGCCAGCCGGAAACAACAGCCCCGGTGCGAAGAATCCGGCGCGCAAAGCGGGCTCCACTAATTGATTGAGCGTACGGAAGTACTCCGCCTCGAGACGTTCGAGAGTATACAAGAGCATTGACTAACCTTATTCCGTCAAACCAGTTACGTCGTAGGACATCACGATCAAGTCGTGCGTGCGTCCCTGGCGGTCGATAACGTAATCGCCCAAAAGCGCTTCAGCTCTGAATCCCAGCTTCTCAAATACCTGCAACGCGTTTCGCTGTTCGGAGGCCATCCGCGCGACAATCTTTTGCAGCCCCAATTCACGTGCGATTGAGAACAGCTCATTTGCCAATAGACTTCCTAAACCGATGCCACGGAAGTTCGGGCTGAGGAGCAGCACAATCTCGCCCAAATGACGCGTCCATTGCAGGGCATTGTGACTGAGCGTTCCGTGGCCAATCAGCCTCCCATCCGCTTCTGCAAGAACCGTTTTAATCATTCCCGCGTTGATGTTGTGCACCCATTGATCGAGCGCCTCGGGTCTCGTAATATCCACAGCCAGGAAAAGCAGATCGTCTTCCGGCAATGACTTTGCAAATTCCATCAAGCGGTCCCGATCGTCGGGTAGCATCAATCGTAGACTGATCTGTTTATCCTTAAGAGTGGTCGTCCACGGATAAGCACGTGTCTTGACAGTAGCCATTGGAATCTCCTGGTCCAGAGTTCAATCCTAAGTCTTCCGGCTACTTCTTAGTAGTCCCAAAAAACGGCAGCTGGGTTGCAAGATCGAGCCAGCGCTTTTGTACTTCGACGTAATTGGTGACCGCCTGCTGTGCAAAGTCGGCTAATGCGGCCGCCGGGGAATTCTCGTCGAGGTTGAGCCCATCCTTTACCGATTTGATAACCTGAGCATTCTGCTGTGCGGCGAAGTCGAGCCACTGCGTGCGCGCTTTCACAAAAGCTTCCAATCCCTGGCCAGCGTAATCTGACACCGCACGATTAAAGTCGGACGAGGTTGTGCCAAATCCTTCCCTGATGGCGTCATAAAGTTGCCTGCTCTGCTGAGAGGCAATTTCTGCCCAGCGTTTTTGTGCCTCGACGATTCCTTCGACGCCCTGACGAGCCCAGTCGGCAAGCGCGGGGGTAGGAGCAGTTCGGTAGAACTCCATTCCTTCTTCGATTGCCTTGAGAACCAGGGCGTTCTGTTGAGCTGTGAGATCAATCCACTTTTTCTGAGCTTCAACAAGATGCTCAACCACCTGCTTCGCCCAGTCAGCGGCGTTTGTTTCTGGGGCCGTTCCCGCCGCGGTGGCTTGGTTTTCGGTTCCTTGTCTATCGTTCGATTTCGATTTTGTAGTCATGATGAATACCCTTTCTGCTGAAATTCTGTTATTGCCTCCTCTGTTCTGGATTAGCTCCGAGAGAATAGCACAAAAATAATCTTCGTCAAGTGAATTCCTTCGCAAGTGCGAAAGAAATAGATCTATATATTACAAATACAGAATTTATGCCGCCATTTGATCCAATCGTATGTTATTATCTAAGTCCCATTTGATGAGAAATCAGTTAAAACTGTAGCTTACGCACTTGCAGAATTCCATATTTTATTGATAACTCAGCGGATAATGGAAATCGATAGACAGGAATGTTGCACGTATGGTACGTTTGACTTCTGATATGCCCAGGAAAGCAAGATCAAAGGTCGAAGAAAACGCTGGCGATTCGGATCGTATTCTCATCAAGCGTTACGGAAACCGGCGCTTATACAATACTGAAACGAGCAGCTATCTTAACTATCAGGACCTTGTGAAGTTGATTCGTGATGGTCACGATGTTCAAGTGATTGATTCGCGAACGAAAGCCGACGTGACCAAGGCTGTGCTTATGCAAGTAATCCTCGAAGAGGAGAAGACTGAGAGCGTACTGCCAGTGTCATTCCTGTATCAAATAATCCGAGCTCGAGAGTCGGCAATCCAGGATTTCTTTAAGAATTACTTATCGAGCAGCCTCGAGGCATACTTGAAGACAAAGGAAGAGTTTGACCGGCGGTTTCGAGGGTTTCTTGAGATGGGTTCTACCCCGGAAGTTTGGGAGAAGCTTGTCCCCGGCGCAGATCTCATCAAAGACTTCTGGGGCATCGGTAAGAGGGAAGAAGAGAAGAAGTAGCAAGAATCGGTCAGGTAAGTCCCTAATGATCTCGGAGAATCGAGCGCTCGCTAAAATTACTTAGGATTGTCTGGTGCGATGTAATTAGTGTTGATGAGATCCGCGTAATTCTGATAGCGTCCCGCGTCAAAGTCCCTCAGGAAGATTGTCATCCTTTGCAACAGTGATGTTGAGCGCTGACCATTCAATCGCGCGGGGTGATAGTACCTCTGATAAACCCAGCGAATGAACAGGCTTTGTTCGGTGATGGGCAGCTGCTTTATGTTGTTGGCGAAGAATGTAAATGAACCATCCTCAAACAGGTATTGTTCGACATTCGATGTATAAAACGCGGTTACGGTGACGCCGTTTTTGCGGAGGTAATTACCGATCGCTGCCAGCGCTTTCTTTCCTCCGAAATCGCCTACCACGGGGATGATCAAATTCTTTAGTTGAAGACTGCGAACGAAGTCATAGTCTTCGCGGCTCGCGAGAAAGTTTCCAATCTTCCCGTATTGATCGGGCTGAAGGATCACCTCGCCCAACGTGGGGAACTCGCTATCCGACCAGCCGTTCAGTTGAAACGCAGTGTTCAATCCGCCGTCACGAAAGCTCTTGTAGACAAATTCCAGACTCGCCTGATCGCGCGACGAAAGCGGAAACTGGAAATCCTCCTGTATCGCCTTGCGAATTGCCGACAGATTGGCGGCATATGCATTTTCCTCCGCGGATGTTTTGCTGAAGTAAGCCAACAAAACAGCGATCGGTTCATCGGGTGCCGGAGTTGACTTGGTTAGCGGCTTGCTAAACCAGTGCGAGAGGAACTCGAGCCGGTTCTTCGAAAGTTGAAAGAGAGCCTTATACATCAGGTGCTGGACAATGGCCTGACGCCGAATGTCGATGATGAAAGCGATTCGCGGCCGCAACTTCGCAATATAGGTATAGTTCTGTTCGGGACCAACGCCGATGTAGGCGCCGCCGGGAGCGCTCAACTGTCGAAGCTTGTCGACGACCGTGAGATAAGGGGTTTCGTTGGAGACCAGATTATCAGAGAAGAAGTAGCCGCCTTCTTCAGAGAAATCTTTGATGATGCTGGAGAATTCCTGGGCAGAGAGACTGTCGGGAAGCGGACGTGATTGATTCGAGCGCGCCGACGGTCGCGGAACCGAAATCAGTACAAACCCAAGCAAGACTACGAGGAACAGTTTTCGCCATCCATTGCCCGTCGTCTGCTCGATTCTGCCTTTGATCATGATAGGACGTCTATTCAGGCTGGGAGTCAGGAAGTACTTTCTTTTGCGACCGTAGCTCCTTTATGTCGCCGCGCAGCGCTACCACCTCCACTTGGGTCGAATGAGCGAGACTGGCAACGCTATGGGTTTCCCTTTCCAATTTGTCCATCCGCTCATCCATCCTGTCAAATCTTTCAGTGACTCTATTCTCGAAGCTATTAAGTCTGTCATTGATTCTAATTTCAATGCCATCAAATCTATCATTGATTCTGTTTTCGACGTTATCAATGCGGGCTAAGACCGTCTCTATTGTCGGTTTTGTTGTCGTATCGTTCGCCATTGCTAGTTGATCCATATTCAAAAGATTTCCCAGGCTCAACCCAGTAATACACCCTCCCGCGATCGGCAGTCAACGAATTACTATTTGGGGTGGAGAATTTGTCAGACAAACAGCCACATCCATAAAACCCCTAACCAAATGTCGGCTCACGACCCTCACGATAAGCAGCCATTGCTTCCTGATGATCCGTCGAGTTAAGAGCAATACGTTGCCGGCGCAGGTACTCTTCAAAAAACTGACCGTGCGGCACATCAAAGGTCATGTTCATCAACACCTTGCTTTGGAGAGTTCCTTCTGAACACACCTTTGAATATTCCTTTACCAGATCTGCGGTGTCAGCCTCAAAAGAAGTCTGTTTGACCAGATGGTCTATCATTCCAAACTCGTGGCCTCTCACGCCGTCGATGTTCTTGCCCGAAAGCACCATCCACTTCGCTCGGCCGAGCCCAATGTACCTTGGAAGACGAAACGTGCCCAGCCCCGGAATTATCCCTTCCTTGATCGCCGGCAAGCCCAGCTGGCAATCCTCAGTAGCAATTCTAATGTCGCACGCCAAAGCCAACTGCAAACCGCCGCCGAGTGCGTAGCCGTGCATTGCGCAGATCAAAATCTTTTCAGCCTGTTCAAGGACTCGAAGCGCTCGGTCCCACTTTTCGAAGTAATCGTGTGGAATCCCTCCCGCCTGGAGTTGCTTCAGATCGATGCCCGTGCAGAATGCGCGGCCCGCTCCGCGAATTACGAGGATTCGCGTCTCTGGATCATCGCGTATCATCTCCGCGGCTTGATTCATATCCAACGCGCCCTGGTAGTTCATAGCGTTTAGCAGGTTTGGGCGGTTCAGAGTCAAGTATCCGATTCTGCCCTCCCTCTCGAAGTACATCGTTTCGAGTTTCATAAGAACAACCTTTCTTCCTCGAGGTTTCGCCGCAGGATAAGTTGCTTACTGAGTCCGCTTATCGACTACTCGCATCGCTTTGCCTTCGGTGCGAGCAATCTCGCGTGGTCCAACCAGCTTCACATTGCAGGTGATGCCAAGCGCGCTTTGTACCTCGAATCGCAGGCGCTTCTCCAAAGGAATCATCCGCTGCTGATTTCCGTAGACGTCGGCGGATGCTTCAACAAGGACGTCAAGCTCGTCCATATAATCTGAGCTCCGATCTACTACGATCTGATAGTGCGGCGTAACATCCTCAACCTGCAGCAACACTGTTTCAATCTGCGAAGGGAAGACATTCACGCCGCGAACTATGATCATGTCGTCAGTTCGCCCGACTACTCGTTCCATTCTGACACTCGTGCGACCACATCCGCATTTTTCTCGTATCAAGCGTGTTCGGTCTCTTGTACGGTAGCGGATGAGCGGCAGCGCCTCCTTTGTAACGCAAGTCAACACGAGTTCTCCCATTTCGCCGTCAGGCAACGGATCGGTTGTATCCGGGTCGATTATTTCGGGGATAAAGTGATCTTCGAAGATGTGCATCCCTTGCTTCTCTGTACACTCAACTGCGACACCCGGTCCGATCACCTCGGACAAGCCGAACACATTAAGCGCCAGGATACCGAGCCGAGATTCGATTTCTTCGTGCATCCGGTCGGACCACGGTTCGGCGCCGAATAGGCCAACCCGCAGCGACAGTTTGTTTAGGTCAATACCTTCCTCTTCCAACATTTCCGCAATCAGCAACGAGTAGGACGGAGTACAGCAAAGAACGGTACAACCGAAATCGCGCAATATCATAATCTGGCGTTTGGTATTGCCGCCCGACACCGGAACTACTGCGGCGCCGAAGCATTCAGCGCCGTAGTGGAATCCGAGTCCACCTGTAAACAACCCGTAGCCATAAGCGTTGTGTACGACGTCATCTTGTGTAACACCCGCCGCCGCGTAACTGCGAGCCATCAATTCGGACCACAGCTGGATATCGTTTCGTGTGTAGGCGACTACGGTGGGCTTGCCGGTCGTTCCGCTGGAGGCGTGAATTCGAATCACGTCTTTCAGCGGAACCGCAAGCAGACCGAACGGATAGTTGTCACGGAGATCGCCTTTGGTAGTGAACGGCAGGTGAGTCAGATCTGCGAGTGAGCGAATGTTATCGGCAGAAAAGTTCGCTCCCAGACGCTCGCGATAAAAAGGGACATTCGTAGCTATGCGCTCAATTCCTGCCTGGAGGCGCGAAAGTTGCAGCTTTTGGATTTCGGACCTTTCAAGAGCCTCAACCGGATCTCTAATGTACGAACGCTGGGAAGGATTTGGCATCAGTATGCTCGTTCGGGTTGCGTTATGTGGCTCGTTACAACTTTCGAATCCAGATATTGCGATATCTTATCGGATTGCCGTGATCCTGAAGCTTCAGAGATGCCTTGGGTCCGTGCGCGATGTAAAGCGCCGCACGGTCGTGATACGTGTTACCGTAGATCTCTACATTGTTTTGAATGAGCACTCCGTTGTGCAGCACAGTGATTCGAGCGCGTTCGATGACTCTGCCATCTTCATCAAACTTGGGCGCCGTGAAGATGATGTCATAGCTCTGCCACTCACCCGGTTTCCTGGAAACATTGACCAGCGGCGCATATTGTTTGTAAATCGCGCCCGCCTGACCGTGGTAGTAGGTCTTGTTGTCGTAAGAATCCAGCACCTGCACTTCATACCGTTCCATCAGAAACACGCCGCTGTTTCCGCGCTCCTGACCCTCGCCTTTTACTTCGGACGGAGTCGCCCATTCGATGTGTAACTGGCAATCGCCAAACTCTTCCTTGGAGGCGATGTCTCCAGTTCGCGGAACCACTTGGGTATAGCCATCTTTGATCAACCATTTCGGTTCGCCGCCGTCTTTGCCGCTGCGCCACTTGGACAAATCCTTGCCATCAAATAGCACGATCGCATCCGATGGTGGTTCTCTGTCTGTCTTTCCAGGGGTAACGATGGGCGGTTCCTTCTTCGGTGATGGAAATGGCTGAGGCTCCTGCGGTGTTTTGCTCATTGCTGCAGCTCCTATCATTGATGTGAGCACAAGAATTAAAAAGGTACGTGCGATCCACATTTGCATAGTTCCTCTCATTTGAGTGTTTTTTCCTTGGTCGGGTGCAGGTTGTATTCGCGCGATTGACCCTTTGGGATGCTTATCCACTGCCATTCTCCCTCGTTAAGGATCCGAGCCAACAATACTATCTGTCCGACGTGATAAGACAAGTGCGCGAGCGATCTACAGAGAGCATCGTGCACAGTCCAGGCCTGCCCTCGGATGTAGACAGTTTTATCCATATCTTCATTGGTCAGGTTGGAGAGCTCCGACTCGAGAACGCTCCAACCCTCTGACCAAATGCGTTCCGCCTCTGACCTGTCATATCTTGCATTCTGGAATTCGGAATCTCGATCTCGCCAGGGCTTTTCACCATCACTGGTTAGAAAGTCGGTGAACCTCGAAACCAGATTGCCGCCTATGTGCTTGACAATGATGGCGATTGAGTTGTTCTCTGGACCGAGAACTTTGTTCAACGCATCATCCGAAACCTGTCCGATGGCTTTTTCACCGATGCTGCGGTATCGGGCGTACTCGTTGATGAAGTCTCTGATCAATTCTTCTCTCCTGGAAACTGTGCTCTTAGGGGAAATCAGAGTGACATTAATATACCAAAGAAGTCTGAAAGTCATATGTTAAGCGTTCAGGTTGCGCGCTTACCATCCTGTCTTCCGCGTAATCTGCGTAATCTGCGGATAACACTGGCACCTCAATTCTTTACTCTTTCGTGCTAGTGCGATCCACAGATTACTCAGATTACGCAGATGATTAATGCTGAACGCTGAACCAAAAACGATTTCTTACATCGTACTGGATACATCGTACCGGAAGTTGACTCCCGCGCTTGTCAATTGCTAGTTTCTTTCGTTCCGTCTATTTGCCTCAATTTTACATGCGAGACGGTTCCGGGAGAAAACATGCGTTGGTCAAATTTCTTTATTCCAACCCTGCGAGAAGATCCGGCAGATGCTGAAGTCGCCAGCCATCGATTGCTGGTTCGAGCCGGTTATATTCGTCAGCTAACCGCAGGCGTTTATTCTCTGCTACCTCTTGCGCAACGCGTGCGCCTCAAGGTTATCCAGATCAT
The DNA here is from genome assembly GCA_035258805.1 of Blastocatellia bacterium. Lineage (GTDB taxonomy): Bacteria > Acidobacteriota > Blastocatellia > UBA7656 > UBA7656 > Onstottus_A. Next base: position 8,522 of record DATFWY010000010.1, on the reverse strand, counting down.
TCGCGAAGAGATGAATCGCATTGGTGGGCAGGAGTTCCTGCTTCCCGCCATTCACCCTGCCGAGATATGGAAAGAATCTGGTCGCTGGGATGTAATGGGCGACAACATGTTTCGTTTGCGCGATCGGAAGGGCACCGATATGGCGCTCGGCATGACGCACGAGGAGGTCTTTACGTCAATTGCGCGCAACTCGATAAACTCTTATCGACAGCTGCCGCAGGTCTGGTATCAGATTCAAACTAAGTTTCGTGATGAAGCCCGGCCAAAATCCGGTCTCCTGCGCGTGCGTGAGTTCACAATGAAGGACGCGTACTCCTTCGATGTTGATTTCGAAGGATTGGATAAGTCGTTCCAGGATCATTACGACGCATATTGCAGAATCTTTACCAGATGCGGCTTGAAATACACCGCCGTGGAAGCCAGCTCTGGTGCAATGGGCGGAACGAAGTCCACCGAATTCATGGTGCGTACCAACGCCGGCGAAGACAACATCGTCTTTTGTGAGAAATGTGGCTACGCCGCAAACGTCGAAAAGGCGACCTCTCAGCTCGCGACGTTAGACGACCGCGGAGGGCCAACTGGGGTTGAAGAGTTCCCAACGCCAGGGGTTAGAACGATTGAGGACCTTACAAGCTTTCCGGGTGGCGCTTCTGCAGATCGCCAAATTAAGACTCTCGTCTACATCCTTGACGACAATGTAGCGTTAGTACTTTTGCGCGGTGATCACGAGCTCAATGAAACTAAGCTGATGGATGCCAGCGGTGCGATTAATGTCAGGGCTGCCCGACCTGAGGAAATCAGCGAGGCCCTCGGCGCCTCCGCCGGTTCCCTCGGTGCTGTTGGCGTGACTGCAACTTCTCACCCAAAAATCGGCCGCATCATTGCTGATGAAGCGTTGAGTGCAAGGCGGAACATGACCACTGGCGCGAACAAAGACGATCACCATATCCGAGGCGTTGACGTCGACCGCGACATCAAGGTGGATAAGTGGGCCAGTCTTCGTTCAGTCAAAGCGGGCGAGGCTTGCGTTAATTGCGGCGGAGTTCTGGAAGTGTTTCGGGCAGTCGAAGCCGGACACATATTCAAACTAGGAACAAAATACTCCGACAGCATGGGCGCGAAAGTCCTTACGCCCGACGGTCAGGAGGTTCCGATCGTGATGGGCAGCTACGGAATAGGTGTCGAGCGTGTTATGAGCGCGGCGATCGAGCTTTACAACGACGAAGCGGGCATAAGCTGGCCACCTTCAATTGCGCCGTTCCACGTTGTGTTGACCGTAGTGAACACCAAGGATCAACAGCTTGTCGAAACTTCTGAGCGGGTCTACGAGGATCTCTGCAGGGCCGGCTTAGATGTATTGCTTGACGATCGGGATGAACGTGCCGGCGTAAAATTCAACGATGCCGATCTTATCGGCATTCCTTACCGAGTAACGTTTGGCAAGAAGGTTAAGGAAGGTAAGGCGGAGTTGTTCACCCGCGCGACCCGGGCCTCCGAAGATTTGGAAATCGGTTCTGTTGTTCACGCAATCCGCGCCCGCCTGGAAGAAGCTATATCAAAGAATAGCAGGAGCAAAGATGACTAATACGTCACGGCTCGTTCTTTTATTGGGACTCTTGTCCGCAGTCCTGTTGGTAGTGGGAAATCCTACGTTCGCCCAAACCGCTAAACCGGAGGACGCAGCCTCGAGGTCAGTGCGGGCCTTTTACACATACCACCTGGCGCACAACAAGGATTTTACGGTTCGCAATGTTCAGCTTCGGAAACGATGGCTCACGCCCGAGTTATATAATCTGTTGCTGAAAGAACTAAAGCGGCAGGCTGCAGCAAGCAAAGCACACCCCGATGAGGCTCCTGATTACGAAGGGGATCCTTTGACAGACTCTCAGGAATATCCTGATTCGTTCCGTGTTGTAAAAACGGAAATGGCTGGCGATGTCGCTAGAGTTACAGTGACTTTGCAATGGAGCGCGCGGACGAGTAGAGGGGTCGATAAGCGGGATATCACGGTCGAGGCAACCAAGGGTGCGACTGGTTGGCTCGTCAATGACATCGTTAACAGCGACGGGTCCAAACTTCAGGAAGATCTCAAGAAAAAGAACTAAATAGGACAAATAGGACGAATAGGACCAATATGGCCTATTTATACTATTTTCTTTTAATTGAAATCGGTCCGCCAAATCTGTTACCCTGTCTTTTTGTTTGCCACGCGCGATTTGCGTCATGGCGCATCAATTACCACAAAGGAGCAATAAAAAATGGCAAGAAGAGGAGCAGCGCGCGGGGTACGCCTGAACTGCCCGAAGTGTCTTATGTCTTTCACGGTGGTCGCATTCATCTCCCAGGGAATCGACGCAAACGCGTACTGGAAAGCCAGGGCTGAAGAGCACGACTGTGCAGGGCACGAGAAGATGCTGGCATCATCACGTTCCGGCGAAGGAACCAAGAACCCGCTCAAAGCCTCCAAGGCTGCAGCACGCGGAAAATAACCTATACACAGCACAATTCGCAAAGAGGCCGGATCGTGTGATCCGGCCTCTCGTCATTTTTGGCTGCAAACCAGCAATGTATCGCTCTAACCGCTCTGTCCGTCTCGGCCTTTGAGTTGAATGAGCGATAGGTCTCCAGGAGTGAACGGCGTCGCGAATATCGGGTCGTTGCCGTAATCAAGAGCGTCATCCTGCGTGTGTCGCCCTGCATGGTAGGAGCTGCGTACGAGAGGCCCCGCTTCTACGTAGCGAAATCCCATTCTCATCGCCTCTGTCTTCAGATCAGAGAATTCTTCGGGAGTGTAATACCTTTCAATCGGTATGTGTTTGGGAGTAGGCGAAAGATATTGGCCTACGGTCAGGATGTCGCAGCCGGTATCTGCTATATTCTGAAAAGTCTCCAGCAACTCATTGCGCGATTCACCCAGACCAACCATCAAGCCGGACTTCGTAAGCATAGGCTGCTGATCTTTAAAAGCGTGTGCGCGCCGAAGGAGTTCCAGTGATTGGTCATACTTCGCATCTGGCCGAACGCGTTTGTACAACCGTGCGACGGTCTCGGTGTTGTGGTTCAGCACGTCTGGCCGGACATTGAGTACGGTGTCCAGGGCCTCCTGGTTGCCGCAGAAATCCGGAATCAGCACCTCGACACGAGTTCTCGGATTTAAACGTCGAATCCAGGAGACTGTTTGCGCGAAATGAAGGGCTCCGCCGTCTGGCAGCTCATCTCGGTTAACGCTTGTGACGACCGCATGTCTAACGCCGAGGCGTTTAACCGCCTCCGCTACACGATGGGGCTCGTCCGGATCGAGTGCAGTTGGCTTGCCTTTGCCAACAGCACAGAAACCACAATGCCGAGTGCAAATGTCGCCAAGGATCATGAAGGTGGCGGTGCCTTCACTCCAACATTCGAATATGTTTGGACAGCGTGCCTCCTGGCAGACGGTATGGAGGCTCAAGTCGTTGATCATCCGATTCACGCTGTCGAAAGTCTCATTAGCGCGAATTCGTATCTTGAGCCATTCAGGCCGCGGTCCCTTTAGTTTCGGTTTCGCCATAGTAGTCTATGATGACCAATCGAGAGACATACCACAAGGGTGGGATCCTACTCGAAAGAAACCTCAAAACCCACCGACGGAAAGGCTGTGTGAAAATCCTAAATCCCACCCACGCAGAGACTGTCTGAAAAGTCCGGCAACCGCGTAGCGGTGTCCTCTCGATAGAATGCCGAGACTATTAACGCCGGGCTGCGTTCTATCGAGAGGACACCGCTACGCGGTTGCCGGACTTTTCAGACAGTCTCTGCGTTGGTGGGATTGCCACTTTTAGTAATGAAAGGTCGGTTTGATCCATTTTATGCATGGTTAGTCTCTCAAAGGGTCCTTGAAAACCCAATCCGAAATGCGAATCTTTTTTCCGGAGCCACCAGAGCGCCCTCCGGGATCACCTTCTGAGCATTAGGATTCCATGCAAAAATCAGCCTCAATGGTATGTGCACTAATGGGATCGGAAATCGAAGCTCACCGCCAAGTGACGCTCGATAGGCAGGAAGAAAGTCCTGTTCGGGTTTCAGCGGCTTTAGCACAGTCAGCACAGTTACCGGAGCGCCGGTGGACTGAACAGTGGTCATGGTTTCAAAGCTCTCTTTGGTAAGGCGCCGTGCGTTGAACGATGCGCCGATGTCAAAAAAAGCCGCGGTTGAGAGTTGCCATATAACAGGAACCCGATACTCGGCGTTAAATAGCAGCTTTGTATCGCCGCCAACCGGACGGACTTCGCTCGAAAGAAACGGCTCCGCGTTCGGCTGGTCTACCACGAAGCGCTGGAGCCGAGCTAATGGCGCAATGGAATTCACGTCGTAGCCGCGGACTTCGGTTTCGCCCCCAAGAAAAACCCTGTTGAATACCGGTACTCCTCGCACCGTCGATAGTGCCTGTTCTGTGAAGGGCTCACCGAAAGAGCGAACGTGCGATACGCGAAAGCGAACTCCTACCGCCATTGGTTCGCGAGAATCATTGCTGGCGGTAACTGACCAGAATCGGCGGTAATCCAGGTAGGGCCTGAACGAGTTAAGACTTCCGCCGAGCGCACGGCCCCCGAGTTCTACTCCCAGCGTAACACTCTCTCCGCGCTGCGGATCAAGCTCGCGATCTAACGTGTTATGCAAGAACAATAATGTTAGAGAGGCGGTTCGCAACCCACCTTCCTCAAGCGACCGCACCCCCGTAGTCGTCGCCAACAATAGATCGGCCAGGTTTGTAGAACTGATTGCGTAGACCACACCAACGCGAGTGGGTGAGGATATTGTAAACCGCGAGCGATTGAGCGGTACAAAAATGCCGATACTGCCGCCGCCGCTTCGCTGAACAAACAGAGGTTCTTTTTCTTGCGTGACCGTCCGGGCGTTAACAAATTCCAGCCGCTCAAAGAAACCTGACAGATCAAAATAAATCGGAAGCTTTCCATAGGAAATTACCGAGTAGCTTGCTCCGGCGGCGCGTTCGCGAGAGCCGAAACGGATTCGACCAGTGAGGCGGTCGGCTCGACCCGACAGATTCGTATTCGCGTAGTCTACGGAAATCGATGATCCGCCGGTTGTGCCACTACCTCCGCTGAAATCCACGCGCTGGCGATCGCGTTCGGTCAGGTGCAGCTCGACATCAATCAAGCCCGTTGCCGGATTCGGCTTCAACACAACGTCCTTTTGCTCGATCGGCTCAAACAAGCCTGAGCGGTTTATCTGCTCGAGTCCGAGCTCCCATAGCGATGTATTGAATATTTCGCCCGGTGAAATAGGAATCATCCGTAAGATGACATAGAGTTTCGTATGGCGGTTGCCGGTGATTGTCAGGTCCCCAAGCCTGAACTGCTGAGCGCTGCGAGTCAGAGCCGACGTCAACGGGGGAGCTAGTGGGGAATAGCGGTCTTGAGCTCGAACTGAGACTGCGGTAATCCCGATCAGAGCCGACGTTATTAAGATCTGCTTGAGATACATGAAAGTACCGGGGTCGGTTTAGATGTCGTCCAGAGCACCCGCAACCATAGAACGGAATATTTGACGAACCGTGCATCGTAGTTGAACATTAAGGGGCCAATAGCACATATAGGATCTATAATGAATAACAAAATAAAGAATGTAATCGTTACCGGGGCGTCCAGCGGCATCGGACGCGCTACTGTTGAACGTTTCCTACGCGACGGTAACAATGTCGCGCTGGTGGGCAGACGTGAAGGGACGCTAGAGGAGGTAGTCTCGCGCAGCGAGGCTGGCAGGAGAGCGATTGTAATCGCCGCAGATCTTACCGATGAACGGGAGACCGAAGGCTGCATTGCTACCTCAGTCGATGCGTTGGGTGGGCTCGACGTACTGGTTAATGCCGCCGGCATCCTCAAGTCAGGACGCATTGAAGACACATCATTAGAGCTGTGGGATGAAATGATGAACATCAACCTGCGCTCGGTTTTTCACATGATGAAATCCGCGCTGCCATATCTGGAGCGTTCACGTGGGAATATCGTGAATGTATCGAGTGTAACTGGCCCGCGTTCTTTTCCCGGCGTCCTGGCATATTGCGTGAGTAAAGCTGCGGTAGATCAGTTGACTCGTTGCGCGGCGCTCGAGCTCGCTGCCAAAGGCGTTAGAGTTAATGAGGTCAATCCGGGTGTGGTTGTCACCGAGCTTCATCGGGCCGGAGGGATGAGTGAGGAAGCATACGCGGCTTTTCTGGAGCATAGCAAAACGACTCACCCGCTGGGGCGTGTCGGTAACCCACAGGAGGTTGCCGATCTGATTTACTTCCTGGCATCCGATCAGGCCGGTTGGATTACGGGAGCAACGGTGAGTATCGATGGTGGGCGGGCCTTAACCTGCGCTAGATGAGTAAATATCTATTGTGGGCGAGCTACAACCGTACTGATCGGTAAGCTCGATTCGACCGATTCGTGATGTCCACGCTGGGTTCCAAGCATCTGTGGCCGCTATTGACGGTTGGTCTCGTCATTCTCGTTTCTCTGGGCGGCTGCATCATTCCGAGAGGACAGCGCTATCAAAACTTCACCGTTTCCACACCTCTTCGACAGAATCAGATTTTGGTTCTGGGTTTCATGGGCGGGCGTGAACCCTGGGACAATGAGAAAAGAAACGTTCGAAAACTCGCATTGAAGCTTCGCTCGATGAATGACCCTACGATCTGCGTTGAGACCGTTGAGAATAAAAAACGATTTCTTGCGATCGAGCTCATCAATAACGCTTTTGATAAGGACCATGACGGTATCCTGGATGAACGGGAACGGTCGTCGGTGCGGCTCATTGTCTACGGTCAGAGTTTTGGCGGAGCGGCTGTGGTTAAACTGGCCAGACAGCTAAAGAAGATGGAGGTTCCGATTGCGCTAACCGTTCAGATAGATAGCGTCGGTCGGAACGACAGCATAATTCCAGACAACGTTATCCGCGCGGCCAATCTTTTCCAACGAAATGGGTGGTTCATCAAGGGCGAGCCTGAGATCCGGGCTGGAGACCCCGCCAGGACATTGATCCTAGGTAACTTCGAATTTGACTACAGCAACAAGAACATCGATATTTCCGGCGTTTCAATAATGAAAAAAGCCTTCCGCGTAGCGCACACAAAAATGGAGTACGATCAACAAGTCTGGGACAAGGTTGAGAGCTTGATTTTGGATACGATTCAGCAGTTGCGATAAGCGGTTGCTTAGGGCACTATGCTCTGTGTCACAAAGCCGATCGGTTAAGGAGAATTAAGTTGAAAAGAATCAAGATTGTTATTTCAGTGATTTTTCTCGTTGGGGTTATCGCCGCGCTTGCAGGTAAATCGCTCGGCTATCCTCCGTTGCTCGCCAAGGCTAAGAAGTTCGGCGCAAAGGATTGCACGTTCTGCCATGTCGATCCCGAAGGCGGTCCGCCCTGGAATGAGCGCGGGCAATGGCTGATAAAGGAAAAAGAGCGACGTGGAGCCGATACGGTGGATGTCGAGTGGCTGGCCAACTACAAACCGGAAGCTCAAAAGACTTCGGACGCTGCAAAGCCCGCGGATTCCTCGAAGCCCGCTGCAAAAGCTGGAAAGCCAGATCCCAAAACATACGACGATTATGTCGGCGAGTACGAGGCTCCAATAGGCATCCTGGTTATAACTCACGAAGGGGACAAGCTCTTTGGACAACCAAAGGGTGAGTCGAAAGAGGAGTTGGTGCCGCAGGACGATGGCACTTTTTCCGTCACCAACGTGAATGCTGTGGCCAGGTTTGTGCGTGATGACAAGGGTAAAGTCGTTGAGATCTCCGTTACAGTGAACGGCGAGACAATGAAGGGCAAGAAGATCAAATAGCCGGAGTGAAAAAGGGTGGATGAGAAGGAGCTTTTCCTGAAGTTTTGGAACAGAGAAGCAACTGCGACACGGAAAGTAATTTCCAGAATTCCGCAGCAGCAATCCGACTATAAGCCTGAGCCAAAATCGCGTACGGCCCGCGAAATTGCGTGGCTGATCGTCATGGAGGAGTTGGTTCTTGGTGAGGGTCTGGAGAAGGGAACCATCGAATGGGGCGACTTTCCGACACCAACTACCGTTGAAGAGATCTTAGCAACCTATGACCGCAACCACGACGATATTACGAAGCGACTTAGTGCGCTGGACCACTCGGTGTGGGAAAAGGAATTCAAGTTTGTGTACAAGGACTATGAGATATCTCGTGGAACCGGTTACCACTTTGCGTGGGAGTTCCTTTTTGACACCGTTCATCACCGAGGTCAGCTTTCGACCTATTTGAGGCCGATGGGATCGACCGTTCCTTCGATATATGGTCCTAGTGCTGATGAACAATCGTAGTAACTCATCTCGTGTAAAGGAACTCTAGCTAAGGTTCCCCGAACACGATAATGATGGGATACCCAATTAGATCGAAACTTCGATTACTTACCGTCAAGCGAAAACGCGTATAGCTTCTTGTTTGGCTTTCCCACTCGAAGGAATTGGTAGCCTGAACCGACGTAAAGCACTCCGTCGACAACCGTCGGCCCGC
>DATFWY010000009.1:0-3896 GCA_035258805.1 Blastocatellia bacterium | reverse complement strand
GATTCGCTGCTCAACGTGCATTTGGGCTGGCATTACTTGTACGCGCGGCAGTTCGATGAGGCGATCGAACAACTGCGCAAGGCGATTGAGATGGAGCCCAGTTTCTTTCGCGCGCACTTATTCCTGGCACGAGCTTACCAGCAAAAGGGAATGTACAACGAGGCGTTCGCCGCATATCAAAGGTCGATGCAACTTGAAACGGATAGTGACGAAGCGCTGGTCATGCTTGGACACCTGTATGCGGTCTCGGGAAATAAGACTCAGGCAATCAGGACACTTGAGCGTCTGCGAGATATGTACGAGCGTAAGAAGGTAGCGGCTTATGATCTGGCCGTAATCCACGCAGGGCTTGGTGAGAACGAGCAGGCACTTCAATGGCTCACGAAGAGTTATCAGGATCGTTTTGGCGCCTTGCTTCTGCTGAGGGCAGACCCGGTTTTTGACAGCCTGAGGTCGGACCCGCGCTACCAAGAGCTGTTGCAGAGGATAAACCTTACGTTTTGAGCTTCTGATTGTTCGTGACTTCACTAATCCGTCTGCGCAGGTAGCCGCGCTCAACGCAGTTCGTCGTTAGCGAGAGAGCTCTGGTGTATGCTTCAATCGCTTCCTGCGATCGATTCAACCGACGCAAAAGATCGGCCCGAGCAGCGTGAAACAGATAGTAGTCATGCAGTTTTCTGTTCGTCCCTACCTCTTCGATCAAACCCAGACCCTTCTCGAGTCCCTCGCTCATAGCGACGGCGGCAGCATGATTCAGGGAAACGATCGGCGATGAGTTGATCCGTATCAGTTCTTTGTAGAGCGCCACGATTTGGGGCCAATCGGTTTCACCGGCCGTCCGGGCTTCGGCATGGACGGCCGCAATGGCGGCCTGGATCTGATAATTACCGACACGGCCTAACGGCAGCGACGTCTCGATCAGTCGTATACCCTCTTCGATTTCTGTCCGATCCCAGCGCGAGCGATCCTGTTCCTCTAAAGTGATGAGTTCGCCGTGCTCGTTCATCCTCGTCTCGCGATGTGAATCCTGAAGCAACATCAACGCCAACAAACCGAAATTCTCGGGTTCGGGTAACAATTCACAAAGTACACGCCCCAGCCGAATCGCTTCCGTAGACAAATCCTTGCGAACAAGGTTATCGCCGGCCGTTGCTGAGTAGCCCTCCTTGAAGATCACGTAGATGACCGCTTGAACAGCGGCGAGACGCTCGACCATCGATTCGACCGGCGGGACCTCGTAAGGAATTCGCGCCAGTCGGATCTTGCTTTTCGCTCGAACGAGTCTTTGAGCAAGAGTGGGTTCAGGCAAAAGAAACGCACGCGCGATCTCGGCGGTCGTAAGTCCACCCAATGTGCGTAAGGTAAGAGCCACTTGGGCCTCGCGGCCCAGAGCGGGATGGCAACAGGTGAAAATCAGACGTAATCTGTCGTCGGGATCTGCGAGTGTATCGTCAGACTGCGCGAACTCTTCCTGAGCTTGCAGCCGCTCTGCTTCATATTCGAGTTGGGATAGCTTGTCGGTTTTAGTCTTTTCATGACGGATTGCATCGAGGAGTTTTCGATAGGCCACGGTTGTCAGCCAAGCCCCGGCATTGCGCGGCATTCCATCACGTTCCCAGGTCGCAGCCGCAGAAAGGAATGCTTCCTGCAGCGCTTCCTCAGCGATATCGAACGAATGCGACAGACGAATTAGAGTGGCGATGATGCGACCGTGTTCTTCGCGAAAAACTCTTTCCAGCGTTTCGGCCACTCGCGGCATAACCGCGAGCGTCGCACATTCTGCACAGGGGGACAAGGGGGCAGCCCCCTCGTCCCCTCACTCTACCAGGGGACGAACCTCGACAGTTCCCATACGCGCCGATGGAATCCGTGTCGCAATTGCGATCGCGTCATCGAGGTTTCTGGCATCAATGAGGAAGTATCCGCCGAGCTGCTCGTGCGTCTCCGCGAAAGGTCCGTCGATCACCAGTTCATCGGCGTTGCGGACACGGACGCTCGTAGCTGTGGTTGTCGGCTGCAACTGAGATCCGTCCACGTATTGTCCGCTATCCCTGAGCTGATCCCTCAATTTTCGATACTCGCCGTAAATCTGCTGCCGATCGGAGTCGCTGATCGCATTCCAGGTTTTTTCGTTGTGGTAAATCAACAGTATGTATTTCACGGTGGCACTCCTTTGTTGTCTACTTCTCTTCTCTTAACCTACGACGGATGAGAACTGTCGAATCGACATCGTTGATTTATTTTTTTTGGAAGATAATAGACCGCACTCACGTCTGAAAGGAGACCACGCAATGACAAGGAATCGTTGGTTCATCGGTATTGTGCTGCTTGCGATCGCTCTTCCATTGGCAGCCGAGTCCATCAACCCGCCGACGAAGCCGCAAACTGCGCCCATGACGGCGCAGGAGAAAAAGAACCTCGATATGGTTATGACCTGGTGGCGTGAAGTCCTCTACGCCGGCCATTTCGAGCTTGGGCCCAAATACCAGGCTGAGGACTATATCCAACACAATCCCAACGTGAATACGGGCCGCGCCGGATTCATCGAGTTCTTCACGAAGCTTGGCCTCAAGCCGATGAACCCGATTCCGAAAACCATGCCCGCGGATCAGATGCCGGTCGTCTCGGGAGCCAAGGGAGACTTCGTCTGGCTGATCTTCGAACACCAGGACAAGGATCCGCGCAACCCAGCCAACACATATCACTACAACTCCTTCGACGTCCTCCGTATCGAGAACGGCAAGGTCCAAGAACATTGGGATAGCGCGCAGAAAATGCCGGGCAGCGGCGCAGTGAAAACCGGTGTCTCGCCTAGGCCTCCGATGCAGTGGAATACGGGCAAGCTTTCCAACGAAGAAGAGAAAACCCTCGCAATGGCTACGGAAGAACTGAAGGATATGCTCCAATATGGCCATCTGGAGCTGGCGGACAAGACCATGGACCCCGGCTACATCCAACACAACCCGAACGTCCCGCAAGGCCGCGATGGCTTCAAGCAGTTCATGAGTCGCACTCCCGGCCGCACGCCGCGAGAAATCAAGCCGGAATGGGTGAACGCTCCGGCGCTGACGCTGATCAACGGACCATATTCATTCATGATGTGGGATCGCACCGCCAAAGATCCCGACGATCCCAGCCGCGAATACAAGTTGAACCACTTTGACGTCGTCCGCATCGAGAACAACTTGATCAAGGAGCACTGGGACGAGGCACGCATCAACCCGCCCGCCCCGGCCGCAAAGTAGCTCCGGCTCGCTATGCCGAAGGGTTTCGATGTTGCTGTAGCAGGTCTGGGCGCGATGGGAAGCGCCTCGGTTTACCAACTTGCAAGAAAAGGTAAGCGAGTACTGGGAATCGATCAGTTCGCTCCTCCCCACACGTTTGGATCTTCACATGGCTCTACACGGATAACGCGTCAAGCTATTGGTGAAGGTGAACAATTCGTTCCTCTGGTGCTTCGATCCTACGAAATATGGCCCGAAATCGAAGCCGCAGCTGGGAAGCAGCTTCTATCGATCACCGGCGGACTCATCATGGCAAGTGAGAGATCCGACAAGTCACCTGGCGCTTCCAACTTCCTGGACCAGACAATCAAATCGGCTGTCAAATTCGGAATTGCGCACTCGGTGCTGGATACCGATCAAATACGCTCTCGCTTTCCTCAATTCAATTTAGTGGGTGATGAGCGCGGGTACTATGAACCGACGATGGGTTTTCTCCGTCCTGAACTATGCATCGGGACCCAGCTCGCTCTCGCGGAAACTCTCGGTGCTGAAATTCACACGCATGAGAAATTGCTGGAGTTCGCGACGACAGCAAATGGAATCCGCGTCCGAACGTCGGCCGACCAATACAATGTGGATCACCTCGTGTTGTCTGTCGGGCCATGGGCTGCG
>DATFWY010000008.1:0-6269 GCA_035258805.1 Blastocatellia bacterium | reverse complement strand
TGAGTTCTACGAACGTGTGATCGATCTGGTCAAGTACACCTATTCATGGCGAGCGATCTTCAATCGCTACAGAGCGGCCAAGGGAATCATCCCTCGGTGGATGAACGTTGTGCGTGCCGTATCGTCAGAAGGATTTGGCAGAATTAAGTATCACACTGAGGTGCGCCGCCGGCTCGACACCGACCGGCAGTTTCGCGGTTACTTTGAACAGGAGACAACCAAACTCCCAGAGTTCTATGTGGACCTGGCGCGAAAAGATCTCGGTCCTTTGTGGGACTGGTCGCCGGCCGGAGCAATGGATCACGATCCGAACGCCTATCTCAAGTCCGTGGGTTCGCGCGTCCTTTCTTTTTAGATCGTCAGGGACTTTGTAATGGGTTTTCTTCTAATACCCGGGCGCTTGTTCCACATCTCGGAACCGCCACAAACGAAACGTGCAATGACAAACACGCAAGAGAGTCAACCGCGCTACGCGGATAAGCCTACAACATCGACCGGACAGTACAGAAGCTTGAAATTCGCGGGCAGTAGTGACTTCTACATTGAGGTCCGGCGGCGGATCGATGAGTACTTTCAAAGCACCGGGCGCCGGCAGCGTGACTGCCCGCAAATGTACGTGAAGACCGTGATCCTTCTCGCCTGCTTCGCCGCTTTCTACGCCTTATTGGTGTTCGCGGCCGAAGCGTGGTGGCAGGCGCTACCGCTGGCGATCATGCTCGGGCTGGCCACGGCGGCAATCGGTTTCAATATTCAGCACGACGGCGGACATCAGGCCTACTCAGATCACGATTGGGTCAACAAGATGATGGCGATGACCCTCGATGTGATCGGTGGGAGTTCCTACAACTGGCACTGGAAGCACGCCGTCTACCATCACACTTATGTCAACATCACGGGCCATGATACTGACATCGACCTCGCCGGCCTCGGGCGGCTGACGCCGCATCACCGACGGTTCTGGTTTTACCGGTGGCAACAATTCTATCTCTGGGCGCTGTACGGGTTGATGGCCATCAACTGGCATCTTATTGCTGATTTCCGCCATGTCATCCCGGGGCGAATCGGAGAACATCGATTGCCGCGTCCAAAGGGCTGGGCGCTTGCGGTTTTCCTTGGCGGGAAAGTGACTTTTTTCGCCCTGGCATTCGGGATCCCATTGCTGTTCCGCCCGGTCTTGGTTGTTGCGTGTTTCTATGTCGTTGCGACGATTGTGCTCGGCGTGGTGATGAGCGTTGTGTTTCAACTAGCACACTGCGTGGAGCAAGCGGAATTTCCGCTGCCTCGGCAGGACACCGGGCGAATCGAAAACGCGTGGGCTATACATCAGGTTGAAACAACTGTGGACTTCGCGCGGCGCAGCCGGGTAGCATCGTGGCTACTCGGCGGGTTGAACTTTCAAATCGAACACCATCTATTCCCTCGAATCTGCCACGTCAACTACCCTGCCATCTCGAAGCTGGTTGAGCAAACCTGTCGGGAGCTCGGAGTGAAATATAGAGAACACGAGTCCTTCTGGTCAGGCGTGGCATCGCATTTCCGCTGGTTGCGACGGATGGGTGCCGGCCAAGAGCCATCGGCAAAACGGAGCGGCTGATACAATAAATGTCTAATATTGGATTGAAGAGACCTACGCTGGAGGCCGGAGGTAAGGCCGTCTATCCAGGTCAGGGCCCTTGCCGCGTTGGCCGCGTCGTAAAAAGAGTCGTCGGTGATAGGACGGTGATGTTCTACCACTTGATCGTTCTGGACGACAGCGGCTGCGAGTTATTTGTACCGGTGGAAAGAGCGCATGCGATAGGTGTTCGGTTGCTGATGAAGAAATCTGAGATTCCGAAGCTGCTAGCTCATCTTCAAAACAGTGCCAAGGCAGCCGATAACTGGAAGCAACGCGCTAGCGATAATTCGAAGCTGTTCAACTCCGGATCGCCGTTTGATCTGGCTGAGATCGTTGCGTCACTGACTGAGTTAAGCGACAGCAAGTCTCTAACAATTGGTGAATCTCGAACGCTCGGAAGGGCCAGAAGACTGCTGGTCTGCGAGATCTCTGAGGTGATCGGCGAAGCAAAGACGGCGGTCGAAGAAAAGCTAGATCAGGCCCTCAGGGAGCGAAGAGGATTGCAATGACCGATTATGAGTGATGGAGAACCGCCAGAAAGGCGGTAATGAAAAGGTGGAGGCAGAAAAGAAATCAGCATGGATAGGTTTTCGCTACCGCTTTAACTGGACCCTACGCCCCACAGAGTATAGTCTGAAGTCATCTGCAATAATGTAGAAAGCCATCCGGTCTAAGTGGTAGCCGGTATGACTCCACGAAATGCCACTTGTGGAGTCTTGCAATGCCGGCGCCAGTCACCCTTGACGATAAGTCACGAACTCGAGTGTCCATGGCCGCTGGACTTGACTCTCCACTGGCGTCGCTGGGAGACCCACCCCCTCGAAAGGCGGCAGAACTATGATGACGAGTCTCGTATGTCGAAGACGCCACAGCGCGTCTCGCCTCCGGTGAGCAGCCCTACGCGTTTGAGACAAGTGACCGCGTGACGATTGTCGGGCCTGCCTGTGGATACAGATCAGAATATCTGAGTCACCTTCGAACCGAAGGCCGGTACGCGGAGAGTTTCGAAGAGGCGACTCGAATCGCCGACGCAAGAGGTGCAACCATCATTGGAATCTGGTTTGTGAAACATCGCAGCAGCTTAACAGGAACATAGATGAGATCGATAAAGTTAATAAATGAACGATGGCTTCTGGTCGAAGAAACGCAATGAACACGCTCGACGAAAAACTGGTCCGTAACATCTTACCGGAGATACACACATATCTCGTCGTGGAGTTCTACCGGTTCATAATGGTCACTTGCAGCGTCTTTCTGAAGATGAAGATATGCTGGAATACCCGATATTTATGAAGAGTGAGGGATTAATCAGCGGAGATGTGGTCACGAAGGGCGTCGCGAGCATTCCTTATAGAATGACTAACATCAGACTGACGTATGCAGGGATCAGAGCGCTCCGGTCTTAGATCACGATTGTCTTGGGCCGACTGGGATGTCTCGTTGAAACGGCTAATCGCCGGACTCGAACCTGACTATGACAATGATAAATAAGTCGGCAACCACGAACATCTCCTATCTGTCGACGCCCGACAGTCAAGAGCGACTGGCAACGCAGTTTGAACTTGACGACGTAAGACAAAGGATAGAAAGGCAAGCTTTGGAGAAACAAGCGGAATCATTGCGCAGCCAAGTGACAAAGAGTCCCCATACCGAGCGACAGGCAGGCGATCAATTAAACCGCTTTCTGCTTTGCGCGCTTGTCAACGAATCTTCAAGGCAAATAAAGGTGAGTGCGCAGAAGGCCGGTGCGACGTTGCCAATGACCATTATAGTCAGGGGGGTTCTGCGATCATACCGTCTGGCGGCGACTGACGAGTCCGGGCCTTTGGCGGGGCGTACCTTTGATATCTCAGGTCTCAGGCGCTTGAACGTGGGGGTCCTTAGACGGGAGATCGCGCGCTATACTCGAGACAGAGTTAAGGATAGTGAGGCGCGGCTTGCGCGCGCACAGCGGCTCGGCGAGGGCGAAAGAATCAAAGACGAAAGAGATGGACTTGAACATGCAATCGAGTTGCGCGACCGGCTAGCCGAAAAGCTCCGTTGAGCTATTCGATGCGGCAGGTATACCAGCTTCTTATCTGGGAAGGTTGCGAACTGGAGAAGTTATGAAAATGAAAACGGGAGACGTTCTGGTCTATAAGGATTCGGAAACGTCTGCGCGCTATGGCACAGGGATCGTAACATCCATAACCACTGATGAGTATTTGATACGCTGGTCAGGGCGCGGTTTGACGAAATACAGGCGCTCGATACTCGATGACAAACTGGATGAAATATTTCAGCGCGGAGAAAAGGAGACCGGTCTTCCGAAAGAGCGGCACTTGCGGCTTGGCACGTCCAAGGTCGGCGTGCCTTTTAATGAGAACTACGATCGCGCAAAAGTTGAGTTGTTATGCGAACGGCTTAAGACATCCGGAGTGCGCAATGCGAAAGATATAGCGGAAGGCTTAGCGGCAGAGCAATTCACCAAGAAACTTGCGCTGCGAGGCGAGGCCAAGAACGTATTGCTGCAGCTCGCGGAGTTATGCAGCGCTCGCAGCTCGGTCTCTAACGACGCTCAGAACATAAGCAAAGAACTCTTTTTCGGCTACGTGCTTCGGAAGTCTGATTTCGCAACTGCAGCGGCAGAGAAGTGAAACGCGCGAGTTAGCCTTTGCTAGGCCTGTAAAGAAGCGTCGCGCAAGAATGCCGGAGATCATATGTTCGGATGTCCCCTAAGCGGGTTTTTCAAGAAGGGGTTTGAAGTGTCGTCGTTGAAGGTTTCGAAGTGATAGCGGGCTACCGCACTCCGAAGCGAATACCAGATCGTTATGTTGCCACTCCGAGCCGAGTTTCAGCCTTGCTTCATTCTGCGCTCTCTCATGGAATTCGAGCTGTTTAGCAAGGTAAGCAGGAATAGGAATGGTACGCCGCGATCGCGGCGTCTTCGGTGGTTGAAAGCTCCAACCGCCGCCCTTCCTGTTTCGCACAAGGACCCGCTGAACTGTCGCGGTTGCCCTTTTCAAATCCAGATCCCCTGCACATCGTGGGCGAACATAAAAGCTTTCACCTTTCTCAAGGTATCAAATGAATTGTAGTTTCTGTACAGGCGAGAACACTAGCGTTTTCTTGTGAGGTGCATTCGCGTGGACATGACCTAATGAACAGGTTTGGCGAACAAGAAAACTTTGTGACAATCTTGTGACAATCTTTCGCAGAAATCAGCGTAATTCAGCAGTAGTCCTCGCAATGGCCAGTGGCTGTAACTTGTAACAGATGTCAGTGTTTGCAACTAAAACGTAATTGACTGAAGGTCGACCGACCTGTCTCTTAATCAGCGGGTCGGAGGTTCGAGCCCTCCACGGCTCATTCAGAATGAATACTTTGAAAGCCGCCTTCGGGCGGCTTTTCTCTTATCTGCACTTTCATCTGCACTTTTCTTGTCCGCCGACAGTAAGATCATTTTTCAGATTGGTGTTTCGTCTGGTTATTGATCTTCAGGATCCAGGGTTCCCTGGACAAGGTCCGTTGGTTTGCTCATTTCTCTTATCTCGGTTACCGAGATAAGCATATACTCTCTCCCCTCGGTAACCAAGGGGGATCCCCCCCCCCATATTCGCGGGGCGCAAGTCTATGAGGTCGCCCGACTCGCAGTCAGATTCAGAAAGGTTACTCCTAATTGTGAAGCAAAGAAGTGGTTGAGGGACAAAAATCGTCCGCAGGCGGACCAAAAGTGTCCGCAGGGGTACCGGGAATCTTCATCAACCGACCGCGAGAACAACAACAATTCCGAGGACAAGTGTTTATCGATCATTCGAGCACGTCAAATTTCAAAGAGTTGAGTAGTGGTAAGTAATCGGTGCGCCTGTAATGGCAAGAGTGATCCGATAGACGCAGTCTCGAACACCAGTGGGACCGTGCTGTCACTGAGAGAATTCACGGTGACTTTCGAGGCCGAATTGGTCTCAAATGGCGAGCGTGAAAAGCCGCGAAGATATCTATGGCGCTGGTGAAATTCAAAACGAGCGCAGACCAAAGCAGTTTCCTCACGATTGTTCCCGTTCGACCTATTAGGTGCTCTTCCACAGAGCAAGCCACAAGGTAGTTTCTCAATAGGGAGACCCGCAATGCATATACGATCTCAATTCGCAATCAGCCTTCTTGTGGGTTTTTCTCTTCTAAAGCCGATCTCAGCACAAGACCATACTGCAAATGCTCAAGTCTCTGCGGATATTGTCACCGCGTCCGCATCCGGCGAGCGCGTCCGCTTCACGGCGCCTTCGTCTGTCGTGCAGATCAGATTAGAGGTTTACAGCACAGTCGGGAAGAAAGTGGTCGACAACGAAGTGCGCGGAGGGAATGTCCTCGAATGGCTTCTGCAGGACGGAAAAGCTGAGCCGCTTGGAGACGACACATACCTGTGCGTTATCACAGTCAAGAGCTTATCGGGAAAGCTCACTCAAAGGATCGGCTCGGTTTCGATAATAAAGTCGTCAGCAAGCGTGCAGCCTGCCGATGCCTCGCGCTTGACCGCTCAGCAGTCGCAAGCAATCGGGCCCATAGAAGAGAACGCTTCGCTGACGGTGCTCAAGGACGATAGCAGTCAGACGGCCACAGTCATCGCTCATAACGGAGAAGAAGGACAGATAAGCCGAGGAAAAGGGGCGCTCTCGTT
>DATFWY010000007.1:0-7847 GCA_035258805.1 Blastocatellia bacterium | reverse complement strand
TCTTTGAATGAGTCGATCTTACTTGGTTAACAACTTGGAATCGCTTTGCCGAAGCACTACGTTCGATGAGTCATTCAGTTCAGTAATGATAATGAACCGTTGTGACTTGCCGGTCACGGCCGCGGTTTCACGAATGAGAGTTTTTAGTGGGCCGAGAGCCTGGACAATCCCAGCGCCGTCGGAATTAGTCTTCAAGACGGCAAGCGGCTCGAGTTTTCCGAAAGGCGCTTGGTTGGACTCCGCCAGGTAAACCTGATATGCCGAACCGGGCTTAAGGCCTTTTGCGGCGATCTGTACAAGATCCAAAAGACCCAGCGAGTTGACGGCGGCCCAACCCTCGACACTCTGAGGTGTGGGCCGGACCAGTTCGAGGCGCAGGCCGGCGGTATTGCCCGCTTCGCCGAGAGGGACGAGGTTGTCAGTGCCCCGACCGCTGGGCACCGCGTTAGGAACGTAGACCAGAGCTTGGGTTGTTTGTCCGATCGGTACGTTGGCGATCACTTTATTTGTCAGCGTGTCGATCACGGCGGCCATCACATCGTTCTCCAATGCCACGTAGACGCGAGAGCCATCACCTGACGGCCAAATGCCGTGAGGCAGATTCCCCACCGGAATAGTAGCGACGAGTTGCGGATTTGCGCCCCGACGAAACACCTTCACTTCGTTGGTGCCGCCGATAGTTACATAGGCAAATTCGCCGTTTCGATTGTTCACAAAGTTGACGTGATTAGTAATCGGCCCGGTCTCGAGCAGAGCTTTTGGTTTGAACGGCGGCTGCGCATTGTACACTTGCACTTTGCCAGAGTCTTTCAGCGTGATCCAGACTTCGTCATTCTCCGGACTCACCGCGATGTTTGGGCAAAACGGGCTTGCTTGTGTGAGACGCCTAACGACCTCGTGGGATGATACGTCGATCACGGCAAGTTCCGGCATAAAGCTTGAACAGACGAAAGCATACCGACCGTCCGGACCGAACATCGTCATGCCGGGACCATTCGCCAGTTTGATGCGACGTACTTCTGCCATCTTCGCGGGGTCAATAACCGAGATGTAATCCTCACCTCGGATTGCGACCCATAATTCACGTCCATCTGCAGTAAAAAACGCCTCGTGAGGGGATCGCCCGACATAAATTATTTTTTCGACTTTATTTGTCGCGGTTTCGATCAGGGCCACTGAGTTCGAGGCTATGGATACGACGGCCAGCATCCTTCCGTCAGGGGAATAGCCGAGCCCATGCACCAACAGTTGACCTCGATAGAGCGGACTCAGAGAAGCAGGCACGGGATCGCCGAGCCGAATCAACCCCAGCAGCTTGTTGGTAGACGGGTCGATCACCGAAACCGTATTTGAAGTCTGATTCGCCGCATAGACTCGGTCATGTTCAGAAATAGGAATATCGGGCCGCCCCCACGGTACTTGTTGTGCGAGTGCGCTTGATGGCAAAAACAGAACCAAGATCAAACCAAGGATCTTCATCTTATTCCTCCTTGCGTGGGGCGGGTCTTGGCTGCGTTAGATCCGCCGTATTGGCGCCATGTTGATTCAACCAAAGGGTCATGAGTTCAATTTCGGATTGCTGATCAGTAATGATCTCCTGGGCGAGCCTGAGTAGCTGGGGATCTTTCCCAAAGAGGAGTTGGGTTCTGGCCATGTCTATCGCGGCCTGATGATGCGGAATCATCATTTTCACGAAATCAAAATCATCATTACCAGACGCTTTAATAGATGACATCGCCGTATGCATCTTCTCCATGCTTGATTGCAGTTCAGACCACGCCGGATCGATCGACGACTGGTCGCCTGAATGCTTGTGGGCCGGCTGCTGTGCCTGAATTGCTGCGCATAGGAGAGTGGTTATCGCTACCAATCGCCATTTAGTTCTCATGGCTTCTCTTCCCGCCTCCCTGGGGGCCTTTCGCGCTTCAGACATTGCGGCGCCCCAGCCCGTTCTTCTCCAAAAGTCATCGTGACGAGGGCTGCTTTCAGAAACGCGCAGCCCGCTGTTGCCCGGTGATCGGTATCGCATCAGTAATCGCGTCCCTTACGAACGCAAGGACTTAAACGCCGATCGCAGATCAGCCGTGAACTCTACCGGCTTCTCCCATGCCGCAAAGTGTCCGCCTTTGTCATGCTTGTTGAAGAAGATGAGTTTGGGATACGCCTTCTCAGCCCAACTCTTTGGGGCCGGGTAGATCTCTTCGCCGAAAGCGCTCACGGCAACCGGGATTTTGATGCCCCTGACATCGAAGATGCCGCGAGGCGGAAGATTATGCCGGGTGTCCCAGTAAAGGCGCGCTGACGAGACCGCGGTGTTCGTCAGCCAATAGAGCGTGACGTTGTCGAGCACGTCGTCCGGTGTCAGTCCTTCCGGCTTGCCGTCGAAAGCGCGCGCGATCATCTGGTAGCTGCGAATGTCGTGATCGAGTATCCAGCCCGCAAGCCCAACGGGTGAATCGACGATTCCGTACAGAGTCTGCGGCCGATTGTTCATCTCGAGAGCGTAGGCCAACCCGTTCTTGTAGAAATCGACCAACTGGTCCCACGCATGCTGCTCGTCCGGCGAAAGACCGGCCGGAGGCGGGCCGCCCATGGCCAGCGCTTTCGAAACATCAGGAGGAACCGTCGCCGCCATGTTGGTATGAATGCCGAGCAATCCAGGCGGTTGCTGCAAAGCCATCACCTCCGAAACGGCATTGCCCCAGTCGCCACCTTGCGCCACGTACTTTGTGTAGCCGAGACGCTGCATCAGCGTCGCCCACGCCTTTGCAATGCTGACCGGGTTCCAACCGGGCGCCGTTGGTTTGCCCGAAAACCCGTAACCCGGAAGAGATGGGATCACGACGTCGAACGCGTCCGATGGGCTCCCGCCGTGCGCCGTTGGATTCGTTAGCGGCTCAATGATCTTCAACTGCTCGACGATTGATCCCGGCCACCCGTGCGTGATAATGACCGGCAACGCGTTTTCCTCTTTCGAACGAACATGAATGAAATGAATGTCGAGTCCGTCAATCTCGCTGATGAAGTGCGGTACGGCCTTCAGTTTCGCTTCGCCCTTGCGCCAGTCGTAATCCGTTCCCCAATAGCGCGCGAGTTTCTGCATCGTGGCGAGCTGCACACCTTGTGATGCGTCCGCGACTTGCTCGCGTTCAGGCCATCTGGTCGCGTTAACACGCCGCCGCAGATCGGTAAGTTCAGCATCCGGAAAATTGAATCGAAACGGACGAATCGCCGTTTTGTCTGCTGTCTGTTCGGTGTCTGAAGCGGTCATGACGTTCTTCTTCTTAGTAGTTCGTACCGTTGAATGTGCAAATGTTTCGGCGATTGTTCTTGGGCTGAGCGCGGCTGACATGCCAAGGATTGAAGTCCGCTTGAGAAAATGACGGCGCGATTTGTCGTATGCTTGGTTCATATTCTGCTCCCCTCGGATAGTTCTGCTTTCGACTTCACAAGAATTCTGCGTTGGTCCTTACCATTGGCTTTTGACTTCAGCTCCATCAATTCGCTTTGCATCGCGTTGCTCTCCTTCGAAGACGACCGTCGGAAGCGTCCGACTTTTGTACGTGATCAAGTTCAAATCGAAGAAATGGAGTGGACGACTTGATCCGTGGTCACATTCGAAGCGATCGTAGCGATCCAAAGCGCGCGAAATACCGCTGAGCGGAGTGGCGCGAGCGACGACAACGCTGAGACGCCTCGAGCTGGACGAGCGAGATCTCTAGCCATTTACCAATACTCGGCTACCGAGCGTATCCGGACGAAGATGATCATGCCTTGTCGAGCAACTCCCCACGATCGTTTGTGCCGTCATGGCCAAGTTCAGCAGCACCCCGTGCCAATGGCCGCGCCTGACTAATGATGATTTGAGTTTGCATCTAGGTCGGGCTGCGTCTTGATCCAACGATCCAGTTTGGCGCTTCAACTTCGCCTCAGCACAACCAAACAGATTCCGTCCCATGTTGCGCGCTCCATTCCATTCGGTGGTGAGTTCTTTAGCGGAACAACCCCGAGATGCTTAGTATCGATCTGGAAGCGCTGCTGTAGGTATTGTCTTACCAGCATCGCCCGGCTGCGAGATAACCGAAGCTGATCCGCAGGAACCTTTCCGTTCGAATATCCCTCAATCACAATGGGACTTTCAACAATCGAGTCGCCGTATCCACTCAGAGTATTGTTCAAGAGCGCCTTCCCTTTTACGGACAGCTCCTCGGCCCCATTCGCGGCGCTTTGGAACAGCTCCGATCCTGCAAGCCAGGACCGCTTGTTGGTGGGGTTGGTGAACGCACGATCCCGGCGATACTTCTCGGGTGAGAGGTCTGCCAGCGTGTAATAACCCCTCTTCTTGAAGAAGCCGCGCGTCAGGAAATTGTGTTTCAACGCTTCGGTTGCGTCGGCCAGATTAGCAGCCGCGGTATTGGCATTCGTGAGCGATTCTCTAATGTTCGCTCCGGCGGTTGTGCCGAGCTGATCAGGCTTTGCAAGCTCGGAAATCAATTGATTCACCTGGCGCGCACTGTCATTCAAGCTGTCCACGATATCGCTCGCCTTTCGCGGAATCTGCTGGGCGCTCAATTCTGAAACCAGTGCATCAGCCTGGTGTGAGGCATGCGAGATATCAGCTGTTGCCTGCTTTGCGTTGTTGACTGCATCGCGGATCTGACCTGCAACGGTTTCGTCGCGTAGCAGCATTCCGGCAGCACCACGGCCGGCTTTCAGGTCGGCGATGACCTCGCGAATGTTCGAAGCAGCGGTCGTGACGCTGTCCCGAATCTCATTCGCCATTGCCTGGTCGCTGAGCAGCATTCCCACTGTTCCGCGACCAGCTTTGATGCCTGCAACGACATCATTCACATTTGAGACTGTTGAAGTGACCGTGTCCAATGCGATGCCAAGTTTGGGTCCTATCTCTTTCAATATCCCCTGCGCATCGTTTAGAAGCGACGTGCCGCGCGACACCAAATCTGAAAGTTCAGTTGGCTCTGTGCTCGGAATCGTCGTAAGTGCCGCGGCTTCAGAACCGTTTGCGCTGCCTGGTCGAACCGCCAGGAAAGTGCCCCCGACAATTCCCTCCGTGCCGATATAGACAACAGAGTCTGTGCGCACGAGCCCGTGAAGCTTTTCGTTGATTCGCCACTTGACGAGGAAACCCGATGACGGAGAATCCGGCACGTCGATTGAGAGAACCTGTCCAGCATCCATTCCAGCCACTCGAACCTTGGCGCCAGGCGCCAGACCGGCAAGATTTACAAACTCGGAATAGTAGTCTATGTGACGCGCAAATGCCTGATGCCTGTCACCGATCAGGAACATCCCGATACCAAACAGCAACAGCCCGCCAACAACGAAAATACCGATACTTGTTTTTCTACTCTCCATTGTTCAACACTCCGACATCAAATTGCGTGCAGTCTCATTCTCGCTCTGTTCGACCTCCCCGACCGTACCATCGGCAATCAGCTTTCCTCGATCCAGGACTACGATGCGATCCCCAACGTTCCTTGCACCGCGCACATCGTGTGTGACGACGATCAAAGTAGTCTTATGTTCCGCCTTTTGCTTCAACAACAGTTCATCGATCTCGGCAGCGGTGATGCGATCCAACCCGCTGCTTGGCTCATCCGCAAGCAGAATCTTCGGTTCTAGGACCAGCGCGCGAGCAAGCCCCGCGCGTTTGCGCATGCCGCCTGAGAGTTCCGACGGCATCTTCCGCTTATCGTTTTCCAAGCCGACCTGCTTAAGCACGCGGTCGATAACGAAATCCACTTCGTCTTGTGATTTGTCGCTCAGTCGAAGGAGAGGCAGCGCGAGATTTTCGTAAAGCGTAAGGGAATCAAACAGCGCCGCATCCTGGAAGAGAAATCCCATCTTTCGACGTACTCGGGAAAGGTCCGCTTCTTTGAGGTGTGTGATCTCATCCTGCTCGATCCAGATGTTTCCGTTGTCCGGTTTCAAGAGCGAGATGATGAGCTTCAAAGTCACGCTCTTGCCGGTCCCGCTGCGACCAAGAATGCACAGCGCTTCGCCTGCGTGAACGTCAAACGAGACATCGCGCAAAACCCGCTTGGCGCCAAACGATTTCGATACTTGATGGAAAGCAACTGCTGCTGCCCCGTTATCAATCATAGGGCACTCTCCGGATACATAAAGAAGATGAACTTGATCAAAAGTACGTCCAGTAGAATGATCAGCAATGATGAGATCACCACGCTTCTGGTCGCCGCTCGCCCAACCCCCTGCGCGCCTTCGTTAGTGGTGTAGCCGAGAAAAGAGGAAACAGTCCCGATTGCGAATCCAAATACCGCTGTCTTGAGAGTCGGCGGATAAAAGTTTGACCACTCGAAGGAAGCGAACGAGCTGGCAATGTAGGACTGAAAGGAAAGTCTCGACATCGAGTATTCGGAGAGAAAGCCTCCGAGAAGTCCCGAAAAATCCAGGAAGAGCGTCAGGACCGGTAACGCCAACGTGCAAGCGATGATGCGGGGAACAACAAGATACTTAAAGGAGTCGATTGAAAGCGATTCGATGGCATCTATCTGCTCGGTAGCCCGCATATTTGAGAGCACTGCTCCGATGCCTGAACCTACCCGTCCGGCTACCAGCAGGCCTGTAACAAGAGGACCAATCTCGATAAAGAAAGCCAATGACTGGACGGTGGGGATCCATGCCGTCGCGCCGAAAGTGACAAGCGTGCTTCGCGTATGCAGCGTCAGGACGGCTCCAAGAGCAAAACCAGAAGCGATGACAAGAAGAAGGGATTTCGATCCTACTTCGGCGATCTGCCGCCGGATCTGGTCGCCCTCCAGAGGTCGACTAAACAGGGAGGTGATGGCCCGAAATCCGAAGAGACTTACATCACCGGCGATCTCTAGCACGTTGCTCAACTCAACACCCTCTTCCTTTATTTCGATTTCGAGCCCGCCCGATCTGATGTGCGAGCCACGGTAACTGGGGTCGCGTGGTCACAGACAAAAACAGCAAGTAGTTTGGCAGGTTCGTTCTCGCTAGCATTCGCAGAAATCCGATGCGTGTCGTTCGGAGCCTCGTAAAAGGATTCCCCTTTTTTGTAGATGGTTGCAGGCTCGTCGTTAACTTGACTGCGAATCGCGCCTTCTGTGACATAAGCAATGACCGGGCACGGGTGACTGTGCGGGGCGGGACTCGCACCTGGCTCATAGATGACCTCGACTGCTCGCAATTCCAGCTGCTTGCCATCTAATTGAGGCAACGTCTTTGAAACGACAAGCCGGACGCTTTCGCCGCGGCCATACTCCTCGACAGCCGCTTGCGAGAGCCACCAAGCCCCGGTAAACCCTACGAACAGAATTCCCAGCATCAGCACAATCTGTTTCGCATATTTAATCATCTCTTTTCCCCTACGATGCTTATCATTCAGCATCTCGATTCTTTGTCAGATGTTTCCCTTCGTTGTCTCACGACGATCACATCAAGCCCGTCTTACTCGACGAGTCCACTCCACGAGACTCTGAAGCAGCCTGCGGATCTGGATTCGGGTAGATTCAGCGATCAGGTTTCCGTGTTTATCGTTTGTTCGTGTATTACTCGCAGCTCGTTTCTCCTATGCCGCGTCCGGTGTGATGGATTGCAATGTGAGAGCCACCCTTAAGTGATTGATATTAATCGGCGGAGGATCGAGGTTCGCGAATTTCTTGCGAAGGGCCGCGATAAGATTACCTTTAGAGTTGGCGGGAGCCGGTGATTGGGAACTACACCATATGAAGTTGTCGATTAGTCTGTCTTTCGGATCTTGCGTGGCCGATCTCGGACCTCAATGCGCTTCCATCCAAAGAGGCGGGCATCAATTGAATACGCCCCGGGTCCAAGCAGCA
>DATFWY010000006.1:0-5657 GCA_035258805.1 Blastocatellia bacterium | reverse complement strand
CAACATCGTGATAGTTCGCAGTGGCAGATAACTAAAAGATACAAGGCCATCTAATGCTAAGAGCATCAGGCGCCGGAATGTGTATTTGGGTTTTCCCGCAATCCGGGCATGGCGCTCAATGGGGAAGCCAACTTGGTTTAGTCCTACCCAGCTTCGGATGCCACGAATGAAGCGGTTACGCTCGGGCATACCTCTAAGGAGGTCCACAACGCGGCGGTCCATGATGCAGAAATCACCTGAGTCAAGAGGAATCTCAATATTAGAGACACGTCGGAGCAGACGGTAAAAACTCGCATAAGCAATTCTTTTAAGCCAGTTCTCTTTGCGTCCCTCACGAATGCCGTAAACAACATCATAGCCCTGTCGCCATTTAGAGATAAATTGGGGAAGAGCCTCAGGCGGGTCCTGTAGGTCACCATCCATGACAATGACGGCTTTTCCTTGCGCATAGTCCAGCCCGGCCGTTATGGCAGTCTGGTGGCCGAAATTGCGCGCGAGTTCAACTACCGACACGCTTTTGTCTTTGGCCGACAGATTCCTCAACTGATTAAGGCTGTCGTCGTTGCTACCATCATCAACAAAAATGATCTCGTAATCTATGTGCGTATCTTCTAAAACGGCTGCTAATCGAGAGTGCAAAACAGTAATGTTCTCTTCCTCATTGAAGACCGGAATTACGACAGAGAGTTCCGGTTGATGCTCCGGAATAGATGGCGCAGCTTTGATCCCACCGACGATTTGGAGCTGACGGGCATTGTTGATCGTTGGATTGGAAGCAGCAGCGAGCATATGGGCAAGAGATTGACAAAACTGCAGCGCCGCCCGCGGATCTTCCGTGGGAATATTAGTGAAATCGCGCACGTCGGGACGTTTCTCTCTTTCGCTCCGTAAAGCCTCTCCGTGCAGTTTACTTGCGGTCTTGGAATCCATTCTTACGTAAACGATTTTTTAGTCCGACAACCGGATTCATCTCCTGATCGTCATTATAAGGACTCTTATCTGTTGATTTCTCCTGCTATTTTTGTCCATTTTGTGCTCTTCTGGCTTTGCCGACGCACGCAGCAAGGATATCTGCCTCGTTGAGGCAAAGCATGATAATTGATACTTTTGGGAAGTTTTTGTCAGTTGCGAGAATTTGATCAGCTATTGCTTCCATTGAGTACTGGAGACATACCAGAATGTCTGACAACTCATGCAAATTATACGGCACCCCGCATCGCCGACGAAGTTTTTTTAAGAGTCGTTCTGATTCTCGAAACGATTTCTAATGTGAACTAGAAACAACAGGAGGGGACGGTTGCTGTACACGGATCAAAGCAACGTGAAATGGAGGGAGGTAGAGTGGAAGTGCTTCTACCAAGCTCAAGTTGGGTCGCTGCATCGAAACGCTATCTCCAGGACGTCCGCGAATTTACATAAAGTCTGTACAGGACTGTTCGGGAACAGCCATGAGCCCGCTCAACTCAACTTACTCAAATGCGGTCAAAAATGACAGTTTTCCCTCGCCTTAGCTAAACGTGCATCTTTGTTGCTTGTTGGTATTCTCCTTGCCCACGAGTTTAGACTTAATCCGAATGCTAAGGTTCTGCTCAATAAATAGTTTTGCAATCTCCATTCGTCTGAGCTAGTGGAAAGCACTTATCGATATTTCAAAGCGTTGAGAAATCTAGCACTTGCGCTGCTCATTATCATCGTCTCGACTGCCGCTCTTCACTTCCCTTATGACGTTGACGCGCCGCTAACTCAGCAGGAGTTGGAAACCTCTCGAAACTACTACGCCGATGCATATAAGAAACCTGTAACCAAAGACGATGTAACGACCGAATTCGAGACGAAATATATTAGCGTTGCGCGGGCCGCCGCTGAAGCATTCCGAATTGAAGACCACGTTAACCAATTCGTTGAGCGTTTTAACCTACGCGAGCGGCCCGTCTTGGAAATCGGATCAGGCCGAGGTTATTTGCAGGATCTAGCGCAAAATTATACCGGGCTCGACATCTCTCCCACGGTAGCCCGCTTCTATCGCAAGAAATTTGTTCTAGGCTCGGCGACGGCAATGCCCTTTCCGGACAATAGTTTTGAAGGGGCTTGGTCAATTTGGGTGTTCGAGCATGTACCTAATCCCGAGCATGCGTTTCGGGAAGCTCGCCGGGTCACACGCGACAACGGAGTACTTTTCCTACTAGTGGCCTGGAATTGTACGCCTTGGGCTGCAGACGGTTACGAAGTCAGACCCTATTCCGATTTTGGTTTTAAGGGGAAATTTATTAAAGCAAGTATTCCGCTACGCTCATGGCCGTTATTTAGGTCAATGGCGGTTATTCCAAACCGGATTTTGCGTGATCTCGTCTCTCGGTTAGAGCCAACCATATTGCGGTACCGCCGTTTAACCCCGAACTATGAGAAATACTGGGTTCCCGATAGCGACGCAGTGAACTCAATCGATCGCCACGAGGCGATGTTGTGGTTTCGCAGCCGGGGGGATGAGTGCTTGAATTGCGAAGGTTCATCGGGATCGGTACTTATGAGCGGTATGCCGAATTCCATGCCGCTCATCATTCGTGTTCGTAAAGCGGCTAAATAGACCAATGCCTCGACGAGCCACCTGGCGGAGCTCGTGTTGGATTCCCCTTTACGAGACACTCTCTTGCTATTTTAGATCATTCGCGATTTGCGGCTTGTGGTTCCACGAGCCGCTCCAGCAATGCTTCACGATCACGGCGGCATTGTTCGTCCCCCAAGGCAACGCTTAGGTGCTGTCCCGACTGTTGTCGAGAGGAGCGTTCGCGGCTTGGGAAAGTTGCTTTCAGTGCGGCGATTATTGGCCCCCGATGCTTTTAGCTAAGCTTGGGTCGATTTCAGCCATTGTCTCGACTGTACCCGCCTTATTCCACAAGACGATTGCCAGCGCCGGGAAATAATAGAGCAGCACTACCCACTGGGGCCATGCTTCGTAAAAATTCGACTTGTCAAATAAAAGCTGTGGCAAAGTCCAAATCCATGAACACTCCACTAACAGGAATAGCTGTCGTGGAGTGCGAGCGGTCAGAAGAAGGGGAATTTGATCATAGACCATGCGTTGCGGCATCACAGCCATCAGAATCAACAGCCACGCTTCTCGATTTTGCCAGCGCAACAACACCAAGACGATGAGAGGGCCGAATGGAAGAACCAAAATTGGCGACACACCTTGATAACCGCCCAGTTGACTAAACCAGACCAAAGGCCAGGTCGGATAAAGAGCAAGCGATGTTAAGCTTATCGCCAGAGTTAATGCGAGGCCGTGCTTGCTCGGAAATTTCGTCAAGGCCACCGGGATTGCGATATTTGGCTTTACCAGCACCAGCGGCAGTGCTGAGGGGACCAAGTATAAGCACAACAACAACGGAGTGGACTGCGCGTTGATCAACGCAAACAGAAATTGCCAAGATAGAAAGATGTTTAGTCTCCATGCTTCGCCGGCTCTAATCAGACACCAGGCAACGATGGCTGCACTGGCGCCAAAAAACGCTGCTGCTGCAAGATCATCTCGAAGCCACGCAACCGGAAGTGCTAGAAAAGCGGCTGGAAGCGGGTAAGGCACGTACTGATAAGGATCCGAGGTTATAGAATCGCTGTAGATCTCGGCGCCGGCAATCAGGTTCCTTGCCGCGCGCAAATGCCATAAGAAATCACCGCCACTCTGAACCGCGAGGCAAAGAATTCCTGCGATTATCCCTATGGCAATTGACACGACGGCAGTTGGGTAGACGCGTGTGACCAGGTAGCGGAGGCTGAAATCGGATCTCACTTGTAAAACGGCTCCGAGATGCGGCTTCGCTCTCGCGGCTTCGAGGACATCGGCACCTCGACAATCGCCCAGATGAGCGCGGCGCTCCAGCCGATACGCGTCCAGCCGAAAAATAAACTAATGAAGATCGCATTCTGATGACAGCTGCCGCGAGCGCCGGCGATGAACGTCGGCAGACGATAAGACGCGATTAGGACGAGGGGGACAAAGCTAGCAAGTGTCATGTTTCAAATCTCCGCAGCGTTTTTGGGTGCGGCTCATTTCGGTGAGTTCGTTCAGCAATGCAGTAAGACGCAGGCAGTGTTGTGCAGGAGCAATTTTCGGAGTTGCTGTAACCTCGCCCGATTCTTCTTTCGGAGATCGGCATGACGCACGGCTTCAACTTTGTAGCAAAATCGGTGCACCGTCCTCTATTTCTTCTCCTGCGGTCTTATGTCCTCGAATTCGCTTTTTCCTCCTGTCGCGCTTTGTCAGTTTCCGTCATTTTTATTATCTTTCCGCGCTATCTAGGACAATAAGAGTGACGAGGTTGCTCCGCTCGCTGAAAGCCAAGTTTGAAATGCAACAGACATAAACGAGCGCCAATCCGCGATTGCAAGAGCTAACGGCATTGAGTTATGTTGTGTAAAAAAAATGGTTATTCCGCCTTCCTGTGAACAAGGTCTTCACCACAGAGACGGCCGAGTTCGCAGAGTTCGGAGTATTTTTTGATCAAGAATTCTTTACTCAGCGTCCTCAGCGCCTCCGCGGTGCAATCTCGGAGCAGCGTGACTTGTCGATTGCTAAATAGCGGCGTGTGTTAGGAGGAGGACAACGCATGCGATTTGGGACTTTCAGTTACAATCAGGCACGACCGTGGGTACCGGAGCGCCAAGCCTTCGAGGAACTACTTGAGCAGATTCAGCTGACAGAGCGGCTGGGTTTTGACGAAGCGTGGTTTGCCGAACATCACCACTCGGACTACGGCATGTTGGCATCGCCCAACTTGATTATCGCCTCCCTTGCTCACCGCACCCAGCGCCTGCGCCTCGGGAACCTGGTCAATGCCCTGCCACTCCACGACCCGATGCGCCTCGCGGAGGAGTGCGCGACCCTGGACATCCTCACCGGCGGACGGCTGAACGTGGGGCTGGGTCGCGGGGTGCCCCGTGATGACCTCAAACATGGGCTCGATCGCGATACGGCTCAGGCCCGCTTCGAGGAGGGCATCGAGATTCTTCTGCGCGCGTGGTCAGAAAATACCTTCACGTACTCCGGTAAAGCTTGGAACTATGTCGATATCTCATGCCGCCCGCGGCCGCTGCAACGGCCGCACCCGCCGATCTACTACGGCGCTACCTCGCCCGAGAGCCCGGCGATGGTGGCGCGGCGGGGCTGGAATCTGGCGCTCTCTCGCCAACCCCTTGCAAACTGCGCCCGGGCTATCAAGTCATATCGCGACGAACGGGCTGAGGTCGGAAACCTGGCCGGCGGCGGAGACGCAATCATGGCTCGTGATGTTTACGTCGCTGAGACCGACGAGCAGGCATGGAAGGAAGCCGGCCCCGAGGTCACACGCTTTTGGCAGCTAGCCACCGACAACGTCTGGCGCGGCGATTCCATCAAGACGGACGACCTCCCAAAGTTCACGGAGCGCTTCGCCTATTTTCCCGGAGGCCTTACACTAAAGAGAATGGATGAATGGGGAACGTCGCTTATCGGTAGCCCCGAAACGGTGATCAAAAAAGCGCGCCTGATGATCGAAACGGCACGACCGGACAGTCTGGTGGGCATGTTCAGCTTCGGTGGCCTAAGTCACGAGCAGGTGATGCGATCCATCGAGTTGTTCGGGACCAAAGTGATGCCAGCTCTGGGAGCTTGATAGAAG
>DATFWY010000005.1:0-37099 GCA_035258805.1 Blastocatellia bacterium | reverse complement strand
CGTGATTTCTTTGTTTTGACCAGCTTTAGAATCCGTTCCGTCTGCTGATCCTTAAGTTCTTTGTCTGGCAGGCTCTTTTCTGAGTGTGCAGCTATAAACTTGTCAAATTTCGTAACCTCGGCCTTGGATACTTTTTTCTTTTCCGGAAGTCCCACATCTGCTGACGAACGAACCTCATCCGCGAACCGAAGCGTCTGTGCGATAAGAATAGCGTTTTCGGATGTGATCGCGACAAGATACTCTTTGCCGCGCATAACAAACGTGCCAATCCCAACACGCTTTGTCTCTTCCATCGTTTTTGCCAGGAGTCGATAGGCCTTTTCAGTATCGTGTGCCGGCGTCAGATAGTACGCGCGTTCAAAGTAAATCGGTGGGATTGTTTGCTGGTCGACAAATAACCGAAGATCGATATCGCGGCTTTTCTCCGGCGCCAGTTTCTCGAGCTCCTCATCGGTTACGATGACATATTTACCCTTGTCGGTTTCATATCCGCGAACCATCTGTTCGTCATCCAGATCGCGCCCGGTCTCCTGAGAATAATAGCGACGTTTCAGCGGCACACCATCTGGAGACAACATCCTGAGCGGCGCCCGTTCGCGGCGGTACGCCGGGTACATATCGACAGGAACGCTGACCAGTCCGAACGTGATAGTTCCCGACCATAACGGGCGTATGGTAGCTTTCTCGTCTTTGCTCTCCTTGCTCTTCCTTTTTGCGGCTTGTCTAGGCAGCGATCTTCTCCTTTTGCTTCTTTTCCTTTTGCTTCTTTAGTGCGGCAATGCTCTTTGAAAGCGCGCTGGCAAGCGAAGGAGTTGCTTCCTTGGATTTCACCGCATGGAGCCGAGGTTTCTTGCCTTTCGCCTTTTGCTCAATGAATTCCATCACTCTTTCGCGATACTCGTCTCGAAATTCCTCAGGATTAAATTCGCCCGCAAGCGCCTCGATCAGTTGGCGCGCCATATTGATCTCTTTCTTGTCGATGGCTCGGCCTTCGGGACTGGGTAGGGCTTCTGCCGGAACAACTTCTTCGGCGTGGCGGAGTGTGACTAACATCAGATAATCGCCTTGTGCCCGCAAGGCTCCGACATACTCCTTTCCTCTCATTACCCAGTGAGCGATACCTTCTATCTCCTCATTGACCAGTGCTTCGGCGAGGGCGAAGTACGCGGACTGGTCTCCGTCAGGACCAAGGTAATACGGGCGATCGTACCATAGACTGCTGATATTCTGGGGTGGCACGAATCGCGAAAGCTCAATGTCACGCGACTGTTTGGGTTGTACCTTTTCGAGCTCTTCTTTACTCAAGATCACGAATACACCAGGCTCGATCTGGTAGCCCTTCTGAATTTCGTCGTTGGTAACTTCTTTCTTCGATTCCGGACTCACCATGTGCTGCTTGACTCGCGTCTCTGAACGTTGGTCAAGTACGTGAAAACGCACTGTCCGGTCAACGACCGCCGAATACAAAGCCACCGGAACGATGGTCCTGCCTAACTTGAGTTTTCCTTTCCAGATTGCTCTCGCAGCCATATCACAGTTCCGTGTTTTCGGTTTCCTTACATCGTGCGCAGAGTACAGTTACGGAAACCGTTTCCTCCACGCAGAAAGAGCAAATCGCAGCATCACAAGCCGCGCAGCGATAGCCCGTTTCATAAACGTACGTGTAGCTGCACGACTCACACTGATCGTGTCCCGATTCAAGCCACCAATTCTGTTTGGCGGTTGCCGCTTTGGGCATCAGTCTAGTCCTACGCAGTTTCGATACCACGATCGGATCTAATTATTTTAGAAATGCGGAATACTTATCGAGAAGCGGGAGTACAGTCTCTCGTCCCGCCGGTGGCAACATGAAAATTGCTCGCTCGACTCCAGCTGCCTCAAAAGCATCGAGCGTTTTCGCCTCAGGATTGGCGCCGAAGATCGTAACGGAAATCGACTTCGGATCGCGACCTGCCGCTCTGGCGCGCTCGTGCAATGCCGCAAGCCGCTCCGGCAGATTACGCATCCTGAAGCCAATAGGCATCCAACCGTCACAAAACTCTACCACGCGATCGAAAGTAGTAGGACCGTCGCCTCCCATCAGGATTGGCGGATGCGGTTTGTGTACGGGTTTTGGATAGAACCAGATCTTGTCGAAGTTGACAAACTCTCCGTGGAACTCTGCTTCGTCCTTCGTCCAAATCTCTTTCATTGCAAGCACTCGCTCGCGTAGTATCCGCCAGCGCAATTTGTAAGGTGTGCCATGGTTTTCCATTTCCTCAGCATTCCATCCACCACCTATGCCAAAGATAAAACGTCCGCCGGACAGCATATCGAGACTGGCCACTTCCTTTGCGGTGGTAATCGGGTCGCGTTCAATGATCAGACAGATTCCGGTTGCGACCCGAAGCTTGGTCGTCACCGCCGCTGCTGCGCTCAAGGCAACAAATGGATCGTGAGTATGCCAATACTCCTTAGGCAAGTCCCCGCCGGCGGGATACGGCGTACGCCGGCTGGCGGGGATGTGCGTGTGTTCTGGGAGCCACAGCGATTCGAAACCCCGCTGTTCGAGCTCACGGGCCAGTTCATCCGGACGAATCGAATAGTCGGTAGCAAAGATGTATGCTCCAAATTGCATCACAGTCCTCCTGAATTTGAATAGGTCCGATAGGTCCTATAGGTCCTATCGTCGAGTGACCCTTGGATACTGTGCGAGGAAATCCCGCCAGAGCGTTTCTACCAGGAGCTTTAGCTTCTCATCCCGGAAATCATGAAGGTAGGGAGAAAACCTTTTCTTCTTCGTGTTGTAGAGATCGAAGATCCCGACGGCCGCCCCGTCTTTCAGAACAGTGATCCGAGCAAACTGTTCGTTCAAGATTCGCTCGAACTGAGCATCTATGCCTCTCACCATGAGAAACTCGATCCATGCATCCTTTGTCTCAATGAGCTCTGTAATTGTATCCCGCTCGGTTCCGATCTGCTGAGCTCCCTGCTTTGCTAACAGATCAGCGCGATCATTCCAACGATTCCCAGAATGACTGTTGATCTTGCGCCAATGTATTTTGATGCGACATTCATTGACACACTTTGCATACTCAATTGTAAGGGGCACGTTGGTTTTCCACTGACGCGTGGCCCATTTCTCAATCCCGTAATAGTCGTAATAAATCCAAACCTCACTAATGGATCGCTGTTGACACCACTTCAATGCTTCTTTTACGGCTACCAGCTCACCGGCGACTTGCCTGCTTCCATCGACCACTAATTCAGGGACACTGCCCGATAGTTCGGCCACGACCTCACCACTCTTGAGCACAACAACACCGTAACCGGTCGATCCGTTTATGAATGACCCGTCTACGTAGATTTCGTAACGCCCGGCCGATTGGGCAATCTTGCTGATCTCGTTCATATAGGACGGATAGGACCTATTGTGATTTGGTGGCCTTAGGATTTTTTTCGAAGAACTCCATCACGGCTGGAAAACTTGAACCAACCACACTGAGGTGATCACCGCCCGGGATCTCCAGGAGGGCCACCTTAAGGCCGGCTTTTTCGGCTGCGGTGGCCATCGTTCGTGAAAGCTGTACTGGCGTTATCGTGTCCTGCGCGCCGTGGACTAGCAGTGCCGCGGTGTTTTTGAGAGGCGCCAGGACTTCTCCGAGTCGACTGGCTTCAGCCGGCGGACCTGCGGAAACCGCCGCCAGCGCCGCGAATAAATCCGGCTTCCTTGCAGCTATCAACCAGGCTCCGAAACCACCCTTGGAATGCCCGGTCAAATAAATGCGGGCGGAATCGATCTTGTAGTCGGCAGTCACCGCCTTAACGACTTCGAAAACATCTTCGTCGCTCACTCCGAAGCGCCCCCTGCCATTTGTCCCCGCTAAAATCCACCCTCGTCGATCAGCCTCTGCTTTTACAAGGGACGCGTCTGACACGCCGCTGAAGTAATACCGCTCATCGCCGAGCTCCCCATGGAGCATCACAACCAGCGGCTTGGGGTTAGTGTCGTCGTAGCTTTGCGGAATATACAGCCGGTACGGAACGAGAGCACCATCTGTCGCGCGATAAGCGCGTTCTAACTCGCCGCGCTCGCGGGTGAACGGATTGCGCCCTTTTGTTATTGCCGCCAGCTCGCTCTCGATGCGATCCATTTCTTTTATTGGATTGAGATCTATATCGCCTCGAGTCTTGTTTAGCGGCGTAAGACGTTGCAATTGGAATTCGGGAGTTGACAGCAGGTACGCAGCGGCCTTTACTTTGGGATCAGCCGAGCTCTTGATTCCAGCTATGTTCCGCGACATTACCGCAATGCTGGAGCTGAAGTCGCTAATTGCGTAGATTGGTTTTTTCAGTTCGGCCACCGGCTTACCGCCTGCTTCAATCCTTGCGACGACCTCGTAAGCGCCGTCGGATAACAAGAGCTTTCGAGCTGCATTGTTGCTCGTTTCTGCAATGGTCAATCTCTCCGCAATCGGAAGCGGTGCCGAAAGCGGAGGGGGCGGCGGCGCTTCGCCGGATTTTGCAGACTGTTCACCGGCGACTATTTGAAATGTGACTGTCGGCGATGCTCCAAAAGCTTTTTCAAGGTTGGTAGGAAACATTCTGGTTAGCGAGACCTGTAGAATCTGGTTGGGCTCGACCACCAGGCGATCGGTTTCAATCGTCAGCGAAGAAATGAATTTTTGTCTTTCATCCCACTTCTTACCGGCGAGCAGCGACTGGGCTTCGCCGATTGCTTCCAACATTCCAGGAATGCTGCCGAGCTTGAATTGTTCCTCGCTTCGTTTGCGGAATGTTTCCAACGCGGCAGAATTAGCGCCCCCTGGGCGGGAAACCCTGTTCAACTCTTCATAACGAGAAAACAGCTCGGAGAGAAAAGGGATCTGTTGGGCGGAGGTGTCCGGCTGAGAGAGGGTGGCGAATGCGATAAGCAGAAAACCAACTAGTGTTCTTCTCATCGGTATGCGTCCCTTATTTGAGCGCAGCTCAGCTCAGTTTAGCACAGCTGGATTCGCCGGCAATCTACTTGAGCACTTTGGATAGAAATCGCCCGGTATGCGACTTGGAATTCTGCATAATCGCCGGCGGCGGACCGACAGTTACGACGCGACCGCCCTCATCGCCACCTTCCGGTCCGAGATCAATAATCCAGTCGGCGCTTTTGATGACATCCAGATTGTGTTCGATGATGATGATTGAACCGCCCGCGTCGATGAGCTGTCTGAAGGCCGCAAGCAATTTGTTGATGTCATCAAAATGAAGCCCGGTGGTCGGCTCGTCAAAAATGTACAGCGTGCGCTCGCTGGAGCGTCTGGACAAAAACGCCGCAAGCTTTACTCGCTGTGCCTCGCCTCCGGATAGAGTGGTTGCCGACTGGCCTAAGCGAAGGTATCCCAGCCCAACGTCATCCATTACCCTGAGCTTAGATGCGATCCGATTTACGTTAGCAAAAAACAGCATCGCTTCACGAACGGTCATGTTCAGCGCGTCATGGATAGAACGTCCCTTGTACTTCACATCGAGCAGGGCTTGCTTAAAGCGCATGCCCTTACATTCTTCGCAAATCAGCTCGACGTCTGCCAGGAACTGCATCTCCTTGATCTCTACGCCATTCCCCTCACAGCGTTCGCAGCGTCCGCCGGGAACGTTGAAGCTGAAATGCGAGGAATCGAAGCCGCGCGCCTGCGCTTCGCGAGTCGAGGCAAAAAGGTCGCGAATTGCGTCGTAAACCTTTATATAAGTGACCGGGTTAGAGCGCGGCGTGCGTCCGATTGGAGACTGGTCAACCAGGACCACGTCATCGAGATACTGAGCACCGTCTATCTTTCTGAAAGACCCCACGGGTCCCGTCCACTCACCGCGCTGCTTCTTGATACCTGCGTAAATAATGTCGTGGACTAAAGTAGACTTGCCGGAACCTGACACGCCGGTGATGCAAACCATCATGCCGAGGGGAATGTCGACATCGATGCCCTTCAAGTTGTGTTCGCTTGCGCCGCGGATCTCGAGCGAACGAGGACCAATCAAGCGACGGTTCTTTGGAGACTTGATCTCGAGTTCTGCACGCAGATATTTAGCCGTAAGCGATTGTCCTCGCTTTATCATTTCCTCGATGGTGCCCTGGAAAACGACCTCGCCGCCGAGTTCGCCGGCTCCCGGTCCAATGTCGATTAGCTTATCCGAGGAAAGCATCATTTCGGGCTCGTGCTCCACTACCAGCACCGTATTGCCGATATCACGCAGATTCTTAAGTATGCGAATCAGCTTCTCATTGTCGCGAGGGTGAAGACCGATCGACGGCTCGTCTAAAACGTATAGCGCGCCAACCAGCGAGGCCCCCAGGTTAGTGGCAAGCTGTATTCGTTGCGCTTCACCGCCCGAGAGGGTAGAGGCCAGACGGTCGAGCGTCAGGTACTGTAAGCCAACATCGATGAGAAACTTCAAACGGCTGCGAATCTCTTCAAGCAATCGTCCGGCAACTTCAGATTCTCTGGCGGTAAGGGTTGGGTTGTTGAAAAACGACGCAGCCTCAGCGGCGCTCATTGCGCATACTTCAGGCAAAGTCTTGCCGTTCACTCGAATCAGCCGCGCTTCCATCCTCAACCGCGAGCCCCCGCAGTCCGGGCAGAGCGTGTATCCGCGATACTTCGAGAGAAACACTCGCACATGCAGCTTGTACTTCTTGGTTTCGAGCCAATCGAAGAAGCCCTTCACGCCGTCAAATCCATTGCGACCCTGCACAATGGTTTTTTGTTGTTCGCGAGTCAATTGACGAAAGGGAATCGTGGTTGGAATGCCCGCTTGCTTTGAGAATCTCAGGAGTTCTTTTTGCGCCCAGTCGTACTGCGGCTTCATCCACGGTTCGATCGCACCTTGAGCGAGGCTGAGTTCCCGGTTCGGGATCACGAGATTCAAATCGAGACCTATGGTGTTGCCGAATCCCTGGCATGTCGGACAAGCTCCAAATGGATTGTTGAAGCTGAACAGTTGCGGTTCGGGGGTTGAGTATCGAACCGCGCAG
The DNA here is from genome assembly GCA_035258805.1 of Blastocatellia bacterium. Taxonomy (GTDB): domain Bacteria; phylum Acidobacteriota; class Blastocatellia; order UBA7656; family UBA7656; genus Onstottus_A. Next base: position 30,096 of record DATFWY010000005.1, on the reverse strand, counting down.
CGTTTGCACTCGAAGCCCTCTGAAAACTGCATCCGAGGCGAAGAATCACCGGCGATTTCAATAACCGCCTGGCCATGACCTTCCTGATAGCAAACTTCTATCGAGTCTACCAGCCGAGCTCGAGTATCGGGTCTGACCACCAGGCGATCGACAAGGACGAAGGTGTCTTTGAAATCGGAGTCAGTGTAACTGTCAGGAGTTGCAAGCTCTATGGTGCGCCCGTTTTTGTAAAGCCTCGTGAAGCCGCGCTGCATCAAGCTCATCAGGTGCGCATCAATCCGAGTTCGCTCACTCCGCGCCGGTTTTTTCTTTTGTTTACCTCCACCGTTTGATCCCGCTGCGGCTTCATCCAGCCCAGCCGACGCAGGAAACAAAACATAGAACCTGGTGCCTTCTGGTAGTATCAAGACTTCATCGGCCGCTGATTCGGGCGTGTCTCGTTTGACTTCTTCGCCGCAATTAAAGCAAAAAGTCCTGCCGATTCGTGCGTACAACAGCCTCAAGTAATCGTAGATTTCTGTTTGAGTGGCGACAGTTGAGCGCGGATTTCGTGTTGCGTTCTTTTGTCGAATGGAAATTGCGGGACAGATTCCGAGTATCTCGTCAACGTCCGGTTTGTCCATTCGCTCGAGAAACTGGCGGGCGTACGCAGAAAGGCTTTCGACGTAACGTCGCTGGCCTTCCGCATAAATAGTATCGAAAGCCAGGCTGGATTTACCGGAGCCGCTTACACCGGTGATCACCGTCAGCTTGCCGATGGGGATATCGACGCTGATGTTTTTTAAGTTGTGGACTCGCGCGCCTCGAACGCTGATGACTTCTTCGGGCATTTTGCATCCCTTGATCTAGAGTGCGTCCCGCATGTGAGCGAACGCGTTACATCGGGAATCTGTCATTCTAACATTCAGTAGCGTTCGCATCAATTTACGATAGGAAGGAAAACTAGATCGGAGGCGGCCGATGGCGTTGAAATCTTGCGCAAAGACTCAAAGACAACAAAATCGCTTGAGGGGAATCTTCCTAAACTCGGTGTCCGTGGGGTTTTGTGACAGGCGACGCTGATGCTCAGCCAATCTCCCGGCTTAGTCGTCATACTCGAGCAGCGATGATATTTTGTAGCCGTTGAAGCGCTCTCGGCCGTTTAGAAACGTCAATTCAACGACGAATGCGAGTCCTGCGACAACCCCTCCCAATCTTTCGACTAGGTCCACGACCGCGCGCGCAGTGCCGCCGGTGGCAAGCAAGTCGTCGGCGATTATCACTCGATCGCCCTTATTGATCGCATCTTTGTGAATTTCCAGTGTATCCGTGCCATACTCGAGCTGATAGGTTATGGATTCCGTCTCCGCGGGCAGCTTTCGTGGCTTTCGTACTGGCACGAAGCCCGCCTTTAACCGGTACGCGAGCGCCGGAGCAAAGATGAAACCGCGCGCTTCCATGCCGACCACGACATCGATGTTCGGATCATCTATGAACTCGACTAAACGATCGATGGTGGTCCGCAAACCGTAAGGATTCTTTAGAAGAGTGGTTATGTCGTAAAATTGTATCCCCGGCTTCGGAAAATCACGGACGGTTCGAATCATCTCTTTCAGGTTATCCACGCGATTGTCTCCAGGTTCTAGTTCGAAGATGCAGCCTTTATCGCAATTGATCGGATGGTGTGAGCTACCGATCTAAAACAAAACATCGAAGCCCGAATAGCGACCAGTTGACGGAAGGTCTGTTTCGTCTACTCGGCTTACGTGACCATATGAAGGTCCCCTCTCGAGTTCAGAGCGAAACTCATTCAGCGCTGTTTCAGAGCCTTCAGCGATTGCCTCAACAGTGCCATCGAGAAGGTTTTTTACTGTTCCGGCAACCCCGACACGCCGCGCGGCTCGAATAGCAAAATACCTGTACCCGACCCCCTGAACTCTGCCGCTTATTATGAATCGACGGCATATAATCATGACAGTAGCGATTATCGCACAGGTCCTATTTTGCCCTACAGGTCCTATTCAAAACAAAAGCGGGAGCCAATCTCTGCTCCCGCGGACCCTTTAAAATAATCGGGGCGATTGGATTTGAACCAACGACCTCTCGGTCCCGAACCGAGCGCTCTACCAGGCTGAGCCACGCCCCGTCATAACGACGCAGAATCATAGCTGCCGCTGTGTGCGATTGTCAAAGGAGCGTTGTTTCAGAAACGTTTGCCGCACAAACTAATTGACGCGCCGTCAGGTTAATCGCGAGCAGGTTCCTGACCTTCTGTTAGCATCTCGATGAATTTTCTAGTCGCTGCGCTAAAGATCTTTCCCTTTCGATGAATTATACCGATTGGCCGGGCGAAGTTTTCAGTGAAATTAACCGCCCGAAGCGTTCCCGCCCGCACTTCGTTCTGAACGGTCGCTCGCGGGACTATCGTTAGCCCCAGATCTGCTTCGACTGATTGCTTCACAGTTTCTATATTGTCGAGCTCCATTACATACTGAACTGCTATACCCCGATCGCGGAGAATCTTGTCGACTGCTTTCCGGGTCGGAATGTCGCGCTCGAACCCTATGAACCGCTGTCCGTCGAGGGCGGTAATATCAATCCGCTTCTTTCCCGCAAGTTCATGTTCTGGGCTGCAAACGAGTACGAGCCGGTCATTTCCGAATGGAATGACTTCGATTTGTGGCTTGGGAGTCGGATACGCAACAATCCCGATGTCTATGACGTGATTGATGACGTCGTCATAGACTTTATTGGGGCGGCTGTATTCGATGTGCACGTTAACGTGCGGGTATGACTTTATGAAGCGTTTAAGCACCGGCGAAAGTTCATGAATACCGACCGAATAAATCGTTCCGACTCGGACTTGTCCGCTTACGATATTTCCTAGCCCTTTCATCTCTTCGGTGAGCGAATTGAATCGGTCCATAATTTCCCGGCAACCTTGATAAAAGGTCATCCCAGCAGTGGTGGGCGACATCGTGCCACCCCGGCTGCGCTCAACGAGTTTTTTGTTGAATCGATCTTCGAGCGCCCTGATCTGCTGGCTCACTGCTGATTGAGAGATGAAGTTCTTGGCAGCCGCCTTGGAAAAACTCCGCGTGTCGATAAGGTCACAAAATACCTTCAGCGATTCGATGTGCATAAACTCACCTTATATATGCGTTTACAATTTTCTTCCTTTACTTATAACACAAAGCGCCAACACAACCGCCGCACAAATAGGATCAATATGACCTATGGATTACAATGTGCGCATGGCTGGGCGATCCGTGGGTTACATCGAACTCCTGCGCAGAAATCACGACTTCAGAAATCTTTTTGTGGGGCAGCTGATCTCACAGACCGGCGATTGGTTCAATTCAGTAGCTCTATTTACGCTTTTGCTCTCGTTAACCGGTTTCGGTGAGACGGTCGGTTACGTTTTGATTATCAAGCTGCTTCCAGCCTTCTTCGCGGGGCCGCCTGCAGGCGTTGTCGCCGATCGATTCAATCGCAAGACTATAATGATAGTCGCCGACCTCGTCCGGGCGGTTCTGGTCCTCGGCTTTCTTTTCGTTCAGCGGCAAGATCAGGTCTGGATTGTTTATGTGCTTGCTGGTGTTGAAATCGTTGTTTCATCATTTTTCGATCCTGCAAAGTCGGCAGCGATTCCAAACATAGTGTCTCGCGAAGAGTTGGTGCCAGCGAACGCCTTGTCCGCCGCCTCCTGGTCCGTGACGCTGGCTCTTGGAGCTGCGCTTGGCGGGTTGGTTACTGACGCCTTCGGTCGCAATACCGCCTTTGTTGTTGACTCTCTATCGTTCTTCGTCTCCGCCGCGTTCATTGCCCGCGTGCATCTCCGTTCTACACCCTCAAGCGAAAAACGTATAAATCGCCTGTCACTTATCGAGGTTACAGGGCTCAGCGATTTCATCGAGGGAGCCCGGTACCTGAGATCGAACCGACGCGTGATTGCATTACTGCTTGTGAAGAGCGGCTGGGGGCTTGGCGGCGGAGTTTTGCTGCTTCTTACGGTTTATGGCAAGCAAATTTTCCCGATTGGTCGCGACGGAGCAACCTCAATTGGTTGGTTATATGCGGCTCGCGGACTTGGAGCACTGATTGGGCCGATCATTGCCGGAAGAATTACGAGTGGAGAGCCTGGCACAATGCGGCGGGCGATCTCGGTAGCCTTCTTCGTGTCCGCGGCGTTCTATTTAATGTTTGCGCAGGCTCCGGTTTTAGCAGTCGCCCTGATTTGCGTGGTGGGCGCCCACTCAGGCGGCAGCATTCAATGGGTGTTTTCAACAACGCTGCTGCAGATGACGGTGCCGAACCGATTTCTGGGTAGAGTGTTTGCGCTCGAGATGGCGCTCTTGACGCTAACGATGTCTGTTTCGACTTATCTGACCGGCCTGGGCGTCGATTACCCGGGGTTAGGTGCGCGAAGGATGGCAACGGCACTGGGCTTGGCTTTCACAGTGCCGGGTATCGCCTGGTTGATGCTGCAGAAAAAGCTGGATAAGAGCGATCAAAGGCAGGCACGGACAATTTTGGATACAGAGCCAGCCGCCGAAGCCTCCTACCCGCCTACTTGAAACTGGTGTTGAATGCGCATCAAACCCTCTACGTCTTATCTGCGTTAATCTGCGGATGAGTGGTAAGTTTGTTTTTTCTCATTTTTCAAGGACAGCTCAGCGCAGATTACGCAGATAAGAGAGTGAGTCCGAATTTACGAACGGATCCAGTTTCCGCGGTAAATTTCTCGCCCGCATATTGACTTTCTCGCCGAGTGAATGCTATTTAGTCTCACAGTATGAAGGAAATGTATTGAGTCCAACCTGGCCTTTTCGACTCGTTCCTGCGCTTGGCTCGCGACGACGTCGAATTCAATGACGCTCTGGTGAGTCGCCCGCTGCGACTAAACCCAACCTCGCGTCGAAGATCATCGTTAACTGCTTAACCGAAGAACGAAGGCTCAGATATGCAGTCTCGAAAAGAAGACGTTATTGATCTCCCAGTTTCGTTGGAAGGTGATCCAAAAAGATCCCGTATAAAGCGCGGGTTAGCGTTCCTCCGCGAAGCCGTTGCCGGCTCCTCCCAGGATTTCACCGAATGTTCAATCGGCCGCGCCATTTTTCTACTTGCCACTCCGATGGTGCTCGAGATGATGATGGAATCGTTATTCGGAATCATCAATGTATTTTGGGTGGCCCATCTGGGAGCGGAAGCTACAGCTACAGTAGGGCTCACCGAGTCGCTGTTGACGTTGGTCTTCGCGGTTGCGTTGGGCCTGAGCACGGCAACTACCGCGACGGTCGCAAGACGTATCGGTGAAAAAGACCATGCCGGTGCATCGGTCGCCGCATTCCAGTCCATAATTCTGGGTGTGCTTGCGTCGATTCCAGTTGCGGTCATCTCAATCACTTTCGCTCCTCAGATTTTTCATTTGATGGATGCTTCTTCGGCAGTAACGCAGCTCGGATCCGGGTACGCGAGAATAATCCTCGGCGGCAACATCGTGATCATGGAGTTATTCCTGATCAACGCCGTCTTTCGAGGAGCTGGTGACGCGTCGATCGCGATGCGGGTGTTGTGGATCGCGAACGTCATCAACATAGTGCTCGATCCCTGTCTGATTTTTGGGCTGGGTCCTTTCCCAAAGCTGGGTGTGACTGGGTCGGCAATCGCGACGACCATCGGAAGGGGAACCGGCGTTTTAATACAGCTCTGGTTTCTGTTCAGCGGTACACGGAGGATAAAGATAGACTGGCGGTACGCCCGGATAGATTTTGCAGTGATGGCCAGGATGATCCGGATTTCGCTGGGCGGCATGTTCCAGTATCTGGTTGCGACAGCGAGCTGGGTCGGCCTTATGCGCATGGTAGCGATGTTTGGCGATGCGGCGCTGGCTGGTTACACCGTTGCGTTGCGAATAATCGTATTCGCGCTTCTGCCTTCGTGGGGGATGAGCAATGCGGCCGCAACGTTGGTGGGTCAAAACCTGGGCGCTAAGAAACCAGACCGAGCGGAGCGATCAGTTTGGGTGACCGGATTCGCCAACACGTGCTTTCTGGGTATCGTGACTGTAATTTTCATCATTTTTGCGGAGCGGCTTGTTGGCATTTTTACTACCGATCCGGCGGTGGTGCCCTATGGGACGTCGGCGTTGAGGTTAATTAGCTACGGCTACATCTTTTACGCTTATGGGATGGTGATGGTGCAATCGTTCAACGGGGCTGGCGACACGAATACGCCCACGGTAATCAACCTGTGCTGCTATTGGTTATTTCAAATCCCGTTGGCGTACAGTCTGGCGGTTGGTTTCGACTTTGGCGCCAAAGGCGTCTTCGTCGCGATCACAATATCGGAGTCGGCGCTTGCAGTAGTGGCGATACTGGTCTTTCGACGAGGGAAATGGAAAACCCTGGAGGTCTAATATGGAAATCAGAACTGTTTTCACTGAGGACGCGCCGAAACCGGGCGGGCATTATTCGCAAGCCGTCGTGTGCAACGGACTCGTCTTTGTAGCCGGTCAACTCTCCATAGATCCCAGGACGGGCGAGAAGCTCACTGGATCGATCGAGCAGCAGACTGAACAGTGTTTAATGAACGTAGCTGCGATCCTGAAAGCGTCGGGTAGTGATCTTAGCCGAGTTCTCAGGATGACGATTTTTGTCTCGGATATCGAGCATTGGCCCGCGGTCAACTCTGTCTACGCAGGCGTCATGGGAGAACATCGCCCGGCGCGAGCGATCGTTCCGGTCAAAGAACTACACTACGGGTTCAAGATTGAGATCGAAGCTACCGCTGCGGTAAATCCCTGACGGTTCATTCGCCGGAACGCGCTTGAGCTTTCCGTTCGTTTTGTTATTGTTCACATCTCCGGCCGATCCAAACTTGGCTGCTAACCCAAAATGAGCAAGCGAACCGTTCTCTACATCTTCTTGTCGATCCTGTTTATTGTGGCTGCCGCCTATCAGGTACGGTTCATTCAACGCAGAGTACAAGTATTAACTGATCGAGAGCATTTCGTTCTCAATCAAGTTGAAGGCTCAGGGACCGGTCAGATCATGTTCATAAGCGAATCGGCTGAAGCTGCTGGAGTTCGGTTGGGCGATCGATTGATTAGCGTTGAGGGGCGAGCATATACGGGGCGCAGTGTGAGCAACGACGCACTAGTTGGAAAACGGATCGGCGATCCACTTACGATTACTGTACGCCGTGCCGGAGTCGAAGCGGGTACGACCGAGTCAATCACATTTCCGATCGGTCCTGTTGAAGGGGATGAGCATCTGTCAACGCTTGGAAGGTGGCTATTTGTCATCGTGTTGACAATGCTCATGCCACTCTTCTGTTTGGTGGTCGGGTTTTGGGTTGCAGCACTCCGGCCGCGAGATCCCCTTGCATGGCTGCTTCTGGGACTGCTGTTGAGTTTTGCGCAAATGCCAACAGGTTTCGATCCGCTTGGATGGAAGGGCGCCCTGCGCGATGTCGCGATCGCATATCACTCAGGTTTCAGAGCAATGTGGTCGGTTTTCATGCTTCTGTTCGGCATCTATTTCCCGGAACGGATGCGTCTCGATCGGCGCTGGCCCTGGGCGAAATGGCTTCTGATAATTCCGCTCACAATATTTGCGATCGCTGGCGTAATCGCCGAGATTGTCGAAGGAAGGAATGTCGCCGCTGCTCAGGGACTCAATGGTCAGCTCAGGAAGTGGGGGATACCGTTGGCGATTCTGCAAATGGTCGCCACTGGTTTGTTCTTTACATTCATCGGCATCAAGATGGGTAAGGCCACAAGCCCCGATGCCAAACGCCGCCTTCGAATGCTCCTGGTCGGCGCACAAGTAAGCCTTACACCAATCTTCATTCTGATTTTGGTTACTTTGGTTCGAGGCAGGAGTCCGCTTGAAGGGCTGCCGTACTGGCTGATCCTGCCCGTGCTTTTGATTCTATTTCTTTTCCCGCTCACTCTCGCCCACGTGATAGTCGTGCAGCGGGCAATGGATGTCAGCGTTGTAGTGCGCCAGGGCGTGCGATATGCATTTGCAAAAGGCGGCGTTCTGACCCTCAGCTTCTTGATACTGAACGCGGTTGTCTTTCTGATGATCTGGGAGATCAAGAAGGAGACGACCAGACCGATTGAGATTAGCTTCATTTTATTCTTCGGAATAAGTCTGATTTTTGTGATCGGGCGGCTTGGTAAGTGGCTAATCGGATGGACGGATCGTCAGTTTTTTCGAGAAGCCGTCAATACTGAGCAAGTTTTGAGTGATCTCAGCGAGAATGTCAGAACTATGGTTGAGACCAAGCCGCTTATTGAAACCGTCGCGCATACCATCAGCCAATCATTGCATGTTCCGCGGGTAGCGTTCCTGTTGAGCGAGGATGGATTCTATCGACCGTCTTACTTGCTTGGCTATCCATCGGAGCCTTCTGTGAAGTTTCCTGCAACTGCTCAAACGGTCGAACGCTTGAAGCGGCGCAAACAGCCCATCACCGTCTATCTCGATGATCGAGATGGATGGGTTGAGAGAACGATGAGCGGTGACGAGCGAGAATTACTTGAAGCGCTCGATACCGAGTTGTTGCTGCCGCTAAGCGTCAAGGGCGAACTTTCTGGATTCATCAGCTTGGGGCCGAAGCAGTCGGAAGCTCCTTATTCAACAACAGACATAAAGCTGTTGCAGTCGGTCGCGACGCAGACCGGTCTGGCATTGGAAAACAGTCATTTGACCGCTGCGATTGCGTCTGAAATCGCTCAGCGCGAGCGCTTGAATCGAGAAGTAGAGATCGCTCGCGAAGTACAACAACGGCTATTCCCACAGAAGCTGCCTCCAGTTGAAGGGCTGGACTACTGCGGTGCGTGTAGGCCAGCTCTCGGAGTTGGCGGTGACTACTACGACTTCCTGCTCTTACCAAACGGCGTCTTCGGCATTGCAATAGGCGATGTATCCGGTAAAGGCATAGCAGCGGCTTTGCTGATGGCGAGTTTGCAGGCGAGCTTGAGAGGGCAGGCGATACGAGGAACTTCTGATCTTGCGGAAATGATTCAGAATGTTAATCGGCTTGTATACGACGCGTCGGCTGAAAATCGCTACGCGACATTCTTTTATTCACAGTATGAACCGCATACCAGAAAACTTACTTACGTCAACGCCGGGCATAATGCGCCGATAATTCTGCGGAAGGAAAGTGATGACTGGTCGATAATCCGTTTGGAAGAAGGCGGTGCAGTCGTCGGGCTTCTGCCAAACTTTCCGTACAGCCAGGCTACTGTTGACCTAAAGTCAGGTGACTTGTTGTTAGCCTTTACCGATGGGATCAGCGAAGCGATGAACCCCGATGATGAAGAATGGGGCGAGGACTGTTTGATTGAAACGGCGAAGGAGTTGGAAGGTCGCTCCGCTGAGGACACGCTCAAGCTAATCGTTGAAGCAGCTGACAATTTTGCGAACGGCGCCAAGCAGCACGATGACATGACTCTAATGGTCATCCGAGTTGTTTAAGAACCAATGCGAATTCGCGGGCTACCATTGTTCATCGCATCGAACTTGATTCGGCTGTTCGCAGTTCTTGTGCTATTCGTGCCGGCAGCCGCGCAGGAACTTATCGTCATTCGCGCTGGCCAGTTCATAGATGTCGAGCGAGGCGACGTCCTGCATGACAAGGTCATCTATGTCCGTGGTGACAAGATCGAGAAGATTGTTTCGCCCAGAGCCTCTGAGATTCCAGCCGGCGCTCGCGTAATCGATCTTTCAAAGTACATGGTCTTACCAGGCCTGATCGATTGTCATACCCATTTGATCGATCTTCCGCAGTCTTCCGGCCCCGGCGCACCACTCGAACAGTCGCCCGCGCAAATGGCATTCAACGGCGCCAGAAACGCAAAGAAGACTTTGCTCGCTGGATTCACAACGGTCCGTGACGTTGGCACCTATCGAGCATTTGTAGATATTGCGTTGCGCGAGGCGATAAATGACGGGACCGTGCTCGGACCGAGGATGTCAGTTGCGGGAGCGTACATCACCGTCAGTTCGGGTGGTGGTGATATCACCGGTCTCAGTCCCGACATAACACTGCCTCCAGACCTGAGAGCGGGGATCGCAAACTCGGCATCAGAGATTCGTCAGCGTGTTCGCGAGATTCTTCATCGCGGCGCTGATTTCATAAAGATCATTGCAACCGGCGCGGTGCTGACTCGTGGGACCAAACCCGGCGTATCCGAATATACTGAGGAAGAGATTCGAGCGGCGGTTGAAGAAGCAGCAAAGTACGGTGCCAGGGTAACCGCACATGCCCACGGAGCCGAAGGAATCAAGAACGCGGTGCGCGCGGGCGTCCAGTCAATCGAGCACGGCTCGTTGATTGATGATGAAGGGATCCGGTTGATGAAGGAACACGGAACCTTCCTGGTCGCTGACATCTACAACGGAGATTACATTGCTGAAAACTATAAACGCCTGGGCTATCCGGACGAATTCATTCGCAAGAACGAGGAAACAACAGAAGCTCAGCGCAACGGTTTTAGAAAAGCCGTGACCGCGGGAGTCAAGATTGCGTATGGGACGGACGCAGCGGTTTATCCGCACGGCGAAAATGCTCGTCAGTTGCCGTACATGGTCAAATATGGACTAACGCCGGTTGGCGCGATCCAGGCAGCTACGATCAACGCTGCGCGAAACATTGGCTGGGAAGATCGTGTCGGTTCGATCACCCCTGGAAAGTTCGCGGATATCATAGCGGTGGAGGGTGATGCGCTCTCGGATCTGACTCGGTTTATGAATGTCGCATTTGTGATGAAAGGTGGTCAGATCATAAAGAGCCCTGGGAAGTGACATACCGGAGGAAGCAAAATGCGGCGAAGACTATTGGTTAGTTCAACAGTGTTTTTGGTGACGATAGCGCTTGGTCGGGGTGTGCTGGCGAGTCAACTGGTTGACTCGAAGATCGACACCAAGCTTCTGCCTGCTCCGGTGGAATTCTCAGTCCTGTTGCCCGATGGTTATGAGTCAATCAATGAACCGCTACCTCTTCTATTCTTTCTCCATGGAGGAGGCGGCGATCGAACCTTCCTCACCAGGATGCGTCCTGTTATCGATGATATGTGGAAGGCGGGAACGTTACCAAAGATGGTCATCGTAACGCCCAGCGCCGGTCGGTCGTTTTACATGGATTATAAGGATGGATCGCAGAAGTGGGAGTCGTTTATTATCGGCCCGTTTCTCGAGCATTTGAGGCAGACGTACAAAGTCAGTCGCGAGAGAAAAGGAACATTGCTATTCGGGATTTCGATGGGAGGACTTGGCGGGCTGCGCCTTGCGTTTAAGTATCCGGATAAGTTTCAAGCCGTCGCCGCGCTCGAACCCGGAATCGATCCGGCGTTGAAATGGAAAGAAGTAAAGCCTCGGAATCGCTTTTATCGCAGCGATGAGCTGCTGCAATCGATCTTCGGTAAGCCAATTGATGAAAATTATTGGGAGGCAAACAACCCTGCTACAATCGCAGCGGCGAACGCTGGCAAAATTCGCGGGTCAAAGCTGGAGATCTATATCGACGTTGGTGATCAGGATGCGTTCAACATTCACGAAGGAACTGAGTTCATCCACAGAATTATGTGGGATTCAAAGATAGATCACGAGTATCATCTGGTTAGAGGGGCGGATCACGTGGGAAGAACTATGCGACCCCGAACCGCTGAAGCTCTGGGATTCTTGAGTCGCATGTTGAATCCACCACCGCCTGATCCTGAAGCAGATGCTCTGCGGGAACGTCTGGAACCATTGAAGCGAGCGGCCGAGAGAAAGCCTTAATATGAGGCTGCGACTTGGCGTCTTCGCGCCTCTGCGTTGAGTATGTTTCTGTAAGTCGCAAAACTGGAAGCCTCCGGAGGAATAATGTCAAATTCAAAGAATAACGGGATATCGCGGCGACAAATATTAAAGATGGGAGTCTCTGGCGCCGCAGGCCTAACGCTAATCAAAAAGTCAACCGAGGCGCTGGCGCCTCCATCTGATGCCTTCCTCGACCTAACAACAGTTGAACGCATCGCCGATCGCGACGCGTCTGTTCATCCGCCGCTTTTGATCGATCTTCAGACTCACGTCTGGTGGAGGTCCGGCGGCATAGCAAAAATGAGCCCGCGTGGCGAAGCTTTCCTCAAGGGAATGGCTGGTTACCGCGCGACGTACACAGGGCGCCCGGTCCCCATCGCCGACATGGGCAGAATAATGTTTTTTGATGACCTGTTCTTAAAGAGTGAAACCGACATTGCTTTCTTGAACAGCTTCGGTATGAAGGGCGCATATGACGGTATCGATCTATTCCCGCCGCGCGAGGCCGCACTGATTCGTTCAATGGCGCCGGCCCGAATCAAGGTACTCGGTTGCGTCGATCCTCCTGACGGACAATCCGCAGTCGAATCGCTGATCTATCAATGCGAAAATCTAAAGATCGACGGTTTGAAGCTCTACCCGCCGGGCATGGATGCTCGCGGATGGCATATGGATGATGAAAAGAACACCTATCCGATTTATGAAGTAATGCGGAAGCACGGAGTAAAGAACATTTGTGTTCACAAGGGAATTCCCGGTGCCTTTATCGAGGAGTACTGCCATCCGGGCGATATGATTCGAGCGGCAGCTGATTTTCCAGATCTCAACTTTATTGCGTTTCATAGCGCGTATCCTTATGAGGCAGAACTGGCGGAAGGCGCTAAAAAGGCAAAAGTAAAGAATGTTTATGCCGAGCTCGGAGCTTTGGCGGCGGTGATGACTACAGATCCTCAGCGCTTCGCTCAGTTGTTGGGACGGCTTTTGGATGGATTAGGCGAGGATCACATTTTCTGGGGGACGGACACTCCGATCTTTGGACCACCGCATTGGGCCATTGAAGCATTCCGTTCGTACAAGATTCCTGATGAAGTGATTGCAAAGAACAACTATCCTCAGCTTACTGAAGCGGCAAAGGAAAAAATCCTGTGTCACAACGCTGCGCGGGTGTTCAACATAGATATAAAAGCCGCAAAGAAGGCATTGGAAAGTGATCTGTTGTACAAACTACGGATGGATGGAAATCCGCTTCCGGTCACTGTCGACACCAGCAAACTAAAACGTTAGTGCCCTGGCTGGTTTAACGAGCGGGAACAATGAGAGTAACACGACGCGAACTGCTGCGCGTCGCCGGTGTTTTTGCCGGCGCCGTTTTGCTTGGCGATATGGGTGTGATTGGAGCCACCAAACGGACAATGAATCGACGTCGCGCGATGACAGCCACTCGTGGCAGCGATAGCGGTCCGCTCTCAGGAACGAATCTGTATGAAGACGTAATCACGTACTACAACCTCGGTGAGCATAAGACAGCCACCGAAGGAGATCTTAAAACATCGCAATGGCTATTAGAACAACTCCGCGGCGCAGGATTGAAGGCCACATTCCAGTCGTTTTCGCTTCGGCAGTTCTTTGTGCGTCAAACGAAATTGACAGTCGCCGATCGAAACATCAGAGCTGTTCCTTTGTGGTTCCCGCGTTCAACCGGGACCGTTCCGATAACCGGCACGTTGGTGTCACTTGAAATGACCCACGAACCGGGTTCACTCCGAGGTAAATTCGCTCTGGTTAAGTTTCCCGCTGACGCCGGTGGAGCGGTTGTCGAGGGCTCGATTCATTCAAAGCTCATTCGCGCCGCCGCAACTGCCGGAGCTTCGGCGGTGATTGCGATCTCTGAAGGACCGACGAAGGAGATTGTGGCTCTAAATTCTCCCGCCGGGTCCGAACCCTGGCCGATCCCAGTGGTGCTGACCGGCCAGAGAGATGAACCTTACCTCGCTGACGCAGTGAAGTCGGGCGCCAAGGTGACTCTGTTGCTTGAAGGAGATGACGATAAGGACACTAAAGCCAAGAACGTAATCGGCAGAGTAGATAGAGGTGGTAAGGATCTGATCGTCGTATCAACTCCGCAGAGCGGCTGGTTTCGTTGTGCGGCAGAACGCGGGCCTGGCATTGCGCTGTTTCTGGGACTCGCTAGGTGGGCGAATCGTCGCCCGTCTGGTGCGAGTTTCTTATTCGTCTCCACTTCAGGCCACGAGATTGGAGGACTTGGAATGCAAGCCTTCTTGAAAGATCTCGCGCCCACGACTGATCGAGTATTGTGTTGGCTCCACCTCGGGGCGGGTATTGCGAGTTACGCGTGGGAGGAGACACAGTCGGGACCGAGGCGGCTTCAGGAGCCGGACTCAAGGCGACTTCTAATGACTACTCCGGGACTTGTTCCGCTATTGACTACCACCTTTGCTGGGCAGTCGGGCTTAACGCCAACGGTCGGACGGGCAGTTGGAGAGTTCGAGTTGATTCTCAAAGGCGGCTATACAGGTTTCGGTATAGCCGCTGCGCATCGGTTTCACCACACTCCGGCAGATAGTCCCGAGATGACCGGTCCGGAAATAATTGAGCCGGTCGGCAGGGCGTTAGTTAATACACTGGAGACCCTTCATCAAACTCCGAGAGGTTAGTAACGACGTCAGAGGAACACGGCTGACTAATCACAACCATGCCTGCAGCCGATGTAGAACAGAATCGCATATACCGGAAGCAAGGGAATCAATGAGATATCTATAAGTTTATCGCGAAACTTTTCGCGCCATGGTACGCGGTCTTTGATTTCCTTGGACTTGATATCTGCAGATGGGATGACGATCGGCTTTTTGTTTTGCACCAGCACCAGCGTGCAGTCAATACATTGACGATCGCATGTCCATTCGCGCAAATAGCCCTTTATTTGCTTTCCTGTATTTAGTGAGATTACAGCGTCAGGGCAATACCCTTGGGTTACCTCGATTCGCTTGATGTCGATATTCGGAACCCTTTGGATTGCGCCTTTCCTTATTATTTCGATCTGCTCTCCATCGCGTTTATAAGACTCGGCCTCAATCCGCTTTCCATTCTTGAGAACAATTCGTATCCGCTCGCAGTTCGGTGGGTATCTCTCAGAGTCTTGAGGAGTTCTCCCAAAGACAGCCGTTGATGGAATCAGAAGGCTTAACGCACATATGAAGATGCCGGCTTTACGCATAGCTTGTAATTAATGAAAGCGTTAATCTCGAGCCCTAAAATAGACTTATTCGCTCTCGACCGCGTTCTCCTTTATGACACTTCGTAAAGCTTCACAGTGTCGTTTTTTGTTTTGAGCTCCAGGTATGCCCTTGTACTCGCGGCGGAAGCGTAACTCTGAATGAGTGACGTTTGGCCGTCATTCCGCGCACTTTAGATGGAGAACTTGAGATTAACTGAGCCATTACTCAGAATTTCCCCTAAAAACCTGTAAAGACATTCATAAAATTCCTTGACATCAAAAAATGCTTAAAATAGGATAGAAGCGCTAGAAATAAATGCTCTGCGGGCGGATCGCAGACCAACCAAAGGAGAAAGGCTCGTGACTAAGAGGCTCACCCTCCCCCTTCTCGTCGCCCTTTGTCTACTCGCGCTAGCATTCGGTACCTCCGGCAGCGCGAATTCTGGTACAAAGAAAGAAGTAACCTTTACGCGAGACATCGCGCCAATCTTCTTTAAGAATTGCGCCGAATGTCACCGCCCTGGCGAAGCCGCGCCTATGTCGCTCTTGAGCTATAAGGACGCCCGACCGTGGGCCCGCTCAATCAAAGAGAAGGTGGCCACTAAGCAGATGCCACCCTGGCACGCGGACTCACACTATGGTGAGTTCTCTAACGATCGCCGTTTGAGTCAGAGCCAAATCGAGGCTATCGCAGCGTGGGTCGATCAAGGCGCAAAGGAAGGTGATCCCAAGGACCTTCCTCCGGCACCCAAGTTTGTTGACGGTTGGACGATCGGCAAACCAGACTTGGTGTTGCAGATGACAGACGAGTTTACGCTGGAGGCGTCAGGGCCCGACGAGTACCAGTACTTCGAAATCCCGACTAACTTCAAAGAGGACGTTTACGTTCAGATGGCCGAAGCTCGTCCAGGCAATCGCAAGATAGTGCATCACATCATCGCGTTTGTGTCGCCGCCTCCCAAGAATGGAGCTAAACAGCCGCAGTTCACTAAAGAAGAGATCGAGAAGTACCAGCGCGAGGCGGAGAAGAAATCTATCTTCAGGAAAGAAGGATTTCTGATGCGTATGAAACCGGGAACGCCGGTTTTTGATGATGGCTGCGCTCTGCCAAACGGCGGGAATGGGGAGTCCCTGGACACGACGCAAGAGTCTGGCGGGTTTGATCTGTTGGTAGGATTTGCGCCGGGGATGCCCGCAGGAGTGATGGAGCCCGGCTCCGTAAAGAAGATACCCGCAGGTTCGAAGCTTCTATTGCAGATGCACTACTCGAAAGCAACCGGCAAGGTCGAGAAGGATCGCTCCTCGATCGGATTGATCTTTGCCAAGCAGCCTCCAGATAAGCACGTGTACACCCACGGCATTGCCAATGTTTACTTCCAGGTTCCTCCCGGGGCAGACAATCACAAAGTCACTTCTTGCTGGACGACAAAAGAAGACATTCACCTTCAAACCCTAATGCCGCATATGCATCTGCGTGGCAAGGCAATGAAGTTCGAAGCTTTCTATCCGGACGGGCGTTCGGAAGTGTTGATGGATGTGCCGAACTATAGCTTCTCCTGGCAGACGGTTTACTACCTGAAGAAACCATTGGCGCTGCCCAAGGGAACGAAGATAGTCTGCACTGCGCTATTCGATAATTCTACGAAGAACAAGTACAACCCGGACCCGACGCAAACTGTTCGATTCGGCGATCCGACATACGACGACATGATGATCGGGTGGATCAGCTACACTGTTGACAAGCAGCATTTGCGTGACGAGACGGCTGCGAATCGATCGGGCAAATAGACGCTTGTTGACGCGAAGCCCGTAACTGGATTTCCGGGCGAGTGATCATCTGAAGGAGACAAAATGACAAGAAGGATTGCGGTTCTGGCGTTTCTAACGGTCGGTTTGTGCGCCGGTGTGTTTTTGTCTTCGAGCAGCGCAAGCTCGGGCGCCAAGAAGGAAGTAACCTTTAATCGAGACATCGCCCCGATCTTCTATAAGAACTGCGCAGAGTGTCATCGTGCGGTGGATATCGCGCCGATGTCGCTGATGTCCTACAAGGAAGCTCGGCCGTGGGCGCGTTCGATCAAGGAAAAAGTCCTTACTCGCGAGATGCCGCCGTGGAGTCCCGATCCGAAATACGGCGCGTTCACTAACGATCATCGTCTGGCTCAGAAGGATATCGACACCATAGTCGCTTGGGTTGATCAAGGCGCTAAGGAAGGTGAGGCGAAGGACCTGACTCCCGTACCCGAATTCACGTCGACAGAGGGCTGGCGACTTGGAAAACCGGATGCCGTGTTTGATATCGGAAAAGAATTCACGGTTCAGGCGGGCACTCCCGATATAATTGAGAACTTTATCGTCCCGACCAATTTCAAAGAAGACAAGTGGGTGTCGGCTGCTGAGATTCTGCCTGGCAACAGAAAAGTTGTTCATCACGTGATTGCGTTCATTCAGACGCCGGAGATGATTGAGCAGTTCAAGAAGGGCGAAGGCCGTGCTCGCGCGTTAATGCAGAGCGATGTGTTTTATCGCGACGGCTCGCTGTTGAAGGTGAAAGCTGATGCTCCGGTGATAAATGATGGTTGCACGGCACCAAACGGCGGGTCCGCGTTTAAGCGTCCGGGAGCGTCGGAAGGTGGTGACGCATTCGGTTTGTTCCTTGCGGGTTACGCGCCGGGCAAGGGAATCGATGTATTTCCGGCCGGCACCGCTAAGAAGGTCCCGGCAGGCTCGATGCTTGTTTTTCAGATGCACTATTCGAGTTACGGTGGGAAATTCGAAGGTGTACAGGGAGATCGAACCAGATTAGGGTTGCATTTCGCCAGCAAGCCGCCCGAGCGAAGCCTTAACACGGTTGGGATTCAGAATCATTACTTCAAGCTGCCGGCAGGTGAAGGAAACCAGGAGGTCACGGCGTGCTACACGTTTGACGCGCCTGTTCATCTGACCAGTTACATGCCGCATATGCATCTTCGCGGCAAGGATATGAAGTACGATGTTGTGTATCCCGACGGACGCGAGGAAACGTTGCTGTGGGTGCCGAAATTCAGCTTCAACTGGCAGACAATGTATTATTTGAAGAAGCCGGTCGCGCTTCCAAAGGGAACGAAGCTCATCGTGACCGCGCATTTCGATAATTCAACCAAAAACAAATACAACCCGGATCCAGCCAAGGCGATCCGATGGGGCGATCCGACTTACGAAGAGATGATGATCGGTTGGATGGAGTATTATGTAGACGGGCCATCCAAAACAGACAGGCCTGATGCCGCCGCGACCACATCGCGAAGGTGAGTCAAGCCTCTGTTATTTTTTAGACGGCGAGTGGAGCCGCTGACATATTCGGGAGGGTTTGATGAAGAAAGCTATTCTGGTTTTAGCCGGTAGTGCGTTTTTGGCGGCGATCTGTTTCGTTGTTTCGCCGGCCACTAGCGCGAGCGGCCCCGCAAGGGAAGTCACGTTCAATAAGGATGTGGCCTCGATCTTTTATAACAATTGCGCTGTGTGCCACAGGCCGAACGACATTGGCCCGATGTCGCTGTTAAGCTACAAGGAAACAAGGCCGTGGGCACGATCGATCAAGGAAAAGGTTCTTAATCGTGAAATGCCACCGTGGAGTCCGGATCCCGCGTATGGCGAATTCACCAACGATCACCGCCTTGCACAGAAGGATATTGATACTATCGTTGCGTGGGTTGATCAGGGCGCTAAGGAAGGCAACGCCAAGGACCTGCCGAAGATGCCGGATTTTGTTACCGGCGGTTGGGAGATCGGCAAGCCTGATGTAGTTCTACAGATGGCTGAAGAACACGTCGTCAAACCCGACGATCCCGATCAATACATCAACTATTTCATTCCCACGAACTTCAAAGAAGATGTTTGGGTCCAGGCAGCGGAGATTCATCCAGGAAATCGACGGGTTGTCCACCACGTGATTGCGTTCATTCAGACGCCGCAGATGATGGCAAAGCGAGCTGAAGACGCGAAAGCTACGGGCGAGAAGATCGGAAAACGTGTCGCCGGAGGATCAGGTCTGCTCTATCTGGACGGCAACCTCAGAAGGGTCAAGATGGATGCGCCGGTAATGGACGACGGTTGCAACCAGAAAGCACCGGGCGGACGTCAGCCAGGCGGCGGCGGTGATGGCGAAAACGAAGGCATGTTGCTTGCGGGTTTCGCTCCGGGAACCGGCAACACGGCTTACCCGGCAGGTACAGCAAAGAGGGTACCTGCTGGAACTACTATTATGTTCCAGATACACTACTCGGCGTTTCGTGGCTCGCTTAAAGAGAACGTCACCGACCGCACAAGCATTGGACTCATTTTCGCAAAACAGCCGCCGGACAAGATGGTGGTGACCAGCGCCGCAGCAAACCTGCTGTTCAAGATTCCTGCGGGCGATGGCAATCACGAAGTATTGGCTTGTCAGACTGTTCCCCGCGACATACAGGTGATCAACTACATGCCTCATATGCACCTTCGCGGAAAGGACATGAAATATGAGGTGATTTATCCGGACGGAAAACGTGAGACGCTGCTATGGGTGCCGAAGTTCAGCTTCAACTGGCAGGCGGTTTACTGGCTCAAGAAGCCTGTTAACATCCCGAAGGGCACCAAGCTCATAGTTACAGCGCACTTTGACAACTCCACCAAGAATAAATACAACCCGGATCCAACCAAAGATGTTCGCTGGGGAGATCCGACCTACGATGAGATGATGATCGGTTGGATGGACATCACCATCGATAATCCGATGAAAGCGCCTAAGCCGGATGCAGCGCGGACCGGCGCTCAGTAACAGTTAAACGGTTCGCAAGCCGAGACCAGTAAGCGCCGGTCACGCCAGGAAGTTTTGTCGTGGCCGGCGCGTCGCGTATAAAATGGTTCCTCGAAGCATCCGATCGGTGCGGTTTTGCAACTGAAACCGATCAGATAACGTAGCTAAATGTAATACTGATTCAAATAATCGCTGGCGCGGCCCAGTTGTGCTCGTTAGATTAGGGTCAGGAGGGTTCTTTTATGAAGAAAGCGCTTTCGCTCTTGTCCGTAGGAATGTTCGTGGCAGCTTGCTGCCTTGCCCTTTCACCCGCCACCCGCGCGAGCGATTCAAAGAAGAGCGCAACAGCGGTCACGTTCAGCAAGGACGTAGCCCCGATCTTCTACAAGCACTGCGCGGATTGCCATCGACCCAACGATATGGCTCCGATGTCATTGCTGACCTATAAGGATGCGCGTGCCTGGGCGCGCTCGATCAAAGAGAAAGTGGTAACGCGCCAGATGCCTCCATGGCACGCCGATCCCCAGTACGGGCATTTCTCTAATGATCGAAAGCTTAGTCAGCAGGATATCGATACCATAGTTGCCTGGGTTGATCAGGGAGCAAAAGAAGGCAATGCAAAAGACCTTCCACCTCAGCCGAGCTTCCCTGTGGAATGGAAGATCGGGAAGCCCGACGTAATCCTTTCGATGCAGGAAGACTACACTCTCGAAGCGTCTGGCTCCGACGAATACATCAATTTCACCATGCCAACCCAGTTCAAGGAGAATGTCTGGGTTCAGGCCGCGGAGATTCATCCGGGAAATAAGAAAGTCGTACATCACGTAATTGCTTTCATACAGACTCCGGAGATGCTCGCTCAATTCAAAAGGACCGGAGGACGTCCAGCCACTCAGTCTATTTTCTACCAGGATGGCACGTTAGTTCGCGCGAAGTTGGATGCGCCGGCTTTCGATGACGGCTGCAGCGCTCCGAATGGAGGCGTTGCGCGAGGCAGCGGACAGGAGGGGCTTGGGCTACCTCTGTGCTTTTACACGCCCGGCAAAGATATGGATGTGTTCCCTCCAGGAACGGCCAAGCTGATTCCCGCTGGGTCAAACATTGTCATTCAGGTCCACTATTCCAAGACAACCGGTAAAGTCGAGAAGGACCGCAGCAGCGTCGGACTGTTCTTCGCCAAGGCGCCACCAGAGAAAGTGCTCACGTCTTTTGGCGTAATCAATCATTATTTTAAGATCCCGCCCGGTGCAGATAATCACGAAGTCAAGGCTTGTTATACTTTCAGCCGCGACGTTGAGCTTCTTACCTTTCTCCCGCACATGCACCTGCGCGGAAAGGACATGAAGTACGAAGCCATTTATCCGGATGGCCGCCGTGAGACGGTGCTCTCTGTTCCCAACTACGATTTCAACTGGCAGACGTTGTACAAGCTCGAGAAGCCGCTCGTGCTGCCGAAGGGGACTAAGATGCTGGTTACTGCTCACTACGACAATTCGGCGAAGAACAAGTACAACCCGGATCCGAGCAAGACGGTACGATTTGGTGATCCCACATACGATGAAATGATGGTTGGATACTTCGACTACATCACATCCGCCAAACTTCGGACTGCTGCGAAAATCGATACCAGGATCTATGACGCGTATGTTGGAGAATATTCAATCGGACCGCAGCTCTTTACCGTTAGCAGAGACGGTGAAAGGCTCATGTTCTCGGTAGCTGGAATGGGTACCGTGGAAGCCTTTCCGGAATCTGAAACCAAATTCTTTTTCACGGTTGTCGATGCCCAGGTTACTTTCCTAAAGGATCAACAGGGGGCCGTGACAGAGCTTCTCTTTGAGATCAATGGGATGAAGCTGCGCGCGAAAAAAGTGAACAAGACTGCCGCAACCGGCGCGACGAAGTAGTCCGAAAGACGGCGACAAAGTAATTCCGATAAACGAAGGAGTCCGATAGTAGCTCTTAGGTCTTTGCGGCCTTGGCGTCTTTGCAAGAAACCAGTGTTGAGCATCCGTAGTTTTTTGTTTCGCGCAAAGGCGCCATGTCTCGCAAAGACGCTGAGAAGATGGCCCAATCGCTTTCGATGGTATCGAGCAGTTATAGATATAAACGACTTGTGTTGACGGCTTTTGCGTTAGCTGTCGGCCTATTACCTTTTGCCCTCGCTTCGGCTCACGAGCCAATTACCACTAAGGTCAGATTCAACAAAGAAGTAATTCGAGTTTTGCAGCGAAGTTGTTTAGGTTGCCATCGACCCGGCGGAATCGCGATGTCACTCGCAACTTATGAGGAAGCCAGACCCTGGGCAAAAGCCATAAAAGAAGAGATGCTGGAGAAGCGCATGCCCCCATGGCGTGCGGTCAAAGGGTACGGTGAGTTCCGCAACTCCCCACCGCTCACGCAGCGTGATGTTGATCTTGTGGTCAATTGGGTCGAGGGTGGCGCTCCAAAGGGCGATGTGAAAGACTTGCCACCTGCTCCTTTGCTGTCAAATGATTGGGCATTAGGAAACCCCGACCTGGTCGTCAAGCCCAAAGCTGAATCCAGGATCGCCGCCGACGCCGACGACTATCGCATTTTTGTCCTTACCACACTGAAAGAGGACAACAAGTTAGTAGCGATAGATCTGCAACCGGGGAACGGCTCTGTCGTTCATTGCGCTAAGTTCTTTTTGGTTAAGGGCGCGGGAGAGTCCACAGGTGAGCCGATGGTTCCAGTGAAGATTGACGAGACTGTAGTAAGCAATGATCTGCGATCGGCAACCGTGCTTGGAACTTGGGTGCCCGGCCAAAGAATAGCTTCACTTGACGAAGGTCTTGCCTATTTGCTCCCAGCAGGATCACGTATTGTTGTAAAGATGCATTATCGAGGTGCAGGCGAAGCCGCCGGCGACCTGTCTACATTCGGATTGTATTTCGCGAAGACAGCGCCGCGCGCGCTGATTCAGGAAATCCAAATTACAAACCCGGACGCTTTGATTCCAGTTGCGGCCGAACCTCAGCCACTAAAGCTGTCATTCACTACGCAGACTGACACCGAAGCGGTTGGCATTCGTCCCCGTGTTGATCCACTGCTAATTTCGCTTCAAGCCACTGCTTACCGCCCTGATGGTTCTGAAGAAGTATTGATATGGAGACGGGGCTACCAGTTTGATTGGGAACCGACCTATTACTTTAGGGCGCTTGTTCCGCTGCCGAAGGGCACGCGGATAGACGTAATCGCCTACTTCGATAACTCCGAGGCAAACCAAAAGAATCCTAACGACCCCCCGAAACCAGTGAAATGGTCCGAAATCAGCACCGACCCGCTTTGTGCGCTCCTTTTGACAAGCGGAATACCCTCTGTTAATTCTCAAAATCTTCGGTAAATCAAAGCTGTTCAGGTTAGAATAAGAATTTCCTGCTCGAGGCGGCGAAAGCCTTATTCCCGAGGCCGCCTGTGAGCTAATGGCGCTACTTAGGACGTCATTGATTTCGAAGTTGAATATAAGAACTTCGCTAAAAGGTTGAGAACAGGCGCAGTTGTGGAGTTTAATATTCCAGCGTCTGTTCGGTGAGAGACCTGGAAGGAGACTAGAGATGAAGGTGCTTCTCGTATATCCGGAATTTCCGGACACATATTGGAGCTTCCGCCATGCTTTGTCTTTTGAAGGCAAGCGATCTGCCTTTCCACCGCTCGGCCTGCTCACGGTCTCAGCAATGCTTCCTGAACATTGGGAACGACGGCTTGTCGACATGAACGTGCGTTCACTAACAGCCTCGGACATCCGATGGGCCGACGTGGTCTTCGCCAGCGCGATGCTGGTTCAAAAAGAGTCTCTCAAACAGGTAGTAGCGCTGTGCAATGCCGCGAAGAAAAAAATCATCGTCGGAGGTCCTTATGTGACCACCACGCTAGAAGAGTTAACAGGGGCTGATCACGTTGTGCTTGGCGAAGCAGAGGAAATAGTCCCGCAGCTCGTCAGCGATCTTGAACGCGGCGAAGCGAAAGCGGTTTATAGCAAGCCAGATAGACCACAGCTCTCGCTGACACCGATTCCGGACTTTAAGCTTGCTGATATGAAGCGATACAGCGCGATGTCGGTTCAGTACTCGCGAGGATGCCCATTCAATTGCGAGTTTTGCGACATTATCGAAATCTACGGACGACTGCCGAGAACGAAAAGCAACCAGCAGATGATTGGCGAGCTGGATGTGCTGATGCAGTCAGGCTGGCGTGGAACAGTATTCATCGTTGATGACAACTTCATAGGCAACAAAAAAAATGTCAAATTGTTGCTCCCCGATCTTGCCGAATGGCAGGAGCGCAACGGTCGCCCATTCACCTTCATAACCGAGGCAAGCGTGAATCTCGCCGAGGACGATAAGCTTCTCGATTTGATGCGAAGAGCGGGATTCAATCGCGCGTTTCTCGGCATTGAAACGCCGGTCGAGGCGAGCCTCAAAGAAGCGCAGAAGGGTCAGAATACACGACGTGATCTGCTCGACTCGGTAAAAAGGATTCAGAGTTATGGTATAGAGGTTATGGCAGGGTTTATCGTCGGATTTGACAACGATCCTGAGGACATATTTGAGCGAATGACCCATTTCATTCGCGAGAGCGCAATCCCTTTGGCAATGGTTGGGTTGCTCACCGCGCTGCCAAACACTCAACTATGGCGCCGGTTGAGTGGGGAAGGGCGATTGCTGGGTGAGAGCGCCGGCAACAATACTCACTCGGAGCTGAATTTCATTCCACGGATGGATTCCAAGCGGTTGGTCGAGGGATACAAATCAATACTGCGTTCGATTTATGACACGCGGGAATATTACGACCGAGCGCTTGAGTGCCTGAAACGAGTGTCTCAACCCGGACCAAAATCGCAGCGACGAAACAGCCTAATTCGTGATGTTTCGGCTCTGGCGCGCATCACGATGCGGCTGGGCGTGCGCGATCGAGATCGACTGGAATTCTGGCGATTTATGACTCAGACCCTCGCACACCATCGAGGGGCGTTTGCAGATTCGATGAGACTGGCGGCAATGGGCTACCACTTTCGCAAGCTGACTGAAGCATACTGCGGCTAGCGCAGGAAGTTGGAACATGCGCTTTTGTCTGTGCCTGATGTTCCTTTGCCTCGCTCTGATTGGCGAGACCCTTCACGCTTCCACATCTGGTCGAAAACTCAACGCCGACCAATGGATCCGATCCAGCGTCGATTCGTTTGTCCGAGCGGCACGCGCGGCTTACGAGAACGATGATGCGATTCCATCGTATAAAAAAGTAGTAAAATCAATTCGCCGGACGATAGAGCAACAAAGGCTCAACGAGGACGCTAACTTCAGGACTCGTTATCAAGCATTTCTCGACTACATTGAAGTGGTATCCCTCGAAACTCTGCCCGATCACGAACTCGGCTTCGCAGTTCCAGATAAAGAGTATTTTGCTGAAACTCGTCAGTACGTCGAAGTTCCGGATTTTCTGCAATCGCAACCGTTCTTGCGTTTGGTGAGTCGAGCCGAGACTCTCGAGAAAGCAAAGGATTTTCTGCGACAGCTCAACATAAATAGATCGCCTTCAGACCAGTTGCTCTTCTTTAGCTACAGATCGCAGCATCTCGGGACACCAGATAATGATGATAGCCGGCTCAGACTGTTGATAGTCGTACCAGGGAATGTTCAGAGTGGGGTTCCGGAGAAGTGGGTTCAATTTGGAGTAACTGACAAGGGAAAGCGAACGCGTATTCGCAATCTATCAGTGGTGTCTGCGTTACCCTCAGCGGATGGAGTGTTCAATTCTTACTTCAAAGACTACTTCAGAAGCTTTCGCCGTGATGGTGCGATCACGATAAAGGGCCGCTGGGAGCTCGGTTATGGTGATGACAGCTGTGTTCGTTGTCATAAGAGCGGTGTGCTCCCGATTTTTCCGGAAGGAGGGAGTGTGAGTCCGGACGAGCAGCCGACAGTTGCGGCCGTCAATCAACGTTTCAGAAGCTACGGGTCGCCGCGATTTGATCGCTTCTATGACGAAAGTAAGCTCGGCCCCGGTCTTAGCTCAACAAGTCTGGATGTGCGCAAGAAGCGATTCGGAGAAGAATTTGGGAAGACAGCCGTAGGTGATGCAATGAAGTGTTCCGTTTGTCATCAACGCCAGAACCTTGGCGCCCTCAACTGGCCAATGAACTCCGTCATTGTCAGTTCTTACATTAAAGGCGGTCAAATGCCGTTTGGTTGGAAGCTTCAGGAGTCTGATCGGGAAGAACTGAATAACAAGTTGGTCGACGAGTACTTTTCCATCGACGATGCTAATCCTGGCATTCTAAAGGCCTGGCTCCTTGGTACCCGGAGGTGAATGGTAAGGTCCTGGTTTAGCGTTCAGAATTTGATCTTCAGGCTTCATCGTTAATAACTCTGCTAATCTGCGTAAATCTGCGTAATCTGTGGATAAACTGCTTTTGAAGCGTGCCTTGTCCACAGATTGCGCGGATTAACAGAAGACTAGAAATTGGATGCTCCGAGGAGATACGCATGAAGAAGATTGCTTTGGCGGTTGTTTTGATAATCTCGATTACCCCGGGTTTGCGAGCGCAGGGGGCGCCGGATGCAGCCGAACTGACAAAGCTGCTGAATGAGTTTCTGGATGGGGCGTCGCGAAACGAGGCAGCAATGCACGATCGTTTCTGGGCTGATGATCTGATTTACACTGGTTCATCGGGGCGACGGATCGGGAAGGCAGACATTATGCGCGACCAACACTCACTACATGCTTCCAGATCTGGAGATCCATCGACTAGCTATTCAGCGGAGGATGTTCGAATCCAGCAGTACGGGAACACTGCTATTGTTGCATTTCGGCTCGTAGCCACGACCAAAAGAGAAGGGAAGCTGGAGACATCGAATTATCTGAATACCGGTACTTTTCTGAAGCGCGATGGGAAATGGCAGGCGGTGAGCTGGCAAGCTACCGGGGTGCCTCGTTCTGACGACGAATCAAAAAACGCTGTCGCTGTCGCAGAGGCAAGTTTTCACCGGGCTATTTTCGCGGCTGATACAAAAGCGCTTGAGAGATTAAGTGATGCAAGCTTTGTTTGGACACGAAGAAATGGCGAACGGGTAAGTTTGAAGCGATTGCTTGATGAACTGGAATCAGGGCAACTGAAGTATTCGAAGATCGAGGCTGCAGATGTGACCATTTCCGCATACGGTGACGCGGCCGTCGTGCGCGGCGTGGCCCGAATGCAGTTGGATTCAAATTCTGGGAAGATCGACTCGAAGCAAATCTCCGAGCACTACACGATGATTCTTGTAAACCGGGATGGAGCCTGGAAAGTAGTGTCCATGCACTCGAGTGGCGTTTGAGATTTGTAATCGTATGGTGTCGAGAAGTGACGCTGCTATCCTCCGGATTCGTTTTATATACGTCCAAAAACCAAAGGAGCTAGAGAAATGACGCGACGGAAATTTATCGAGACTACAGGGGCAAGCGCAATCGTGACCGCCGGATCTGCACGCGGCACCGTTAAAGCTGGGTCACGACAATCGAAGAACAATAAGTCCAAAAAGCCTGTCTCAACCAATCGGGCGCCCAAACCTGCAGGGCCGTACAATCAGGCGATCGTCGCCGGGAATACAATTTATGTTGCCGGTCAAGGTCCCTTCGATCCGAGGACCCGGAAGCTGCCTCAAACGTTCGAAGAACAAGCGACGCAGGTATTCGAGAACATCAAAGCGATTGTTGAAGCGAGCGGGGCCACTCTTGCCGATGTGG
The DNA here is from genome assembly GCA_035258805.1 of Blastocatellia bacterium. Taxonomy (GTDB): domain Bacteria; phylum Acidobacteriota; class Blastocatellia; order UBA7656; family UBA7656; genus Onstottus_A. Next base: position 2,549 of record DATFWY010000005.1, on the reverse strand, counting down.
TTAAGGTTAATGTCTACCTTACCGATCTTTCAAATTTTGAAAAAATGAATGAGGCCTACACGCGCTACTTTGTTGGGGAATACCCGGCCCGAGCTACTATTGGTGCTCAGTTACTCGGTGGGATGATGATTGAAGTTGAGTGTGTTGCAGTAAAGGGATAGGCCCCATCTTATCTGCGGCAACCTGAGTAATTTGTGGATAAGATGCTTTGATTCATCCACAGATCACACGCAACAAGAAGCGGAAGCGGATAAACAGGCACCTATACTCTTGAACAAACTGATAGTTGTTGTTCTGGTGGGCATCAAGGAATGTTGTTTCTTCCGCGAACTACAAAGTTTCGAGTGGTCTTAGCCCTATGGCTGATTGCCTGCGTTGCAGTTCTTGTACAAAGCTACATTGAGCGTAATACCTCGGAACAGGGAATGGTGCTTTCGTTCTTCATGATTGGTCTAACTTTCCCATCCGGCTATGCTTTCGCCCTGTTCGTATTCGCTCCAATTTTCAAATTCCTCGAGGCTCAAGAGGTACATCTTCTAAACGAACGAGGATTCACTCCGCTTTTACTTGTTTGGCTGTTATTCGGGACTGTTGGCTATTTGCAATGGTTTGTACTTATACCTTGGCTTGCTCGCAAACTGGAACGGTGGTTTGAACAACCACGGCAACACAAACATTAGTAATCTGCCACTACTAGGTCATTGAGGAATTCGAGGCTGAGAGTCTATGATAAGGACAGTAAGGGTTGGCGACATAGTGGGGTTCAGAACCTTCACCAGCGTCATTCGCTACGGCGAAGTAGTCGATGTCCTGGGACGCGGCAAAGACGGAAGGCCAACTCGGAAGGACGAAATCAGCATAAGGCTTAAACCTGATGGTCACGTGGTGATGGTTCAGCGTTGGCGCCTGGCAGAGCGGTATGATCGACGGAAGATTTGATGATTCGATAGGGCAGGGAACGACAGCGTTAGAAAAAATCGTACAACGTAGTGTGAATAGAGATGACGCATCAGATGATCCGTGGCAGTCTACTATAATCGGCTTCTTCATCAGTATTGCACTCCTGGTCGCCTTGAGCTTACCGTCGATTTCATTTGCTCAGACCAAAAAAACACAAAAATCCAAAAACAAGTCGTCTCAAAAGACTGAACCCACGCTGAGCGATCGATTGGCAAAAGCAAAAGCGGAAGTCATTTCGGCAGCGAAAGACTACAAAAAGAGCCTGGAGGAATTACTCAAACTGCAGGAAGCTGACGTTAAGAGTGCTTCAGACTTGGTGGAGAAACGGAAAGCACTCCTCGCCCAATCGGTGATCTCCAAGAAAGAACTCGAAGAAAGCGAGCAGCAGTTGGGCATCGTTCAAGCAAAGGTTAAAGACACGAAAGGTAAGATCGGTGAAGCTGATAATCTGATTGCTGAAGCTTCAGCCGAGGAACAATTGACTAAGCTGGGGCCCGGTAGTTATCGCGCGACTGCCGCGCTCATTCGCTATAACGGCTCAGCAGCCTGGGTACTGACTGACGCGGCGAAGATTCAAAACTTCTTTGCGCTGAGATTCAATCACGCATTGCCCATTAGCGCGTTCGGTCAGACCCCTGTTCACGACCAGCTTGGCTTCGATCACCACAACTCAATCGACGTTGCTTTGAGCCCGGACGGTACTGAGGGCCGGACGTTGATGGAATACTTGCGAAGCATGGGAATTCCGTTTATCGCTTTTAGACAAGCGGTTCCCGGTTCGGCAACTGGTGCGCACATTCACATCGGCTATCCGTCAAAGCGAATTGCAAGATAGCACGTCACAAGAACGTTTGAGAATGAGAGACTCGGTAAGAGTTTTTTGGGAATTCTGCTACTTTGCCCGCGTCGACTTTTGTGGCGCCCCTTGCACGCTTTAACCTCTCCCTGTAACCTTTCAGCGTTTGCTCTCAGGTTTGAGGTCTTTTATTCAATTCAACGGTCAGATTGAGGAATAGAACGGTCATATGAATGCTGGTACTGAGTGGTTGGTCGATGCCGAGGGGTGTTCCGCGGAACTCATCCGAGATTCTCAGGTGCTTCGTATCCTCTGCGAAGAAATTATCGCGAAGCTTGATCTGCGTGTAGTCGGCGAGCCAACCTGGCATCGCTTTCCTACCCCTGGCGGCATCACTGGCCTGTATCTGCTCAGCGAATCACATTTGACCTTTCACACCTTTCCGGAAACCGGAGTTGCGACCTTCAATCTCTATTGTTGCAGGCCACGTCCTCCTTTTAGCTGGGAGCAGAGGCTACGAGAGCAGTTGCGAGCTGCCAAAGTTGTCGTCCGAACCGTCGATCGAGGTTCTGAAGTCGTTCAGCTAGATTTACCGGGGAACACCGATCGTACCTCACTTGATCCTGGCACTTCTGAAATAATTCCAATGCGCGAGGTGAGCGGTCTGTGAGTGTTGAGGTGTCGTGTCCAGCATGCGGCGCACCGATCGCATTCAAGACGGGCTCGTCCATCGTCGTCGTGTGCGAGTTCTGCAACTCTGTTGTAGCGCGCGGCGATCGGCAAATCGAGGACC
>DATFWY010000004.1:0-9429 GCA_035258805.1 Blastocatellia bacterium | reverse complement strand
GATGGGATACCCAATTAGATCGAAACTTCGATTACTTACCGTCAAGCGAAAACGCGTATAGCTTCTTGTTTGGCTTTCCCACTCGAAGGAATTGGTAGCCTGAACCGACGTAAAGCACTCCGTCGACAACCGTCGGCCCGCCACCGACTGCTCCTCCGGTATCGAACTCCCAAAGAATCTTGCCATCCTTCGCATCGTAAGCTCGAATGAAATTGCGATTCGTTCCGGCGAATACTAGTCGGTTATCGCCCGTACCAGTTACGGTGATTGGCCCAAAATTCGAACCGTTGTCGGGAGCCATTGTCTGCCAGAGTATCTTCCCCGTAGCGCCATCAAGCGCAGCCACCGAGCCCTGTTTCGGGAAGGCAGACACTGCGGCATAAACGCGCTCTCCGTCGGTCGCGTCACCAAACTCAATGCCACCAAGCTTCCCACCCGGTCCTACTTCAGTTTTCCAAAGTAACTTTCCGTCCTTTGGGTCCACTGCGTAGAACCAGCCGCTCTTTTGTCCTGCGCCGATCGCAGGCTTGCCCCCGGGTCCTTTGAACAGCATTGGCGTCGAACCGAAGTCCACATCGAGATCGCTGCAATCCGCCAGGTTTGCGCAGCCGAATGTCCAGATGTCTCCAGGTGTTGCCTGGTAGGACCAGACGAGCTTTCCGGTTGAGAGCTCGAGCGAGACGATACCATTTGGAAACTTGGAAGCCGGCGGCGTGTATTGATTCCCGGTGGTTACGTAAAGGCGATTCGTATCAGGATGAATCGTTACGGTGGACCACACTGCGCCACCCGCAGGACCCATTATTGTTACGCCCTTCTTATCTTTTCCCTTGTCCGCGGGTGTCTCTGGTATGGTGTACCAGCGCCATACTTGCGCTCCGGTCTTGGCGTCGAACGCCGCAACTCCGCCACGGAAAGTGCAGCATTCGTACTTTGGACCGTATTTCATGATCCCGCCTTCTTCGTGTGATGCAACGCCGATGTAGATTCGTCCGTTATGGTAGATCGGTGAACTCGTCGCTACGGTATCCTTATGAGCGTCGATCTTGATCTTCCATTTTAGTGTACCGGTCTTTGCATCCACCGCGTGTAGCGAGCCGCCAAGATCGCCGAAGAACAGAGTTCCTTCAGCAAAGGCAGCACCGCTTCGCGACGGTTGTCCGCACTCATATTCCCAGATTTTGTTACCCGTCTTTGCGTCGACGGCGTACTCTTTGCCGTCCCACGACCCAAAGTAGACGACTCCAGCAACTACGGTGGGTTGAGCTGAGACATCGCCTCCGGCTTCAAACACCCATTTTGCTTTTAACCGCGAAACGGTTGCTGGGGTAAGTTGTTTTTCGTGGGGGTTGTAATGCGAACCGGCGAGATCTCGGCCGTACATAGGCCAATCGGCAGAGCCGGATCCGTTTCCGCTGGCGATAGTCTTTGCCGCACCTTTGGAAGACTGTCCGGCAGCGAATGTACCGGCGATCGTACACAACCCGAGCGCTGCTGCTATGAGGCAACTCTTAAAGCGCATTATGGCTCCTTTCGTTTCCACTACCCTGAGAGGTTGGACTGTGATTCTATGGGATAGAGATTGGTCTTTCAAGCAGCGAACGCGAACGCTGCGCGTTCAGCGTACAGCGTTTAGCGTTCATCGTTCGGAGTTTATTCTTCTCATCTGTGTAATCTGCGGATAAGGGCTTTGATTTGTTTATTCCTGTGTTAGCTGCGTGATTTTTCCTTAGGGCGGTTTATAGACTCTGAAAATCGAGTTAGTCAATTCATCCGCAGATTACGCAGATTACACAGATTAGAAACCAGAAACCAATAACCAGAAACCAAACCTTGCGGCTGACAACCATCCTTTCATCCCTTAATATGTCTGCTATGCGACAGAAGACCGCGGCCATCGTAGTAATCGGCAACGAGATTCTGACTGGAAAATCAGAGGACAAGAACGCCAGTTTTTTGATCCGTGAAATGTACGGGCTAGGCGTGGCCCTTCGGCAGATCGTCATTATCCCCGATGATGTTGATGTCATCGCTCGCTCAGTAAGCGAATGTGCAAAGAAATTCGATTACGTTTTTACTTCGGGCGGGGTCGGACCAACCCACGATGACGTTACTATCGAAGGAGTGGCTCGCGCGTTCGGGCGTGAAGTCGTACGGCATCCCGAGCTTGAGGCGATGCTGCGCGGCTACTTCGGTGATGGAATTGACGCGGCTCGGCTGCGCATGGCCGATACTCCCGAAAACCCCGAGTTGATCCGCGGCGGCGACCTTCGTTGGCCGGTGCTCGCAGTTGAGAATGTCTATGTGCTGCCAGGCGTGCCCGAGCTATTCAGCAAGAAGTTCGAGGCCATCCGTGAGCGTTTTCGAGCTGAGCCTTTCTTTACGAATGTTATTTATACCCGCGAGGACGAATTCGATATCGCCCCGCGACTTGACGATGTCGCCTCGCGTAACCCCGAAGTCGATATCGGTTCATACCCGACTTTTGCGCGAGATGACTATCGAGTAAAGATAACCCTGGAATCTAAAGAGCAGGCTGCAGTTGAGCGCGCACGTGATCAACTGCTCTTGCTGCTTGATCCCGGTTTACTGGCCCAGGTTGAGTAACAGGCGCCGCCGCCCATTGTCTTCTCCTGAAGACCTCAAAAAAGATGAGAAAGCTACGATATTTTGGCATTGTACTGCTGGCCACCATCCTGTATGTGCCAGCGAAGACTTCTCCGTCGGCACCACTCAGATTTGAAGTCAATATCGCACCTGGCTTGGTTTCAAATGCCCAAAACGGACGGCTGTTTGTAGTGATGAGCCTCAAAGGGCAGGCGGAACCACGCCTGACGATCGGTCAGACCGGACTTGATGCGTCGCCTCTTTTTGGCCGGGATGTAAACGGGTTTGCGCCTGGAGTTTCCGGCATAATCGACGACACCTGTGCTGCATTTCCAATCGACCGCCTCTCGCGTCTCGAACCGGGAGAGTACTTCGTGCAGGCTCTATTCGATTCAAATACCGATTTGAAGTCCGTTAATGCTCCCGGCAATCTTTATAGCAAGCCACAGACAATCCATCTCGATCCCAAGCAAGGTGCAACAGTCAAAATTGAGCTCACTGAACGGGTCCCGGCTGAGCAGACTCCGACGGAAAACGAATACGTTAAGTACGTAAAAATTCAGTCAACGCTGCTCTCGAAATTTCACGGTAGGCCTATTTATTTGCGAGCAGGCGTTATCCTGCCAAAGGGGTTCGAGAACGAGGCTTCGAGACGTTATCCATTGCGCGTTCAGATTGGAGGATATGGTTCCCGGTTTACCGGTGTTCAGCGGATGATGAGAGAGGGTTCCAGCTTTCGAAGTATTTGGCTGGCCGACCAAACGCCGCGAATGGTCCTCGTCCATCTCGACGGCGATGGTCCATACGGCGACTGTTATCAGGTTAATTCGGACAATAATGGACCTTACGGTGATGCCATCACTCAGGAGCTGATTCCTTTTGTCGAACAGAAGTTCAGGTGTATAGGGCAACCCTGGGCGCGATTCCTTACCGGCGGATCAACCGGCGGTTGGGTGTCTCTCGCACTCCAGGTCTTTTATCCTGATTTCTTCAACGGCACCTGGTCCGGTTTTCCCGACGGCGTCGACTTTCGAGCTTTTCAGCTTATCAATATCTATGAAGATCAAAATGCGTATGTAAATCGGAATGGATTTGAACGGCCGAGTGCTCGTGAGCTTAATGGAGATGTTCGATTCACGATCCGCCATGAATGCCAGATGGAGAATGCGATGGGTCTCGGCGACAGCTACGTTATGTCCGGTGAGCAATGGGGTGCGTGGAATGCAACCTACGGCTCTCGCGGCGCTGACGGCCGTCCAGCACCTCTGTGGGATCCAAAGACCGGAAAGATAAATCGCGACTTTGTGGATCATTGGAAAAGATATGACCTTCGAATGGTCCTGGAACAGAATTGGAAGACGCTCGGACCAAAACTGCGAGGAAAGCTGACGATTTGGGTTGGTGAAGCAGATGAATATTTTCTCAATAACGCGGTGCATATGCTGGACGCATTTCTTTCCAATGCCGAGCCGCCGTATGAAGGAAAGATCGTCTATGGGCCAGGCAAGGGACACGGGTGGATGGCTTTTAGCGAACTAGAACTGATGGATCAGATGGCTGCAGCAATTGAGCGAGGCCGGAAATAATAGTGAAAAGATCACAGAGCAAACAATTCATGATCGAACACGCGCTGGATGGATTGCTCGTGTTTATACCTGTTGCGGTGGTGCTGCATTACTCACACGCGAATGAGCTGTGGACTTTCATAGCATCGGGAGTGGCGATCATTCCTTTGGCGGGCTGGATGGGAAAAGCAACCGAAGGTCTGGCGGAGCGATTGGGTGCGGGCATCGGGGGTCTGTTGAATGCAACGTTTGGTAATGCCGCCGAAATGATTATTGCGTTTCAGGGGCTGCGCGCAGGACTGAGCGAAGTCGTAAAAGCTTCATTGACTGGATCCATTCTCGGAAACATTCTGCTGGTTTTCGGAGCGAGTGCGCTGTTCGGCGGTCTCCGGTACACGCATCAAAGATACAACAGGACTGCTGCGACGATGAGCGCCACGCTTATGGCGCTTAGCGCAATAGGTTTGCTGGTGCCGGCTCTCTTTCACTGGGTGACGCTTGGCACAGCCGGGACCGCCGAGAAGAACATCAGCATCGAGATCTCGGTTGTGCTGTTCGTGACATATATTCTCAGTCTCGTCTTTGCCTTACGCACGCACAAGGACTTGTACCAGGGCTCGCATGAGGAAGGGGAGGCGGGAGAAGCGATGAGCCTTCGAACCGCGGTTATAGTGCTAGTCGTAGCGACAGGACTGATTGCATGGATGAGTGAGCTACTGGTTCATGCCGTAGAACCGGCTTCGAAGGCGCTCGGTCTCACTGAAATCTTTGTTGGAGTTATCGCCGTGGCAATAATCGGTAATGCCGCGGAGCACAGCACTGCAATCATTATGGCGATGAAGAATCAGATGGACCTGGCATATCACATCGCGGTTGGGTCGAGCATGCAGATCGCGTTGTTCGTGGCCCCGGTGCTGGTGTTTTTGAGCTATGCCATTGGCAAACCAATGGACCTGCTTTTCACCACGTTCGAAGTCATAACGGTCGGGCTTGCGGTTGCAATAGTGAGCCTTGTAGCTGCGGACGGGGAGTCCAACTGGATGGAAGGCATACTGCTGCTGGCGGTCTATGTGATCTTTGCCATCGCATTCTTTTATCTTCCTGGTAATGCTCCGCTCGTGGAGCCGGCAATTCACGGCACGTGAACGTACTCTGAACTAATATTCGAGAGTGCTATCTCGACTCCAATAATCGCTAGCTCTTGTGAATTGCAGATGTAATCACTGATGGCGCAGATTTCGCAGACTGCCGCCTCATTGCTCGTCAATTAATCCTTTTCTGCATTTCTTCTGCGTTAGTCTGCGTAATCTGTGGATTGTCGCGTGTTTCCGAATTGCTCGCCGCGGCGCAACGCTATTATTATCGTGGCGCTAATATTGAACTCAGGACCCGGAGGTCTCCCATGCATACTAAACGATTATTCTTCCTGGCGATCAGTGTGGTCGTCGCCGTAACTTCGTTGGCGCAAGTGCGCCGTCCATCAACACCGGGAGATGAAACGGGCCGTGACGCCGTTGGATTCAGGAAAGACAAAGTCACCAATGAGACAGTTGGGGAACGCCGTCCCTCGGCCAATAGTCCGACAACCAAACAGGCGATGGAGGATTTCCTGGAGATACAGAAGCTGAATCAGCAGATACAGCAGATGTCCAAAGTGAAACCTTTAACTCTCGATAAGATTGCTACGGCCGCCAAACAGGTTATTACGCGAGCCAGCAGGCTGAAGACATCGCTCTCGCTCCCGGCGCCGCCGAAGGAGACAACCAAGATCGAAGCATCTGGTTCAGCCGCAACGGAGCAATTGCTCGAACAGATCAAGGAACTCGACGTCAACGTAAAAGCGTTTGCAAGCAATCCGCTATTCCAACAAATTAACGATTCAACGAGGGACCTGCCAATGGAGGCGAGTATTCGATTGAGGAAAGTGATAAGTGTGAGCAAATGGCTCGAGGAGCAAGCGAATAAATTGCGATGATAGGTTAGGCCCGATCTGCGAGACTGATTCAAGGACAGAAAAAAGGGGGCGGCCACTGAGCCGCCCCTTTTCTAGTTCTACTTCCAACGAGAATCAGAAGTCGAAGCGAAGTGCTAACTGCATAACTCTCGCTCCGAATGTGGTTGTGGACTTGCCAACAGTCGCCGGACTGTTCAAGTTTCCGTTCGGCAAGCCAAAATTCGGATGGTTGAAGATGTTGAAGGCATTTGCCTGGAACTGAAGCGACGTGGCTTCAGTGATCTTAAAGCGTTTGTGCGCTCCAAAATCCATATTGACGAAACCGGGTCCGCTCATAATATTCCGACCGGTCGTCCCATCGCACCACCACTGCGTGTTGCTAAGAATCACACCATTGTTGGGACCGCAAGCCGACGCTGGTCCAACCTGCGCCGCGCGGGTTATGAGCCCAACAAACTGGCTGCTGTCGAAATAGCCGTCGGCCGGGCTCTTGTCATGGTCAATTGTGCTGTTGTACGAACCGCTGCCGATGAACGACGCTCGATCTGTAAGAATCCCATCGGCGTTCGGATCCTGACCGCCGTGGAATACGCTGAAGGGCGCACCGGTCTGCAGCGTCAAGATTCCAGTTAGCTCCCATCCGCCGATCCACCGATTCTCCTTGTAGAAGGGGATCTCGTAATTGAAATCGGTCACGAATTTGTGGCGAATATCGAAATCCGCTCGGCCGCGATCCAGATCGATGTTGAAGTTGTCCGTTGGATTCAGGCCAAGCCTAGCGTTAAACGCGTCACTGATCGTGTCGATGGCTTTAGAGAAGGTGTAGTTGGCGTTCAACTGCAAGCCCCAGCGAACTCGGTGGCGCAAAACTACCTGCCCGCCGTGATAGCTGGAGGTGAAGGCGTTAGTACGGAAGTTGTCGCTGGCGATATTCGGATTCGGCCGGCGGGTGCTTCCATTTGCTCGGCCACCAGTCGATGTGCGGCCGTTGAACGTGTTGATGTTCACCACGCCAGTCAGCCTTCGACCGAGAGTGGTTATGTAATTGACCTCAACGACTGTGTTCTTTGCAAACTCCCACTGCGCGCCGAGAAAACCCTGGTAAAGGAACGGCGTCACCAGGTTTTGATCCATGTGACGCGGGGATGGGGCGGGTAAGTTCCTCGGGTCAGCAAACAAACTGGTGCTGGTGAACGGGACCGTGTATAGACCTGGAGTAGAAAGAGGACCCGCTGCGACCCCATTACCAAAGGCACCAAGGGTGCTGAACGCAAAGAACGGAGCATTGAACCGAATGTTCTCGAACAGGTTATTCCAGATTCGATCGTAGAACATTCCGGTGCCGCCGCGCACGATTAACTTCTGGTCGCTAAATACATCCCATGCGACACCAATGCGGGGAGCAAAATTATTGTTGTCCTTCTCCCAGATGCTGTGATCGCGCTGCTGGAAACTACCGGTGACCAGCCGCGCAATCAGCGGACTGTTAGATGGGAAAAAGACGTTTGAGGAGGGATTGGGAACCGGGGTCACACCAGATCCGAAATAGAAATTTGAATCGATTCCCTCTCGGAAATTGTGCGGAGGACCAAAGTACTCCCATCGAAGACCAAGATTCGCAGTTAGATTTGGCCGGATCTTCCAGTCATCCTGGACATAGAAGGCCATTTCGTTAGCGCGATAACCACGGTAGAACTCCGGCAAAGTCCCTGTAGTCGGATTGATGGATGCTTGAGCTTGAAAGAACGCCCCGAATTTGGTGCCGAAGAGCTGATCTGCCTCATCCCCGAAGAATCCATCCGTCAACAGTTCCTCTACGCCGTGTGGCAGGAAGAGACCGTTCTTGGTTGCCTCGAACGCAGAAGCGTTAAAGGTTCTACGGTACTCTCCGCCGGCTCTGAAGCTGTGAACACCCCTGATGAAAGATAGATGGTCCTGTACCTGGAACTGACGGTCTGTAAAGAATTGTGGGAGCGCACTCGACTGGCCAAACGCGAGTCCTAAAGGATCCACGGCCGTGACGACCGACGGAACTCCATCAAGCCCGGCTATCTGCGGAAAGTCTGAACGATTTCGAAGATAGCTGATCTTCGCCTCGTTGACCATGCTTGTGCTGAACGTATGCGTATACGTGATGCCGATATTGATGCGACGGGCATCGTTTACGATCGGCGGACCAAGCGTATTGTCACCTCCGATCGCGGTTGTCGTTGTGTCAGGATTTTCCAGCAGGAAGGTTCCGTTAATGCGATCACGATCTGAAAAGGCGTGATCGACTTTGGTACTGATCCGGTACTGGTCGAAGACGTTGTGCGATGTGACGGATACTTGTCCGTAGACAGGCACCGGATAGACTATAACCGGATCTCCAGTAAATAATCCGGCAGCCTCATTGGACAGGTTCTGAGTGGCGAATGGAATTCCGCCCGGGAATGTCGCTGCTGCGATTTTTTGAAACAGCGGTCCGACACTGCGCGATCTGGAGAAGGCGCCCGGACATGCAGCGCCCAGATTCACTCGGCACAGTCCGCCAGGAGCCGATTCCATAAACGTGGCAAAGGCGCCGCTGTTAACGAAATCGAAGAAGTCCTTCGTGAAGCTGGTCGTTGTTACCGGCGATCCCTGTCGCAGCTTATGCCATTCGGCGCTTGCGAAGAAGAACGTCTTGTCTTTGCGGATCGGTCCGCCGATGGAACCGCCAAATTGGTTTCGTACGAGCGAGTCTTCGATTCCTTCTCTGTTGGAGAAGAAGTCATTCGCTGCGAGCGCCTGCACGCGGTTGTACTCAAATAGAGAACCGTGAAACTTGTTCCCACCTGACTTGAGCACTGTGTCCGCGACAAAGCCGCCCGCCTTTCCGTACTGCGCTGAAAAAGTGTTTGTGACGATCCGGTACTCCTGGATCGCTTCAGGAGAGATACTGGTTATGCCACCGGCAACTGTGGACCCCCGTCCGCCCTGGCCCTGGTCGTTGTTATCGTATCCATCAACCATGAAGTTGCCCATTCCGCCGCGGGCACCATTGACCGCTGCGCCTCGAGTACTTCCGGCAATCGCGTCTGGGACGGCGCCCGGAAGAAGGTTTATGAACTCGTTGGAGTCGCGGTTTTCGAGTGGATAACTTTCCCAAACCTTTCGGTTGAGAAGCGTGGAAACGCTTGATTCAGAAGCTTGAACCAATTGTTCGCCGGAAGCGGTTACTGAAACACTCTCGGTCGGTGCGCCCGCTGAGAGCGAAACGTTTTGAGTGACTATTTGTCCAACGGTCACCACCAGGTTTTCGATCTTTGACGATTTGAATCC
>DATFWY010000003.1:0-171193 GCA_035258805.1 Blastocatellia bacterium | reverse complement strand
ACGCATCAGATAGTACGTTCGCCATAGGAACCAGGCTAAGAACCCAGAGAACTGGTGACCCATAAGATCAGCCACACCGGTGCGCTCTCCCACCAGGGCGAGCTGACCCATAGTTCGATAGCGAAATGGATGACGCGCGCCAAATCCGAGGCTCGCGGCAACGTTGCGGCCGGCACGTTTCCCTTCGCGAATTGCGTGTTGCGCCGTTGGCGGAAAGGGCTCGTCGCTTTCTTGATCGAATATATACGCGCTGTCGCCTACCGCCCATAATCCCTCAAAACCTTCAACCTCGAGATACTCGTTCACCCGCGCACGTCCCCGTTCCTTTGGGACAGCGAGTTTAGCTAAGAGCGGATTTGGAGAAACACCTGCACTCCAGATGATGGTTCCGCTTTCGATCCGCTCTCCCGTTGACAGTTCAAACGAATTTGGACCCACCCGAGTAACTGCCGTCTTGGTCCGCACTTCGACACCGCGTTTTGTGAGAATCCGCTCAGAGAATGACGCAAGCTCTTTGGACATTTCGGGTATAAGCCGAGGGCCCGCCTCGATCAGCATCACCCGAACGTGTTCCCTCTTAATTTCCGGGTAGAACTTTAGAGCCTCACGTACAAAGTCATTCAAGGCTCCGGAGACCTCGAGGCCGGTCAAACCGCCGCCTACAATTGCGAATGTTAAGAGCTCTGATGCCCGCTCGGGCTCAACCGCAGCTTCTTCAAGTTTGTCGATAACGTGATTCCGGACGTAGATCGCATCCCCGAGCGTTTTGAATGCAATGGAATACTCTGCGGCGCCGGGAATGTTGAAATAGTTGATCACTCCGCCGAGGGCGAGAATGAGACGATCGTAGGAAAATTTGACAGGGGCTCCGGTCAGACTATGGCGGGCAGAGACGACTCGCAAGACAGGATCTATGTTTTCAATGTTGACTTCGGCGAAACGACAGCGTCGGAGAAGTTTTCGAAGCGGACTAACGATGTGACGCGTTCCAATGCTGCTCGATGCTATCTCGGCAAGCATCGGAGTGAACAAAAAGAAATTCTCATTATTTAGCAGGGTTAGTGATATGTCATCTTGCCGTTTTAGTATCTTCTCGAGCTCCAGCGCGGCGTATAAGCCGCCAAAACCACCGCCTGCGATAACTATTCGACTCTCGGGCAAAACCAACCTCTAATCATCTGGAGATTTCCGCGGTTGCCTCGTGAAGGAGTGCTGCATTTTTCTCGAGTGCGCCCTCTAGAATTTTGCTCTGTTGCAATGCAACTTGCCAGTCACCTTTTTCTAGCGCCTCAGTCAGACCGGGGAGCTCCAGGTGAGCGTATGTGTATCTTGCCGCGTAGAGAATGTGCTTGAACCACGGCCTGCCGGGAATGCCCTCTGAATTCAACCAGTTAGCCTCAACGCGCATGATTTGTTGATTCAATCGGCTCAAAGCTCGACTGTCTGAATTTTCTGACTGCAGCTTCCGCTCGATCGCGCGATTCATGGCTTGAGCTTCGCTCTCAAATTGAGCGATACGGGCAATCAGCGGCTTGAAGTCGAAATGTTTTTGCGGATCCGACTTCTTTTGGAGCTCATCGACAAACTGGCTGATATTGTCAGCATAGAAAGCAAAATCGAATGGAAGAATGTCAGCGTTTGCCAGTCTCAAAGCCAGTACACCCCACAGCTTTGACATCAAGGTGTGATAACGATAACCAGGATCGCCAAACTGATTCATCCAGTAAAAGTTGTCATACATTGAATGATAAACACCGTACGGCCCATTAAAAGTGAGTCCAATTGTTGGTCGTCCCAGGAAATTTAAGAAGACGGTGTGATCAGAACCGCTCCCAATTCTGGTGTCTACCAGGCTGGAGTCCCGTGTATCTTTTTTCTGGCGTGCCAACGACGCTTTCCATTCTTCGTACAGAGACTTCCCCGAAGGCGCATCTAGCGATCGGCTCACTTCAACGATCAGCGGAGCCAGCGATGCTACCGCGACGGGCCGGAAATTCGGCCCCGACGCCGACGAATCAACGTTGATGTAAGCGACGGCCTTACTGGTCAGGTCCTCGGCGAATTGTTCGCCCCACTCCGTCGATCCGGTGAGCCCGACTTCTTCGCCGTCCCAACTGCAAATCACCAGAGTCCGCTTTGACCGGATTCCCTGTTTTTTCAATTCGCCAAAAGCCCTGGACATCTCAAGCATCGTAGCCGTCCCGCTTGATGGATCAACAGCGCCAAATTCCCAGGCATCGCGATGATTGCCGAGGACGATCCACTCGTCCGGAAATTCCGATCCGCGAATGCGCGCCTCAACGACATAGTTTGGCCGAACACTGTTATCCATATCTGCTTTGACGTGAGCACGCGCAGTCCCTCCTAATCGATACTTGATCGCCAAACCGCCCTGCCAATCTTTTGGAGCCTCGGGTCCGCCCATGTTTTCGAGAAACGGTTTGGCATCATGCCAGGACATGGGAAGAGCGATTATTTTCGGGATTGATTTCGCCTGTTCGATAGGGATCCTCTTCGCGCCTTCGACGGAAGCCCAGCCGGGAGTCAGTGGATCGCCGGGCACCATGAAGTCGTAGGTTATCGCGCCTCGTTGAATATGACTCTCGGGTCCCCAGGGACCATTGGGGAACACTTTACCGCGTTTGAAACCGTCTTCCTGCGGATCGGAATAGATGATCATTGCCACGGCGCCTTCTCGTTCGGCTGTAAGCGCCTTAAAGCCTCGATAGCTGTACGGGTTCGAGTATCGAACCATCACGATCTTGCCCTTTACGTCTATTCCGTTTTTGCGGAGGAGATCGTAATCCTCGGGATTTCCGCTGTGAGCGTAAACTATAGGAGCCGTGACTTCGCCTGAAGCCGACAGACCCGTGTAGGCGGATTGCACGCGAGGATTTTTGGTATCTGGATCGATGTCGTAGGGTTCCTCACGAAGCGATGCTTTGTAACGGACAGGGCTGATAAGCTCACAGGACACTTCGCGCGGAAGCGTATTAAGGACATCGTAACGACGAATGGTCACATCTTCCCATCCTTGCTGCTTCCAGAGATCGGCGATGTATCGAGCTAGCTCATTGTTACGTTCGGATCCTGCCGGGTGCGGTTCCAAGGTGAGGAAACGATGATGCTTTTTCACTTCACCGGACGAAGGGATCGACTTGAATTTTGCTTCGATCTGAATCTGAGATCTGGTCGACTCTGCTGAGAAACCTCGAAGATGTTGCGGGTTCGCGCCAAAAGCGTTGAGAAGCAGCGTCACTAACAATGCTGTTCGCCAAAAGAAACGCAATTTCGATTCCTTTTCAGCCGAATACGTGTTGGCCGGTGAAGCTAATTGTTCTTTGCAAGGACGAATATCGGTTCTATGTCAACTGGAACATCGATAAGTTTGTCGAGTGCCTTTTGCATCTCCGGTCTTATCACTCCATACTTGTCGATCATTGCCTTAGCCTTGTCGTAAGAGCCTTCGGCCTCAATTGTCAGGATTTCGGAAGCCAGTTTGCGAACGGCATCCTTGATCTTTCCAGCGTCAACGCCGAAGGTGCCAGTCGACGGATCAATCTTGATTGCGCCTTCATCGAACAGATAGTTGAATTGAATCGCCTGCCCCTTACCGTGTGCTTCATTTACACCGAACCGGACCGAGCGAAACGAACTTGCAAGGTAGGTGGTGTACAGATCGCGTTCCATTGCTTTGTCGATCAGGCTATGGTCCATCAAATATTGGAGCGCCCACAGCCCGGTGATGTCAGCTTTCGCCTCTTCTATTGTCGAGTAGAGCTCTTTCAACTGTTGTCTGACGCTGGTGTCCGTGCCCGCGACTTTGATGTTGTGCGGTCCGAGACCGTGCATCAGTTCGTGAGCCAGTATATGGGTGAAGAATGCATCAAAAGATATTTGCGATTGCTGCGACGGATCCATCACCACTTTGGAAATTGGTACCAGAACTTGATTGAATTTGGCCTCCTGTACGTTCTTGAGCATTACCCGCTTTGAGCCCTTTTCCTTTACAACCTGTTCATCGTTGGGAAGGTTGTAGGCCGCGGTTTGAACGCCGCGATTACCGTCACCCGAACTAAAGACATTGTCGACGACGCGGATGGGAGATGCGGCGCCCAGCTTTGGATTGCGATACTTTGGGTCTATCGGAAGATTGTTTTCTAGCTCCTGCAGGTGTTGGCTGAACTTTGTGAGCTTTGCGGACTCTGCTTCGTCGCGGAGGGTAATGAACGCTTCAAATGCTGCTTTGTACCCGAAGAGCTCGTCCTCGTAGGTTTCATACGGTCCGATGGTGACATCGATCGGGGCGTCCAAATCCATCCAGGCGACATCGCTGGCATAATAATCATCCGACAAGAAAGCATCTGCTCGCTTCGTCAGGAATGTTTTTAGAGTGGCATTTGTTGTCAGTTCCGCTGCCTCTTTTAGAAGCCTGGCTGCGGGTTCCAGGAACTCGCGATATTCTTCGTGGTATGGAACGATCGTGAGCTTGCGGTCTTGACCTCGTTTGATGACGGTGAAGAAGCCGGTCGCACGCTTCTTGTCCTGTTCCGAGAGGGTGCTCACCCAGGAATTGAATTCATCCTTGGTGATATCATCGGGATAAAAGCCGGCTTGCGGTGGTTTTTCGTGAGGGACGCCGTCGATGAAGGGTTGATTCTTTTCATTCCGAGACCATGGGCCCTTGTTGATCACAAAGTAGTGCAATCTCTCGCGGCCCTCCGGGGTTGTGTCGCTTTCAAGTTTTTTCTTTAGCGCTTCGTTCCCGCTCCAAACCTGTCGAAGGAACAACGGATCAAATAGCTTTGCAGCTTCGATAAGCTTTGCGATCGCTTTACGATCGTTTTCGGTCAGATGTGACGTATCAGCGTTCAATTCGGTAGTAGCAAACTGTCGGATCTTTGCCGCCAGCGAATTTGCAGAGGCTTTTGGTTCAGACACTTTCACTTCCTCCTTCTGCGAAGTGCACGCCACAAGCGCGGAGGCAATTGCTATTACGAGTAAGAATGGCTTGATCAATGATTTCATGGGTCACCGTCCGATAAAGGTATACGCTCAGGTAAAGCAGTCTGAGGCGTCTTCGTTCTAATGCTGCGTGGAGATGTTTGTCAACCAAGAGACCTTTGACGGACATCAGCAGCAGCAAAGATACCATCGGCTTAAAGCGCGATGGTATCTCGGATAGCGCGGCCAATTGTTAGGCTGAAGCTGAAACTCCATCGGCTAAAGCCCGATGGTATCTCGGATAACGCGACCAACTGTTAGGCTGAAACTGAAACTCCATCGGCTTAAAGCGCGATGGTATCTTTGGAACCGCCTAAATGCGAGAGGCCTAAATGAGACGCTCGACTCCTCACCAGGGTGTCTGGTAGCATTGTTTCGTAGTTTAGCAGAACGAACCCTGCTATTGATGTTTGTTTTTTTTGGAGCCTCCCGTTGACTGTTTGGAGAGTGTTTGACTGACTCTACTATCTCGTCCTCTTTCCCGCCAAGCCTCGGAAGTTCCTTTTAACCACTTTTAGGAGAAAAATGTCTAAGAGAATTTATGTTGGAAATCTGTCGTATCAAACGACAGAGGTTGATCTTTCTAACCTGTTTGAGCAGGTTGGTCAGGTTGATTCGGTGAGCGTAATTACTGACCGCGATACTGGTCGGTCCAAGGGATTTGCTTTTGTCGAAATGAGCGCCGAAGACGCTGAGAAGGCAATTGTCCAGTTGAACGGAGCAGAAATTGACGGTCGCACGCTGACAGTCAATGAGGCGCGTCCGCGCGAAGAACGATCCGGTAATCGAGGCGGTCGTGGTGGTTACGGCGGAAGCCGTGGCGGCTACGGCGGTCGTGGTGGCGGGCGCTACTAACGAATTTTATTCGTTCTGATTTCAATAGGACCTATATAACCTATAGGTCCTATTGTTGTTTTCATTCACTGTTCGTTAATGGTGAGTGCATCTCCCTGAGCAACAGGGACCTCAACCTCGGGCGCAGCTGCCCGATTGGCAATAGCCTTGACCTTTTTGAGCTCGGTCCCCTTGATCCCAAAAAAGGTAGCCATCTGGATAATCTGGTTCGGACTTACAAAGTCACTAGGGTCAGCGCAAAACTTATCGATTCCTGGATCAAATTCACGACATCCCATCCGCTTCGGTATTCTAAGTCCGTACGAGCACTCCCCACTTTGTGTGTATTGCACACAGAACTCACAAATGATCATTGTCTAAATTCTCCGTCTCTCCACTACATTGCTTATAGAATTAAGTGACAATCCTAGCAAACGAAGAGCGGTTCTCGCCAGCAGCGCTATGTTGGGAGTTGGTGATTCCGTGTTGGATTGGAGCTTCGAAGCGCGCGCGATTGACTAACCTAAGTCCCATCCCTAAACCCCCAACCCCCAACCCCCATCGTTTTTTATTACTCATTTGACAATACTTTGAGCTTTGCGATAGTCTGGAAGCCCGTGAAGGGAGAAGCGGTCGCGATCATCCCTGCGCGGTATTGCTCGACTAGATTGCCGGGTAAGCCCCTCCTCCCGTTGGCAAAAAAGCCAATGATAATGCACGTAGTCGAAAGGGCGTCACGAGCGCGATTCGTTTCGCGAGTGATAGTCGCAACTGACGACGAACGGATCGTAAATGCAGTTCAGGAGTACGGCGCCGAAGTGCGACTGACATCCCCTAAGCTAACTTCGGGCACCGATCGCGTCGCGGAAGTTGCCACCAGTCTTGACTCCGAGCTGTTCGTAAACGTCCAGGGAGATGAGCCGCTAATTGAACCCTCGACAATAGACGCCGCCATCGCCCCGCTCATTGAAGATCCCACAATTCAGATAAGTACTACGTCAGAGCCGATCACCGAGATCGAAGATGTGTTCAATCCTAGCGTCGTAAAAGTTGTCACCGACAAACACGGATTCGCTCTTTGCTTCTCTCGCTCTGCGATCCCATATGTCAGACCCGCAGCGGGTTTGTCGCTTGACGAATCGCTGCGCGCCAACCATGCATTGCTGTCAAACTATCGCAAGCATTCGGGACTATATGCCTATCGCGCGGGATTCCTCAGAGAATTTGCTCGAATGAAGCCCTCGACGCTGGAACGGCTCGAGGCGCTGGAGCAACTTCGAGCCCTCGAGAACGGATTCAAAATACGCGTCGTGAATGTGGAACACCGATCGATAGGCGTTGATACTTTGGAGGATTACGAACGGGTGAAACGGTTAATTGAGGAGATCCAAAAATGACCAAGTTCATATTCGTCACCGGCGGAGTGGTTTCGAGCCTTGGGAAGGGACTGGCAGCGGCGTCTATTGGGTGCCTGCTGGAAGCGCGCGGTTTGAAAGTAACTCTCCAAAAACTTGACCCGTACATCAATGTCGATCCGGGTACTATGTCGCCATTCCAGCATGGAGAAGTGTTTGTCACCGACGATGGAGCTGAAACAGATCTGGACCTCGGTCATTACGAACGATTCACGCACGCCGACCTGTCGCAGGCAAATAACTGGACGACGGGCAGGATCTATCTTTCAGTTATCAACAAGGAGCGGCGAGGCGACTATTTAGGAAAGACAATTCAGGTCATCCCACATATAACCAATGAGATCAAGGACGCCATTCGGTCGGTCGTCGATTCTACCGACGTCGTGATAGTGGAAGTCGGTGGTACAGTCGGCGATATCGAATCGCTACCGTTTCTCGAGAGCATTCGTCAAATGGGCAACGAAGTTGCTCGAGAAAATGCGCTCTTCATCCATCTGACTCTCGTGCCGTTCATCGCCGCTTCTGGAGAGCTCAAGTCCAAACCCACGCAGCACTCAGTGAAAGAGCTGCGTGAAATCGGTATTCAACCCGATATTCTGCTGTGTCGCTGCGATCGGCCGCTGCCGAAGGATATGAAGGAGAAGATTGCGCTGTTTTGTAATGTCCGCGAGGAGGAGGTCATCACTGCTCAGGACGTTGCGACTATATACGAGGTTCCATTGATGTTCGCCCGCCAGGGACTCGATGACATGATCATCAAGAAGTTAGGTCTGCCGGCCTCCGAACGTGATCTACGAAGATGGTCCGAGCTGGTCGAGACAATCAAGAAACCTGACGCCACAGTGAGCATCGGCATAGTCGGCAAGTATGTTGAGCTGGAGGACTCCTACAAGAGCCTTCACGAAGCCCTGATCCATGGAGGGATTGCGAACCGGCTTGGGGTACAGATTCGATGGCTCGAGTCGGAAGATCTGATGGACGATCCGAATTGGGAGGATCGTCTTCGTGATTTCGATGCGATCCTGGTGCCCGGAGGATTTGGCAAACGAGGTGTTGCCGGCATGCTGCGAGCAATAAATTATGCTCGTCGAGAAGGAACGCCTTACTTCGGTATCTGTTTGGGAATGCAGTGTGCGACGGTCGAATTCGCTCGCAATGTGTGTGGCCTCGAGGGCGCTGACTCGACCGAGTTCGATGATGACGCCACGCACCCTGTAATCTTCAAGTTGCGCGACTTGATCGGAGTAGAAGCGATGGGCGGGACTATGCGACTCGGCGCGTACCCCTGCAAGCTTCAGGAAGGCTCGCTGGCAGAAAGGATTTATGGGGCGCCAGCAATTAACGAACGCCATCGACACCGTTACGAATTCAATCCGCGTTACGAGGACGAACTTGGGGGACATGGGCTGGTATTCTCGGGGAAATCGCCGGATGGAAAGTTCATTGAGATAGTTGAGCTTTCCGACCATCCATGGTTCCTTGGTTGTCAGTTTCACCCCGAGTTCAAATCCAAACCGCTTGATCCACATCCATTGTTCGTATCGTTTGTCCGTGCCGCGTACGAGCACCGCGTTCGCGACGAAGCTGCAGCGGAGCGCGATAACACCAGCACCACTCGCGAAGGTATGGAAGAACATGAGTGGAAAATTGGCGCCTCGAGTGACTAGCTTCCGGATTAACTGAATTCTGTCGCTGAATCTGTAAAGACATAGCTGCGGCAGCCTTTTGCCTGGCATCTATACATCGACTTCCTGGCGGAGGGAAGTGTCCAAACTCAATCCACCAACTGCCCGAGAGTGTGAAAAATTCTAAATATCACCAACTGCCGTCGGTGGAATTTAGGATTTTCGAACCGGCTCATAACAAAGGATACGACCTCATGAATCGACCACTAAGATGGCGTAGCGTTTTTCTGATATCAGTGCTTCTTGCTACGGATAGCATTGCTCGCGCGACTGGATCGGAATTAACTCAGGGAGAATCCCAGTCAGATAAGGTCGATAAGGTGTTCGCCCAATGGAATAAGCCAGATTCTCCTGGTTGTGGGCTGGCGGTAATAAAGGACGGTCAAATCCTATATAAGCGCGGCTATGGGATGGCGAACCTCGAGCATAATATTCCTATGTCTCCCGCGTCGATAATGGATACAGGTTCAGTTTCGAAGCAATTCACCGCTATGGCCATCGCCCTTCTCGCGGAGCAGGGAAAGCTCTCGCTGGACGATGACATAAGGAAATATCTTCCAGAGATTCCAAAATACGAAAGCACGATAACTATCCGGCATCTGATTCATCACACCAGTGGGATACGAGACTATCTTACTCTGATGGCCATCGCGGGGATGCGAGACGACGACTATTACGTAGACGGAGAGGTACTGAACCTTCTGGCGCGGCAAAAGGAGTTGAATTTTAAGCCGGGCAGCGAGTTTCTATACAGCAACTCGGGTTACTTTCTCCTGTCGCAGATCGTCAAGCGCGCTTCGGGAAAGACGCTTCGCGAGTATGCGGACGAGAATATGTTTAAGCCTCTCGGTATGACTCGCACCAAATTCTACGATGACCATAATGAGATCGTTAAGAATCGTGCAGCCAGTTACGTTCCAAGAAAAGGGGGCGGGTTTCAAATCGCAGCGACCACGCTCGATATGGTTGGCGACGGAAACGTATTTACCTGCGTCGAAGACTTGTTTTTGTGGGACCAGAACTTTTATCACAATAAACTAGGGAAGGGCGGCCAGGCATTAATCGATCAGGTGCTGACGACGGGCACTTTAAACAACGGCGAGAAGATTGATTACGCTTTCGGTCTTGTGATCGGGGAGTACCGCGGACTCAGGATTGTCGAGCATGGGGGCGCGTTTATCGGATACCGGGCTATGACATTGCGGTTTCCTGATCAACGCTTCGCAGTTTATATCCAATGTAATTTAGGTACGATGAACCCAAGCAACCTCGCAAGGCGTGTTGCCGATATCTATCTTGCGGACCAACTCAATCCCGAGGTCGCCAGGACCGGCTCAGCGGAGACGAAATTCATCGAATTGAAGGAAGAAGAATTACGAAGTAAGATCGGGGCTTTTCGTAATCCGGTCAACGGAGCTATTTGGAAGCTGTATGTGAAAGACCGCAGCCTTTTTGCGGATCTGCCCAACAACAACAGCATTAGATTTGGAGCGATCAGCGCTAATGAGTTTCGTTCGATTGGGACGCCGGCGCCGATCACTCTTAGGTTTGAAGATGGACGGAAGTCGACAATGTTTCTGCAGCGCGGAACCGACAAATCGGTTGCGCTCGAATCAGTGGAGTTGGTTACTCCAACGGCAACTCAGTTGGCGGATTACATCGGCGAATATCGGAGCGATGAGGTACAAGCTTCATACAAGATAGTCCTGGAGGACGGCAGGCTTTACCTGAAGCACGAAAACGAATACAAAGATTACCCAAAGAATCCTCTGCAGCCGACGACAAGCGACTCGTTTGTGATCCAGGGGCTTAACATCAAGTTTCTGCGGGATACGAATCGACAGATATCGGCATTTAGCTTGAATGCCGGACGCGTCAAAAACATCAAATTTGTTAAGAAGAGCGGCTGACGATCCTCAGATTACTCTACTCGATTCTCCCGGTTTTGCTATACTGCCTCCTGTATGGTCACTTGTTGCCGATGCAAGCAAACTTCTAACGTATTAAGAACGTTGAAGTGCGTTTTGTGCTTCAAGCCTGTTTGTGAGCGGTGTGCCGTCAGGCAGTACGGTCAGAAATTCTGCTCGCAGGGTTGTGCCAACTCGTTTTTCGTCGATGAAAGCGGTAACCTGAATATCGAACCATAAATCAGGAGTGGCTTTAATGAATCTGATTGAACGGCCGCGTAGGCTTCGCCGTACACAAACGATTCGTGCACTGGTTCGTGAAACAACTCTCTCGCCCGACGATTTGGTCTATCCACTGTTTGTTTGCGAAGGCGAAGGGGTCCGCCGCGAAATTGGCTCAATGCCGGGTGTCTTCAATTTATCAATCGACGAGTTAATAAAGGAAGTCGCAGCGGCGCGTAGTGTCGGTATTCAATCAGTGATTCTTTTCGGGGTGCCCGACGAAAAGGACGCAGTTGGAACTCAGGCTTACGCAGAGGACGGGATTACTCAGCGAGCGATCCGTGCGCTCAAGCGCGAAGTCAAGGATATGCTGGTAATTGCTGATAACTGTTTGTGTGAGTACACGGAGCATGGACACTGTGGAGTAATTGAAGGCGGTGAAGTCCTGAACGACCCAACTCTCGATCTGTTGGCTAGCACCGCAGTCACACAAGCCGAAGCTGGCGCGGACATTATCGCCCCTTCCAATATGATGGATGGGTTTGTTGCTGCGATCCGCGAAGCGCTGGATGAGTCGGGATTCGAGCACATCCCGATTATGTCGTATGCAGTCAAATATGCATCGGGGTTTTACGGTCCGTTTCGCGAGGCGGCGCAATCGGCGCCTCAGTTCGGCGACCGGCGAGGTTATCAGATGGACCCGGCGAACTCGCGTGAGGCAATGCGCGAGGCTGAGCTCGACTACCAGCAGGGCGCAGATATGTTGATGGTCAAACCGGCTCTTCCATATTTGGACATCATTCGTGCGGTGAGAGAACGATTTGACTTGCCTATTGCTGCTTACCAGGTCTCCGGCGAATACGCGATGATCAAAGCCGCGGGGAGGTTGGGTTGGATTGATGAGGAACGCGTCGCTTTGGAGGCATTGACATCGATTAAACGCGCCGGGGCCGACATTATTTTGACGTATTTTGCTCGCGAGTTAGCCGATCACCTGTAATGAACACTTGAACCCCTTTGTCATTACCCCCCCGAATCTGCATTAAGAAAATGGACTTCACCCCGCTGGAAACCTACCTCCGTCGCGTACCTTCCGTAACTGGTCCCATCGGCAACGGCGCCGAAGGTGCAACGTGGTGGGTTAAGTTTGCTATAGATATCGAGCATGAGCTTGCGTGGCGAGTTGTTCAGGAATTCGCACACGTACTCAATTACCTCTCCCTGGATGAACGCCTTCCGACGGTATTCAAACCCGTTTCACCACCACCTTACTTGAATGGCGGTCCGCACGGATTTTTGTCCTGGGTAATTGAGTGCGACCGTTTTGATTTTCCTCCACTCGCGTGTGCTGAATGGTTGGAAGGGCGACTCCCGAGACCAGTTGATGATTTGACAACCTGGAAGAATGAAGATCTTGATTCATGAATGAGGCAATGGAGAAAAAAAGGGCTTGCCATTTCTGGCAAGCCCTTTGAGCGTTGGATATCAGCTATCTTCTACGGCCAAACTTTCTGCTCGACAACCATTTCGATCTCCTGACTTGCTGCCAGCTGCAGCTGATCGCCGTTACGTGTTACCCTCAGGATCGTCAATCCACAGCCAGGTCTGGTTATGCGAATGATCCGCGTTTGCCCATTCGGGAAAAACACGCCAAGCTCCTGTCCATTGATTAAACCCTTGCTCAGGTACTTCATTCCGCCCTTCTTTATCTTGCCGTTCGGTTTGGAGAAGCTGAAGAACTGAGTTCCAGCGGCGTCCGAGGATACTTCAACCAGGGTACCATCAATGAATAGCACTTCCGTTCCGCCAGCCGGTGGAGCCGTGAGCAGGAATAACTGGAAGTTATCATTGATGCGCATCTGTGTGGTGTCAATCGTCGGCCCTCTGTCCGAGATTATGATGTCACCATCGCTGCTATCCGAGCTCCTCAGATTCGATACGGTGGTCGTTATAACAGCGACTCTTGCCTTAGTCGTACAGATATTCGGAACTGTCCACGGGAAGGTGCGTATGGCCGCGTCCAGTGCCGGTTCAGCGGGGTTTCCGCTCGGGGCGATCTTAAACGGGAATGTCTGCCCGCTGTCTGTTGACAAAGACAAATCAAAGCCCTTGACTGTAGCCGCCAATTCAAGCGGAACCGTCCAGGTAATGTTGACCTGTTGTCCAAATCTCAGTGCCCCGCCATTGGGATTAGTAAGAGTGGCTACCACCGTGACATCCGCAATGGTGAAGTTTGCATTGCTATCGTCCTGAGCTGTTCCGTTGCTGTTGTCAGTTGCAATTACACGAATTCTCCCTTGCGTGGTATTGAAACCAATTGGAACAGTCCAGGTGAATTTGCGAGCGGTACCCGCTACGTTAGGCCCGATGGTGAAGTTGAAGTTAGTTCCGCCATTGGTAGAAAGCTGTACGTCGAACTTCTGGATTGTAGCGTCTCCATTGGGATCCGATGCGGTCCAGGTAATGTCGAACGCCTGTCCTACCAGAAGCGTCTCGCCACCGTTAGGCGCAGTTACCGTAACCGTAGGCGCCTGATTGATCACCGTGGTGGAAGGCAGGATGTAAACAACTCCGGCCTGGTTGCGACCGCCCCCGGCGGATTGCGCGTTGGCGAACGGTGCGCCGAGAATCAAGTCTCCACCCTGGTTGTTGTTGACATCAGCAGTCGCGATTGCCCATCCGAGTTCATCACCAACACCCAGGCTGGGGAGACCGCCACCATTTACCGCCGTTTGGAACGTCGCACCGTTATCGAGACTCGTCTCGATCTTCACGGAAGTTCCGGCCGCTGCTGTCTGGACCCACGAGATATTAGACGTATTTGCGGTGGTTGAAGCTGGGAAAGTGAATGAGCTTACTCGATTCCCAGTAAAGAATAATCGATCGGTCGGATTTACGATCGCAGCGCTGCCGCCCAGCGTTCCATTGTTCCCCTTTGCGGTTAAGTCATTCGCGTTTCCCGCATTGAAGTTCCAATAAGCTTGAAGGTTTGTTTCAGTACCCAGCAGTTCACTCTTGAAATTGTCGGCGATTTGCTGAGCCGTGCGCGCGTTGCTCCAGACGCGGATGTCGTCGACGTTTGCTTGCAGCACTCTTGTCAGGCCCGGATCTTTCCCGACCAGAACGTCATCAGTCTGATCAACCGCACCAGAAGGGTAGTTGACATTGACGATGGAGTCCTGAACTCCGTTTCGGTAAAACACCACCCTGTTTTGTGTGCGGTCAAACACTACTGCCCAATGCTGCCAGACGCCTTGTGAAACGCCGGCCGTGCTTTGCGCACTAGTTGAGTCGAAACCTCCAGTGCCGTCCGCGAAATGAGCGGAAACCTTGAATGAGCTTGCCGATGCGAGCGAAACGGACCAGCCCTTGTCAAGAGGGGCAGTCCAGGGACGTGAACTGATCACTACCGGAAAGTCCCCAAGCCCAGCTCCATTTCGCTGGATCCAGAATTCAACCGTCCAGCCACTAAGACCCGGCTTCAATGAAGCACTGTTGGGCACGGACATAAATGCCGTTGTTCCATTGAGACCCAGGGAAGGATTTGGAGCCAACTCCAGATCACCCGCTGCTGTCGTGTCGCCGGTGATGGCTGTACTCGCGGCGATGGCCTGTGTCAGTGTTCCTACGCCAAACTGTGCAGCAGTATCATCGTTTACCACAGGCGGGTTGCCGTTGATGCTTACGATAAGCTGTTGCAGGAAAGGTGTTACAGCTGCGTCAGAGGTTGTAAGCGTCTGTCGTATCCGCAGTTGTTTCCCGGATAAGTCATTGTTTGTGCCAGCCTGACCGATAATGCGCAGATTATCCTGACCGAGGAACACGTCACGAGTGGGAACGACCAATAAGTTGGCGCCGCCAAAAACTATCGAGACGGAACCGGCTCGGGAATTCGCTCCGGGCGCTGCGGCAATTACGTCGAGGATGTTATCTGTGTTGTCTGAATTGTTGTAGTTGCCAGCAGCTACCGTCGAGCCAAGACGGTCTCCAGGCTGTGCTCCGTAAATCGTGACTGTAGCGCCGAGGTTGAATAAATCTATTCTCTTCTCGGATCCGACATCAGGATTGAGATTGGGACCTCCCTGAATGACGTAAGCTTCGCCGGCGTTTAAACGCAACTCAGTCGGACCGTTTGCGTCGGGGGCGCCAGCCAGCAAGTCCGCGATACCGTCACCGGTCACGTCACCCACAGCAACAGAAACTCCGAGGTGGTCTGCGTCATTGGTGCCGGGGCTTGCTATGTTACCGGCGCCGTAGACCGAAACGTTCTGCTCGGTGGCGTTGACATCAAAAGTCTTGGATGTACCCGTTGCCGGTTGCAGATTGGTTCCGCCGAAAACTGCGAATACGGCGCCGGTATCGGTAGCTGCCGGAACACCGGTTACTGCGGGTCTATCGGAGAGAGGTGCTCCGACTACTATGTCAGCCGCTCCGCCCCCGTTTATGTCTCCGGTTGCGACCGATGCGCCAAGGGCGTCGCCGGTTTTACCCAGGATCACAACGTTTGCCGGAGTAGCCACAAGATCAATGATGGTTGTTGCTCCGCCGACAGGGTTTAAAACTTGTCCGCCGAATTGCGCGTACGCCGCGCCTGCTCCGGCTCTGGCAGCGCCTGGGCCGTTGCTTGCGGGCGCCCCGACGATTATATCTCGGACCGCTTGTTCTGTTGGAGTTTGAGATGTGAGACCGCCAACATTCCCAACAGCGACTGCTGCGCCGAATTTATCGCCTGATGCCACTCCATACAACGCGACTTTTGCGGCATTGGGAGTTGCGAGGTCGATAGTGCTTGGTGTTCCAAGAGTAGCCGCGCCGAATATCACGAATACGGCTCCTGTGTCATTGCGGGGCGCTGCCGGCGGCGTTGTAGTGCCGGGAAAGTCGGCGCCAGGAGATCCCATGACGATGTCGGCTATTCCATCACCATTCACATCTCCGACTGAAACGCCGAAACCCAGTTTGTCTCCGGACTTCGAGCCCAGAATCTGTAGGCTCGCCTGACCTGCGTTTGTGTCGATCGCGCCTGAGAGCCCGTTCCTTCCGAAAACAACATATACGACGCCTGCTTCGGTGCGAGTCTCGGGCGGACCGGAGGCCGGAGTGACGGTAAATGTCGCCTCCGGAGCACCCACCACGACGTCGGGGATGTTGTCGCCATTTATGTCTCCGACGGCAACAGCTCGCGCCCTTATGTTGTTGAGACTGACATCGAAGTTTCCACCCGTGCCGCTCCCGCTAAGATTTTGATTCGGCGCAGCGCCAAGGATCGTCGTTGTCGCTTCGGTGCCGACGTTGATGATCCGAAGTACTTGAATCTCCTGGTCGGCGCGCGCCTTAAAAAAGATTGCCAAAATAAGTATAGATGTAAGAAATACTACCGAGAGGACTACTCTTCGGTTAGGCCTGGGCCCATGATTGTTAGAGTTCATTTGGACTCTACCCTCCTCGGAAAAAGATTGGTTCGTTTTCTTTACCCACTGTCACGTCAACGGTTGACGTGGTTTAAGCGTCCGATCGAGACCATCGTGTGAGCGCTTTTTGAATTACTTGGGCCGGGGATGCTCCACGAATCCACTGGGGCCAGTGTAACACCTTTGGTGCTTTTCCTGGGCAATCGCGGGACCTTACTACGAACGAAACGTTATTAGACGAGTCGCTACTCAAGTCTCAGTCTTAATAGGTTAAAGAGCAATTTCACTCATCCTCGTTGCGAAAACAGAATTTCAAGGTGATTAAGGCGGTAGGGGCTGCAACTCCTATGCCTGAGATCTTTGAGGAAAATTGCGCTTTCTAAGACAGAAAAAGGACCTCTCGTTTCCATTGCTTCAGTGGCGAGAGTCGATAGGTATACTAAGTTTCCCAACAAAGTATCCATTCGATACTCAATACCCAATACACATAACCCGATATTCTATACTCGTTCAGGCATTCACCTTAGCAGCATGTACTACATTGTCACAAGTTTTCCGCATTGAAATTTTCCGCGCTAATCCAACGATTAGGTCAGTCCCTTCAGTTGCAGAGGCCACCCTGCGAGTTGTAATTTCTCAAGAAGCTGAATGGCTTTCAACAGGGGTTAATTAATGATATCTGTGCCACGGCGCTTCGTTAGAAACCGGACAATATTTTTCGCAATTTTCTTTTCCTGTCAGCTGGTTGTCGATCCGGCTTCGGCACATCCCGCAACCAGAACTCGCCAGCGCGCTGAGCAGCATAAAATTGAGCAGAGTGCTGAGACTCTCGAAGCTCTTCGGGCCAGGCTTGCTGCTCATTTGTCGCAACCGCGGTTCGCGCCCGCTTCGTGGGGCGTGAAAATAGCTTCACTTGATACCGGCCGGACGATTTTCGAGCATAATCCGGAAAAGTATTTCAACCCCGCATCCAACGCTAAGCTCTACACCACCGCCTTGGCGCTTGAGCGACTTGGAGCCGATTATCGGATCAAAACATCGGTTTATTCTTCGAGAAGGCCCGACGCATCCGGGACGCTCAAGGGTGACCTGCTGGTTTACGGTCGCGGTGACCCCACAATGACTGCAAGGCTTAATGGCGGCGATTACTTTAAAGGGATCGAGCCGTTGATAAATCAGTTGGTGAACGCCGGAATAAGACGCATTGAAGGAGACATTATCGCCGATGAGAGCCACTTTGCCGGCCCTCCCTTCGGAGCAGGCTGGGAATGGGATGATCTTCAGGCGTACTACGGTGCGGAAGTGTCAGCGTTGACGGTCAACGATAATGCGATCGACCTGTTTGTAAAGCCAGCCGAACGGACTGGTCTCCCTTGCCGGATAACTACCGGTCCAGCGACCTCGTTTGTCTCTTTGATTAATCGCACTCAGACTTCACAAAAAGGCAGCGAACAAAGAATTGTTGTGTACCGCCCGGTTGGTGAAAACGTTATCTATGTATCGGGCCGGCTGCCAATTGACAGCACCGGGTTTTATAACTCAGTGGCTGTTCACGATCCTGCAGGGCTGTTCGCCAGTTTGTTCAAAGACGCGCTCTCGCAACGTGGGATCACTGTAACCGGTCGCTCGCGGTTTCTTGACTGGAAATACAGGGAAGTGACACCCGTCGATTTAACCAAACTCGTGGAGCTTGCTTCCGTTCAGTCAATGCCGCTTTCGGACATCGTCAGGGAGACTTTAAAACCCTCGCAGAATCTCTATGCCCAGTTGCTTTTGCTGCAGGTCGGAGCAAATGCCGGGTCAACGCCTGCGAATGCAATTCCCCTCGCTTCTAGTCAGAAACCGCAAGGAGTGAACGGCAAATCGAGCGCTCAGAACATTAATGATCGCTCACCGTCCTCCGAGGACAATTTGAACGAAGAAAAAACAACTGAAGAAATTGGCATCGAGTTGATGAATGAATTTCTATCTAAAGTCGGTGTGAAGAAGGGTGACGTTTTATTAGAGGAAGGTTCTGGGCTGTCACGCAGAGATGTGATTACCCCTGAAGCTACGGTTGCGCTGCTTCGATACATGAGCCACAGCAAGTGGGCAGAAATCTATCGCAACGCGCTGCCGATTGCCGGCGTTGACGGCACTTTGCAGAATCGGATGAAGGGAAGTCCTGCTAGTGGAAATGTCCGCGCGAAAACCGGGTCGCTTCGTTACGTCTATACCCTCTCAGGATACGTGACAACTGCAGCGGGCGAACATCTGGCTTTTTCAATCATGCTTAACAACTACTACAGTGTCGAGCGAGCCGCGGCCTTGCGTGATCCTGCTTCGGCGGCGGGACGTCCAGCGCCGCCCTCTCCCCGCGACGACATTGATGCTATCCCAATTATGCTTGCGAGCTTCACAGGGAGAAGCAAGTAGCCTTAGATCAGGGCGTTACTACTATTCGAAGCGGGCTCGATGAAACTGTAGTAGGTGTTGAGTCGGTAACAGAAACAGTAAACGTAAACGAACCAGTTGCTGTAGGCCTGCCCGAAATTACCCCTGTATTCGCGTTCAGTTGTAATCCGTTTGGCAGCGCTCCGCTTCCGGGCACAACCACCCAGTTGCCGTACGGAGGTCTCCCTCCAGTGGCCACGATCTGGAACGAATAGTCCGTGTTTAGACGGCCAGAAGTCAGATCGCCAGTGGTTGTAATCACAAGCGGCGCCGGATCGATTATTATCCTCAGTGTGCCGGACGTGACACTCACCGGTGGTTGTTGTGAATCCGTTAACCTCACCTTAAATAAGAACGTGCCGAACTGAGTGGGTATTCCGGAGATCAGCCCAGTGGCCGGATTCAATGATAAGCCGTTGGGCAGTGGGGGGCTGTCGGCCGCGACGACCCAGTTATAGGGCGGAGCACCACCAAGCAATTGAAGGGTAAAACTATACGACGAACCTACCATGCCCCGCGTAAGGTCGCCCGTCGTAACAATTACAAGCGGACCTGGAATAACGGTTATTTGTAGCGGCTGAGACGTCACCGAAGTCTGCGGCTGCGCTGAGTCGGTCAATCGAACAGTAAAGTTAAAAGTCCCGACTTGCGTGGGCCTGCCGGAGATAATCCCTGAGTCGGTCCCCAGAGTCAGTCCTCCCGGGAGAGCACCGGTAGCCATACTCCACGTGCGCGGCGGCACTCCACCAGCGAACAACAATTGGTAGAAATAATCGACGCCGGTGCTTCCTTGATTCAGAGCGCCGTTGGATATGATTCGAAGCTGCTCGATATCTGAGATGACAGTCAATGTCAAACTTGCAACTGCGACAGCTCCGGTCGAGTCGGTCGCGCGCACGACGAACGGGAACGTCCCAAAGACCGTAGGCGTGCCAGAGATTAGACCCGATGCGCTGAGCGAAAGCCCCGCAGGCAGCGAACCGGAGACCAGCGACCACGAATACGGAGGCCTGCCGTTTGCAGTCGATAGCTGCATTGAATACGGCTGGTTTCTCGTTCCTCTCAGTAGATCGGTGGTAGTAATCGAAAATACAAGATTCTGGAAGATTACGCTGCGAGTACCAGCAATCGTAGCGTTACCCGCCGCATCAAGTATTCGCACTGCTAGGGTGTGGTCACCATTTGCAAATTTGGTCGTATCGATAGCAAAACTGAACCCGGAGTGGGCGGCATTCGGGAAGCTGCTCCAAACTGAGGCGATATCGGGACGACTCAGACCATAAATTGCGTCTGCGACTTTCTGTCCATCCAGAAGAACGTCTATTTGAGTGACCGCGACATTGTCGAGTGCCCAGCCGCTGCCGTTTGCAGTATTGTTCAGCGTCGCCAGGAAGCCCGGTGCTTCAATGGTTCCAAAAGGCGCAAGCCGGTCGGCAGGACGCACCGTTATCGCAAGCGTGCGAGTAACTGTCTGTTGAGCTGCATCGGTCAGTCGCACAACGAATACACTGGTTCCCGCCGTAGCAGGTGTTCCTGAGATCACACCGCTCGCCGACAAATTCAATCCTGCGCCGAGGCTGCCGCTTGCGATGCTCCAACTATAAGGCGGCACTCCTCCTCCAGCTTGCAGCGTTTGGGAGTAAGGTCGCTCCGCCGTCGTGTCGGGTAACGAAATTGTCTGAATTAACAGCGGAGGTGGAGGTGGTGAGACTATTAAGAATAGCGATTTGGTGCTGGAGGTTCCGAGGGAGTCTTTAACGCGAAGTACGAACGAAGTCGCTCCCGAGGTCGTTGCCCGACCGGAGATTACTCCGGCATTGCTCATTGTCAATCCATCAGGCAATGCGCCAGTTTCGATGTTCCAGCTATACGGCCCTACGCCGCCCGACGCTTCAAGGCTGGCGCTGTAAGGAAGCCCCTGCAACGCCTGTGGAAGCGACTCAGTGCGAATCGAAAGCGGTGGCGGAGGTGGACCGACTTCAATAGCCAAAGGTTTTCGAGCTTGCCTGCCAGCGTTGTCGTTTACGATTACGGTGAAATTCGCTGTTCCTTGTGTCGTTGGAGTTCCAGACAGGAGACCGTCTGACGAAAGCGTTATCCCATCTGGCAGCGCCCCGAATTTGAGTTTCTTTTTCTTGGCCCAGGAGTATGGCGCGGTGCCGGCGGCTGCTTTTAGTTCGAATTTGTAAGGAATCCCCACCGCGGCCACAGGGAGCGAGCCTGGGCTCAAAATTGTCAACTCCCCTGGTGGGTCTATATCGATCGACAAAGAGCTGGCTATCGATTGTCCGCTTTGATCAGTCGCGCGTATCTCGAACGAGACCTCACCCGGAGTTTGCGGCGTTCCGGAAATAACTCCCGCCTCCGAGAGGGTCAGACCGTCAGGAAGTTTGCCGGACTTCAAGTCCCAGCGATAAGGAGAGCTGCCACCGGCGGCCCTGAGCGTCTGCGAATACTCCTGACCGACCAGCCCGTCTGCAAGCGAAAGCGTTTCGATCGACAGAAGCGTTACTGAGGGGTTGATTGTTAGGGAGAGCGTAGCGGTAACGCTTGTGTTCACCGCATCAATCAATCTCAATACAAAGCTCGTCGATACCGCGCGTTCGGGAGTGCCGAATATTATGCCGGTTTGATTGAGGGTCAAGCCATCGGGAAGGTTTCCTGACGAAATAGTCCACGTATACGGAGTTTGGCCGCCGCTTGCACCCATGTTTTGGCTGTAGGGTGTACCTACAGATCCCCGCGGCAACTGACTGACTGTGATTGTAAGCGGCGCCGCTGACCTGACTATGAGTGTCAGCGCTTTGGTTGCGGAGTTACCAACAGCGTCGATGACCTTCGCGACAAAATTGAACGTGCCGGCACTTGAGGGCGTGCCTGAAATTGATCCGGTTTGTGAAAGCGAAAGCCCCGGCGGCAGAGCTCCGTTGTCAATGAACCACGTAAACTCCGGTCTTCCTCCGATTGCTGCTAATGTTCGACTATACGCGACTCCCGTGGTTGCATCGGGTAGTTCCGTCGTTCCGATTGAAAGCACCGAAGGAGTGGTTGGCGTGATGACCGGCGCTTCATTGGTGTAATTGGAGATGCCTGAGGCATTGAACGCCCGAACACGATAAGCGTAAGCAGTGTTAGCCAGGACGTTGGCGTCTGTATAAGTGCTAGAGTTTGCGGCGACGACTCCTATTTGACTGAAGTCCGCACTGGTACCGCCGCGGCGTTCGATTTGAAACCCGTCCTCGACGTTTGACGTATCCTGCCAGACAAGGTTCACCTGAGTAGGCAACGAAGCACTGGCCACAAGCCCGACGGGCGCTGTGGGTGGTGGCTTGGGTACTGCGGAAGTCCAACCGATTTGTGCGACAGTGTATGGACAAAGCGCCAGCTCATTGAGTCGCATCATGCAATCAGTTGAATTCCGATTGCACGAAATCTCCTGACAATTACCATTTATCGCGTCAGGTCTGACCTCCGGAGCGCACGTACAGCTGCAGGTCTGATGACCAAGTTGAGAATATTCGTCGCAGGCATAAAAGATGTGTCCGGTTTCGTGGCTGGTTATTCGTGAAAGCGACCAGCCAAAGCTATGAAATAGAGACACGACGTATGGGCCTCCGATGTACGCCCACGATGCCTGTCCGTCAGAAAAAGAAGTTCGAGCACCTGTCGGGTTATAACCGATGAACATTGAGTAAGCCCAATTCGCGTGATTCTGATCTCGAATCACACGATCGAAGGCAGCCACTCGCTCGAAAACGTTACCACCTGATGCCCCTAAGTTGACCATTATCTGGTTGACCCACGCTGCTGCATCAGTTCCAGGGCGCAACGCAGGTTCCCAGGGAACCTGACTCGCCGGATGGCTGGCATCGAAAAACACAGGTGTGAACTGTAACGGTCTGCCGAGATTAAACGCGCGAGATTGGTCAACCCACCAGTTCAGACCGTCTATAACCTGTGAACGAGCTAAATCCTGATCGGCTTGGCTCCAACTATAAACATTGGGGTCAATAGCGCCGTTGCTTTCAACCAGGAAAACAGCCACCGCGACGGTCCCGTCCATCACATCGCTGTTACTAAAATATTGCGGTGTCACTGATGACTGTATGCCCATGATCGAATCTTCCGCGCCAAGTAAGCGAAGATTCTTAATGAACTCATCCTTATTTATCGACGGATGGGGTCGTGAGCAGTCAATCATTCCTGGACGTCCGGCTTCGGCGCCAGCCTTCTGCGCAGACTCTCGAGCTCGTCGTCTGGCACTGCGTCCGCTGGCAATGTCGTTGAATGCACTGATCGCTACCTGGCTTTCGCGATCGCGAAACTTTGGTGGTGGGGAAGCAAGAGGGCTGCGATGTATTGAGCGTATTCCGTAGCGACCCAGGATTTTGGCATCGGTTTCGAGAGGTATCCATCCCATTATCGCGTGTGGTGGAAGCACAATCGCGACTCGACCACCCTGAGACATAATAAAATCTCGCGCCCGCGCCAGATCAGCTTTTGAATCGGAATCAACCAAAACAAGCGTATACGGAGCGTCGGCTGGGAGACCGGCTTGGTTTTGTGAATGTGCGCTCGCGGCGGAGATACAAAGTGCCAGAGCGAGAAGTGCCACAGAAGTGCGGAACACCCAACGAGCCATCTAAACAGACCTCAGTGCTGATAACCACGACCGTACAACCTGCTTTCAGCCGTGGAGGGCCAGATCAAGAGCGAGTACTCCCCATCAGGTAAGTCAACCTTTGTTACCGGTCAACTATGCTTCTGATCTCGGAGAGGTCCGGGGAAGTTAGGCGGGCTACCTATTGATATGAGTGCACAACTCATCACGAATCCTTAATGAATTTGTTTTTCTTGGTGTTCTTTTTTGCTACTTCCTGTTGATCACGGACAGCGTCAAATGCGCTGTAACTCATTCCTTTTGTTATAACAAGGCCGCGAGTATACCTTAAGCCCTATTTGGTCGCAAGCAGAAAAAAGTCCTAAATGAAGATGCTCCTATAAGATTAGTATCTTTTTTGCAGCTTTATGCCGGTGTAGTACTTTTTCAGGATGTCAGAATAAGAATAACCCTCTTTAGCCAACCCGTACGCCCCGACCTGACACATCCCGACTCCGTGGCCCCATCCGCGGCCGGTGAAAACGAATGCGATGAGCTTGCCGCGCGTATCCACCTCGCGATCCACCACGAACAAGTACTCCTTGAGGCCGAGGACACCTCGAATGTTCGGACGTCGCAGTATGTAGCTGCCTCCATCGCCGGACACCTCAACCTCGGTCACCCGGCTTGAGGAGCTGAAGGAGACCGGTTCAATTCTATCGAGATGGCCTACCTTTATGTTCGCCCGCGCCAAACGTTGCTGTATTTCATCTATCGTGATTCGCTCTTGCCATTGAGCAACGCTCGAGAATCTATCGCTCGAAGCGCTGCGATCCGATATTGATGTTTCCAGGAAGTCCACTTGTCCCTTCGAATTGAGATGATATGTGACGCGCTCGCCCCCAATGATCATCAACCGTTCGACTTGCTGACTCTCAGCTCCAAAAGTGCGAAAAAGCCAGGCGCCCTCTGAGATTTCAAGTCCGGCGGTTTTATTGACGCTTCGCAATCCATCAGCTGCCACACGGTCTTCCGTGGATGGTTCCTTTTTAGGGAGTCCAGCTTGTTGGTTCCGTCCGACGCGGGTTGTGCTGGTTGTGTTCACGCTTGTGAAGCGGGGACTGCGCACAGGATCGCGTACTGGGCTTGCAGATGCCAGGATGAGACGGCCGTTTTCGAATAACACCGACGTATCCGATTTGAAGACCAGGTTTGTTGAATTGAGACCGGTATTTGCTTTGGGGTCCGAGGATTGAACACTTGCGTTATTTGGTCTGGACACCTTCCAGATTGCCCGCGCAACACACTCCAGCACTTGCCCGCGGCTGATCTGAGACCGTCCGTCCAGGCCGTCCGCTGGTAACCGAAGTATGCCGTCCTTCAACAGCAGCGCAGTCTCTGCGCGAGCTGTGCCTGGCAACTGCACGATTTGAAATCCGCTAAGCAGATAATCAATATCGGCCGGGGCCAGAAGTGTACTGGCGCGACCCTTACCATAGATTGCCATCGCGAGGATTTGAATAAACTCAGCGAGTCGAACGGCGTCCTTTTGTGTAATTACTGGCGCATCCTTCTGACTGAGCTGCGCAAGCCTTTCAAGCCAGCTCTTCATTTCATCAATATCTGGAGGATGACCCAGGTAGCTGTTTGGCACTCGACTCGGAAGTGAGAAGCCGGATACAGAGAGCAGAGCGATCTCGCGGTTTATCGACCGGCCATCGATGCCAACTTGAGGCTCCCTCGTTCGACTGGTAACGATATCGCTTCCGCCAAACGTTTTTCGATCAGGAGCGCACGCGACTGCGCGTAGATAAGAAACCGGTTTTCCTCCAAAAACTTCTTCGTTGTTCTCGGTTCGCCCTCCGCAGTTTGCCGTATACAGCGCCTCGATTGGCACAAGCTCACCACGGTCATTCTGAAAAACGGCCGCGATTCCCCTGGTTTCGTCAATCGCGCGATTGGTCATTTCGCGCTCCGCTGAGAGTCCGCCATAGACCTGGTCTCGCGTGTCATCAACGAGATCAAATCCGTCAGCACTGTGACGTCCCAAATGTGCGAGCGCGTAGGAGCGCGCCGCCACCGCTTGAGCTTTCAGCGCCTCCATCTCCGGATAAGCTCCCGGAGAAAGCTCCATCGGCACTACTCCACGAAGATAATCCTCAAGAGGCAGCGCGTTGACTACGTTGATTCGTCCTCGCGAATTCAATATCAGGTGAATGTCGCCGCGATATCTTTTATTCCCAATGCTGATGGCGGAGGATGGAGCATTTTCCCCAGGGTCTGTTAGCGGCTCTGATTCACCACGGCGGATGACGTACCTGGCATCCTTGTCGCTCTCTTCTGACGCACGCGGGGGACGATCGAAACTGGTGTTAGTATCAGCCGACGAGATAACTAACTTCTCATTGCTCGAGGCGGTAATTTTATTTGCAGATAAGGCGATTAACTCGGTGAATTGCCGTGTGGAAGCCGGGGAACTTACGGCAGAGCGACGCGAGCCCATCGACGCCTGCTGGGCCTTGTATTTTGCCGCTCTTGCGTTGGTATCAACTGTGTCATTGGTCGACGAATCATCGGGCCTTGTTTCGTTTACCAGGCGAAGGTTTTCATACCCTGATTTACGCAATCGCTCCAGAAAACTCGATGCTTCCTGTCGATTGGAGAACTCTCCGATCAGAACAGAGAATTCATTTTCTTTCTCATTGAAGCTTACCGATACCGGTTCGAAAAATTTCTTTTTAAGCTCATCCAGAAGTTTTCGGGCCTCGCGAATATCGTTTGACGAACCAACGCTAACTCGGAAAATTGAAGTCGTAGATAAGAGGGGTTCAATTTTTCGTCGCTGTTGCCGGCATTCAATAGTCAACTGGCCATTGGGAATAGTCTCACTCTGGATTCGACCAGCGACTTCGTAACGCACAATAAGGGGTGATGGCGAGTTAAGCGACAATGATGAAACATCGGTCATCAACGCGACGCGGATGATGGGTCCTCTTGCTTGCTGGCTCACGTCTGGATTTTGCGCCTCGTCTACTCTGCGCGGACGCGTCAAACTTCCATCTCCATCGCGCCGAGTGCTTTGCTCGGCTCCGCTACGATTTGAGCCTTTGGTTATTGGCTTCTGCGCGGTTAAGGCGCGGACGGGAAGGCTCAGTCCAATAAAGAGGACCTGAGAATAGTTTGAGACCAGGAGAGTAACGCAGATCGCGAGTCGGCGCGCAACGCGTGAGCTTCTACTGCCGGCAATCATTGAGCTACATAAAGAGGATAAAAATAAACCGTCACCGTCATGGTGATCGTGTTTCCTGCGGATTGGGGGAAACCCTCAAAGGGACTAGCAGTAAATATAGCCTGTCTGGCGGCGTCGTCAAGTACTGAATAACCCGAAGCTCTCCATAATTCCACCGACGATATATGTCCGTCGCGCCGTATCACGAGTTTGAAATCCGCGGAGACCTTATCTCGGAGCATATCCTTGATCCACTCGCGGGGCATGATCCGCTCGTTCACCTTCCGGATCTTTGCGCGAACTAAAGCCATATATTGACCCTGTGCAGCTTCCAGGCCCAGGGCAGCTGATTCTGAGCTGCTGCCGCGACGCGTGCCGGCAGGGGAAGCTTCCGAGCTGCCTGGTGTGCTAGTGCTCGAGTCTTGTCTGGGCTGAGGCGCTGGCGGAATAGGAGCCGCTTGGGTTGGAGGAGTCTGGGCGGTAATTGCCTCATCTAGCAGTGGAACTCGATTGGCTTGTATCGAAGTAGCCTGCGGCGGCGCCGGTTGATGATCTGCGGCGGCCCCGCGATCGCGCCACCCGGAACCACGGGATGTTCGAAGTTGCCGCTCAATTACATCAGCGGCGGGCAATCGATCCGTTCCGCGTCTCTCCGCGGGTTTCGGAGAGCGCGGCACCAAATGAACATCGTTGGCTGTGTTTGGATCAAACTGGAGTCGATTGAGATCCGCGCGCTCAACTGGTTCGGGAGCGCTGCGCAGGGTTGAGCGGTCCGGCGGGGGAGCCACGTCAAAAAGCTTTACGAGTGAGGCAGAGCGATTGCCACTGGCGATCGCTTGCATCATCGCCCAGGAGTCCAGTTTGATAAGTGCGGCGTAAAAAATTATGTGGACTACGACGGAGATTGAAAGCAGGACATTAAACCGGCGGTCTTTGCCGAAGCGTGACTTGAGCGTGCCCAGAAGACCTTGCTCCACCGGTTCGTGATCGATGTAATTGTTTAGAGTCTTTAACACTACTGCCCTGACGGGAGCACACGGGGTTGCTACTAAATCTGTTTACGAAATGCAGGGTCGACTCAATCCGCCCTTCGACGACTGGCTCACCATGCATCTGTTACCTGTCCGTTCTCGGCCGTTTACCATCAAGCGTCTGCACCGCGAGAGTATTAAATCTCCGTCTCAATTCCCTCATGTCTATAGAGTGTACTCTGGGATGGACACGATTTGTTAACAGTACGAGAACACGCCGTTTGACTGGATCTATCCATACGCTGGTTCCGGTGAAGCCGTTGTGTCCAAAGGCAGTCGGCGGAAGCGCCGGCCCAGCGGAACAATCCTGTGTTTGGCCTAGTATCCAGGCTATCGATCTTGATGTTGCGCATCCACGAGTCATGTTAGCGGCAAACAGAGGTAAAGTGTCGGGCTTCAGAAGCTGACTGCCCGGGAGGACTTGATTAGCGATAGAAAACGCCTCTCTCGCGGTCGAGAATAATCCCGCGTGTCCCGCGACACCCTCCATAAAGTTAGCGTTGCCATCGTGCACGCCTCCCCAGATCATTTCTTTCCGCCATGATTGATCGGAAGGTCCTTTGGGAAATATCGAATTGGCCTGGCCAGTCCCCAATTGCCAACTCCGCGCCTCAGCGTCGGCAATCGCATTCGAGTATTCGAATTCTTGTCCAAATTCGGTAGCCGCGATCTCCGGAAGCAAATCGAGCGGAGGATTAAACATTGTTCGGCTCAATCCAAGCGGCTCGAAGATCTCGCGTCGGGCGAGTCGGTCGAGCCGTTCGCCAGTCACTCGTTCCAACACAAAACCAAGAAGAATATAGTTCAGGTCACTATAAATAACGTCTATCGAAGCCGATGATACCGCCGGTTCCAGCAGAATTCGTGAGATGGCCGCCGGCACATCAGTGCGAGACTCCGCCTCGAAATAAAGTGGCCGCCAGTTTGGCAGGCCAGACGTGTGTGTCAGCAATTGAAGCAGCGTTATTTCGCGCTTGTCTTTGTCATTGAACTCACTCAAATAACGCGCTAGAGGAGCGTCCAGGTCCAACGCCTGCCGCTCGGCCATTTTCAAAACGAGTATCGCAGTGACAAGAGGTTTCGTAAGTGATGCAAGATCGTAGAGAGTGTCGAGCGTAGTTGGAATCGCCTCAGGCTCAACTACCGCTAAGCCGAGCGCGTCTTCTGCAACTATTCGCTGATTTTCACCGATTACATACTGTGCCCCGGGTATTGAACCGTTAGCGATTTCGCTTTTTAGATAACTTGAGATAATTTCAGACGTTTTTAACATAAGTAATTGGCAAACGGCATTGGCCTTTGCTTGAGAGATTATAGCGTCAGGCACGCGCGGTTGAGAAGCAAGGATAAAAAGCGGGATCGGCATACTAGACTGACGGAACAAGGAGAACAAACGCATACCCACTCTGTCAGAAGTAGGTTTTTGATGCTGTAGCCTACAGGGAGGACAAGGCCCGCGCGGCTGTACATACCCATCTCTGACGAGGGTATGCTAGACCGCGGAAGATCCTTTGGTGAGTCCAAATTTCTAAACAACTCACGGACGAACTTCTTCAGATCTGAGAGATTTTCCTGGCTTGAACTCAAATCCGCGTTGCCGAGCTGCTTCATAGAGCATTATCGCTGCCGCTGCAGCTACGTTGAGTGATTCGACCCCGTCTGACATAGGTATGTGCGCAAACGCATCCGCGTTGGTTTCCCACAGTTCTGAAACGCCGGTTGCCTCGCGTCCCAAAATCAACGCAGTGGGCACAGTCATATCGAGATCGTAATATGCGGAAGAGGTGACTCGATCTTCGGCGCTTTCAGCTACTTCTTGAGTCCGCGTGTTAGGGGCTCGTGAGGCAATAATTCTAACCTTGTGTTCTTTGCAGCGCGTGGTTACATCGAGGCGGCTGGCCCCGGTCGTTATTGGCAGACGCAATGCCGACCCCATTGATGCGCGGATCGCCTTTTCATTAAACGGATCAACCGTATAGCGAGTGGTGATCAGGCCGCTCGCCCCGGCAGCCTCGGCGGTTCGGATGATTGCTCCCAGATTGCCAGGGTCCTGCAACTCGTCGGCAATGACCAGCAGATCGGGATCGGCTTCAAACATATCGTCGAGCTCAAGATAAGGCCGGGTCACCAGGGCTGCGACCCCTTGAGGCGCCTGTGTATCAACAATCGCTTCCATTACCTGCTTTGAAACCAGGGCGCCGCGACATTGAATGCTACGGAGAAGGAGATCCAGCAATGCGCCGCCTCGCTCGTTCGTTTCGAGCTCAGAGGTGAAAGCAACACTCTCGAAGTGCGCGCCGGCCTGTATTGCATCCTCGATCAATCTAACGCCTTCGAGAAAAATATGCTGTCGCTCACCCATCGCGCGAACGCGACGGAAGCGTTTCACGAGAGGATTTTGTCGACTGGTAATTTTCTCTACAAGCATTGTGCAGAGTATACTACAAGGTATCGGCAGCCTTAGCCGCTTCTATGCCGATAAACGAGCGCCACAAGATGATTCGACCAGATCCGCAGTTCAGAGTCCCGGTGAGTTATTTGCTGGTACTCCTGGTTGCTCTTACACTGCTGACAGGGTGCTCGCAGCAGCGGCCGGCTGGAAAGAAAGAGATAGTCGTCGGTGCTGCCTCAGATCTCACTCCGGCATTTGAGGAACTTGGACGCCAGTTCGAACAGGAATCAGGTACTCACGTTACCTTCAGCTTTGGTTCAACCGGGACGCTTGCGAAGCAGATTGAGAACGGAGCGCCGATGGATCTCTTCGCTGCCGCTAACGTTGATTATGTGGATCAGCTCGACCGCGAAGGATTAATTTTGTCAGATACCAAGTCGATATATTCCCGAGGCAGAATAACAATTTGGACGCAAAAGCAGGGAGATCCTGCTATCACGCGAATCGAAGACCTCATGCGAGCGGACGTCGCGCGTGTTGCTATTGCGAATCCCGAGCATGCGCCTTACGGAAAAGCTGCCCGCGAGGCTCTGGAGACGGCCGGAGTATGGAAAGTTATCGAACCTAAGATTGTTTACGGAGAGAATGTTCGGCAGGCGATGCAGTACGCCCAAACCGGAAATGCGGATGCGGCTATCACAGCGCTCTCGCTAAGTGTTGTGAGCGAAGGACACTGGACCCTCGTGCCCGAAGAGCTTCATAAGCCGCTCGATCAGGCGATGGCTGTGACAAAAGCAACACGAATGGAGACGGAGGCAAGGCGTTTTGCAGCGTTTATTAATAGCCCTCAAAGCCGTTCAACAATGCAGCGCTACGGATTCATGCTTCCTGGGGAATAACAGTTTAGCGTTCTGAGCTTTAGCGTTCAGCGTACGCCAGAATACTATTCAGCGTGTACGTAATATGCGTTCGGTGTAGATATTTACAACTCAATTCCGTGGTGTCCACGAACAGGATTAGCACCGGATATGGACTCAAAGCGCGTAACTATGAACTCTGAAACGCTAAACGTCGTCCGTTGAGTCTGCCTTGACAAGAGACCTCGCAAAGCTATTCTATCCAGTGACCATGCACTCGCTATCAGTACCGCCGCTATCGGGAGTACCCGATCTCAACCAGCATAAATAACGAATGGAGCCTTACAAACCCTCAACCCGCGTCAGGGTAGTCGTTGCCACCTCAGTAATGTTGTCGTTCATTTCGTTCTGGCGAGCGGCAGCAATTGTGCTCAACGATCTCGGATCGTCCGCGTTCTACGCTGGCGGGCTTGCCGAAGAATATGTTGGTAAAGCTGCGCCATGGTTCATCCTCGGGGTGATGCTATTCAGTTCCGCGGTCCGAGCAGTCTACGTTGAGTCGTCATCGATGTTCACTCGAGGTGGGGTGTACCGCGTAGTCAAGGAGGCTCTCGGCGGGACGATGGCCAAACTCAGCGTCTCCGCCCTCATTTTCGACTTCATTCTCACCGGACCGATATCGGGGGTCACCGCGGGCAAGTACATCGTCGGGCTCGTAGCGAGCACGACAACTTATTTCGGCTACCCGTGGTCGCCTACCGACGATACTGCCAACTATTTGGCTGCAATGGTGGCAGTGCTCGCAACTATCTATTTTTGGTGGCGCAATCTGAAGGGCGTGCACGAATCCAGCGACGACGCAATGCGCATCATGTACGTCGCTTCGGTGATGGTCGTAATTATGATCGGGTGGGCCTGCCTGACCCTGATTATACGGGGCGGTCAGATGCCGCCTCTGCCTAAGCCATCGAACCTCGGTTTTGCAGCAGGGAAAGAAAATGCGCTCGGTTGGCTTGAATCCTTGAAATGGTTTGTTCTATCTGGCGATCGCTACAAGATAGCCGAAAACGCTCCGAGCATAATCGGGTTCCTTGGAATCATGGTAGCTCTTGGCCATTCGGTACTGGCAATGAGCGGCGAAGAGACGCTCGCGCAGGTAAATCGCGAACTCGAGCACCCCAAGCTCAAGAATCTAATGCGAGCCGGTATCGTGATTTTTGTTTTCTCAGTGCTCTTCACTTCGCTGGTCTCTTTCTTCGCGGTAGCTATCATTCCGGACTCAGAACGACCTAAATACCTCACTAATCTCATTTCCGGCCTTGCAATGAATTTTGTAGGACCGGTCTCTTTCAGGCTTTTGTTCCAGGGATTCGTTGTACTCGTCGGATTCCTGATGTTGTCCGGGGCCGTGAACACCGCAATCCTAGGCTCCAACGGCGTGCTCAATCGAGTTTCAGAGGACGGCGTACTAACAGATTGGTTCCGGGCACCGCATAAGAAATATGGAACCACGTATCGAACAATCAACCTCATTGCAATTCTTCAGATCGTCAC
This sequence comes from Blastocatellia bacterium, assembly GCA_035258805.1. Lineage (GTDB taxonomy): Bacteria > Acidobacteriota > Blastocatellia > UBA7656 > UBA7656 > Onstottus_A. Next base: position 138,619 of record DATFWY010000003.1, on the reverse strand, counting down.
AATCATTGCGTCGCGAGGCGACACCTTCTTGCTCGGGGAAGCCTACGCTTTCGGCGTTATTTGGAGCTTCTCGTTTAACGCAATAGCAACGGTAGTCCTTCGTTTTAAGCGGCCCGAGGGGCGCGATTGGAGGGTACCCGGAAATCTGCGAATCGGGAAAATTGAAATCCCGATGGGTCTTATCATAGTGTCGCTGATCCTTCTTTCTTTAGCGTTAACTAACCTGCTTACAAAGAAGGTCGCAACCATATCCGGGATACTGTTCACTATCGCTTTCTTCATAATCTTTACGGTGTCGGAACGAATTAACCGGCGCAAACTGGACCTTACCGCGGCGAAGCTCGATCAGTTCCAGCTGCAGCATAACGAGATGATCGACCTCGAGGCCGTTGGAGCTCACCCGGGGAACGTGCTGGCTGCAGTACGCGATTACAACACCCTCCATCATCTCGAGCGAGTGCTCGAACAGACGAACGTAGATGAACAGGACATCGTCGTTCTGACTACCAGATTGATTTCCGGTCCAGGGAGCGGCGAACGTGATCTCTCGGATGAGACGCTATTCACCGAGTATGAGCAGCGCCTGTTTACACGAGTGGTCTCTTTGGCCGAGAAGCACGGGAAACCTGTTGAATTGGTAATAGTCCCGGCGACTAATGTCTTCGATGCAGTTGCGCAAACCGCATTGCGGCTCGACTCAGCGGTTGTGGTGGCGGGGCTTTCATCAAAGATGACCGCGCAAGAACAAGCACGCGAACTTGGTCGCGCGTGGGAGAGATTGCCTGAGAAACCTCGCCGCCAGGTGGCATTCAAGGTGATTGAGCCAGGCGGCGTTGAGCATGTTGTTAACCTCGGAGCGCACGCGCCGCACCTCACCGAGGATGATATCAATCTGATTCATAAACTATGGATCCAGATCAGCAACGTCCCCAGCCGCCGGAAGGTACATCACCGGGATGTTGTTAGGGTGGCGCTGGATCGCCTCGAGCGCGACCTTCGCGGCAACACTGATGTAATGCTGGATTTCTATAATCTTGAACATAGAGAATCAAACGGAAGACCCGGCGCTCAAAGACGCCGATAATCCCCTGGTTATTAACTCAACACCTCACCCACGCTCAAATGGACATAAGAATTCCAGGAACGCAGCCCGTTAGCACAATGAAGCGGCGAACGGTGCGTCCAATGATCGATGAGAGAGACATTGAGCAGCTTCGAGAACGAGTCTACAGCTTTGCCGATTTGGAATCCTATACCGTGAAGGAAAGGTTGATGATCCGTGCGGCAGATGTGGTCTTTTACTCATTGCTGGGCGCAATCTGCTCGACTTTGCAATGGGAAGTTCGCGGCCGCGAAAGCCTCGACTTGATATTTTCGAATGGTCATCAGCCTATCTATACTTTTTGGCACGTATGCATCGTTATGGCGACGTGGTTTTGGCGCAATCGAGGCATTGTGGTTATGTCGAGCGCCAGTCGAGATGCGGAGTACACCGGGCGGGTTATACAACGGTTTGGCTATGGTACGGCGCGCGGTTCTGCCACGAGGGGTGGAGGGCGTGCCATGGCTGAGATGGCTCAATGTCTACAGAACGAGATGGGAGTGGCGTTTACAATTGATGGTCCGCGGGGACCAGTCTATGTGGCAAAACCGGGCGCGGTCACTCTAGCGAAACACACAGGGCATGCCATTCTTCCTTTCCACATCGCGGCAAGTAAATACATCGAGCTCCCCAGCTGGGATCGGCTGCAGATTCCTATGCCTTATTCAAGCGCCATTTGCTTGATAGGAGAGCCGATCTATGTCGCTCGCGATTCGACAAGCAGCGAGGTTGCGGCCACGCAGGAGATGTTGCAGTCAGCCTTGGATAATTTGCGAAAGGAAGGAGTAGCCTGGAGGGCTTAGCCCTTTCCTTCGTGGCAGAAACCGCGCTTCGAGCTTCGGACAAAATCAATCAATTGAGTTACCAACGGATCGTCGATTCGCTGGAGACCAGCAAGCCCTTCTTCCAGAGAAAGCCCTGACCTGAGTAAGAGTCGATACGCTTCCTTAAGAATTCGGATTTCATACGGCTTTAGACCTGCCCGTCGAAGACCAACTATGTTCAACCCATGCGCGCGACCCGGTGCGCCGTCGGTAATCACAAAAGGCAAGCAGTCCTGAACAATCTTTGCGTTCCCCCCTATCATCGCCAGACGCCCTATTCGGGTAAACTGGTGTACTACTACACCTCCGGATATGAACGCCTCGTCCTGGATCTCAACATATCCTGCTAGTGCAACATTATTGGCGACTATCACTCGATCTCCTAAACGGCAGTTGTGTGCTATGTGCGAATTCGCCATCAAGAAACAGTGGGAGCCAACAAGTGTCTCGGAATTCGGCTGCGATCCTCGGTGAATCGTAACCCCTTCGCGAATGCGATTATTTCCGCCAATGCGGAGATAGCTCGTGCACTCTATGAAGGCGATATCCTGCGGCTCGCCTCCGAGGACGGCTCCTTCGTAAACGATGTTCGACTGGCCAAGAGTCGTGAAGCGCTTGATCACCGCATGCGAGCGGATTTGGCACCGGTCTCCAATCTCCGTATCGTCCTCAATCACTGCGTAAGGCCCGATTTCCACGTCTGTTCCGACTTTCGCTAACGGGCTGACGATTGCGGTAGGGTGAATCTTCATAAGCCCAAGATGCTAGCATGACCGGGCCTGTTCGTCTCGCTGATCGATCAAACCAAACCCGCTTTTTGACGCCGCTCGAAGTGCGATCCCGAAAGGCCTTAGGCAAGCTAAGTTAATCTGTGAATTCGCTTTAGATTACTGTTGCTCTTTACTGGCTGTTATCGTATTTTGGATCAACCGCACCCCGGCGGGGTTTTACCACTAATTTGCCCCTATCCCAGTAGCGAAGACCCCGTTAAAACGACTTTCTCGTCGGGATAGTCCATCAGTTCAGGAGATAGGATGAGCTTCTTCGACCTTCAGCCGGTGCTCGATAAAATGCTATCGGTTGCCGATAACATATCGGATCTAAACTTCTCCGTAGGCCGGCCTCCTCAGGTCGAAATCAATGGTAGACTCACACCAGTAGAGGTCAAAGGGCTCCGCAACCTCATTCCTTATCAGACAGAAATAATCGCGATGTCACTGCTCGAGGGGAATACGGATGCCGCGCGCCGGTTCACCCAAACTGGCTCAGTGGATATCGGTTATGCAATTCCGAGCAGAGTGCGATTCAGGGTAAACGTATTCAAGCAACGAGGTTCGATTTCGATCGTAATGCGAGTGATTCCAACGAACGTGCCGACGATCGAGAGCCTGGCTTTGCCTGCTCAGCTTGGAGAAGTCTCACATTTAAAGAACGGAATCGTGCTCCTGACCGGCCCAACCGGATCCGGAAAAACGTCTACGCTGGCGGCAATCATAGACAAGGTAAATACAGAGTACAGCTATCATATCGTTACAATCGAAGATCCAATCGAGTTTCTACACCAGCACAAAAAATCGACGATAAACCAGCGTGAACTTGGGACTGATACACCGGCTTTTGCGCTTGGGCTGCGAGCAGCCCTGAGGCAAGCACCAAAAGTCATTCTGGTCGGCGAGATGCGCGACATGGAAACCACCGAGATCGCCCTGGAGGCTTCCGAGACCGGTCACTTGGTTTTGTCGACTCTGCATACCACCGATGCGTCAAAAACAGTTAACCGAATAATAGGTATTTATCCGAAGTCCGAGGAGCACGTCATAAGGACCAGACTCGCTCAGTCCTTTCGCTATATCGTCTCGCAACGACTGCTTCCGCGTGCTGATGGGAATGGGCGAATTGCTGCGGTCGAGATACTAAAAGCGACTCCACGGTCACGAGAATATATCGAGCAAGGTGAGAGCGAAGGAAAGACGCTGCTCGAAGCTATGAATGACGGAGAACTCGAGGGGATGCAGCATTTCGACCAGGTGATTGAGCGAATGATTCGCAGCGAAGTGATCACCCAGGAAACGGGGCTTTCGTTTGCTACGAATCCATCCAACCTACTATTGCGTTTGTCTGGCCTTGGCACATCGGACGATATGCTGAGTCGGCGTGAAGAGCGCAACTATATGCCGGGTAGGATTCCAGACGTCGCCAGGCAACGAGTTGTTGAAAGAACAGGTAGTCTAAAAGGGTAGACGAAACCGAGATTTGGCGGTTGGTGGAACCGAAAGGCAAAGGGAGAAATAAAAGGGAGAAATAAATGATAGCAAGTTGTCCGCAGTGCGCGATGAGCCTCACCTTTGATGACACACGGCTGCCCACAGAGCCCTTCAATGTTCTCTGTCCGCGGTGCCGTCAATCCGTGACGATTATGCCGCCGCCAAAGGAAGAACCGAAATTGCCAGGCATGATAGACACGCACGACGCCGCGGAAGGCATTAATGTAAATCAAACGGATTCGTTGCGCGCGCTTGCTGATCTCCTGCTAACGGGACTCAGAGGCACACAAACGGAGGTGTCCGACACCAAAAAGTGGCAGCGCCGGCGTGTGCTACTTTGCCTGGATGATCCGAGTATGAGGGAAACGCTGAGGTTGGCGTTGGAACCTTCCCGTTACGAGATTTTCTCAGCTGACTTTGCTCCGGAAGCGATTGAGATCCTGCACGAGCAGCGGGCGGAAGTCATCGTTCTCAGTCCTAACTTCGACGCCGATCACCAGGGCGGATCGGCAATGATGCAGTACGTGAATAGCCTTACTCCTCAGGTGCGTCGTCGCACTTACGTCGTGCTGGTCTCGCCGCAGCTGAGAACGCTCGACACGTACCTTGCCTTCGCCAATGGTGTCAACCTCACCGTGCATCCGGAAGACATCTCCTCTTTCCAATCGGTTTTCGAGAGAAGCACAAGAGACTTCAATGAGCTGTATCGGCCGTTGAACCTTGCGAATTCGCTGGGACCATTCTAAACAGAGTGGTTGATCAAAACTCATTCAACAGTTAAATAAAAGCAGGTCGGGCTCTAGTTTGACACACCTGTGACTTCCCGATAATCTCTACAGCCAGATGCGCCCGTAGCTCAATTGGATAGAGCACCAGACTTCGGATCTGGGGGTTACAGGTTCAAGTCCTGTCGGGCGTATTCCCACCAGATAATCTTCTGAGGTTAAGATCACAAAACAAAAACACCGAGCGCTTCACGAGCTGAACCGCACTGATGTACGAGTGCCTAAGCATGTCCTGCAGGTGCGATTTATTGAGCTCTTTTACCTCGGAATGCGTAGGGTCGGCGTAGCTGAGCGTAGAGTGGAAACTTCTTGACTTGGAAGGGTTAAGCGAATATGATGGTGCGGTGCGCCGGGTCGTCTAATCGACAAGCCCCCTTGAACATTCAGTAGCCCCCTATCTGAACGTTCCATACCCCAACGCACCGCCAAAACAGTACCGCTTTATGGCAGGAACATAAAGCGGTGTTGTTTACGGGGCGCTTTATATCATACCCGTCAACAGGATGCAAGAAAAAAGTTAAAGTAATTTGTGAAGAGTTAGCGGAGAATGGTGTTTGCCAGAGCTAAGCTAAATGTTTTGTATGAATTAAAAACACTATTCGTTTCTAAAGAATTTTCGTCGTAACTTCAGATTCCGGCCAGATCTCTTCGACCACCAACCAGCAAGCTGTTAAAGCACAATCAGGCAAGAACTTAGAGAGAAGACTGCTCCTCAATCGAGCCAGCGAAGAGTTCCTGGCACCAACTCAAACTCCCAGGCACCAAGCTTTTCGCTAAAGCGGGAGCGATAGATCGCCATATACCGGTGGCCGTCTGATTTCCCTGTCATCGTAACGAATTCCATAATCCTTCTCCTTCGCCTAAACTGACGCCGCAAAGAACGTGCCAGCAGCTAACGGGCCAAAAATTTAGTTTTTTCGAAGTACAAGGCGTATATTTGGGGAGTCGGCGGTCGATTATGTTCAGTCATCTTGGAGGAAATTGAGCAAATTAAGGTCGGAAGGATTGACTAACGCAGCTGATTAATATCAGCTGTTTAATAATAGATGTTCGACTAATCGACGACGCGTACCATCTTGAATTCTTTGAGTCGCTCGACGAAAGCCAGAATTTCCTGACGAGCCCCATCCTCACTTACATCAAACCGTTTGCATACCGCTTCGATCAGCGAATTCAAGGTGGGCTGACCAGCGCGCTCAATCTCCTGCCATAAAACAGCGCCCGTCCGATTAAGGTTATAGTAAAACAAGGTTTGGAGATTCAGGAGGACACCCGAACCATCTTCCAGCGGAGTGAAAACCGTCTGTGGCGACTTTTCCACGATCATTGTCTAAAAATAGACTTGGTGTAGGGTTCCTCGCAAGTCGATAAGACAGGATCGGACTGAATCTGCAGATCGAGTGGTGGTGGCTAATGTTTCCAATAGAGAGTGTGTTCACACGCCGCTATCAAGCAGTCGTGACGCAAGCTCCGCTCTCCCACGAACATTCGCTTTCTGATAAACCTTATCCAGGTGTTTGTTGACAGTCTCTACGCTGATTCTTAAGCGCTCCGCAATTTCCAGATTCTTGTGTCCCTTGAGACACTCAACTGCAACCTGGGCCTCTCGCTCGGTTAGCCCCCACGTTTGACGCAGGTGCTCTTCATAACTCGACCAGCGTGATGCGGAACGCTTCACGACGCACAGAACATAACTCGCATCACCCAGCATACCTTCAGGCATTAACGTACAGTGGATTTCGTGTTCAATTCGGCCCACCGTCAAATCTCGTACTGATGTATGCTCTCCTCGCGTAGCGTATGTGTCCTGATAGAAGTCGGCAGCGAATTCGATCACTGCGGCCACCAACAGATGGCCTTCGCGGTTATCAACCAGGAGTTTGTCAAATGCGCGATTATGCCAGGTAAGTTGCCCTTCCGAGTTTAGAAATACAGCACCCTCATTAATTTCATCGAGCGCCACCGCGAGGCAATAGAGCCGATCGTTTCGTTCCAATGGAGGCGCTGCCATTGCTGTGGATGGGTAAGACCCTTGAGCTAACATACAGGCATTCCTTTTTATTCCTGCCACCTGGGGTGAGACGGCCAAAACGCCAGCGCATCGCTCGGCGATCTCAACTGATTGGCAATGTCATTGATAAGGGGCAGGAGGCCGCCCTTTCTGGTTGGGGCAGCCGCGTTCTGAAGTCTACTCCAAAGTAATAGTCGACTGTTGATCCATACTTACAAAACAGGATCGACAAGAAGTAGCTTCGAGTCCGTTATAGGTTAGGCGGTAGGCATTGTCAACACTTTTAAATTGAAGCGCTTAGTTTGCCTGTGAGGGTGAATAAGCGCTGAATTGCCCATCGAGCCCAGTTACCTATCCGGGTACCATCATTCCCACTTTTTGTACTGGAAAGTCGACTCAATTCCGCTTTTAGGTACCCTGAGAGCGCCTCGTTCTTTCTGCACAGAAAGACGCAGCATTGGCTATCTATGCTCGGTTGGATTTGGAATAAATGTGATCCGAAAAACGATAATTGGGAGCCGAAAATGCCTAAGCCAATCTTTGCTTTTTCAGAAGTGGGGCCAGGACACTCAGATGACCTACGTCGCAGCCCGCTTGCCGATCTCGTGAGTGACAACCTGCGTACAAAGGGAATGCGGCAAGTTGATTTTTGCCGGCAGACCGGATTCGATCAGGGTCTCTTGTCCAAGATTCTTTCCTCCGTCGTTAACACTTTGAACGTTGAGACCGCACTTAAGTTAGCAGAGGGTCTGGATCTGCCCCCATCGATTGTTTTCGAGGCAATTGGGAAACGTGATGTAGACGAGCTGTTACGGAAGTTCTATTGCGGCAGTGACCGGCTCATGTAGGTTTACCGTCGATGTAGCGTAGACTGCCGGTCTGCGCAATATGATTGGATCAGCCTTCGGTCACTCGCAGCATCGACAATTAGGGCGGTCTAAACTCAACCGAGGATTTGAATCCGCCTCCTTCCGACTAGATATATACCGTACAGTCTGCGCAATTCGGATCACTAGCCTTCCAGGCGCAGACTGAACTCAACGCAATGTTGTCTGAGTATTATTAACAATCCATAAAAATATTTCTTGACATTGAGATGCCTGCTTATTTAGAATGCGTGCGTCTAAAAAGAATCAGGCACGGTCAAGAATAAACAGGTATAAGCCTTATTGCGCAAGGGATGAGTTGGGTTGGGCCAGAGTTCTGCGTTTCTCCAAACACATTCATAGCATTGAAAATCTGATCGGCATCGTGGCGCTCTTCGACCCGGTTTGTTGCGGGTTAAAGGGCAATATCTGTTCCTCCTTTAGCGGGCTCGAGAGGGTTCGGCGCGCAGCGAGGTCTAAACCCAGGAAGGTCGACTGCGCTTCGTTCCCTCTCTTTTTTGGTTGTCTGCTCCTGAGTCCAACATCGAGAGCACGTAGCTCCTGACCGCCGATTTGTATTGGCCCCACAAGATCCTGCAAAACGTTGATCGACAGCATAGCTTTGCTTGTTGTCCTCGGCTCCGTGCGTTAGTATCTCGCAAAATTTCGATCCTAAAGAGAAGATTGGAATAGGAGCTAGCGATGACACGTGTCAGGGCGTCTTACTTGAGCAGGGTTGGTTTCGCTTTGCTTTGCGCCGTTATACAAGTCACTGCGTTTGCCCGGAGCTCAGCTGCACAGGATGGAAACGGCAATCTCACCGGTGAACGATTGATTAATGCGCGAAAGGAACCACAGAACTGGGCTACGTACTTTGGGGCTTATGACGGGTGGCGCTACAGCTCACTCGATCAGATTCGTGCCGATAACGTGAAGAACCTGACCTCAGTGTGGGCCTTTCAAACCGGAAAAGTCGAGGGCGGCCTGAATGCGACCCCGATCGTGGTCGATGGAATCATGTATCTGATAGCCAGCGAAAACCGTGTATTTGCGCTTAACGCAGAGACCGGCGAACGTCTCTGGACGTACAACTACAAAGTTCCAAGGGACTTTGCCTCTCCGTATGGAAAATTCAATCGGGGTGTTGCCGTGGGCTACGGACTTGTGTTTTTTGGCACGATGGACAACCACATGGTTGCCCTTGATGCGAAGAACGGCAAAGAAGTCTGGAATGTTGAGGTCGAAGATGTGAAGAAATGCGGCTGCAATATCAATGGCGCTCCGTTTATTGTCAAAGACAAGGTTATCGTTGGAGGTACGGGAGGAGACAGCGCGCACAGAGGCTATATCAATGCATTCAATGCAAAAACTGGCAGGCTCGCGTGGCGCTTCTACACGATACCTGGCCCAGGAGAACCGGGTCATGAGAGCTGGGGCGGCACCGAAATGTGGAAATATGGGGGAGGTTCCACATGGCTTACCGGTTCTTATGATCCCGCTCAAAACCTGATCTTCTGGGGTATCGGCAATCCGTCCTCGGACTTCAACAACTCCGTTCGTCCGGGTGAAAACTTATACACCAACTGCATCGTTGCTATCGACCCGGATGACGGAAAGCTCAAATGGTATTACCAGGAAATCCCTCACGACGCGTGGGACTTCGATTCGGCGTATGAATCTGTGCTGATCGATGTCACTCGCAACGGAAAGACAGAGAAGCTCTTGATTCATCCTAACAAGAGCGGCTACGTCTGGGTGCTTAATCGTGAGAACGGAAAGTTTATTAACGCCTGGCCGTACGTCGATACCATAACGTGGGTAAAAAGCATTGATAAGGAAGGAAAGCTAATCGGTCGTAACGAGCCGGAAATTGGCAAACCCAATCTCATTTGTCCGAATTGGGGCGGAGGCAGAAGCTGGAATCATTCGGCGTACAGCCCGCGTACCGGATTCTGGTACAACGATGGAATCGAATGGTGCGCGAACGTGACCGTGTTTCCTCAGGAGCCTCGTGAGGGTAGATCGTTTGTCGCGGGTAATGTCGACGTGAAGCCGCCTCCTGACGGACCAATTCGGGCTCATCTCGATGCTTTTGATCCAGTCACCGGGCAAAAGAAATGGAGTGTACCTTTCAAATATCCCATCCTCTCATCGCTTCTGGTAACTGGCGGGGATGTACTGTTCACCGGAGATGTTGAAGGCCGCTTCATGGCTTTTGATGCAAAGAATGGCAAACAGCTCTGGTCATTTAGTACCGGCTCAGGCCTTCGTGGCGGGCCGATCACTTATTCCGTCAAAGGGCGTCAATACATCGCCGTTCCTTCCGGGTTAGGATCGATCTTCGTCAGCTCGATGCCGAGAACCTGGCCGGAGGCTGCCGGGTGGCCCGGCGGTTCGGCGGTGTTTGTTTTTGCATTGCCCCAGGGCAAGTAGTGCCGAACAAATAAAGAGCTCACAAGCATGATGTCCGTCGAAAGGATCTTAAAGACAGCCATTTTGCTGCCGCTCCTGGTCCTTGCCTTTTCGAGTGATCGAGAAGGGTCCGCCCAAACCAGTGAGAAGCTCTCCGATCCACAGTTTATCGCTGACGGCGCTAAGTTGTTTGCCACAAACTGCGCTAATGCTTACTGTCACGGCACTGGTGGGTTGGGCGGGGGCGCTCCCCAACTGCGTGATAGAGGTATCCAACCAGCATACGCATTCAAGTCAATCTCGAACGGCATTTCAGGCACTCCAATGCCGGCGTTCAAGTCCATGATTTCTGAAGAACAAATATGGAAGCTTGTAGCCTTCATAGTGTCTGACGCTAAGTCGACCCCAAGTTCGAACCCTGGAGCAGATGCCGGCTCTTCGTCGACCCGGTCGACGCCACCCACCAGGCTTCCGGAAGCAGGTTCGCCGGCTTCCTCAGTTGGAGATGAGAAGGCCGGTAAAGCCCTTTTCTTTGACTCGTCTCGGCCGAAGAACTGTTCAGCTTGTCACGTGTTCAATGGCGAGGGAACGGCGATTGGTCCGGATCTGTCGGCAGCGGCCGCAAACAAGTCAGCTCGAGATCTTTTCTTGAGCATTATTCTTTCTCGCGATGTCATAGAGTCTCGATACGCGACGATTATGGTATTGCTGCGCAGCGGCGATAAAATAACCGGGGTAAAGAAAGAAGAAGATGCCGAATCAATCAAAGTTTTCGATACGACCGAACTGCCCGCTGTGTTACGGACGGTGCAAAAGGAAAATATCTCAAAGATCGAATTCGTCAAAGATTCGGTGATGCCAACAGACTACGCTTCGTCGTACACAATCAAACAGCTTTTGGATATTGTGACGTTCTTGAAGTCTTCACAAACCAGGTCGCGCGTGATGTTGAAGGATTTGTTTCAATAATTTTACCCCAGAGGTAGTGATTGCTATGTCAACCAACAGACAGATCTTACTAGCAGCAAGACCGGTCGGCTTTCCAAAAGACTCCGACTTCAGCCTGGTCGAATCTCCGATAACAAAACCAGCTCCAGGTCAAATACTCGTACGCTCGATTTATGTATCCGTCGATCCTTACATGCGTGGGCGCATGAATGATGTCAAGTCGTACGCACCGCCGGTGCAAATAGGCGGACTGATGGGAGGCGGGGCGGTAGGCCGCGTACTCGAGTCGAACAACCCAACCTTCAATAATGGTGACATTGTTACGGGCATGTTCGGATGGCAGGAGTATGCGGTTTCCGATGGCGAGGGAGTGAGAAAGGTCGATCCCGCGCTCGCGCCAATATCGACATCTTTGGGGATCCTCGGAATGCCGGGACTCACTGCCTATTTTGGGTTGTTGGAGATTTGCAATCCTCAACCTGGAGAAACGGTTGTGGTATCGGGAGCGGCCGGGGCCGTCGGCTCTCTTGTTGGTCAGATCGCAAAGATAAAGGGATGCCGCGCGATCGGAATTGCCGGTGGCGATGACAAGATTGCTTACATAACCGGCGAGCTTGGTTTCGATGGCGGCTTCAATTACAAAGGAGTTGGTGACTACGTCGCGAAATTACAGGAGCTCTGTCCATCAGGTATCGATGTTTACTTCGACAACGTCGGCGGTGAGATCACCGATGCAGTTTTGAGGCTGATCAATACGAAGGCGAGAATTTCGATTTGCGGACAGATTTCGCAATACAACCTTGAGAAGATTGAAATGGGACCGCGAATAGTCCTGACGTCGTTGTTGGTAAAGCAGGCGCGTGCCGAAGGTTTTTTGGTCTTTCAGTTCGTCGACAAGTATCCGCAGGCACTGAAGCAAATGGCTGACTGGCTACGGGCGGGACAACTTAAATATAGCGAAGACATTGCAGAAGGAATTGAGAATACGCCGCGAGCTTTTATGGCGATGTTGAGTGGCAGGAACACCGGCAAGCAATTAGTGAGGGTTTGGGATGAGGGATAGGACATATAGGTCCAATAGGTCCTATATGTCCTATGAATCTTCAATGTGACTATTGTTTAATCTGGCGCCAGGACATCAGTTTTATCTTGCCAACCGACCTGCCACCATCGAAATTAAGCAGGAACGAACCGGTAACCTCGTTGTCATCGCGATCAACCGGCGAGGCAGTTGAGCCGCCTGTTCCATACACATTCGGGTTATTCAACGCCAGGACCTGACCCTGAATCTCACCGTTGCCGCTAAGGTAGACCTGTTCCCCCGCATAGCAGATACCGCTAAACCTGATGATGCCGCTGCCCGCGCCGACGTCCCCGTTGATCTGGAGATCTTCAACAGCTGCTAACAAAATGTTGATCGTAACGAATGGAGGAAGCTCGTTCGTTCGCAAGTTCTGAAGATTTGCCACCAGGTAAGGGTTGCCACTTACGGTGATCGATCCCGTGCAAAGTATCGTGGCCTGAATCGGTGATGCACTGGTACCGGCGTTGCCCTGGATATCAACATTGCCACCATTTTTTGGGCTATTGCCAGGATCTGCAAGGTTATAATTATCCAAACCCACAACATAGAACGTATGACCGCTTGCGCCGGTTGAGTTACTGGGAATGTTCCAGTTATTTCCTGAATAATTCCATCCATAAGTCGAAAGGCTGGTAGTTACTCTGGTGAAGGTAATCGGATTTGTTGCGCGATTGATTCCAACCGCTTCGGCGCCGGACTGGTCGACATTGCCTGAAGTATTCGAATCGATCGACGTCGCAAAATCCGTATACTGTGCAGCTGGAATTCCGAGGCTGTCAGCCAGCTTTTTGAGACGCACCGTCGCTGGGTCGGTACCGCTCAAGTCCCTCGTGGCTCCATTTGCGAATCCAGGGTCAATTAAGATTACGTCTGCGGTGCGTACAATATAATCCTGCACATGTGGACTCGACGTGGCAGTAGGTTCGGTGACGAACTTCGGAATGTACAGAGGGTCTTGTCCGCCGTCGTGAAATCCGCCTATCGTGCCGGAAGTTGTGAAGGTTCCGGTACCGACTGCCGTCGCCGTCTGCGCGATGTCGGCGCTTCCAGCCACGGTGAGATTCTCGTTGGAGTGTACACCACCGTATGCTCCCTGGATTTGAGAGTTTCCATCTACGATAACGTCGCGCTGCGCGACAAACGCAGGATATGGAACAAACCCAATCCAGCCTTCCAGGGTTACCGAGGACCCTCCGTAGGTTCCGGTGGAATAAACTACGACTCGATTATTGGTGTCTTTTGCCGCATCGGCGTCTTCCCATGCGATTGACGGAGTGAAGTTGGGAATTCGTGGATTAGCGCCGCTTGTTGATTTTTCATCATCCACCAAGTGCACCTGGTAATGCACACCTGGTACTGCGAGCTGGTTGCCTGCCCCATCCAATATTGCGCTGCGTAAAGCATGTCCGGCGGCGTCATCGTTGTTAATCATCACGCAACCCGCAGTGAACTGGCTGGAATCAGTAAACGGGTTATTGCCAGACAGATAATAGGCGTTAAATGTTCCGTTTTTCACGCGCTCTGAAAGCAAATCGGTAAAACCAGATGCCGCCGAAGTCGTGCCGGTATAATTTCGCACCAGGTTTACGGAATGGTAGAGCCCAGCTTCTGCAGCCTGGAACGCCTGGGTCTGGTTAGAGTAGGTATTGCTGACCCCAAGTTCCGACACAGCGGTCATGCTCATGCCCATTGTCAAAGCCAGCAAGAGTGCCATCATAAGAAGCGCCAGCACGAGTGCAGCGCCGCTCTCGCCGTTGGAATTTCTTGCTTTAATCTCGTGGTTCATCGTGTTGCTCCTTATCACTGCTAATCGGTCTTTTTAGCGATTCCTAAGACGAATGTTTGCGGTGTAGTGGACTTCGCGATAACGCTTGTCCGTTAAGGGAATACCGGCAGGCACTGCGTACAGGTCAACATCAACCTGCCGTCGCGAGCCGTCTGGATCTCTGAAGATCAGGCTTCGGATATTTTCCGCTATCGGAACCGTTCGTCGGTTAGATCCTAACGGCTGATTGTTGTCCACCATCACGATCGTGTTTGTAGCGGTGTCCAGTCGAAGGGTCACGTTCTCGGATGTAATGATTACATCCGAGTCGTTGGAGATGGTTGAGTTTGTTGCGGCGTCTCCATTCAAATCGCTGATAAGATGCAGCGATGAACTCTGATTTCCGCCGCCAAAATCGACAAAGGTTAACCAGTTCACTGCCGTCTTTCCCGTCGGATTAGTGCCCGCGCTCCGGACAATCTCCTCCAGCCGCGAAACAGCGAACCGGGCATTCCGCGCCGCATCGGCGTACGCCTCTTCGCGCTGGTAGGACTGTTGGAAGTTATTGAGTAGCAGAAATGCGATTCCCATAATTATTGTCAGGACTGCCAAACCAACCGTTACTTCCATCAGTGAAAAGCCATCATCCTTGCTTGCCATCTCTTTACTCCCTTAGTTCTGCGATACGATTATGGTGACCGAGAAACCGTCCGCTAACCGAGGCGGAGCGTTGACTTGAACAACCTTGATCGTCGCCGTACGCATATCACCGGTCGTCGCCGGGCCCGCTACCACCTTCCAGCTTACGTTTAATGTGCCCGCCGGCGTGTCGGCAACCGTCGTACGGTGATTCGTATCTGATAAGTCGTAATCCAGGTCGCCGCCGATGGTCAGTTTCGGATCTTCGAACGCATTACTCCAAATAGCGCCGCGCATCTTATCGGCCTGGTCCTGCGCCGCCGTAGCTAAAACGCTCAAGGTGTTCGAAGTCGAGTTAGCGCGAGAGACGTAAGCCGAGATGCCGACAATTGACACCAGACCGAATAGAATTACGGCTATGGCTACCATCAACTCGATGAGCGAGAACCCGCGCTCAAAATCAGGAAGCAGAGAAGACTCTTTTTTCAGTTGATTCAACGCTCTCATCGTTTTAACCACCTTTAGTGCACCCAAACTTGTCCGCGAAGGTTGACGCTTACAATCATGCTGCCCGAGGTATTAGAAAGCTGGATGTCTGCCTGTGCAGCCCCGATCGGCATTTCGCCACGCGAGGTGTAGACAATGTCTTTGGAATTCGGAAGGGGCGGATTATCGCCGCCCGCTAGAAATCTAACTGTTATTCCGCTCGGCGGAGTCTCAAAATAGTAACTTTGTGTCGGATCGTCTGGGTCAAAGCTATCCGGTAAACCATCAGGGGGAGTGCCAATCGTCGGTGTCGGGGATGGAGACCCGAAGTCATAGCCATACTGCGTTACGTTGCCAGCACCATCGGTTGCGAATGAGACTGTCACGTTTTTGTTCTTAGCCATCGCAAGCGTGCGGGCTCCAGAAACCCGCTCTGCTATACGGACAGCCGCGCTGCGAAGGTTGTATGCCCTGATTGAATTACCAATTGCCGGTAACGAAATTGCAATAATCGTTGCTACAATCATGACTACTACGGCGATCTCGACCAACGATGTGCCTTCTTCACCCCGTGACGCTTGATTGTCGGTTTTCTTCAACATCACATATTCCACTTCGGTGACCTATCAGCTTTTACAAGGGGGCATTCGTTGCCGATGATTGGCAAGGTTCGTGCCGAAACTATTCCTCGGTTGTATCGTCATAAAACATCGCGGTGAATCACGATTCGTTGGCCAAGTCCGTAGCTGGTGGGTGGTGATTGCAGGCAGAGGTCATTCATATTACCCATACGGGCGAGGACTGAACGCTCGGGCATACGCTCGCTCCCGGCGGATGATACGCATGCGCTGTAACTCAAGGTCACAAATTGGGAGTGATCGCGTTCCAGACTGCGATTTTCATCGCCTTTCAATGCTTAGGCCGAACGTGTAATCCTGATCTCAGTAGGTGCGTCAAGATTGAGCAATCAGAAAAGGCACCAATAATGGTGAACACTGCGGGGCCATCCGGTCAAAATGAAGGAACTGGATTGGATAAGCGAGAGCGAAGCGAAAGTGCGGTCGAGGTTATCGAAAGATATCTTTACAGTCTCCGCCCTGGATGCGATCTTGAATGCATCTCAGCATCATATCCTCGAGCTCGCCTTTTGATGTGAGTGCGACCCACTCGGAGCCACTGACCGAATTGATCATCCCTTCGAACTTAGCATTCACTCCGACCTGGGAAGACTTTGGGGTTGCGGGCGTGATCTGGAAGCGAAGGACGTATCGCCCCCTGGCCCAATTACGCACTTCGACTCGCGGCATCTCGCAGTAGTGCTCGAGCTGACTTTTGGTGGCGATGCCTTTGACAAAAATCACCGGCTTGCTTAGCAGAGTGCATTCTCCTGTTGTGTTGCTGCAGTCTTCCTTGTCGAGCGGGATCTCTCGGGTTTCGAGCATCTGCTTTGTAAGCGATAAAACATCGTCTCGTGATGAGCTAACTACGGAAGGGTTTGGCAGTGGTTTGGCTGGCTTTGGTTTCTTGAACTCTATTTGAGCGAGAGCGGTCATTCCGGTCAGAAACGTTATCAAAAGGACCCGTGACGCAACGCCGGACATGCTATTCGACATTCACTGATTCCTCATCAAAAAAGTGCTTGAAACATAGCAGTAGGACCAAGTTTATTCAAGGTACAAGGCAGCACTGCTTACATAGCATGATGAGCCTCTGACTACCTTGCGCTGAGCGTTAAGCATAATTTCGAACCGCGTGATCGCATTGCGTTAAATATCCGAGTGAACTACGCTTAACGTCAATCTTCGCAGTAGGAGAACTATGAAACTCTTTCGGATTGTACTCATCAACATTGTTGTTTTATGTCTCGCAATCTTAACCGAGGCTTCAGGCACACCAGCGGATCGCTCGTTTCTCGCTCCCGACGAAGCCGGTAAGGCGCGGCCAGCACCAAAAGTCGTCACCCCGTACACCAGTTTCAACTTTGGGGATGTGTACACAGGCGAAGTTATCAGCCAGCTTTTTGTCGTTAAGAACGTTGGCGACGCGGATTTGCAAATAACGGAGTTTAAAGGAGACTGCGGCTGTACGGTCGTACATGCGGAAAAGGTTATTGCGCCGGGCCACGAAACCGTTGTCGAAATTGAAGTTCAAACCGTCTCGCAATCCGGGATCATTAACAAAATGGCAACGATGCGCACTAATGATCCTGATCAGCCAGCGATCCTCTTTTCGTTGGTCGCAAATGTTTTAAAAGGGGCGCCCCTTCGACAAGGAAAGTACATTGGTCCGATTTTCCTGTCTCCAGACTCTCGAGGGTCAATGTTTAGCATGCCCGGGAAGAAAACGACCTCGGAATTTTCAATCACATCGGAACAGGCTCAGTTGAAAGTGCTGCGTGTGGAGGTCGGGACCAGGAATTTCACCGCGCGCGTGGTAGAAGTGGAGCCCGGAAGGAGCTACAAAATTCAGGTCGATAATCTGCCGATTGAAAAAGGCGGGATGTACACGGATCAGATCACGGTGGTTACCGATCATCCAGCGCTCCCGCCTTTCAAAATCGACTTGTCGCTGCGAGTCTATGAGGTCCAATAAACCTCGGTCACAGCCTCTCTCAGCGAGCATTCACCCGGATCAAGATTTCTGTACCACGTTCGATCCTCAGCTCTTTGCTGCCGTTAACCGCGATTGACCCGGCACCGGCGGCGCCACCGACAATCGTTCCGATCGCGGCGCCTTTCCCACCGCCGGCGATGCCACCGATCACAGCTCCTGCTGCTGCGCCGATGCCGCTTCGCTTTAAGGTTTGATTTCCGCGGCTACCCGATTGCACTCGGCCCTCGTCGTCGACTTTCTCTCCAGAGCCAGAATCGTAGATCCGCAGGACTTCTGCACGGAAGGGCCCGGAACGCCCATCGGTGAGACGAATCGTGTCGAACGATAGAGTCATCGTAGTACGTCCTTGAACGCGCCCGGATTGTCTGATCGATCGAATGTGCCCCGCAACTTTTGCCTCTTCGTATTTGGATGGATTGACTACTGTGGCGGTGAACCGATCGCCGACCCGGGCTTCCTTGCTGGACAACGTATTGTTCAACCTCACCCGCAACTCAGAACCAGAAGGAATGATGGTCGTTGTTGGTCGGCGTCGAGCGCGTTTTGTTTGCGCGTCAACAGTAGTGATTGTCATAGCGCTCAAAAAAAGAGCGGAAGACAATGCCATAGCCAGAGCACTATTAAGGCTTCTCCTCATAGATACACCTCTTTTTGATTATTACTGAATGGAATCGTCCGGTTCCTTGAAAAAATGATAATACATCGGGGCGAGACACGAAAGAGTCTTGGTCCGGGATACAACCCACAGCAGAGTCTATGCGAAGAATCCGGAATCCCACCCACGGCAGAGATTACGAACGTCTTTTTCACACGGTCTCGGCAGAGAGCGGTATTTGAGATCCGTGTTTGACCGCCCTCAGCCCTCTTCGCTACAGTAAGCCGCGCCTGACCCAAAGCTCCCAAGGAGACTCCGAATGAAAGCAATACGAGCACACGAATGGTGCGGACCACGAGACCTCTCAATCGATAATATCGAACAACCCGAACCGAGCCGTGGACAGATATTGCTTCGAGTCAATGTCGCAGGATTGAACTTTCCCGATCTCTTGATCATAACCGGCAAGTATCAGTACAAGCCTGCGCTACCTTTCTCGCCCGGATTCGAAATCGCGGGGACGGTTGAGCAAACCGGTGAGGGCGTAACCAGGTTCAAAGTTGGCGATCGAGTTGTTGCCCAGGTTTCGATAGGAGGCTTTGCCGAATATGCAATTGCAGAGGAGTCTAACACGCACTCTATACCCGGCTCGATGAACGACGATGAAGCCGCAGCCTTCCCGCTCGTCTATCAGACTTCATACTTCGGCTTGGCATATCGAGGCGAATTGAAAAAGGGTGAGACCGTACTCGTCCATTCAGCAGCCGGCGGCGTAGGTCTATCGGCGGTTCAGATTGCGCGAGCAATGGGCGCGGGCAAAATCATTGGCACCGTAGGCTCCGATGATAAGCGCGCCCTGGTTCTCGACAACGGCGCAGATGTGATAGTCAATTATCAGACAGAGGATTTCGTTGAGGTTGTGAAGCGCGAGACAGATGGTAAGGGAGCCGATGTAATATATGATCCGGTTGGAGGGGAGATCGGCGAGCGAAGCACAAAGTGTATTGCCTTCGAAGGCAGGCTGGTAATCATCGGCTTCACCAGCGGTAAGTTTTCGAATTTTGTTTCCAATCACGTATTAGTAAAAAACTACAGCGTCGTCGGCCTTCATTGGGGAGCGTATCGCCACAACAACCCGGCTAAGATAGAACAAGGCTGGAGGGAACTGCTGGAGCTCTATGAGACCGGAATGCTGCGACCCGTGATTGGCGGTAGATTTCACATGGAACAGGTAGCAGATGCAATGGAGTTTCTCGCATCTCGGAAGGCAGTTGGGAAGGTTGTGTTGTACTGGTAGAACGTCAGGAGGATGCTTGTGCAGAGAAAAGCTTTTATCGCGCTGCTTGGAATCGGCGTTATATTGACCTGCTCATCCGGCCTTAATGCAAGAGTGGTTCAGGATAGACCCAAGGGTGCCCCGGACATGGTTGCGCTGCTGGAGAAGTCAGGCTACAGCTACTCGAAAGTACGTGACGGTGTTTGGGAAATACCGGGTACCGGGAAGAACCTGAAGGAGTTCGGGATTCGGCTGGCGCTTGCAGAAGATGTGTTGCTGGTGATGGTCAGGCTGGCCGATCGAAAGGATGTGAAGTTGCAGCCGGCACTGATGACCCGGCTGCTGGAACTCAATCACAAGTTCGATTGGATAAAGCTGGCATTATCGGAAGATATGCTATATCTGCGAATGGATACGCACGTGAGGCTGGTAGACAGCCAGGAGTTGAAGTATCTTGTCGAGCAGATTGCCAATGCTACTGATGAGACGTATCCTCAGATCAAGCAATTCGTGACCGGCGCGAAGTAGGCGCAAAGAAGGAGGCTGCTTATGAAATCACGAACAAAGTGGTCGACCTTTGCTTTGCTCGGGACTCTTTGCGTTGCGCCAGTATTCGCCCAGGATCAACGTGCCGAGCCACAACTCCCGAAATTGATCCGGAAGTCCGGCGGTGTTTTTCAGGCGTCCGCAGTTCGTCGGGTCGAGCCGGTGTATCCGCCACTGGCGAAAGCAGCTCAAGTATCCGGATCGGTGGTCGTTGAAGTGACTGTTGATGAAACAGGTGCCGTCTCCGAAGCCCGTGCTTTATCAGGCCATCCTCTGCTTAAGGATCCAGCGGTAGCGGCCGCTCGAGGTTGGGCATTCACTCCCACAAAGCTCGAAGGCGTTCCGGTCAAAGTGATCGGCACAATAACATTTAATTTTGAGTTGGGTGACCCTAAGCGGCTTGAGCAGCTTGAAGCAAAAGTGCGCCAGGATCCAGGGTCAGCCGATGCCCACTCGATGCTCGCAAATGAATACAGAAGCAGAGAGCGAAACACCGAAGCAATAGCAGAGTACTTGGAAGTGATTCGAATTAAGCCCGATAACGTTGGAGCGTACTTCGGGCTTGGATTGGTCTATGATCGCGTCCGCCGCATCGATGAGGCTCGTGAAGCCTTCAGAAAGGCAATAGCCTTGAACGGAGACACGACGGGAACCCCATTGCAGAAACTACAGTTCACTGGGCGACCCTGGGGCGCCCATCTTCTCATAGCCCAGTTTTACTACAGGCATGATGAGTATCGAGAGGCGATCGAGGTCCTGAAACAGGCTGCGCTAATCTACCCCGAAGAGGATGAGATTCACTTATATCTTTGTACAGTCTATTTAGCTCTTGGAGATAAATTCTCGGCGCTGAATGAGTACAATATCCTCAAAGATAAGACAACAGAGTCTGCCCGGAATCTATTCGACCAACTTGAGAAGAAGAAATAACAATCACACCGCCCATCGTGAATCGTGAGTGCCAGGTTCCTGGTCATCCTCCATCTGAACCGCAAAGCTATCTTCAATCGCTTCCGCTGAATGACTGAAGCCGGACGGAATTATTACGGCTTCGTCGTGTCGCACGGTTAACTGGCTATTCGCAATCTGCATTCTCCAGGCGCCTTCGATCATTTGAATCAGCAGGTCGCCCGTAGCCACCTCGGCGCGCACACGTTGACCTTTTTCGACACGCAAACGGCGAGCGCCTTCTCCCGCCTTGATTGATTTTTTGACGGAAGTAGGCGTGAACTTCCTCTCTGCGGAATCCCAACGATACAACGTCATTTCAACTCCTTTTACCTGGACAAACGGGCCAGCCCCCGGCGCTCTAGCTGAAGGCTGGCCCCCACCACCCCGCTCACGGGCGATGAACCCTTGTCAGCTCATCATTGTCATGCGGCGGTGGCCTCCTCCAGGTTCTCCCTTATGATCCTGATCAAATCCTTATCCTCAACAACCTTGACTGCATCGGCCAGGGCGATGAACCGCTTATAGATCCGATCCAGTTCGCGGCGCGAAAATTCGTAACCCAGCTGTTCGTACCTCAAACCGAGCGCGTGTCTGCCGGAATGTTTTCCCAACACCAACTTATTTTCCGGAACGCCGACCGATTGCGGCGTCATGATCTCGTAGGTGAGCCGGTTCTTGATTACCCCATCCTGGTGAATCCCAGCTTCGTGTGCGAATGCGTTCCGACCGACAATCGCCTTGTTCGGTTGAACCGCGGCTCCGGTCAACTCGGTCAAAAGCTGGCTCGCAGGATAAAGCTCACCGGTCACGATCGCTGTCGAAAACGGCATAACATCATTTCTGACTCTCAATGCCATCGTGATTTCTTCCAGCGAGGCGTTTCCAGCGCGCTCACCGATTCCATTGATCGTACATTCGACCTGACGGGCGCCCGCTTCGATAGCGGCGATGGTATTTGCCACCGCAAGTCCAAGATCGTTGTGACAGTGCACTGAGATCGTCGCTCGATCTACGCCGGTCACTTTATTGCGAATTGTTTCAATGATCTTTGTGAACTCACGCGGAGTGGTGTAGCCGACAGTGTCAGGGATGTTGATCGTGGAAGCGCCCGCTTCGATCACTGCTTCCAGAACAGCACAGAGAAAGTCCAGGTCGGTGCGCGTTGCGTCTTCTGGGGAGAACTCGACGTCGTTGCAAAACGAGCGCGCGAGTCCTACCGCCTCGCGGGCTTGTTTTATCGCCTCTTCGCGGGTGATCCGGAGTTTGTAGTCAAGGTGTATATCGGAGGTCGCGAGGAAAGTATGGATACGCGGTCGCTCCGCCTCACTGACCGCACCCCACGCACGCACGATGTCGTCGCGGGTTGCTCTGGCGAGAGCGGCGATAATTGGCCTGCGGATTTCTTTGGCGATTGACTGGACGGCTTCGAAGTCGCCGTCGGACGCGATTGGAAAACCCGCTTCAATTACGTCAACGTTGAGCCGATCGAGTTGGCGGGCCATTCTCAGCTTTTCAGCCAGGTTCATGCTGCAGCCGGGTGATTGCTCTCCATCTCTGAGCGTAGTGTCAAAAATAATCACCTTAGAGTCTGCCATGTAGAGTGATCTCCTTAAGTGCTTGCGCCTTCCGGTACCAAATCCTAAGTGTCGGGAACAGCCAAAGTCAAAGTTATAATTCTTGGGCTAGTATCTAGTCCCGCTTATGGTATAATCTGCGACCGTTCGCAGGCCAAGTTTTATTGATAGTGTGCAGTGGAGGAAGGATGGACCTCTTTCAGCTCGAGGTTTTTGTGACGGTTGCTCGCGAGGGTAGCTTCTCGCGTGCGGCAGAAAAGCTTTACCGTACTCAGCCCGCGGTCAGTCAGGCCATTCGTAAGCTCGAACGGGAAGTGGGGGAATCTTTATTCGACCGCTCGTCTCGCGATGGGACACTTACCGATGCCGGCCAGATGCTGCACGAATATGCCCAGAACCTCCTCAATCTTCGCGCAGAGGCGCACGTGGCTCTCAGAGAGTTGCGCGAGATGCATAAGGGCAAGCTCGCTATTGCCGCTAATGAGTTTACCTGCCTCTACCTGCTGCCAGCTCTGGCCGAATTCAGACGACTTTATCCGATGGTCAAGGTTACAGTGCTGCGATCGTTGGCCAGTCGCATACCGGCTGATGTACTCAAGCACGCTGCGGAGCTCGGTGTATTGTCTTTCAATCCAGAAGAGCCCTCGCTCAAATCGATTGTTGTGTACAAGGATGAGCTTGCGTTTGTTGTTAATCCTAAGCACCCGCTGGCAACATCGAAGCAGGTCAGCATTCGGCAGCTCGGTGCGGAGTCGTTTGTCGCACACAATGTGCAATCGCCCTATCGCGCAAAAGTACTGGAGGCGTTTAAACGTCACAAGACCCCCCTCAATCTGGACGTGGAGCTGCCGACGATTGAAGCGATAAAGCTGTTCGTGTCGAGAGGCAGCGGCGTTGCACTCGTGCCGGGAATATGTGTCGAGGAGGAAGTCTCGAACGGAGAACTCGTGCGAGTTCCGGTTCTCGACCTTCAGATCGAACGCAGGCTGCGGTTGGTTTATCGCAAGAACGCCAGCTTGTCTCACGCGGCGCGGGCGTTTTTGAAAGTTGCGGAATCTTTGGCTGACGAAATGAAGGGAAGGTATTTGTATCAACCAGAAAGATAGGACCAATATAGCCTACAGCGAAGTTTTGGACAGCGCACTTTGTCTGGAGTAGTATCTTGCCTCGGTCGAATGACTGCTGATTGCTTTGCATTGCATATGGCCAGAACTCTATTCGACAAAATCTGGGACGCTCACGTCGTTGTTGACGAACCTGGAAAGCCCGCGCTGCTGTACATCGACTGTCATTTAGTGCATGAAGTCACTTCGCCGCAGGCTTTCGAGGGGCTTCGTCTGGCGGGACGAAAGGTTCGCCGCCCGGAACTTACATTTGCTACAGCGGATCACAACGTCCCAACTGCAGACCGCTCTCTTCCTATTCTTGATCCTATCGCCAAAACACAAATTGATACTCTCGAGAGAAACTGCAGTGAGTTTGGGATTGAACTCGCCGGCCTGGATAGCCCGGACCAGGGAATCGTACACGTAATCGGACCTGAGTTGGGATTGACTCAGCCTGGCTCGACGATTGTGTGCGGGGACAGCCACACGTCTACTCACGGAGCTTTTGGCGCTCTCGCTTTTGGTATCGGTACCAGCGAGGTTGAGCACGTACTCGCAACTCAGTGCTTGCCGCAATCGAAGCCAAAAACATTCCGTATATTCGTAAAAGGTGCGCTGTGCCGCGGAGTGACTGCTAAGGATGTGATCCTGTATTTGATCCGTTCAATTGGCACCGATGGAGCGACCGGTTACGTGATTGAGTACGCTGGTGAAACCATTCGCAACCTTACTATGGAAGAGCGAATGACCGTCTGCAATATGTCGATCGAAGCCGGTGCCCGCGCAGGAATGATCTCTCCCGATGATACGACCTATTCCTATCTTGATGGTCGCAAGTACGCGCCCAAAGGAGCTGCGTTCGAAGGCGCAGTTGAGCACTGGAAGAGGCTGGCTACCGATCCTGGGGCACGGTTTGACCGGGAGTTGGAAATAGATGTCTCGTCGCTTGCGCCTCAGGTGAGTTGGGGCACAAACCCTGGAATGGTCACTGACGTCACGGGAGCGATCCCTGATCCCGAGTCGATGAGCGACGTGAATGCCCGCAAGGCTGCTACGCGTGCCCTGGACTATATGAAACTGGTTCCGGGCACCGCAATTCAGGAGATAAATATCGATCGGGTTTTCATCGGTTCGTGCACGAACTCGCGAATCGAAGATCTTCGGGCGGCGGCGATGGTGATAAAAGGTCGCAAGGTAGCGAGCGGGCTTTATGCGATGGTGGTGCCCGGTTCGCAAGCGATCAAGCAACAGGCCGAGGCGGAAGGACTCGATCAGGTTTTCAAAGGAGCGGGGTTTGACTGGAGAGAGTCAGGTTGCAGCATGTGTCTGGGAATGAATCCGGATATTCTGCAGCCGGGCGAGCGATGCGCCTCCACCTCTAATCGTAATTTCGAGGGACGCCAGGGACGTGGCGGTCGTACGCATCTGGTGAGCCCCGCAATGGCGGCGGCGGCAGCGATCGCCGGACACTTTGTTGATATTCGTGAATGGGACTTTTGAGGAAGAGGAAAGGCAGTAGGCAGAAGGCAGTAGGCAGTAGGCAGTAGGCAGTAGGCAGAAGACACTGAGCAGAGGTATTGTGAACTCCTTCTCGAGACACACAGGATTAGCGGCGATGATGGATCGGGTCAACGTTGACACCGATCAAATTATTCCCAAGCAATTTCTCAAGCGGATCGAACGCACGGGCTTCGGGGAGTTTCTTTTTTATGACTGGAGATTCAATCCGGACGGGTCGATCAATCAAGACTTCGAATTGAATGATCCTCGTTACCATGGTGCAACTATTCTGGTCGCTCGCGCTAATTTTGGCTGTGGGTCGTCTCGCGAACACGCTCCGTGGGCGCTCCTCGATTACGGATTCAGGTCTATTCTCGCTCCATCCTTCGCGGATATCTTCTATAACAACTGTTTCAAAAACGGAATGCTGCCGGTGGTCCTCTCAGAGGAGCAGATTGAGCAGCTTTTCAGGCGAGCGGCAAAGAATTCCGGTTACGAGCTGACGGTCGATCTCGAGCGTCAGTGGGTGACTGATGACGAGGGACTCAGGTTTACATTTGACGTCGACCCGTTTCGTCGAGAATGCTTACTCAAGGGTCTGGACGAAATCGGATTAACGCTACAGCATGAGGATAAGATCCGAGAGCACGAAGCGCGTCGCACCGGTTTTAGATAGAAGTAATCCTGTACGGGCGGTCCTCCGTGGCCACCTCTCCTAGCGCGATGATGTCCTTCGTGAAGAGGGGCGGCCACGGAGGACCGCCCGTACAGGCAACAAACAATACTCGTTGCTTTTAGGCGATGACAACCAACTTTCCCGAACAATTCAATCTGGCCACGTACTATCTTGACGCCCGCATAGAGGAAGGATTCGGCGACAAGATCGCAGTTTATTGCCGCAATAAACAATATACCTACGGCGATGTGCAGCGAATGGCAAATCAGGTCGGTAATGCGCTGCAACGGCTCGGCATCGAGATGGAAGATCGAGTGCTGATCGTTCTGCCCGACTCCATCGAGTTTGTTGCGACCTGGTTCGGCATCGCAAAGATCGGCGCGGTGATCACGATGGTCAACACGATACTGCCGGCCGCCGACTATGAGTATTATCTCGAGTACACACGCGCCAAGGTTGCGATAGTCGAAGCTTCGGTGCTGGAAAGATTCACGCCAGCCGCATCGACCTCGCCTTACCTCAAACACACGATCGTGGTGGGTGCCAAGGTATCGGGGAGCCTGGAAGGAGTCGAAAGCCGATCGACCGTTCGCTCTTTTATTCGTATTACGATGGAATCGCCGGACACGCTGGAGACCGCCCCGACGAAACGAGATGACATCGCGGTCTGGCTCTTCACGTCGGGTTCAACCGGTCACCCAAAGGCGGCGGTGCACCTTCAGCACGACTTGCCCTACAACACCGAGTGTTACGCAAAGCAGGTTCTCGGAATTAACAAAGACGACATCACTCTTTCGGTACCGAAGCTGTTTTTCGGCTATGCGACGGGCACTAACTTGCTGTTTCCGTTTGCGGTCGGGGGAGCGACTGCATTGTTCCCGGAGCGTTCGACGGCTGAAACGATGTTCGAGATGATTCAAAAACACAGACCCACGATTCTGACGAGCGTTCCCACTATGATCAACGCGATGCTCCAGATCGAAGGCGCAAAGGATCGTTACGATCTGTCGTCATTGCGATTCTGTCTGTCTGCCGGGGAAGCTCTTCCGCCGGAGTTGTACCAGCGCTGGGTTGACACTTTTGGCGTGGAAATTCTCGACGGAATCGGCTCAGCGGAGATGTTTCATATTTACATCACCAACTATCCGGGTGATGTAAAGGTTGGTAGCCTCGGACGAATTGTGCCGGGCTATGAAGCAATGATTGTCGATGCTGAAGGGCATAAAGTGCCCGACGGTGAGATGGGTACGTTACGAATCAAAGGAGATTCGGCGGCGCTATGCTATTGGAATGCGCACGAAACCTCAAAAGCGACCTTTGCCGGTGATTGGTGCACAACAGGGGATCAGTTTCGAGTCGACGAGAAGGGTTACTACTGGTACTGCGGTCGCACTGATGAAATGTTAAAAGTTGCCGGTATATTCGTCTCTCCGACGGAGATCGAGAACTGTCTTCAGGAACACGAAGCGGTGCGCGAGTGTGCGGTGGTAGGCGCGAGCGATGAACAGAAATTGACAAAGCCGAAAGCATTCGTGGTGCTTGCCGATGGCTGCATTGCCAGTGATGATCTTGCGTCTGAGCTGAAAGAGTATGTGAAGATAAGATTGGCTGTGTACAAATATCCAAGATGGATCGAGTTTCGCGAAGCCCTTCCAAAGAATGATCGAGGAAAAATCGATCGGAAATCACTGAAGCAATAAAGTCGAGGAGCTTGTGGATTTAATTCTGTGGATCTTGTTGATTTGTGGTAGTTGCTCTATAGCGGTGACGAGCCAACAGACTGCCGGGGATTCGTCTAACGTTCCCGCTTCGATCACCCAACTCTTCAAGACAACGGGATTTGACAAGCGCTATGAGTTTTCGTCAACGGTGAAACCTTCGCAACTTAAAGGTGACTTCGACGGAGATGGAAAGGCGGACGTCGCGATTCTGGTTAAACAGAGGACAAGTGGGAAGATTGGCATTGCGGTGTGTCACTCTTCGACAAACAAGATCTTTATCATCGGCGCTGGAACAATGATCGGGAACGGTGGCGACAACCTTGATTGGATGGATATCTGGAAAATAGTACCAAAAGCCACGGCAGCAAAGAGCCTCGGGCGCGCGGCGGCAGCTTTGAAAGGCGATGCTTTACACGTCGAGAAGAGCGAATCAGCCAGCGCTCTGATTTATTGGAACGGTGTCAAGTATCTGTGGCGCCAACAAGGCGACTAACCTTGCGTTCTTTGCGGTACTTTGAGCGTTTGCGCGAACCGCGAGACAACAAGATAGAGGAGTAAGATGTCCGATCTTCGCTATCCGATTGGACCCTTCAAACTCAACGGCACACCCACTGACGAAGATGTGCTACAAGCGATTAACCATATCGCCGAAGCTCCCGCCAACCTTCGTCGTGCTGTTGACGGCCTGACCGACGAACAGCTCAACACGCCCTATCGACCTGGTGGTTGGACTGTTCGGCAGGTGGTGCATCACGTTCCCGATAGTCACCTGAACAGCTATTGCCGATTTAAGCTTGCACTTACCGAGGATGAACCGACGATCAAGGCTTATCACGAAGACCGTTGGGCGGAGCTCGAAGACTCTCGCGTGACACCGGTCGAAGTTTCTCTCGACATTCTCGAATCACTTCACAGACGTTGGGTCACACTGCTGCGATCAATGACGCCGTCTGAATTCGAGCGAACCTTTCGACATCCGGAAATCGGAGTCGTCACTCTGGCGCAGAACGCCTGTCTTTATTCATGGCACGGAAGACATCACGCCGCTCACATCACTTCTCTTCGCGAAAGGATGGGATGGTAAACTTTTCGGAGGCAATTCACTCTTGCATAAACTTTCTATTCTCGCGATAACCGTCGTCCTCGCATTGCTCCTTGTCGACTCACCCGCCGCTCAGAGCCCTCAATTTGATCTCATCCTAAAGAACGGCCGGATAATCGATGGCTCCGGCAGTCCGTGGTATCGAGGCGACGTCGCCATCCGCGGCGATATGATAGTCAAGATTGCGTCGGCAATTTCTGAACCAGCAACGCGCGTAATCGATGTTCAGAACGAAGTGATCGCACCGGGATTCATTGATATCCACACTCACGCCCGTGGCGGCATCTTTCAAGTGCCTACCGCAGAGAATTACGTTCGTCAGGGAGTTACGACTTTGATCGAAGGTCCGGACGGCTCGTCACCGGTTCCTCTCAAGCCGTTCTTCGACAAGCTGGAGGCGCTTCCAAAGTCGGTCAACATAGGAAGCTTCATAGGCCAGGGCGCAGTTCGCGCGGCAGTTATCGGTAATGCCAATCGCACGCCGAACGCTGAGGAACTTGAAAAGATGCGAGCGTTGGTCGAGCAGGGTATGAAGGACGGAGCATTCGGTCTTAGCTCAGGCCTATTTTATGTTCCAGGCACTTTCACCCCGACGGATGAAGTCATTGAACTGGCGCGCGTTGCCGGTCGTTACCGTGGCATCTATATCTCTCATATGCGTGACGAGGCTGCAGGCGTAGTAGATAGTGTCAAGGAAACAATCGCGATTGGAGAACGCGGTGGGCTTCCAACTCAAGTGACTCACCACAAAATCATCGGGCCGGCCAACTGGGGAAAGAGTACAGACACTCTGCGGTTGATCGATGAAGCCCGCGCGCGTGGTGTCGATGCGACGATCGACCAGTACCCTTACACCGCTTCCAGCACCAGCATCCAGGCGGCGCTCCTGCCAGCGTGGGCACAGGAAGGCGGTCGTGCTGAGACTTTGAAGCGACTTAAAGACCCGCAAACCCGTGCGCGGATCAAGACGGAGACAATCAGAATCATCAAGAATGAACGCGGCGGAGGCGACCCAAAGAACATAGTTATTGCAGCCTGCGGATGGGACGCTACGCTTGCAGGAAAGAATCTTGCTGATGTGACTCGCTTGAGGGGAATGGAGTTGACGGTTGAAAACGCTGCCGAAGCAGCATTGTGGCTTATCGAAAGCGGAGGTTGCAGCGGAATCTTTCACGCCATCAATGAAGCCGATCTTGAAAGAATCCTCAAGCATCCGGCGACGATGATCGGATCGGATGGGGAAATTCCAATCTTCGGTAAAGAACATCCACATCCGCGGAGCTACGGAACATTCGCGCGGGTCCTGGCGGTTTACGTTCGGGAACGGCATGCGATCACGCTTGAAGAAGCTGTGCGGAAGATGTCCTCTTTCTCGGCGCAGCGGCTTGGCTTACAAGATCGCGGGATCCTGCGTCCTGGCATGAAGGCCGACATTGCGGTGTTCGATCCCGCTCGCGTGCGTGATGCGGCGACGTTTGAGCGACCTCACCAATACGCCGAAGGTGTTTCAACAGTAATAGTAAACGGGCAGGTCGTGTTTGAGCGCGGTTCGATGACTTCTGCGCGATCCGGCAAAGTTCTGTACCACAGACAGTGAGCCGAACGTGAAGAGATTTGAAGAACAGACCTGGAAGGAAACAGCCGAGGCATTCGCCCGAGGAGCTATCGTTATTTTGCCTATAGGCTCAACGGAAGCGCACGGACCTCACTTACCGCTATGCACCGATGTAATTATCTCGCAGGAAATGTCGCTGCGCGCCGCGGAAAAGCTTGCTCGACGAAATATCGACGCTTTGGTCCTCCCGCCGATTGCTTACAGTGTCACGGATTTCAGCGCTGAGTTTGCCGGTACGGTATCAATAAAAAAGGCGACGGCCGTGGCACTGATCCAGGATGTGTGCCTTTCGTTGTACGAGCAGGGAGCGCGGCTGGTGGCCATTGCAAATTCGCATCTTGAGCCTGAGCACGTGGCTTCCATCAATGAAGCAATTGAGAAGATTAAGCAGGAGGCCGGCCAGGTGGTTGTCTTTCCGGACAAACGCAAGCGCAGATGGGCTGAGAAACTGAGTGAGGAGTTCCGCCGCGGTGACTGTCACGCAGGGTCTTATGAGACCTCTTTGGTGCTTGCTGCAAGACCAGAGTTGGTTCGAGAAGACATCCGCCAGTCGCTCGAGCGCGTTCCAATTTCGATTGCCGAACAGATCAAAAAAGGCGCGGGCACATTCACCGAGGCGGGCGGTATCGATGCTTACTTTGGCGATCCGCGTGAGGCGTCGGTTGAAGAAGGCGAGACGATGTACGAAGCCCTCTCGGATATGATGGTCACTGCGATCATTGAGGCCATTCCCGATTAGTTTATCGGCGTCATCTGCGCAATCCGTGGATAAAATGTTTGGTTAAGTCTTGACACCAGTTCATTCGACCTAAGACGGCAGTCCATCGAGTTCGATAAAACTTAAAATGAAACAACGGCTTTTCAGGGATATGGACGAGATCGCCCCGGGTTACGTTTCTATTGATCTGCATCGCGCGCAGTTTCTGGCCGCGCTTAGCGAACTCGAAGCCATTGATGATGTTGCCATCCTTCGAAAGAGAATTGTCGAATTGAAGAGGTTGATCAGAATTCCGGCCTCGGATTTCTTAGTCGAAGCTTCTTCAAACGGTGAATCGATAACATTTCGGCGAGACGTCCTTGACTCAGAGCTGGATCAAATCATCGAAGCTCGGACCATTGAACGCGCAAAGTACTACCTGAAGAGATTGCAGCGAGGTGTCGGCAAAAGAAAAACCTCTAAGCTAAACGATATTAATCTGCATCGCTGGAAGGAGCACAGTGAGATCGTAACCGAAAGCTTGTGGGTGATGCCGAAACGGGATACCAGCGGCGCTCACCTGGCGTGGTACTGGGGAAATTTTGTACCGCAGATTCCTCACCAGTTGATTTTGCGCTACACGAAAAGAGGCGATTGGGTTTTGGATCCTTTTGTAGGGAGCGGAACGACGTTGATTGAATGCCGCAGGCTCGGGCGTCACGGAATTGGCATTGAACTGAAAGAGGACATCGCCACTCGCGCCCGGGAGCTTGTAAGAAAAGAAGCGCCGCTTGATCAAGTCAGGACAGATATTGTAACAGGCGACGCGAGGACGATTAATGCAGCTCGAGCTCTTCAAGATGCGGGGATCAAACAAGTCCAGCTCCTCATTATGCATCCGCCATATCACGACATCATTAGTTTTTCGAAAGACGAAAAGGATCTTTCAAACGCTAAAGGCACCAAAGAATTTCTGAAGATGTTTGGAGCGGTGCTCGACAATATTACTCCGGTGCTCGAGCGCGGCCGGTATTTCGCATTGGTTATCGGCGACAAGTATTCGAAGGGAGAATGGATTCCCCTTGGGTTCTATTGTATGAATGAAGTGCTCAAAGGAGGTTTTTTGCTGAAGAGCATCGTAGTTAAGAACTTCGAAGAGACGCGTGGAAAGCGGGATCAGAAACAGCTTTGGCGGTACCGGGCGCTGGTCGGCGGGTTCTATATTTTTAAACACGAATACATTTTTATTTTCAAGAAGAAGTAGCTTCAAGAAACGCCCAATAAGCGATGCGTAAGGCATGCGCAGACCGGACGGCCCACTCTACCTTTTAGAGATAATTATTTGTGAAGGCTATACTCGTACAGCTGCTTTGAATCGACCCCGATAAATCTCACCGTCAATGTCGCCGAATTTGCCTCGAGAGACGCAAAGCCATTGATCGACTGTGCAAACAGCGTTCGATCTATTGGCTTCACCTTATACACATTCGCGCCGCCGACTCCAGCCACAAAAAAGTGCACGCCAGCTTCGGGCTTGATGTGATTGAAAATGTGATCGTGTCCAACGAGGTAAATATCCGCGCGATTCTTAAGCACCGGCAGCAATTTTTCAATTAAAACTCGGTCATCACCATGCTCGCCATCGGAATAGATCGGGTGGTGGCCGTAAACGATCTTCCATTTCATTGTGCTCTTCTTCAATTCACCATCAAGCCACATGAGCTGTGCTTCGGATATTTCATTTGTGTCCAGCGCAAAGAACTGCACCGGACCTGCTGTGAATGTGTAGTAGGGTGATGGCATCCTCCAACTCGGGCTGCTTGGTGAATAAAGGATCTCAGCGGCAGGGCTATCGCTTTGTCCCCAATCGTGATTGCCGAGTGTCGCGTAGAACTTGATCTTTAGGGGTTCGTACAGATCCTCCCATTGGGTCTTCCAGCGAGGATCATTAGGACTGGACATGCCGGTAGTGTAGAAGTTATCCCCGAGGGTAATCCCGAAATCAAAAGGCGTTTTCTTGTGTACCTCGAGTATTGCAGCTGAGGTTTGCTTCTGAGCCGCAGAACCGGTCCCATAATCGCCGAATGCAACAACGCGGACTGTTTGGCTTTCAGGCTTGATTGAGAAGAGCGCCGGCGGTGTACGCAGAAAAGCCGGCAGCATAGTGCCTCGAACAACGGAGATCCATCGCTCCTGTTCGGCGGCCAATCTTGCTACCGCAGCTTCATCGTGAGCGCGTCGCGCTGCCTCCAGACGTTTGTTTAGCAGGTCGCGAGTTTCTTGCATCCACTGGGCGCGTAGCCGTTCAATCGCGAGCAATGAGACCCGCACGTCGCTATCAGATGATGCGAACTTTGCGAGCTGCTCTCGCACTTTGGGGTTTGGGTACCGCCCCAGGGTATCGACCAGCGCTAGCCGAGCGGACGCCGACGGCTCAGATGAAAGAACCGCCAATAAAAAATCGAGTGAGGCGTTGGCATCCTTTCTGAGGATTCCTATTGCTAGCTGTGCTCTTTTTCGATCATCTGTTTCCGCGAGCATTACCCTGGCCTGTTCGGCAAGCGGTGCGCTCAATTTGGCTAATTCAACCTGGACCTGCGGATTAGAAGAGGTTGATTGAACCGCCTCTACGCAAGACGAGGTAAGTATGTAGATATTCACTGACAGAAGGAATAGCAGCGCGAATGAGAATCGGGGCCTCATAGTTGCTCCTTTGATTGATTCTTGGCGCGAGATTATACAGGCGTGTTAGGTGACCGTGAAGGTTTATAGAGTGAGCCTACGCAGTGGGGAAAAGTAGGTGGCGCAGCGCTGGTCCGAGCCTTGGTAGGGTCGTTACCGGAATAAGTATTCGCTTCCGTAGAGCCCGGCTTACGCAACCTCGACTTGCGGGTCACTTAATCTACGTTCCCAATATTTTGAGTTAGCTCTGCGAGTTTCAGGCGGTCCAATTTATCAATTGGAAGCGAACAAAACAGTTCAATGCGGCGCTGGAGATGGAGTGCAGCGTGCTTAAATGTTTTCAGAATGTCTTCATCGGTGCCAGTCGCTAACGCAGGATCAGGAACACCCCAATGAGCAACAATTGGCTGGCCGAGCCAGACCGGACAGGATTCACGGGCATTGTCGCAGACCGTTATAACGAAATCGAAATGGACGTCGTTGTATTCCTCCCAGGACTTACTTCGAGAGGCGCTCGCATCAATATGATAAAGCTCCTTTAGAGCGCGGAGCGCAAACGGATTCACTTTGCCAGTAGGAAAGCTGCCGGCGCTATAAGTTTCAAAGCGCCCGTGTCCGGTGCGTCGCAACAGATACTCCGCAAAAATGCTGCGAGCAGAGTTACCTGTACAGAGAAAAAGGACGCGCTTTGGTTCGCCCATTGTTCTTGCCCTTCTCTAGAGATTTGGCCGCCTCGCTCAGTTCTCTTACGGAAGATTCGAGGACTTCAAAGCATATACCCTGACGCTCGCTGCGTAGTCGTTAACATTGTATCGGGTTAACAGATCGGACAAATGGTCGTGGCCGCTATCTTTAACCGAACTGCAACAGCTCGAATTTGCCACCGGTGGCGAGGCCGAGCTTGTGCGGCTGGTCTCTTGATTGTCGAGTTTATCGTAGATATTCAAGTCTTGTTTGGTATCGACTATTTCTACATGCTCAAAGCCGGCTTCGAGCAGGCTACGTTTATAGTCATCAATCAGAATCGCACCGGCAACGCAGCCAACGTAAGCGAGCAGATCGTTTGAGACTTCAGCCGGTAGTTCGTTCTTGAGCGCAATGTCGCTAACCGCGAGACGACCCCCGGGCTTAAGGACCCTGATTATTTCGCGAAACACCGCCTGTTTGTCAGGAGCGAGGTTGATGACGCAATTGCTGATAACGCAATCTACCGACGCGCTTTCCAGAGGCAGTTTGTCAATCGTAGACAAGTGGAATTCGACATTCGTGACGCCACTCTTTTCTGCGTTGCGACGCGCGCGTTCGATCATCGCGGGAGTCATATCGATTCCGATCGCACGGCCTTCGGGGCCCACTTTTGGAGAAGCAAGAAAGGTATCGAGGCCGCCGCCGCATCCCAGATCTACGACTACTTCTCCCCGCCGGAGATTGGCGTAAGCGGTTGGGTTTCCACACGACAGACCCATGTTGGCCTCCGCCGGAATGGACGAGAGCTCTTCCGCGGAATAGCCGAAGGCCTCCGCAACAGTACGTACGCTGTCATTGTCAGTAGACAGCCTGCTTCGAGCGAAAGAGCCATATCTATCGCGTACAGCTTGTTCAATCTGTTTTGACATTTCGTCTCCTCATTATTTCAAACAGCAGCATAAGAAGTGAGAGGTTAGATAATCACTTTCTGGATTTTGCGGCAGTTATCTTTCGCGGTTCGACGACCTTGCTACGGGTGCAGCATTCGGCATAGAGAAAGCCGAGCAAATCCTGAAGCGCTTCCGAATTGGCCGAATACCAGAGCCATTGTTTATCCTTGCGGACCGAGACGAGTCCTTCCATTCTGAGCTTCTCAAGGTGATGCGAAAGGGTTGAATTCGGTATTTCGAGCTCGCCTTGTATGTCACTGACTATCATGCCCTCTGGATGAGCCGACAAGAGCAATCTCACGATCTGGAGCCTTGGCTCGGCCCCAAGTGCCGCAAACATGTCCGCATACTTGGCAGTCATTCTCATTTCCATATTTCTAAATTACTAGAAACATTGTGAATTGACAAGAGGTAATTTAGACGGTGGGCGAGGCTGTCCTGATCGAGGAGCGAGAAACCAAACCTCAGTTGCGTACCAGTAAACGGCATATTAGTCTCCATACCTAAACGAATACTGGCTACGCTGGAGGAATAAGTGAACAAAACCATACTTTCATCTCTCCTCATGCTTCTCATAGCTTCGCCGTTCTTTTTCTCCAATGCTCAAGACCAATCGACTGTCCCGATAGTGCTGATTTCAATCGATGGCCTCAAACCTGACTACGTGATCGATGCCGACAAGCACGGCCTCAAAATACCAAACCTGCGCCGCATCCTTGCTGAAGGCGCCCACGCTTCCGGCGTCACCGGTGTTCTTCCAACAGTCACTTATCCCAGTCACGCGACCATGGTGACCGGCGTATCTCCAGCTGCTCACGGCATAATTGCCAACTCTCCCTTCGATCCATTCAGCAAGAACATGAACGGCTGGTATTGGTATGCAGATGACCTCAAAGTCCCAACACTCTGGGATGCTTGCGCAAGAATGCGCCTAGTAACCAGCAGCGTCGATTGGCCTGTGACCGTTAGTGCAAACATCACCTATAACATCGTTCAGTACTGGCGAGCCGAAAATGCTGAAGACCGCAAGCTTATTCGCGCACTGTCTACTCCGGGCCTGTTTGCCGAAGCCGAACAGGCGCTGGGTCCTTACACAGACGGCAATGACTACTCGATTGCCGGCGATGTTCGCCGCGCTGCATTCAACGTTTATTTGATCGAAAAGAAGAAACCTCGTTTTCACCTTTCCTATTTCGGCAGTCTGGATGAAGAGGAACACAGGAGCGGTCCATATAGCGCGCCGGCATTTGCAGTACTCGAACAGTTGGATGGAGTGATTGGCCAGCTTCGCACCGCCGCGGAGAGAAGCGGCGGCGGAAAAGCCGTCATATGTATCGTCTCAGATCATGGGTTTAAGCTGACGGACAAAGAAGTCAACGTGAATTCAGCTCTTCGCGAAGCAGGGCTGATCGAACTAAACGAGCAGGGCAGGGTTAAGTCCTGGCGCGCTCTCGCCTGGTACGGCGGGGGGTCGGCTGGCGTGATGATTCGGGATCGGGCCGATTCAGACGCGCGAAGAATCGCGGCCGAGGTATTGAATCGATTGGCTGGCGACTCCAACTCTGGAGTTGCGAAAGTGATCGAACGCGGATCTGGTCCCGAACCACGGGGCTTTCCTGATGCCCCGATTGTTGTAGTGTTGCGTCCAGGGTTTCGACTCGGTTCGAAACTGCAGGGGCCGGTGACTGTTTCAGTCAGGCCGGGCGGAACTCATGGGTACGCGCCCGACGTCGCGGAGATGAATTCATCGTTCTTTATTGCGGGACCGGGCATATCCGCGCGTCGGGACCTGGGACAGATCGATATGCGAGATATCGCGCCAACCCTGGCGTCATTGCTCGGAGTTTCTCTGCCCTCGCCTGAAGGACGAAAGTTGACGCTGCGCTAATTCCTCGACGACTTTGAACCAATCGGATCGCCTGGCGGTGCAGCGAGCGGCGGCGTCTGCTTTCGAGTCGCATCCGGCCGAGTCAGGAATCGCTCGATGTCTTCTCGCGTCGCGCTTCGATGCGCGGCGTTCAAGCCCGCTGAGGCTGGAAGTTTCAACCAGCCACTCAGTTCACGCAATGCCTGGGCTGCAACTGCGCGAACCTGAGGCGCAGCCGAAGAGTCGGCAGCAAGATCCATCAACTCGGTAACCGTGAGGCTCTGAACCGCCCGACCGATCTCGGCGTGATAAGCATTCTTCGGCGCAGCTGCCTTCCAGGTTGCTCCGACGAGCGCGTCTACCACTTCTTTGAAATCTGGATTCGCGTTGTTCCTTGCGTGGAAGTCTATCAATCGGGCGGCCCGATTCGGGTCAAGCAGACCACCTATCGCAATGTCAGCCGCGATTGTAGCTGCGGCAACAGGATCGAATGTAGGCGCAGTGCGCTTGCTGAACAGCTCGGTTGTTCCGCCTTCATAACCAAATGCCCGCGGCGGAATCATTTCGAGTATTCGTGAAGGAATCGCCAGAGCATCAACTTCTATCGTTTCGAGCACCGCGGCAAGCGCGTCGCGTTGTCTCTTTGGCGGAACGATTTCCTGTACCTTCCCCGGATTCGCTCCGGCCGCCGTCTTTACTGCGTACGTGTAGTAAACACCTCCGACAGATTTAACCGCCGCCTGAAGCTGATATCGATGATGAAGATAGAGCGGCAACAGCTTTGCTTCGAGTAGTGAGAGCGGAGTGCCAACCGGAACACTGTTCAAACCAAACTGAGACAATCCAATTTTTCGCACTTCCATTTCGTGACGAAGCATTGCGATAGGATCGCTGCCGTTGTCCCAAAGATTTGACAGCGGATGCGCGGCTCCAGGAGGTCGCGAATCTGCATCCGATATGAACAACATCCCCGCCGCAACGCCGTCTTCCAGGATTCGCTCAAGCTGCGACTGTTCGTTGCTTCC
The DNA here is from genome assembly GCA_035258805.1 of Blastocatellia bacterium. Taxonomy (GTDB): domain Bacteria; phylum Acidobacteriota; class Blastocatellia; order UBA7656; family UBA7656; genus Onstottus_A. Next base: position 100,250 of record DATFWY010000003.1, on the reverse strand, counting down.
CGGAGCGAATTCTGAATATCCATACTTGATTGCAAATTTATCGTAAGCTCCGATTCCAACCGCGTAAGCATTAGACAAATCCAACTTGCCATTCTTGATTTCCACTGTTGGCGCAGGGTAGTCCATTACCGATGCGCGGCCGTATGTGCTTGCCGCGAAGTTGTGCGCCAGGCCCAGAGTATGCCCAGTCTCATGTGCCGACAACTGACGAATACGCGCCAGCGACATTGCTGCTGCGTCGGTTGAGGGATCGAGGTCGGTCAGATAATCGAGATCCGCAACTGCGCCAAACTCACATTCGCCTTCACCCTGGGCGCTCGCGGCGAATAGCGGGATCAGGCCAGTCCCGATCATATAGTCCTGCCGGATACGCAATGAGCCCAACGTCACGTTTCCTTTGATAATCTCTCCGGTGCGCGGGTCGGTGACGCTTCCACCGTATGACCATCCCCGACTCGATCGATGTACCCAGTTGATCATGTTGTATCGCAGGTCCATCGGGTCAGCGCCTTCAGGCAGAATCTTTACCTGAAATGCATTCTTGAAGCCCGCTGCCTCGAACGCGGCATTCCACCACGATGCTCCTTCAACCAGTGCGCTGCGAATTGGTTCGGGCGCACCATTGTCGACATAGTAGACAATTGGCTTAACCGGTTCAGAGATTGCGGCGCCCGGGTCTTTTTTCTGAAGACGGTGACGCGAGATCCACCGCTTCTCCACGGGCTCGGTGAATGGAGACGCGTAGTCATAAAACGAAATTCCGTGAACGCCGACGCGTGGGTCCAGCTTGCGAGGTTTGTAGTTGTTATCCGGCAGTTCGACGAGAGAGTGGTGCTCGCGAACAGTAAGCGATCCGGGCGAAGGCACGGTATCTCGAACCAGCGGTCCGGTCTCCGCTTCGGAGGTGAACGTCAATATCGTTTCGACCTCGGTGTTCATTGGAAAAACCCTGGTGCGCGGGAGATAGAAAGCGCTTCTTGAATCATCGTAGCGATATTGACCTTGGCGAGCTTGTCTCAGCCGGTCGAGCACACCATGAGCATCGCGCAGGAAGAAGCCAGTGGCGTCTACGAGCACCCGATCCGATTCCGATGCTTCAACCTTGAAACCCCACAACACGGATTGAGCAAAGGACTCTTCAACCGCACGTCTCTCGGCAACGTCGGGTGAGATAGCGCGATAGCGATAGTTGGATTGAATCAATAGAACTTTCGGACCGATTCGCTCAAAGCGGACTACGTGCGAACCGCCGAGTTGGCCGCGATCGAGCCCGAGGGGATTGGATCCAACGCCGGTGGGAAGCGAAATCTGATACAGAAACTCGACATTGAAGCGCGAAATCTCCATTAGCATTTTGCCAGTCGCGGCATCCCAATAGAGCGGAATGTAGCCGTTGAGCTTCTGAAGTCCAGCTGTGCGTGCTGTGATGGATTTCTCCGACTGCTTCTCTTGAGCTGCAGCCGGTATGGCGATGACTCCAACCAGGAGCGCGATCATTAGTCGATTCATAACAAGAGCCTTTCGGGATGGTGGGATGGGTTTCAGTTTCCTGGAGCGCACGTGCTACTGCTTCTCTCGCTTTAACACCTCGAAGGCGAACCCGCTTCCAGGCTTTGACACGAATTCAGTCGGGCGAGTGCTACCGGCAAGACTCAAACAGATTTTCAAGTCGTCGCCGGTGAGGTCATAAATTCCAAGTGACGTTCTGCCTTTCTCGGGTCCGTCGGTGAATATCAGGTCCAGGGTTCTGGGCGTCTTTGCGGGGTCGATCTTAATTTTGCCTTCGTACGTAACGCCTGCGCTGATGGATTTGAAGTTTTCGCCTTTGATGATGATTTTGGATCCGCTGAGCATGGCTTCCGGAAGCTTTGCGCCTTCGACTTCGAGTAAGACGAAGTTCCAGGTGCCCTGCAGTCTTTCAACATCATCAGAACCGGTTGAATCCTGATGTGCGCTCTGACCAAACGCGAGGAAGGTGAGGATCACGAGAATAGTCGTCATAGGTCGGGACCTCAATCATCCAATTTATTGGTGAAGAACGGCAGAATACTACCGAGGTGGTCGAGGATCAAGGTTAACGCTTCGCGTTAGCATTCAGCGTTTGGCGTTCAACGCTTCGCGTTCAGCGTTCAGAGTTTAGGCATCCTGGTTTACGCTGCGATTTTAGTCCTCCGTGTCAGAATATCTACGAAGCTCCTTAAGAAATCTTATGAACGCTAAACGCTGAACGCGAAGCGTTGAACGCCAGACCCTGAACATTCCCGGAGGGAAACACTGCCTTCCGTTCGGTTTGGCGACGGACGCTTACGTGGTATATTAATGCGCTGCCTGAGCAACCCGACGGATTCAAAAGAGCCGGTTACAAGGACGCAGTTTCCGGTCGGGGGAGTTCCTCACCAATCGGAATGACTCCCAGTCGCTCCGCTGAGAGTCATGAGTTCACTCTCAAGGAGAAATCGATGAGCAGCTCCCTCAACACGGCACAACAATACCTCGAAAAGGGTCTTGTCTTTTACAACAAAGGTTGGCTCGACGAGGCGATAAACAGCTATAAGATGGCCATTCAGATGCGCGACGGCAATTTTCCGCGCGCATATTATCAACTGGCCCGGGCCTTACTCGACGCGGGAGATGTCGGAGGCGCGATCGATGCTCTACGATCCTCGATCGAGCAGCAACCCGATAACCCCGATGCATTCTATTCGCTTGGGCTTACGCTGGCGCGTCGCGGTGAGTACCCCGAAGCAATCGACGCCTATCGCAAAGCCATCGAACAACGCGGCGGCAATCATCCCTGGGCCTATCATAATCTGGGCATCGCCCTCCTTCGCCGCGGAGATTTTAATGAGGCAGTCGATTCGTTCAATCGCGCGATCGAACAACGGAACGGTGAGTTTCCAAAAGCATGGCACAACCTTGGAATTGCCTTGGCGCGACGTGGCGATCTGGAGCAAGCGGCAAACGCGTTTCGAAAGGCGCTCGAGCAGCGTCACGGTAACTATCCTGATACTCAATTCGAACTGGGAAGAGTTCTGGTAGAGAAGGGTGATCTGACCGGAGCGGTAGAAGCGATACGCGGGGCGACCGAACAAAGGCGCTCCCCCTTCCCGCAAGCCCACTTCGAGCTGAGCCGTGCCCACTTTGGTTTGGGCCAACTCGAGGACTCGATTCACGAAGCTCGCAAAGCAATCCAGCAGCAGACTGTGTATCCGGAGGCTCATTACGCGTTAGGGCGCTCGCTCGCTCGGCGCGGTGATTTAACCGAGGCAATTGAGTCCTATCGCACTGCTATCGCTCAGCGCGAACATTTCCCATGGGCTTATCACAACCTTGGCGTTGCGTTGACTCGACTGGGAAATCTTGAAGAGGGCGTTGACGCTTACCGCAAAGCCATCGAGCAGAACGCTCGTTTCCCTCGCGCGCATTATGATCTGGGAAATGCGTTGTACAGTCTTGGTCGGGTATCGGACGCGACCGAAGAATTTAGCGCCGCAATTGCCCTGCGAGGCGGTGCCTATCCTGACGCACATTATGAGCTGGGCCGCATTTATGCAGGTGAGCAAAAACTAGATCTGGCTATCGAATCATTTCGAACCGCCCTATCTCATAATGACAACTTTCCAGAAGCGCATCACGAGCTTGGACTCGCGCTATATCGCAGCCGAAAGCTTCCTGAATCAGTGGCGTCGTTTCGAGCGGCCATCCAGCAGCGAGGCGGAGATTTCGCTCGCGCCCATCACAACCTCGGGCAGGCGCTGTCGGAGCTTGGAGTGCTCGATGAAGCTACCAAAGAGTTCCGCCTGGCGATCGAACAGCAACCGATCTTCCCGCGAGCGTTTCGTAATCTTGGCCGTACGCTGTACAGGTTGAATGACCTTGACGGCGCGGTTTCCGCGTTGCGGACCGCTGTCGACCAGCGTGATGGAGAATTCCCGGAGGCGTATCACGACCTTGGTCTTGCATACTTCAGCAAGGGACAGCTTGATGAATCGATAGGCGCGCAGCAAAAAGCGCTTGAACAGTCGAAGGAATTTGCCGAAGCATATTTCTGGCTGGGCACTGCTTACAACGCAAAGGGCGAAGTCGAGAAGGCGATCGAAGCTTACAACGGAGCGATTTCAAATCGCAGAGGTCCGTATCCGGACGCTCACTACAATCTTGGCCTGGCGCATGCTCGAATCGGCAAGCTCGACAAGGCTATAGCGTCGTACAGGTCGGCAATCCGAGAGAATGAAGCCTATCCAGCCGCCCACTACAGTCTCGGATCAGCGCTTTTGGAAACGGGAGGGCTCGACGAATCTATCGTGGAGCTCAGGCGGGCCATTGCGTTGAACGACCAGATGCCCTGGGCTCATCACCGGTTAGGCGTGGCGCTGTATCAAGCGGGGCAGCTTGAAGAGTCCATTCAACAGCTCCGTAGCGCGATCAAACAACAACCGGTATTCCCCGATGCCCAGCTGAATCTCGCGCGCTCTCTTTACGACTACGGTGATATACACGGCGTAGTGGAAACGTGCGAGAAAGTAATTTCCGCGCACGGCAAGGAATACCCGCAGGCGCACCATATGCTTGGAAGAGCGCTGTACGAGCTTGGTGATCTCGATTCCGCAGTCGGTGCGCTGGGCGCGGCGCTTGCTGCGAATCCAACGATTGCTGAAGCTCACCGGGATCTAGGCAGGGTGCTCTATGACATGGGTGACCTTGACGGAGCAATTAGTTCGTACCGGGCGGCCATCCAGCACCGACCTGATTATCCAGTTGCCCATCATGATCTGGGGCTCGCGTTGTATGAAGGCGGTGAGCTTGAGGAGGCAGTACAGTCCCTCCACCGAGCAACTCAGGGATTAGGCGACGGTTTCCCCGCGGCCTGGCACAACCTTGGCGTAGCTCAGTACGACCTCGGTGAAATCGATGAGGCCATAACGGCGTATCGAACCGCAATCGAGCAGCGCGGCGGCCGCTATGCTGAAGCCCACTACAACCTCGGCAATGCTTTGTATGCGCGAGGCGAGATTGATGAATCTGTTCGGGCATACGAGACCGCGATCGAGCAGCAGAACGGGAATTTCCCGGACGCCCTCCGCAACCTGGGGAATGCACTAGCCAGACTTGGTGATCTTGACCGCGCTGCTGATTCGCTGAAGCGGGCTATCACACAGGGTGACACTGCTGCCGATGCGCATCACGATCTTGGACTTGTGCTTTACGGTCGGGGGCAGCTCGAAGAAGCAATCCAGGAGTTTCAGACAGCGTTAAGCCTTCGAGATGGCAATGATGCCGAGGCGCACCGAAGTCTCGGTCGGGCGCTTTATGAAAGCGGCGCGCTCGAAGAAGCAAGAAGGGAATTAGAGATTGCAATCGCACAGCGTGAGGGGGTCGGAGGAAGCGGGGCAACCCAACAACTCGGCGATGCGGCTATTTCCGAATCTGATGCCCCGACAGTTCGATTGGGCGAAGGCGCGACGGTCATGCTTGGCAGCGAATCCGCTAAGTCAGCAAAAGGACGGGGTAAAGGCGCGAGCGATACAACGGCTAGCGCCGCTTCAACAAATGCCCCTCGTTTTTCGCCCTTTCCAGAGGCGCGTCTCGACCTTGGACGAGTACTTTATGATCTCGGTCACAGCGCTGAAGCAATTGCTCAGCTCACCAAAGCGGTACAAGCGCGTAGCGTATTTCCGCGCGCGCACTACGAGCTTGGTCGTGCGCTTGCTCGAGCCGGGCGGCTTGCGGAGTCGATGACCGAACTGAGGACCGCTGTTGAGCAGCAGGGTGGCGCTTTCGCCGAAGCGCATTTCCAGATCGGTTTGTTGCTATCCCGACAGGGGAACGTTGAGTCCGCGCTGGACGCCTACCAGACGGCGGTGAAACAGTCCGGTGGGGTCTACCCCGAAGCCTATTATCACATGGGGCTGGATCACGTTCGGGTGCGCAATACCGAAGCAGCGGTGAAATCATATCGCAAGGCAATTGAGCAACGGAGCGGCTACTATCCCGAAGCACACCAGGACCTCGGGCGCGTCTTGTATTCGATGGGCGATCTGGAGGCAGCAAACGAAGAATACTCGATTGCAGTTCGCCAGCGTTCCCCTCGTCAGGCCGAAGCAGCGGCTAGTGGCGAAGCGCAGGCAGCAATTGGAAAAGCACGAAAGAGTCGTCGCACTGAAGCTGCCGAAGAACTCGGCACGTCGTTAAGACAGGCTCCGGCAACCGCGGATGTTGGGAAGAGCGTAGAAATGATGTCGGAGCGGTCGCCGGCGCGGGAGGCGAAATAACCAGAGCGCGAAGTAACCAATAGGAGCGATAGGACCTACATGATCCACAAAGGTCCTATGGTTTTTGCGCCGGTTTGAATTCGATTACGATGCCGCGCAAAGGCTGGTCGCCGACGTTCTTTGCGGTGTGAATCACCGGAGGGTTAAACGTGACGCGGTCGGGCACGATATCTCTAACTATCTCCGGTTCTCCATCAGGCCACTGCTGAAGCCGTGTGCGATTGAGTTGGATGACTACGCGTTGACTGTGGCTGTGCCGCGGTCTCGTATCGCCTACCTCGAGTCTCTCCTCGAAAATAAAAAAGCGATCGCCGTTGTAACGAATGGCATTCTTCTCCGGTGGAATCATTTCAGGAGGCGATTGCACCGGCGGGTGATCTGGCTTGATGCTTACCTCGAAGAAAGGCCCGCCGTTTGGAGTGCTGTAATAGTCGCCCGACTTGAAGACTGCTATGTCTCCACGTTTCAGTTTTCGGTGTGACTTTCCGGACCGAAGCTCGATTGGACCAAGCGCTACTATAATTCGATCTCCGCACCCTGCTGGTTTTGAAGAGGTGCACATCGCGTAATCACGCATCACTCGAACGTAGTCATTTTCGAGCGCCGGCGCTGGAGCCTGAAGCAGTAAAATCAGCCAACCTATAAGCATTGACAAACTCCGAAAGGAGAAGGCAGAAGGGAGAAGGCAGTCGGCAGTAGACAGTCGGCAGTAGACAGTCGGCAGAAGGCAGTAGCTACAGACATTAACCGGTGACCACTACTCCTTTCCGCCTACTGCTTTCCGCTTACTGCCTACTGCTTTCCGCCTACTGTCTACTGCTTTCCGCCTACTGCGTTCTGCCTTCATTACAGCGTATACGTGAACAATCTGCACGAGTCAAATCCATCGCTTAGCCAGAGGTGGGCAATCGCGACCTAATCTTGACGCTACTTTGATGATTAAACGATCCATCCGCAGATGACGCAGATCTTCGCAGATGAGCAGATTACGCAGACTACGCAGATGAAAGGTAACGCAAACCAGAAACCAGAAACTAAGTGCCAGCAACGCTGGAGCCTGCGATACAAGGGACCATGATCTCAAAGTTAAGGAAGCTTCTGGAAGGTTCGTGTCTGACCGTTACGGTTGTGCCCGGTACGAGGCACTTTGAAAGCATCAGGTCCGCAATTGGAAACTCGAGATGGTTACGAACTACACGGGTGATTTGTCGCGCGCCGTGATTGAGGTCATCCAGACCTTCCTTAATCAGGAACGTCTTCGCATCGTGCTCGATTATGAACCCGATACAGCTCCCCGCAAGATATCTCTCAATTTCCGACAATTCCCGTTCCAGCAGCGTAATCATGTCCTGTTGGCTTAAGCGCTCAAAAACCACGATCTCATCAATCCGGCTCACAAGGCGTGGGCCAAGGCTTTGGTCGACCTCTTCCAGTGCCACTGCCTGACGCCGGGACCTCTCGCTTGCGGTCTCACCATCCAGAAAGAAGCCAATTGTTCTTCCGATCAACTGATCGGCTTTCTTGCGAGCAAGGTCGCTTACCAAAATGGCGAACGAATTACTGAGCGAGAATACACCGCCGGGCAGAGCGATCGAACCGCAATCAAACGCCAGGGCCAGCTCGTCGCGAAAAGCATCCGTCGACTTATCGATTTCTTCGAAGACAATCAGATTGAACATCGGCAATGAATCGACGCCTGCGGCGGCCCGATTTTTAGCTGCCTTCAGCTGTCCTTCAAAGCTTGCGAGAGGATCAGTCGCAGGATCAAGCTGTTGACAGTTTACATAGAGCATCGTGTGTTCGCTGCCGGTCAATAGCCGCGCCAGCGTACGGGCCATATGAGTTTTGCCTGAGCCGGCTGGTCCAATGAAGAGCAATACTCCGAGCATATTTCCGCGTCGCCGCAATCCAGCGTACGCAAGCGTAATGGCTCTGGTGACTGCATCGACAGCATATTCTTGTCCCACGGTCTGGTGTTGCAGTGTCTGCATTACGAAGTTCGAGAAGACCATAATAGAAACAGGCTGAGCCCCGAGTGGAGCCCAACCTGTAATCCTGCCAAACCTGAATGTTGTTATCCGTAAAACGGTACGTTGGCAAAGAAGGGGTTAAACTGCTGACCCACTCCAAAAGGCGTACCGAAACCAGTCTCCGGCGCGCCATAAGCACGATGCAGTTGATGAAGTGGATTTGTCAGTTGAGAAATCCACTGCGCTTCGAGGAATGACCTGTATGGATCGGCCCACTGACCTACCTGCGAACCGATGCCGGGAATCAATGACTGGGCGCCGAGACCCTGCTGACCGCCAATGAGCGACCTGATCGGTAGCTGTTGTTGAGCGAGTGGGTTGACTTGTTGCTGAAACAACGAGCTGATGGGGTCGCCGGCGATCCCTTGATTCAGACCCGGAAGAACGTTTGGATCGTTGTAACCGAACTGCTGCCCGACTCCGCCAAACGCAAGCCTCGGATCAACGCCGTAAGCACCGAGCCGGCTGCCGATGCCTTGATGCGGGATAGCAGATACCGGCCAGTTGGTTCCCAGCTGCGCGGCGAGCGGGTTGATCGTTTGAGAGGAACCCATTAGCTGAGACGCAAGTGGGTTGACTTGCGGGAAGCCCGTCGGCTGTGAACCAGCATAGGGAACTGAGGAGAAACCGCCCATCTGCTGGCCAAGGGTCCCACCAACACCCAGCGTCTGAAGTCCACCGATCTGCGGTTGAATCGGGCTAGCTACTGCTACCGTGCTGCCGCAGCACGGGCATCTACCCACTGTGTTGACTGCACCGGGTTGAAACGACGTGCCAACCCCTGACAAAAATGGATTAGCAAAAGCCTGTCTCGCCAAATTGATCATTGTTACCTCCTTGTTCGTCAATTGTGATCACCTTGCGCTGGCGAAGGCGCAAGACACACATCCTTTTAGGAAGATCACCACGGGCGACCTGCTCAGCCCGCGAGTCCATTTCAATCGCACTCACACTCTTCCTCGGGTGTGACCGTGACGACTTGTGATTGCTGCGCGCGTCGTCGCGCGCGAACTCTTTAAAGACCGGCACCGAGCTCAATCATCCGCAGGGAAACCTGAGGACTGAGTAGCCGTACGGGCCAGCCGGGAGAATCGGAAAAGCGGTCGAGCGAGCGTGGGCAGTTAAGGGCAGCTCTCTTAGCAACAAGTTGATTAGTTCATGTATTTCCTGGAGCTTGTCACGTTCTTCGGGTGTGAACTGCTGCGTGCCACTCTCGCTCGGACTTTGTAACTGATGCGGTGATGTTGCGTAGGCAGTCATTGTCCTTTCTTACCTCCAGATTTTTCTTCGTGTACGATTGCCTTCGCGCGCGACGCCTCAGCGGTCTCATCGGTGCGACTGGCTGCCTCAACCCTTGGGATCTGCACCTCCAACACTCCGTCTGCCATCTTCGTTCGAAGCTTGTCGAGCTGCAGGTGCCCCGGCAACGGGAACAGGCGTTCGAAGACGCCATAAGCGCGCTCCGACGCGTGATATTTCGAATCTTCACTGACTCTTCGGAAGCGGCGCGAGCCGCTCACAATGAGCGTGCCGTTGATCACCTGGCATGAAACGTCGTTTTCGCGTAGCCCCGCGAGATCTATGCTCACGACATAATCGCGCGGTGTCTCGTAAACTTCGGCAGCCGGTGCCCAGGTTGGCGTTTTTGACAACCGTAGTGAGAGCCCGCTGTTTACCAGGTACAGGTTCAGATAATTGATTTCACTTTGAACAAGCGCCGCCGGGTCAATAGAACCCGGAAGAGGATAACGCGGGTTTTTGACGTCGATCTTAGGAGCGGGAAGTCCCGTTAACTGCTCGTAGACCTGCCTCACGTCGGTGAGCACCTGATCATACGAATACATTGCCATACCCTACCTCCTTCGTCCTGCCATTGAGGATAAAAAAAGCGCTCATCTGTCTCTTACTTGAGTCCAGTGGAGCGCCATCGCTTAGCACATCGGTAGCAACCATCGCTACTGCATGCCAATGAGTAATTAAAAGAGCTGGATACTGGTGCCATCAATCAAGACATATTCGGGCACCGAGGTGTATCAGAACAAAACTAAGATTGTACGGATGCAACAACCACTATGTTTAAACGCGCTGTGCACAGTCATGTTTAAACGCGCTGCGCAGTTTCGGTCGAGTTTTTTCCTCACTCACTGCATCAGCAAACCGGCGATAAATAAATCAATCGCCTCGATTATTCGCTTCGGCCTCGAGAGGCTTCTTCCACCAATTGGTTGGCTGAGATTATTGAAGTCGCAATCTCAACCATGGATTTGCGCTTGTCCTGGCTTTGTTTCTGAATCAGACGAAATGCTTCGGGCTCGCTCACCTTTGCCGCTTTCATCAACATCCCTTTTGCTCTCTCAATGAGCTTCCTGTTTGCGAGTCTTTCACGAAGTTGACCGAGCTCATCCTCAAGTCGCGCCTGCTTAGTATGCTGAAACAGCGCTACTGCAAAAGCGCAGGAGATGTCTTTTGGATTCACAGGATCGAGTATCAGAGCCTGAGCACCCGCGGCCAAGGCTAAGCTGTTCGGCCCGCTGTCGATCGGCTTCTCAAGACCTACCACTGCTACCGAGCGCTCAGCGCACAAATCCCGGATCAGTGTAAAGACTTGCTCGCTATGTTGTCGTGCGTCTATAAGCCCTATGTGATCGACATTGGAACGCCCGATGAACTCCACCAATTTTTGTGGTTGGCTAAACGTCTGTTCGACCGTATATCCCGCCTCTTCTGTATTAAGCACAAGGCTCTCGCATAATTCCACTGTCGGACTAAAAATGCACACCCTAATCGGGGCTAACCCCGCCTGCCTCACCATTATTGCTAACCTCCGAAACATACTCTTGAGCTCACGCAACGATCCCTTGAGGTTTTGCCATCCTGTTCGTTCAGCGTACGGACCAGGAGAACCGAACGTACACCTCTAACTCTATTGACTGCGCTAAGTCAGTTGCGGTCACAACTCGAGCAGAAAACGATAGAGTTAGGAAGCTCCAAGATATTAGTCACTCCTAATGCAAGAGTTTGGAGCGTGGCTCAGACATCACATCACACTTACACGGGAACAAGTCGCACCCAGAACTTGTCAAAGAACAAACTATTACTATTCAACTAATCTTCAATTCAGATTGTTCCTCAAAATGCCCTTTGCCTGAGATCGTGACACTTCGAGATTGTAGAGTTCTGCAACCGGCGGGCCATGGAGCGAGCGCCAGCAGAACTGCTCTTACGCTTCATAACTCCACTAACGCACGCGAGTGTAGGTAAAGAATACCTTAGTTGACGAGTAAGAAGTTCCGAAAGGCAATTCGCAGTGTTCTTAAGCGAGACGCTTCGTCGAATGTTGTGCTTTAGTGAAAAAAGAAAGATTCCTGATGTTAAGAATTCTGAACTGCACCCGCGAGCTTGATCAACGACGCCTTCGCATCGCCGTACAGCATTCCGCAATTGGGCTTGAAAAAAAGTGGATTCTCAATCCCCGCAAAACCTTTTCCTTTTCCGCGTTTTAACACAACAACAGAGTGAGCCCTGTCGACATCCAGGATGGGCATTCCTGCAATTGCGCTCTTTGGGTTGTCGCGCGCATCGGGATTGACGACATCGTTTGCGCCGATCACTACCGCCACATCGGTTGCCGCAAAGTCCGGATTGATCTGCTCCAGATCATAGAGCGATGAATAGGGAACATTGGCTTCCGCGAGAAGCACATTCATGTGCCCGGGCATGCGCCCGGCAACCGGATGAATTGCATACTTGACCGTCACGCCCCTGGCTTCAAGCATGTTTGCAAGCTCTCGGACCGCGTGCTGCGCCTGAGCGGTCGCCATCCCGTACCCGGGCACGAAGACGACCTGATTAGCATATGCAAGCTGTACCGCAATATCGTCTGCGCTAACCTCTCTCATCACACCCATCGCGCCACTATCGGCCGCGCCTACCTCAGCGCCGAAAGCGCCGAACAGCACGTTGGTTATCGAGCGGTTCATCGCCCGGCACATCAAGATCGAAAGTATGAATCCTGAAAATCCGTCAAGCGTGCCTGCGATAATCAACACGTTGTTCGAAATAGCAAACCCGGTCGCCGCGGCTGCCAGTCCCGCGTATGAATTCATCAAGGACATCACCACCGGCATGTCTGCAGCACCTATCGGCAAAACCAGAAGAACACCAAACACGAATGCGAGACCGGCCATCGTGTAGAAGAGCGCGTGGGCAGTTGGGTCGAAGATCAAATAAAGGAAGATGCCAACTGTTAACGCTAGTAGCGTCATGTTGAAAATGTTTTGTCCGCGATAGGTTATTGGAGTTCCTCGTATCCAATCCTGCAGCTTGATGAATGCCATCAAGCTTCCGGTAACCGTGATTCCTCCGAGCAATACCTCCAGGCTGAGCGCGGTCATCTTAAAGGTACCCAGCTCGAGCCCTCCGTGACGGAAATACTCGGAAACTCCGACCAACGATGCAGCGAGGGCGCCGAAGGCGTGCGACAATGCAGTCCGTTGCGGCATTGCGGTCATCGGAACCCAAATCGAGATAGCTCCGCCAATCAGCGAGCCAATGATCAACCCGGCGATTATCCACTCATAGCTGATGATCTCCCTGTGAAGCAGCGTCCCGACAATTGCCAGAAGCATCCCGATCTCGGCATAGATCATTCCGCGACGGGCGGTTTCCGGATTACTGAGTCCTTTGAGGCCGAGAATGAAAAGAATGGATGCGGCGAGATAAGTTAGTTCGATTGGAAGACCCATCAGGCTCGATCTTGCTCCTCTGTAGAGTCTTTCTTCGCGCCGGGCTGTCGTTTAAACATTCGAAGCATGCGATCGGTGATCATGAACCCGCCGACCACGTTGATTGTCGATGCGGTGACCGCAATGAAGCCAAGCCATGTGCTCACGGTGTTGTAGTGCGCTCCAGCGGTTACTATCGAACCAACCAGAGATATTCCTGAGATGGCATTTGTTGCCGACATCAATGGTGTATGAAGAAGCGGCGGCACCCTCGAGATAACCTGGTAGCCAAGAAAAGCTGCGAGAGCAAATACATATAGTCCCGCGATTATTACCTCAGTGCTCAAAACTCAACCTCCGAAAATAGTCGATGATTGTTAATGACGGTTTTTTTATCCGGCCGCTGTCTCCAGGGCGGCCGCTACGCGAGGATTCAACACCTCGCCCTTGTGCACCACACACGCCGGACCTACTACGTCATCATTCAAATCGATTTTCAATTCACCTTTCTCATCAACAAGCAGTTTCAGGAACGCAACCACGTTTCTTGAATAGAGCTGGCTGGCGTGTATCGGAACGGACGCCGCGAGATTCAACGGAGACATAATGGTCACGCCGTTGAGCTCGATTGTCTCTCCTGGTTTGCTTGCGGCGCAGTTGCCTCCTGTAGAGCCGGCTAAGTCGACAATTACCGAACCTGGTTTCATTCCCGATAGCGCGTCATCAGTAACGAGAAGCGGCGCTCGACGGCCTGGAACCTGAGCGGAAGTAATGATCACGTCAGCTGATTTTGCGTGCCTGGCGATCATTTCCCGTCCTCTTTTGAGGGCTTCCTCGGTTAGTTCAAGAGCGTATCCACCGGCGTCTTCGGTCTGTATTCCTCCGAGATCAACCTGAAGAAACTTTGCTCCGAGAGATCGGACGTGTTCGCCGGCGGCGGCTCGGACATCATAAGCTTCAACAACAGCTCCGAGTCTCCTGGCGGTCGCGATAGCCTGTAAGCCGGCGACTCCTGCCCCCAAAACCAGAACCTTTGCTGGTGCTATCGTTCCGGCGGCGGTCATAAGAAGAGGAAACATGCGCGGCAACTGATCCGCGGCCAACAGCACCGCTTTGTAGCCGACTACCGTAGCCATCGAGGAGAGAGCGTCCATTGACTGTGCTCTGGTGGAGCGAGGAATCAGCTCCATGGCAAACGCAGTGACCGCGCGCTCGATCAGTGGGACCATCTCGTCGGGTTCATCAAGCGGTCTCAAGAATCCAATCACAACCGCGCCTGATCGCAAGTGGTTTATGTCCTCATCTGCAGGTCTATTGACACACAAGAGGACATCGACCGAGTTCAGGAGGGCGGACTTGTCGTTGACGATTGCTGCACCGGCCGCGGTGTAATCGGCGTCTAAGGCTCCCGATTCGCCGCCTGCCCCGCTTTCGATTTGGACGGACACGCCGAGACCAGCAAGGACTCGCACAGATTCAGGCATGAGCGCCGTTCGAGTTTCTCCCGCTGGCGCTTCTCGCAAAACACCAATCTTCATCAATGCTCCGTGAAGTGTTTCTGAATGATTCCGGCAGGTCCAGTACTCTGTCTGGTGCTTCAAGACCTCGACTCGGAGAACTGCGGAACAGAAGTTAACTATATCATTTCATTCGCTGTTTTTGCAGGGTTATGTAACGTAGACTGTCTACTCTGCGTGTCTCTTGCTGCCAGGAGTCTGTGAGGCAGCTACAAAGCATCGGACGAGCGATCACTCTGAAGCAACCTGGATTAACCGTGCAACGCAAACAAAAATACTCCCCTTTCCTGATCGCGTTGGCCTATCTGAGCTTCGTCAGCCTGGGGCTTCCGGATGGGCTGAACGGAGTTGCGTGGCCATCTATTCGTGACTACTTCCATCTGCCGGTAGACGCCCTCGGATCGCTATTGGTGATGTTCACTGCAGGATATTTGCTATCGAGTTTCATGAGCGGCCGGATACTGGCTCAGATAGGCTTGGGCAGCTTGCTTGCGCTTAGCTGTTTCGGGACCTCCATAGGGCTTCTTGGCTACGCTTTGGCGCCCGCCTGGTGGGTGATGGTCGCCCTCGGAGTGCTATCTGGATTAGGGGCGGGAGCTATCGACGCTGGCTTAAATACTTTTGCTGCGTCGAACTTCAGCGCTCGAATGGTTAATTGGCTGCACGCTTGTTACGGGGTCGGAGCTGCGACAGGTCCCGTAATAATGACGAGCGTGTTGGCGTCGGGGCAAGTGTGGCAGAGCGGCTATACGGTAGTTGCAGCCTGGCAAATGCTACTTGCGCTCTGTTTCGCGGTAACCGCGCGATTATGGCCAAAGCAAACAACTGATGTTCATCAAGCATCCGAGACGAGGATACCAAACGCGCGCACGCTCAAATTGCCGGTAATGTGGATCAGCATCCTGGTCTTTTTTCTTTACACCGGCATGGAAGCCGCAGCCGGTACCTGGTCGTACACGTTATTCACGCAGTCACGGGCGGTCACAATGATGACCGCAGGATTTTGGGTGAGCGTGTACTGGGTAGCGCTTACAGTTGGCCGCTTACTTGCCGGGATTGCGGTCGGCGTCGTTCCGGCGAATAGACTTCTTCGTGTTTGCGTTGCCGCCATGGCGCTGGGTGCCCTGGCTATCTGGTTGAATATCGCGAATGTTGTAAGCTTTCTCGGATTGGGATTACTGGGCCTTTCGTCAGCGCCTGTTTTCCCGTCGCTGATCGCAACGACACCACTGCGACTCGGATCTGAGCATGTTGGAAATGGTGTAGGGTTTCAGATTGCTGCAGCAGTACTGGGCCAGTCTTTGTTGCCGGCGTTGATCGGAGTGCTTGCGGGAAAATTTGGGCTCGAGTCGATAGGACCCAGTCTGTTTGTATTTGTGGTGATACTGGTGGCGCTGGTACAACTACTCACCAGCTCGAGTTTAATGGCAAAGGATCGTGCGATCGCCGATATAGCGTAGAGAGATGTAGCTCACAGCTGTAGAGTAGACTGTCTAGTCTGCGCTGATTCAAGATGGACTCAAACTGCGCAGACCAGGCAGTCTACGCTACATCTACATTCAGTCCGCACAAGCATGTTTTGAGGAGCTTATGAAATTTATGATCCACAGAGTTCTCCTGGTTTCGCTGCTTCTCTTACTCTCCGTTCTCTCTCTTGCTCAGCAGGTTGCTGATCCTGACTTCGATGTCACTGTCAAAAAACCGGCTTATACCAAAAAGCACCCAGTCGTTTTTCTCGACGAAGCACATCACAACTTTCACACCGCCAGCGGACGGTACAAGCCGTTTGCTGATCTGATCACCAATGATGGCTACAAGGTGATTCCGAGCAAGCAGAAGTTCACTAAAGAGTCTCTCAAAGGTTGCGACGTGCTTGTTATTTCAAACGCGCTGGGATCAGCCATGATGGGAAGTCCAGAAGCAAGTAACCCGGCATTCACCGAGGAAGAGTGCGACGTGGTGCGCGAGTGGGTTCGACAAGGTGGCAATCTGCTATTGATTGCCGATCACGCGCCAATGGGTGCTGCAAATGAGAGGCTGGGGCTCCGGTTCGGCGTGGATATGAGCAAGGGATACACAGGTGATCCTGCAAATCGCGACGACCTTAGTCAAAGCGATTCAAATATCAAGTTCAACCTCGAAAACAAACTGCTCGGCGACCATCCCATCACGCGCGGTCGAGACGCGAGCGAAAAAATTTCACGACTCATCAGTTTCACCGGGCAATCATTAAAGGGGCCGACGGACAGCGTTGCCTTCATGAAGCTGGCTGACACCGCGGTTGATTTTACGCCCGGCCCGCAGGGAGCTGAAGGAACCACAAAGTCAGCCGCAGGACGTGCCCAGGGGATCGCATTAAGACTTGGGAAAGGTCGAGTGGTGGTAATGGGTGAGGCCGGTATGATGTCGGCACAGCTAGCGGGTCCGGAAAAGAGAAAGTTCGGTATGAACCGCCCCGGAATCGACAATCGTCAGCTGGTGCTCAACATCATGCATTGGTT
Organism: Blastocatellia bacterium; assembly: GCA_035258805.1. GTDB lineage: Bacteria > Acidobacteriota > Blastocatellia > UBA7656 > UBA7656 > Onstottus_A. The sequence goes on along the minus strand of DATFWY010000003.1, from coordinate 83,206 downwards.
GTCGGGATTGTTGAAATAATTCAGTTCATTGGATTCGTCTCACCAATTAAGTCGATTCACCGCGATCTTGCCGTTGTTTATGACCACGATCACATCTTGTATCGCTGTGATGTCGACGGTTGGATCGCGCTCAATAGCGATGAGATCGGCTTCCATGCCAGGCTTTATCGAGCCCGTCCTCCTATCGACTCCGATACAAGTGGCGGCAACTGACGTCGACGCTTTTATCGCATCGATTGGCGTCATTCCGATGTTTACCAGCTCGATTATTTCGTGAGGGATCCGACGCCGGCTCGAAGGACCATAGCCGGTGTCCGTTCCGGCGACAATCTTGACTCCCATTTTCAAAGCGTGCGCCGTCGTCTCACGGATCCGAGGCAGCATCGCGCGACCCCGCACCGACAGAACCGGATCATCATAATCTCCACCCGGGTCGATCAAGTCCATAACTGTTGCAATGGTCGGCACCAGATAGGTGCCTTTTTCTTTCATCATTGTGAGGGTTTGATCGCTCAGGTAAGTTCCGTGCTCTATTGAACGAACCCCAGCACGCACCGCCGCAGCCGCTCCCTCATCTCCGTGTGCGTGTGCCGCTACGTAGACGTTGGATTTGCGAGCTTCGTCAACTGCCGCGATAAGTTCTTCATCGCTGAAAACGCGTTTACGAGGATCCGTATCCGGCAGACCGGCGCGCTCAGTTGCCATTATTTTGATGACGTCGGCGCCGCGATCAATCATCGCGCGAACGAGACGGCGCACGCTTTCGGGCCCCTTCACGCCGCCCATGAGGTCTTTCATTTTAGGATTATCCAGGAAGAATTCTTCCGCAGGCCGGGGACGAACGTGATAGCCGGCGGCAACGACATCCGGAATATCTACGACTCCGGCGTGGTTTAGCTCTCTGAAGCCGATATCGACAAAGTGGTTGACACCCAGACAGCGCACCGTCGTAGCCCCGGATGCAAGTGCCCTGCGCGCGGCCCCGAGGTCGGCCAAGTGTGCGTGTGCATCGACAAAACCCGGAAGCAGCCAGCGTCCTTTCAGATCGAAGACGGAGATGCCGGATGGGATTTCCGTCTTGCTCGTCGAAACACTTTCGATGCGCCCATCCCGAATCAGCAACGTAACGTCTCGAATCGGCGCGGAAGAGACTCCGTCGATTAAGTTCGCGTGAATGATCGCCAGAGAAGGAGTCGGCTGAGATTGAGAGTTAACAGGCGCGAATACCCCGGCGCACATGAGCAACAGGAACAAAAACAGTGACAGGATTCTTTTCATTTTATTTGCTCCGAAGCGTTGTGTTGAGCGCGCGCGATGTTATCACCGGGCGTAGCTCGGCTCAAGCAATGTTGATGTGGAATAAGTTGCAAACCAGTTCGTCAATCTCACGCAAAGACGCAAAATCGCAAAGTCGCTAAGCAGTTCTCACCTTGAAATTCCTTGCTCGTGCGGCTAGCGTACACGGTTGCCAATAATAAGGGTTGATTTATTTGCTGAAGAAAAGGACGAAATTCTATGCAACGCTTTATTGATGGCTGGCACAGTCCCAGCTTGCACAAATGGATGGAGATTGTCACCTACGGCCATTACGGATTCCCGCTGCTGATGTTTCCGACGGCAGGATCGGACTTCATGGAATACGAGAGATTTTATGTGATCGATGCCATCGAGGATTCGATTAATTCAGGAAAAGTGAAGATCTTCTCTATCAATAGCATCAACCGCGAGAGCTGGCTCAACGATGAGTTGCATCCCAGATATAAAGCGCTCCGCCAGGTTCAGTATAACAATTACATCTGCGACGAAGTCATTCCGTATATCTGGAACAGTTGTCGCGGTCGTTTCGGGGTTATAACCGCCGGCGCAAGCCTGGGGGCATTTCACTGCGCGAATCAGCTCTTCCGGCGACCCGATCTGTTTGCCGGCTGCGTGGCGATGAGCGGCGCTTACGATATTCGCGGTTACTATCGCGGCGATTACTACGACGACAACGTCTATTTCAACAATCCGGTTGATTATCTTCCGAATATTGACGGCTGGGCGCTCGAAGCGCTACGCCATAAGCAACACATTCATATTGTCACTGGTCAGGGTAGCTACGAGAATCCCGACGCCTCGCGATGGTTGTCTCGCATTCTTTCGCATAAGAGCATTCCTCACGAGCTGGATTTGTGGGGATATGATATGCCGCACGACTGGCCGACCTGGCGTGAAATGATGCGTTATTACCTCCAGGCGAAGCTCTGATGACGTGGTGATTGGAAGGGTCAGCATCTAATGGGCAAGCTCGACGGACATATTGTGATTGTGACTGGAGCTTCGGCCGGAATCGGCGAAGCTGCAGCGCGCCGTCTGACAGATGAAGGCGCAACGCTGGTGATTTCTGCTCGTCGTCCCGATCGGCTCGAAGCCGTGCGACAGCAGATTGAATCCGTTGGCGGGCGAGCGCTTGCGGTCGTCGGAGATATCACGTCCGCCGAGGATCGCGAGCGATTGGTACAGGAGACCATGCGCGAATTCGGGCGCATAGACGGGTTAGTCAACAATGCCGGGTACGGTCAACGCGGTCCGATTGAGCTTGTGCCAATTGAAGCTATCAGGCAGAACTTCGAAACAAACCTGTTTTCGCTTATAGCATTGACGCAGCTTGTCATTCCGATCATGCGACGGCAGGGTAGCGGCCGAATAATAAACATCAGCTCGGTTGCCGGACGCATCGCTCGGCCGATGAGCTCGATTTATGATGCAACCAAGCACGCATTGGAGGCGATCTCTGATGGATTGCGCGGCGAACTTGCGCAGTTTGGAATTAAAGTGGTCATAATCGAACCTGGAATGATCGTTACTGAGTTTGGGTCTGTGGCCGATGCAAATGTGCGCGAGATGATTGATAACTCAGGCCCATACAAAGAATCGTTTGAGAGAAGCTTTGAAGCGATTCAGCGAATGCGAAGAATGTCAGGCAAACCACAAGACATTGCGGAAGTGATTTTCAGAGCGCTGTCTACCGATAATCCAAAGCCGCGTTATGCAGCCCCGGGACATGCCCGTTTTGCGATAGCGGCAAAGAGAATGTTGCCGGCGAGGCTTTTGGATTATGTTTTGAGTAGATAAACATGAAACATCGAAGCGTAGCGAAGTAAATTGAGGAAGGCTGATTCGACGGAAGTGTCCTATCTGGGTGTTGCTACCAATCAGCCTTGTATCACTCGCCAAGCTCCAGAAAGCAAGGTTAAGATTTGCGAGGCACTTAACTTGTTAACCATCGTAACCCGCCTTTAGGACACCACCGATTCGGCCCTTGTCTTGTTACCCCGTCCGCATTTACTATACCCATCTCATCGTGACGCACACTCAAGTCGATCAAACTAAAACATTCCAGCCTTATCGCAAGAACCTGCGATTACTGCTGCACGCGTGCTTCCTGGCTATGATTGGCTGGCTCTGTTACTCGGGTCTGGAGGTGAGTGCTCGTACGTCACCAGACGGACCCGTCGTCGTGATCGGCTCCACCAAACGCGACTTCGGCGACGTGTTTTCCGGCGAAGAACTCGAGCAAAACTTTCCAGTCCGAAACAATGGAACAAAACCGCTCGAACTCTCACAACGTTCTCTCCTGGGCAACCGGCAAAACGGGTCCAGCTTTCGGGTTGCGACGGCCGATTGGCATCCAGGAAACCTGTCAATCACTCGCACCGTAGCCGCGAGGCCCGCAGCTCCAAGCTGATGCCCGCCAGGCGACTTGTACTTCGAGAAAGTCGTCCAGCCTGGTCAGGTTGGTACAATCCTCGTCAGACTTCATACCGCTGATCACACAGGTCCGCTTGAAGCAAGCTATGAGCTTCAAACAAACGACCCGAAGCACCCCATCATTAAGGTGTCGATCATCGCCAATGTGAAACCGCTCCCAGCTTACGTTAAACGAATAAGAACCGCAGACGTGGCGCACGGCGAACCGGTTGGAGCATTTCATGTCTGGCCGACTGCGCGTCCCGCCATAACAGTTGAGCCGGGAGAAAAGGCATCAATCGCTCTGAGAATTAGAGCACTCACGCCTGACGCAGGCACCCTGAAACTTAGTCCCGATGCGCCAGGCTCCTGGAAGCTCAGGCGAGAGGCAAACGGTGATTACTGGCTGGATATTGGTCTCGAAGGTGCCGCTTCTGCATCGCGCGCCGCTCAACTAATCGTGGAGGGAAGCCCATCCCCGCAGCAGATAAGAATTCAACTAATGGTTGCGGTGCCTGCTGAGAATCTTACGGTTACGCCGAAGGAGCTCGATTTTGGCGAGCAAAACCTGACGAGTCTTGGGAGTGCGATCCAACGATTCGGAATCAGAAAGCAAGTTGGCTCGTTTCACATCAAAAACTTGTCTTCGACCCTGTCGTTTCTGAAATTCCAGCAATCGACAATGGTCGAGGGAAGCAATTACCTTATTCGAATCACGGTTGATGCGACAAAGCCAATCAAAGCTGGTGCGTTTGAAGGAATGGTGATCGTTGAGACCGACGACGGGAACAAGGTCGAGTTGCCGGTCAAGATAAAGTTTGTGCAGCCTTGAGCCTTAACCCCTCCGCGTTAATCTTGTTTCTCAGATTAAGTTCAATTCAACCGCTCGATTCGCAGAGAAACCATTCGCCACATTCCCTCAGAACGCACGGCAAATTGAGCCGTTTCCTTGACACCCAAAGAACCGCGCCTATATGCTCAAACTTCTTTTAAAATCAGGCTCACCCTAACATACTTGGACAGCCGTATACGCAGGAGGATTCGGTTTAATGGACCCGAAGAGAGTGTTGCAGTTCGCAGTGGACGAACAGGTAAAGTTCGTCGATGTCAGATTCACAGACCTTCCCGGCGGTTGGCATCACGTCACCGTGCCCATCAACCAGTTCAATGAAGATTCATTTGAGTCAGGCATCGGCTTTGATGCCTCCAGTCTTCGTGGCTGGGCCTCGATCAACGAATCGGACATGCTGCTCATGGCGGACGCCAGCCGTTTCTGGATTGATCCTTTTTTTGAAGAACCTACTTTGTGTATGTTTGCGAATGCCGTTGATCCCATGACAAAGGAAGGCTATGAGATGGACCCGCGCGCCGTCGCTCAACGCGCAGAGAGCTATCTCAAGTTCACCGGAATTGCGGACACGTGTTATTTCGGCCCGGAAGCCGAATTCTTTATCTTCGATCAAGTCAGCTATCATAACGAAGTCAATAGCGCCGGTTATCGTTTCGACTCGTCTGAAGGTCTCTGGAACTCCGGTCGCGCTGAAGACAATCTCGGCTACAGGGTCCGAACAAAAGAAGGTTATGTACCGGTGCCGCCGGTCGATTCTTTGCACGATCTAAGATCCGACATTGTGCAAAATCTTCAGTCGGTAGGTATCGAACCTGAGATGCATCACCACGAAGTCGCCAGCGGCGGACAGTGCGAGATCGACTTCCGCTTTTCCACGCTGCTGGGAACTGCTGACAATGTGATGCTCTTTAAATATGTGGTCAAGAACACCGCGTTCTACTACGGCAAAGCGGCGACTTTTATGCCGAAGCCTATGTTCGGCGACAACGGCAGCGGCATGCATTGTCACCAGAGCTTTTGGAAAGGTGAAAAGGCGCTGTTTGCGGGCGACAAATATGCAGGCATCTCAGAAATGGGGTTACATTACGCCGGAGGGGTCCTCAAGCACGCGGCTGCGATTGCGGCGCTTGCGGCTCCAACAACGAACAGCTACAAGCGGCTGGTGCCCGGCTATGAAGCTCCCGTGAACCTGGCTTATTCGCGCCGTAATCGATCGGCAGCGATACGCATACCGATGTATTCTCAATCGTCAGGCGCAAAGCGTTTGGAAGTCCGCTTCCCGGATCCGTCTTGCAATCCATACCTGGCGTTCGCCGCTATGATGATGGCCGGCCTGGATGGTGTTCAGAATCGCATCGATCCCGGCGAGCCTCTCGACAAAGACATCTACGACATGTCGCCGGAAGAATTGAAGGACGTCCCAACGTTGCCCGGTTCACTCGATAAAGCACTCGATGCACTTGAAGCCGATCACGAATTCTTGCTGAAAGGTGATGTATTCACCGAAAGTTTGATCGATCGTTGGATCAGCTACAAGCGGGTCAAGGAGGTCGATCCGATTCGCATGCGGCCGCACCCGCTCGAGTTCCAGATGTACTTTGATGTTTAAGATGTCGACGCTACATTACCGCAGAAAAACGCAGACGGGTTCGTCTGCGTTTTTTTGCATGCCGGTCAGGGTCCGCTTGATTGTGGCGATTGCGGCTGTCTTTATGATGTGGGGTTCAATAGCTCCTGCACTTGCTTCGGACAGCGAAAAGCCAAAGATTCGCTTGAAAGGTCTTTCGTTCAAATCAATAGATTGGGCGAATCAGATTGCTCAAACTGAACTCTCGGTCGTCGTAGACAATCCCGGTCCTGTACTGAAGCTAAGGGACTTCAGCTATCGATTAAAGCTCAATGACAAACAAGCCGCGGAAGGAAAGTACAACAAAGAAATAGAGTTGCCCGCTCGCGCAAGCAAAACGGTTGAATTGCCGTGCGCTATTGATCTGTCGGCAGTACCGGGAGTTGCCTGGTCGGTAATCGCAGGCGGTTTCGATGTGCATTACCAATTCGATACCGAGTTTACAGTCCCGATATTTCCGTCGCTCAGTCCCAGAATAAAGACCTCTATCAACGGCGACATGTCTCTAACCGAAACCGTCTCGGGTTGGAGCGCCAGGATCAAAGAGCGCATTTCGGGGAACTGATGAGCGCATCAGACACGCTCGCTGTTAATGTCCTCGCGAAGATCGAAGAACAGATCGACCGCACCCTGCACCTTATTGAATTAATTCCATCCGGCAAAACTGAATGGCGGCCGCATCCAGACTCGTCGCGGGTGTGCGATCTGTTGGGACATCTGCTCGAGTGCCTGGCAGGGTTTTGCGCGACCCTGTATGCGGCAAAGCCCGAGTTACTGGTTCACTTTGATGAGCTTCGGGAGCTTCCGGTGAATCATTGTTGCGGAACGGAAGAGGCCCTTACGCGGATTCGTCACTACTCATTTCACATAAAACAGGGGTTTGATCTGCTCGATGACAGCGACCTCAAGCGCCGTGTTAAAACTGTTTTCGTTAGCGAAGGAGAGTCGGTAGCTACACTGCTCTTTGGGAATCTTGAGCACTTAATCAATCACAAGTACCAGCTCTTTTTTTATTTGAAGCTGTTGGATGTCCCTGTCTCGACCAGTGATCTCTATCGTTTCAAGTAGGCCGAGCATCTTCATTTTATTCCTTCACGTAGAAACGACTTCAGATGTACCGTAGACTGTCCGGTCTGCTGAGGAACCCCATACCTTTAAAAGCTAGATTTTGTTGCCACAATCCGCAGACCGGACAGTCTACGTTACATCGAAGTCGTTAATACGTGAGCTGATACTTAGTCATCATCCGGTTCCGCTACTGCGACCACCGAACCGCGATCCGGAGGACCCCGTCTGACGCGGACTGGTATTCCCGCATCACGATCATCCGGCGGGTCATCTTGCTTACCTTCGTTGCGTGGTGAGCGTGCGAAAAATTGCGTCAGAAAACGTTTGGCCATTTCAAACATACAAGCACCTGTACTGCTGAGGAGCCAAGTCTCCGACTCAGGTCCAAGAGGAACTTTACTCCTTCCAATTCGTCCACACGATAGCTCCAATTAGCTACCCGGGCAAGCTCGCCTAACGATTGCCGTACCGAGTTACTCGATCGAATACATCGGCACTGAGGTTGCCTAAGATTGGTTTCGTGCGCTGGATGTGACGAGGCGTGACGATATTGCGAGAAAAACAGACAAACGGAAGTATGTCGGACAAAGCGATATGTCTTTAATCGAGACGAATCGAAGCCCCAGGCTGCACGTTGTGAATACGTTTAACAGGAGCTCATCATGAACAGAAGACCATTCACGAAATTTCTGCACATCGTTGTAACATCATTGATAGTGCTCTGTTTAAGCCAGATAGCTCCTGGTTATTCTGTATTAACTCACCAATCGATCATTGATTCGTCGTGGGATAACTCGATTAAGCCCCTTCTCTTAAAGCGATATCCGCAGGCGACCGCTGAACAGCTGCGGGACGCCCACGCGTATGCTTACGGCGGAGCGATCATTCAGGATATGGGCTACTATCCCTTCGGCAGCAAGTTCTTCACTGATCTCGCACACTACGTCCGAAGCGGCGATTTCCTTGAAGTATTGATTAGTGAGGCTCAGGAGCTGAATGAGTACGCATTCGCAATAGGAGCGCTGGCTCACTACGCAGCCGACAACAATGGGCATTCGATCGCGGTTAATCGAGCTGTTCCAATTCTGTATCCAAAACTACGAGTCCGTTATGGTGACAAGGTGACGTACGTCGAAGATCCGACCGCTCACTTAAGGACGGAGTTCGGGTTCGACGTTGTCCAGATGGCCCGCGGCCGCTACGCATCCGATGCCTATCGCGATTTCATAGGGTTCAAAGTATCCAAGCCGGTGCTCGAGCGCGCATTCAAGAAAACCTATGGCCTCGAGATCAAGGACGTTTTCACCAATATTGATTTAGCGCTCGGTACCTATCGTCGCGCGGTAAGCACGGTAATTCCTGAGATGACCAGGGTGGCTTGGCAGACCAAAAAGGACGAAATCGAAAAGAATAATCCAGGGATTACTCGAGAGAAGTTTCTCTACCGAGTTTCGAGGGCCGAGTACGAAAAAGAGTACGGCAATCAGTACGAAAAACCAGGAGCATTAGCAAAGACTCTCGCGTTTCTCGTGCGCATTGTCCCGAAGGTGGGACCATTGAAGACGCTGTCGTTCAAACCTCCGACTCCCGAGGCCGAGCGAATGTATCTTGAAAGCGTAAACGCTACGCTCGAGCTTTATCGCACGTTGCTTGGTAGAGCGGATGCCGGAAGGCTTGATCTACAAAACAAAGACTTCGATACCGGAGAAGCGACACGGGCCGGCGAGTACAAACTTGCGGACGAAACTTATGCAAAGTTGGTGACCAAGCTCGCCGATAAGCAATTTGAGTATGTGACTGCTGATTTGCGGCAGAACATCCTGTCTTTCTTCGGCGATTTGAATGCGCCCGTTTTCGCCAAGCGGGACAGAGATGATTGGCGCAAGACATTGAGCGCTCTGGAGAAACTTAAGGCCACGCCGACGCAGGCTACCAAAGAGCCAGGGAAATAACTGCTCAGCCTGAAGAAAGACCATGTTTTCGACGTAGTAACGAATTTATTGGTTCTGATTCGTAATTAGGTTGGTCTCACGCAAACGAATAAATCCGTTACTACATGGGCTTTTCGATTGGAAAGCCGGCGCTCACCCACCCGTTGGTTCCACCAACTATGTTGTAAACCTCGGTGAAACCATGCCGTTCGAGAATGCTGGTGGCCGCGCTCGAACGATATCCGCTGGCGCAAATAACCGCGATGGGATCCTTCGGCTCCAATCCAGAGAATTCTTTTTCGAGATTCGAAAGCGTCAGATTAATCGCACCTGGTACGTGGCCATCGGCATACTCGCCAGGGCGACGAACATCTATGATTCCAAGCGGCGCGTCGCTCTCGCGGCGATGATACAGCTCATCCACCGGCATTTGGGAGATTTGTTTGGTTTCGAATCCAGCCCGGTCCCATTCGCGCATCCCGCCTGCCAGGTATCCGACTACGCTTTCGATGCCGACGCGCGCGAGCCTCATTACCCCTTCATCAATCGCATCCTGACGATCGGCAATCAAGACTATCGGTGTTTCCATAGCTAGGAGGATTCCGCACCAGGAAGCGAACTGCCCGCTGAGGCCGATATTGATTGCGCCCGGAATGTGTGCATTGCCGAATGCCGCCGATGGGCGCACGTCGAGAAGGACGTGTCCTTTTTTTGAAAGCTCGTCCACTTCCTTTGGGGAAAGCTCTTTAAGCCGCGGCAATGCTTCGAGAGTTGCGGCGCCCGTTCTGTTAATCTCCGCATCGCGGGGAAAGTAGGATGGTGCTTCGGGCAGATCGACGGTCATCATACTAACAAAGTCCGCCTTGGACATCGGCCTGAGAGCATAATTGAAGCGTCGCTGTTGGCCGATAGTTGATGAAGTCTCTTTCGAAATATTGCGGCCACACATCGAGCCGGCGCCGTGTGCCGGAAATACCTCAACAGAATCATCAAGCTTCATTAGTTTGTCGTGCAGGCTGTCGTACAGCATCGCGGCCATTTGCTCGGCGGTGTACCCGCGTCCTCCAGCCAGATCCGGACGCCCAACGTCGCCGATAAACAAAGCGTCGCCGGTCAGCACTTTTTGAGGTTCGGATGATAGGTCGCCGTCGATCACCAGGATTGAAATGCTTTCCGGCGTATGGCCAGGAGTTGCTAGAAACCGCAGCGTTACTCGTCCCATCGCGATCTCATCGCCATCGCTTACTGAGCGATGTGGGAACGTCGCGCCGGACTCTGGGCCGAACACGATGTCCGCGCGGGTGCGCGCCGCGAGCTCCTGATGCCCGCTGACGAAATCGGCGTGCAGATGCGTTTCGATGATGTGCTTTATCTTAAAGCCCTGGGCTTCGGCTTCAATGATGTATTGATCAACATCGCGCTGCGGATCTACAACCGCTGCTTCGCCTTCTGAACCGATCAGGTACGACGCGTGCGCGAGGCACCCGAGATAAAATTGTTTGAAGTACATTGGATTCTCCCACTAAATAGATGCTGTTGAATTTATGACGTCAGCAATTGATTAGTCAAAGTGCATCACTGATCGCCAGGGTTCTCGCTAAGACGCTAAGACGATGCGTGTTTTCATCCGTGGCCCTCACCTTCAAGCCTCACCTTTCCTTTGAAAGATCGATAAAGATAGATGAAATAGCCCGACGCGATCGCCATTCCAAGGGTCCACCATACCGCTCCAACCTTTAGGCCATAGCTCGCGGCAGCGGCGTTGTGCACGGTTATCGCGTATGCGGGATCGGTGGTCGCCGGCAGTAGAACCGGATACATTGCATACGCCACGCCGCCTAGCATTCCCACTATGTAAGCGCACGAAGAAACGAACGCTGCCTTATCATTTTGTTTCGCTCGGAATGAAAGCATTCCGAAAAGCGCAAGGATGACTATTAAAGGAAAAACAATGCCCGCAAAGCTGGTCCGATAATTGTCGAGGATTTGAGGTCGAACCCTTAAGGTAGCTAACAGGGCGATGATAGTTAGAGCGCCTACCGCCCACCACGAAATTGAGGCGATTCGACGTGCACGAGTGAGTACTTCACCTTCCGTCTTCGTAGCTATGTAGAGCGCGCCGTGCGAGGCCAGGGTTGCAAGCCCCATCAGTCCGGTCAGTACCGTGTACCAATCCAGAATCCCAGGGTTGGCGCTTACTGTGAAGTCCGTCCAGAGAGGTTCAAAAAAGTACCGCTCGGCATTGAGTGGTACGCCCCGGATTACATTCCCTAACGCCGCTCCGAAGAAGATCGCAAGAAGAGCACTGGAGACCGAAAAGACGAAATCGAAAAACGCCCGCCACAACGGTGTTTTACCATGCGACCGAAGCTCGATCCCAATGCCTCGCAGGATTAAGAGCCAGAGCACCATCATCAGCGGCAGATAAAAGCCGCTAAAGCTGGATGCATACAGCGTCGGAAAAGCGAAATAGAGCGTGCCGCCTGCGGCTAAGAGCCAAACTTCGTTGCCATCCCAATATGGTCCGATCGCAGCGAGGACCGTGCGCCGTTCAGCGTCCGTCTTTGCAGCAATGAAATGAATCGTTCCGGCGCCCAGATCAAAACCGTCGAGCACCACGTACCCAACAATCATAAAGCCCACAAGTACAAACCAAAGCGCTTCCATTCTGCTACTCCAGTGCCTTTCCCGCTATTGCCGCCTCCGCATTTGTTTCAGGTTCAGAGACAAGGGTCGTAGGTCCATGCTCGACCTCGCGCCAGATCAAATACAGGAACAGGATCCCGAGCACGAAGTACATGCCCATGAATCCGAGTAATGTGAACATTACGTTTCCGGAAGACACTGTTGGCGAGAATCCTTCGTGTGTCCGCATTAGTCCATAGATCAACCAGGGCTGACGTCCGATCTCCGCGGTTATCCATCCAGCGGTATTGGCGATGTATGGGAAAGGAGCGCTTAACATCAGGATCCATAACAACCAGGGCGACTGAAATAGCCTCCGTTGCCACAGAAGCAAAACCGACAGGACCGCAATGGCAATAAAGATTGTGCCGAGCCCGACCATAATGTGATAACTGTAATAAAGGAGAGGAATGTTGTCGGGCCACTGATCCCTCGGAAAAGCATCGAGTCCCTTGACCTCGGTCTCCCAGCGTCTATAAGTCAGGAAGCTCAGCACGTACGGGACGCTGATGGGATTATCCAGTTTCTGCTCGGCGGTGTTCGGTTGACCGATTATCACCACCGGCGCTCCCGCTTCGGTCTTAAATAATCCTTCCATCGCCGCAAGGGTGACCGGTTGATTGAAAGCGACCAACTTGCCCTGCTTATCGCCGCTCGGAAACATTTGAAAGATAGAAGCAATAGCTCCGACTATCACGCCTACGCTGACGAACATTCTCCCATACTCAATCTGCTTGTTGCTCAGGACATAGAACGCTCCGAGAGCGGCCATCACGAAAGCGCCAGTGATGACTGCTCCGCTCATCGTGTGGAGGTACTGCCAAAACGCCCACTCGTTCAGAAGCAGCGCCCAAAAACTGCTTAGATGTACCGAACCGTCGCTTGCAACAGCGTAACCTACTGGCCGTTGCATCCACGCATCGGTAGCAACAATGAAGTAGCCTGAAAGCCACGAACCAAGGAAAACCATAAACGAGGCAAACCAGTGTCCGATTCGGCCTAGTCGCTTTTCGCCGAACAGAAAGAGTCCCAAAAATGATGACTCCAGGAAGAATGCAAAGACACCTTCCATCGCCAACGTTTGCCCGATCACTCCCCCGGCGAACTTTGAGAATCTTGCCCAATTTGTACCGAATTGGAACTCCATCGGCACTCCGGTTATTACTCCAAACACGAAATTCACTGCGAAGATTCGAGCCCAGAAACGCGCCGCTCGATTGTATCGATCATCGTTTTTGCGGATCGCGATCGTCTTCAGTACCAGGATCAGCAACGCGAGGCCCATCGTTAACTGAGGAAAGAGGTAATGGTAGGTGACGGTAAAAGCGAAGTGGATTCGATCCAGTGTCAGCGCGCTGTCCATTTGTAATTTCAAACCTGCAGAAAGGCCAGATTATAGCACCAACGATCTTTGCGAGTGCAGTAATGATTCGTGTAAGATTCGTGCACTCAAAAGAAAATGCGTCTTTGAGGAATGATTCATATGACTGCCAATAGCACCGTTAGCGAGCAGCTACGCGCGCTAACGAGCCTGCAAAACCTCTCTCTAAAATTAAGCTCAGCTCTCACCATCGATGAGACGCTCGATGCCATCGTGGATGCTGCAATGGTCATTTGCCGTGCCGATCTGGCGGCAATTAGTCACATAACGGATTCGGGCGAGCTGCGATTGCTCCGACATCGCGGTTTATCGGAAGAATATGTCAAGGGTCGCCAACTTTCTCGGCTCGACCCCGCGCTTTCCGACATCATTTATAAACAACTTCCCTCGATTATTGAGGATATCGATGTACTTGCCTCGGTATCGCCGAACTACCCGGTATTGAAAAAGGAAGGAATCAAGTCGGTTGTCACGTTGCCGCTGGTGAGCGAGGGAAAAGTGTTTGGGATGATTGGCGCCGGCTCGCTCACCGTGCGTCGCTACAGCAGGACGGAAGTGGACGCAATGGCGATTCTTGCGACCCAGGCGAGTGCTGCAATAATAAATGCCAGGCTCCTTGATCAATTGCGCGAAGCAAACAAGGCCAAAGACGAATTCTTTTCGACCCTATCGCACGAATTACGAACGCCGCTTACGCCAATACTTGGCTGGACGCATTTGCTAAAGCCATTCGCCGGGGTAGATCCACTTGTGGCTCAGGGCATCGACACAATTGAGCGCAATGCGCGGCAACTCTCCGAATTGATTAAAGACCTTCTTGACTTGACGCGCATCATAAGCAACAAGATCGAAATCGACCCTCAGTTGACCGATCTCGTCTCCCTGGTAAAAACTGCCGTGTCACAAATGCTTCCGCAGGCGGAGGCGCGCAACGTTGTCATCGATAGATTGCTGCCGGCTCACCCAATGATATGCGCTGTAGACCCGACACGCATCCAACAGGTAATTTCTAACCTTCTCGGGAATGCCATAAAGTTCACACTGGAGGGTGGTCGCGTCACGGTTGTTTTAACACAGGACGACTCCGGCCGAGATATGCAGAAGACCGCCATCATCGAAGTCGTTGACACTGGCATCGGTATCGATCCGGAGTTCCTTCCATACATATTTGAGAGATTCACACAGGCGAACGACGGTGCGGATCGGCGCTTCGGAGGTCTGGGATTGGGGCTGGCGATCACTCGAACGATAGTCGAACTTCACGGTGGACGGATCGCCGCTCAGAGCACCGGTCGAGGTCGCGGAAGCAAATTCATTGTTCTATTGCCGCTAAGGGATGGGCGGGCCCCTGTTGTTGAGCGAGTTGGTCCTGAAACTGTTGCTGATGAGGTCGAGGAGCGTGACCTGGGATTGCGGGTGCTGGTCATCGAAGATTCACTCGACACCTCAAATATGCTCAAGCTGTGGCTCGGCACGTTTGGTTGCGACGTATTCATAGCGAGCGATGCGTCGGAAGGCGTGAGATTAGCGACCGAGCAACATCCAAACCTGATAATCTCGGATATCGGGATGCCGGATGTTGACGGTTACCAGCTGATGCGGACCTTGCGCGAAACGGCCGGACTTGAGGATGTTCCGGCGATCGCCCTGACGGGGTATGCGCGCGATGAGGATCGGGAACTTGCGCTCGCGGCGGGGTACAACGCGCATATCTCCAAGCCTGCAAACATGGGCCGGTTACTGTCGTTGATTATCACGCTGACGGGGAAGAACGAATAAAATTTCGTTCAGGGTTTGACAGCGTTCACCGCTAAGCGTTCAGGGTTCAACTTTCGCGGTTTAGCTTAATTCTCTGTCCTGATCTCATCTGCGTAATCCGCGGATAGGTCTGGCATAGCGCGCGCTGAGTTCGTTGACTATCCGCAGATGAGACCAGAAACTAGAAACCAGGAACGCTAAACCCTGAACGTTGAACGCCAAACGCTGAACGAATTTTATTCGTTCCTTCCATACAGCCGCACTACCGAATTATCACGCAGTGAAGCCAGCAATTGCTCGCAGGTCTTATTCAAAACGGGATGAACAACTCCAGGAGCGATCTCGCACAGCGGCTCGAGCACGAATCGTCGCTCATGCATCCGCGGATGTGGAACCACAATTTTGGCTTCCGGTAACGCCTTCCTTGTAGCCTCTTGGGAGTAACCAATAATCGCATCGCCCAACAACAACAGATCAATGTCAATCGTGCGTGGTCCGTTTGCAATGTGCCGCTCGCGACCCATCTCACACTCAATCTTTTGCAGGTTGGAAAGAAATGATGTGGCCCACTCGCTTACTCGGTCTTCATGATTTTGGGACTGAATAGCCGGTACAGCTACGGAGATAACCTGATTCAAAAACCATCCTTGATCGGCGAATCCAACTGGTTCCGTTTCATAAATTGATGATTTGCGATTGATTTCCAGAACGAGCATTGCAATTTGTGCGACCGCCTCGCGGAGATTGGACTCGCGGTCACCCAGATTCGAGCCGAGCGCTAAGTAGACTGTAGTTTCGTTTGAAAGCCTGCCGTTTTTCATTCTTCAGGGCTTATCATAGAGTCACGTTGCAATGGCTACAACGGTCACAATAACAAAACGGGGTATTGAGCGAGTTCGAGCTCGGCACTGCTGGATTTATTCCAGCGACGTCGCGGATCGCGGCGGTGCTCAGCCAGGCGAGGTTGTCTGCGTGACCGATTCCCGGAGTCGCGTGTTAGGACACGCGCTTTACAGTTCAACTTCCCAGATCACTCTCCGAATGGTTTCGTTCGACGACGTTGAAGTCAACCGAGATTTTTGGCTATCGCGCCTCATCACAGCCGAAAAGTTACGGAATGAAGTCGTCAGAGACACTACTGCTTTTCGAATGATCTACGGCGAGAGCGATCTCTTACCATCGCTGATCATAGATCGGTATGGTGACTGCTTCGTGATTCAAACTCTATCCCAGGGAATGGATGCACTGAAGCAAATGTGGATTGAATTGTTAGTAGAACGATTCAGCCCGCGCGCCATTGTTGAACGCAACGAAGCTCGTGTTCGTGATCTCGAGGGATTACCCCGCCTGGCGGGAGTGGTTTATGGCTCAAAACCGGATGAATTCGTCGTTTTTGAAGATGGAGTGCAGCTCGGAATTGATTTGGTAGATGGGCAAAAGACAGGTTCGTTTCTCGATCAGCGCGAGAATCGAGTTGCCGCCGGACGCTACGCCAGGGGCCGCGCGTTAGACTGTTTTACTTATCAAGGTGCATTTGCGCTTCATATGTCGAGGGCCGCGGAGCGAGTTATCGCGGTCGACGTTTCCGCTCCTGCGCTCGCCCGTGCGACTAAGAACGCAGAGCTGAACGGCGCTACAAATATCGATTTTATTGAAGCCAACGCATTCGACTGGTTGCGGGAGCAGGAGCAGGCCGGTGAACGCTTCGACGTGATCAACCTTGACCCTCCGGCGTTTGCCAAGAACCGTGCATCAATCGAGGCTGCCACGCGTGGCTACAAAGAGTTGAATCTGCGCGCAATGAAGCTGCTGGTTTCGGGAGGTACTTTAATAACGTCGACGTGCTCGTATCATATGAGTGAGGAATCATTTTTGAACGTGATTGCCGCTGCGGCCTCCGATGCGGGCCGCAGCGTTCAACTCATTGAGAAGAGGATGCAGGCACGAGATCACCCGGTGTTGATTTCGATGCCTGAAACGCACTACCTGAAGTGCATGATCTTACGAGTGGGCTGAGATCTATACCTCAGCGAACCGTAGCGGTAACCTTTGCGGTTCCCACGTTGGAGCTCGAGTCAGCACAACGGAATGCGATCAGATGCTCGCCGGGCTTATCGAAGGTCACCTTCACTTTGAAGCTCTCGTGCGCGGAGTCGGCGATTCCGTCAACAGGATAGATTAATTGCCAGGTTCCCCCGTCGACGCTGTATTCTCCGCGCACAATTCGGCTGGTGACGTCAGTAGCGTCAAAGTCCACAACGGCACTCTGGCCTGAAATCGAAGGCCCGGTGACTTTGATTGCGGGCGGCGTGTTATCGATCTCGATAGGTTCAGTAATCTGTTCGTCGCTTAATGCAAGTTCTTTGGTATTGCTGGGCTCATCAGTGGCTACGACCTTGAACAAATAGGTTCCATCCGGCAGACGATTGCCATCAATCGTGTAATAGTTCTGAGTAAGGCTCTCGGCAAGAGTATGCCATTCACTTTCTCCGATAGTGCGATAGAACACCTTGTAATTCAAAGTGTCGTCGTTCGGATCGCTTGCCTGCCAGGTCAACGTTCGTGCGCCTTTTTGGAAAAAGCGCCGTGGGGGAACGTTCATTACAACACCAAACAATTGAGGATCGAGGCCGGATGAAGCTATAGATGGATCGATCGCTACAGGCATCTCCTGAAACGCCACGCCGGGCGCCATCATGGTCACCGTCGTTATGTCCGGTGCCTGATTACGCGGCAAGTACGCGACCACAACTGACTGTAGTTGGGCGCCTTCACTAGACCTGTGAGAATTTCCACCCTGAACCGTTGAAGAACCTCGGTTTCGCAACACCGCGCGCCACTGAATAAAGCGCGCTCGAGGGCTGGTTATCTGATCGCCCGATGCGCTCCGATAGGCAGCAGACCAGTCGCTCCAGGTTGCGTCAGGTGTTTCGGTGTTGCCACTTCGCGTTTGGAGCTCGGTACCACCTGAACCGCGCCACGATATGACGCCCCACTGGCCGGCAAATTTTGTATCGCGCACCGGCGAAATATAGGTACCTTCGTTTACCGGTGCCTGGCCAATTCGATATAGTCGGCCCAAATTGCTCGAGGTGGCATAAAGGTTGTTTCCTACGCCGAATATTGTCGAGGTTTGATCTTCAGGGGATTGAATCAGTAGCGTTTGAGAACGCGCGCCAACTACCTGGTAGATTCGCCCCTTATTGTTTGTTCCCACCAAAACTTTCCCGTCATTACTGGGCTTCAAAGCGAAAGCGACAGAGTCGTTTGAGCGCCAGTAAACCTCACTGCCTCCATTAGGCATAACTCGGAACAATACGCTTCTGGCTCCCTCCAGCTTGCCGCGGCTTTGACCTTGTGAAGAGGGTGCTTGAACATCCGGGTGGGTAGGTTCGTCTTGATCGTCGCCCGTCGAGATTGTAACCACGCCTTCACTGGAGAGTGTCGAGGTGCTCGAAACTCCTATAGAGTTGGTTTTCGATCCCGCGCCTGTCTGGGCGCTGATGCCCAAAACATAGATCGACCCGTCGGCGTTAACCGCAACGCTGTGTATCTCCTGCATCGGTGAATCGAACAGGGCAAATAGCTTTCGATTTGGTGAGATGCGTAATAAAAGCCCCGACGGATCCGTTCCTGCCAGCAGATTGTTTTCCTTATCCAACGCCAGTGACACAATGTTTGTCTCGTTGGTATCAGCAAACACTGACGCTTTTCCCGACGCATCAATCTTGTAGATCACACCTTTGTCACCGGTACCCACGAACAGAGTCGTACCCGAGGCATCAAAAGCCAGGGACCAGATGTACTTGTCGGGAGGATCGTAGAAGATCGACTCTTTGCCATCAGGAGTAATCTTGTAAATCTTGCCGTCGGGCGATGTGCCTGCGTAAAGGTTGCCTTGGGTATCAGTCGCCAGCGCGGTGACATCAAGCTCGGGCGCATCGTATAGCAAACGTCCCTCGCCGGAAGGCGTGATCTTGAAGATTCTGCCTTCGTGACCTGTTCCGAGATAGATATTCCCCGCGGCGTCGGCGGTACTGGACCAGATGTAGGCCTCTTTGGTGTCGTACACGAGGTTGAATGCAGGAGCGAGCGTTATGGATCCGTTTTCTGCGATGGAGACGCCGCGAGCGTCACCTTTGATTACGTCGTCCTGCTTCGAGATCTCCCAGAACACTGGTCCAACTGCTAATGCGGAGCCGCTTAGTAAAGTGAAGACTGTCGTTATCAGGACTGTCGTTACCAGGACAGTCTTTATCAGGCCAGTAGATTTACGCATGGTGATGCCTTTCAATCTAAAATGATCAATCAAATACCTGGATCAGGCAAACGAAAAGCCCGCAAGCTTCGCGGGCTTTCAAAATCACTTCCGACAACGTTTAAAGTGAGAAAAACTACTCAAACTATTGCTTGAAAACCTGCCTTGCAAACCATAACGGCTCGCTCTACTTCACTACATTTATCGTTATAGTCTGTTGACCATTGATAATGAACTGTGAAGGCGGCAACTCGTGTTCTTCGAGCGTGGCGACCGACATCGGGGTATACCCTCCCGACGTCCTACTCGATCCAAGCGTCGCCAACATTGAGGGTGGCAGCACGGGCATCTCCTCATTGTTGACGATAGCTCCGGTGCCCGCTCGCATCACTCTAACGTAGAGGCGATTGTTCCTCTTGAGTTTGTTGATCGCGCGGACGAGCTGACTCAGATCCCTCGGTGCGAACTCAGCCGTTGGTTGTGCCCGGTCGACAAGATTCAACGAGGCTCCGTCGCCGACGATAATAACCAGAGGCCCGAGCGGCGCGTCAGCGGGGATCTCCAGCGGGATTCGCTCAACGAATTCGCTGCCGTTATCGTTGCGAGCAAATGCTTGCATTTCGATGGTCTCGCCTCGTCGGACTTCGGTTTTGTCAATCCAGAGTCGGTTCAAAGCACCGCTCGACCGGCTGTCGATGGAGGTCACGTCGACGTTAATTCCTCTCAAATCCAACGCGTTGAATCCGCTGTTGAAGAGAACAGCCAGCGGTTGAGCGACCGCATTTGACGCAATCACCGCCGCGCCGTTGGGAGAAGTAAAACTGTTGTCGAGTCGGATATCCGATTGACCGTCGATTCCGATAGTGCCTGAGAGCTTGAGCGTTTGACTGCCAACCTGGCGCTCAGTTGCTGCTATTGCCGAAACCATCGTTATCCTTGTCAGCAAGGGCGTCAGGAACGGATCTGAAACGATCTCGAATTTATAGGATTCAGTCTTATTACGGCTGGTGTGAACGGTCACTTGTACTGGGACCATCCGAGGCTTCTCGCCGAGCTGGCCGTATACACCGGTCGCACGGTCCTGACTGATCGAGCCGACAAGACTTCCCGCAGCGGAAAGCTTGAATGAATTATTCAGATTTGGAACAACGGTTACGATCGATGACTCAGCCATTGGCCAGCTGGTGGCACCCGAACTCAGGAAAGGATGACCGAACGCGTATATTTTTCCAGCATCTCTGTAAGTTACGGTACCGGCAGCGTCGATCGTGAAGTCGCCACGAACGAGTTGCACGCTGACCGAGGTCCCGGGCGCAAGAGTGTTTTCAGTTGCCGGAACCATCGGACTAAGACTCGATCCGCCACCCACGCCCGCAATCGGCTGTATGCCAATCTTTCGCAGGTCGCCGGCAAAGGTATCGAGAACGTTCTGAGAAATCCCGGTAAAGGTGACCGGCGTCGCGATAGGGACTATTGTCTGACCGACGTACGGCGCCAGCGCGCCGTTGGTTGCTGCTCGCGCACCTACCTGGGCGGAAGGCAATTCCGGCAATTCGAGCGAAGCTCCTGTGCTTTGGCCAATTAGAGTCTTAAAGCTTACCCGCTGGCTTGAGCGAGGTTGCTCCTCCTGTTGACCCTGCTCGAAGATATCGATCATGTACTTGATTGGAGTGATTCCTGCGATCGCTTCCTTAGCGAACGGGAAAGCATAAGCTACTGCGCCAACGAGCTTACCATCGATGTAGACCGGGCTGCCGCTCATGCCAGCGAAAACTCCTGTCCGATCGACCAGCGCTCCACTCAAACGCGCGATCACGATGCTTTGTTTAGGATTTGGGACGCCTTCCAAAGTCCCGAGGACCTCGACCTCAAACCGCTCGGGCTTGGAGCCCTGAAAGACCGACATTCCATAGCCCTTCATACCGGGTCGAACTTGATCCAGCGGCATCAGATTCGAGTTTGAGGCAGATTCGGAGGCCAGAGACACAACAGCAAGTACGGCTATCGTGTAGAGCGCGGTGAGCACATGCTTCATAGACTGTTCCTGTTAGACGGGGCTCGCCCAAAGTTCGAAAAGGTAAAGTTTACGTTGCTCCGCAAGCAACGCACGGGTCAAACTGGGAACCTCAAATTGATGATACTCGCGCGCAATTCATAGAGTCAAGAATTTTCAACAGGATAGAGGTGTTGAGTCGATCCTGTGCGCTAGAACCAGTCTCCACCCAGCCGCACTGTTGACACTGAATTCGCCCCAATGGCAACCTTGACCCGAAGTCCAGTCCGAGAATTTCTAAGCAATGAATATAAACCAACTAAAAGTCGGGCTTGTCGGCGGCACTGGTGAAGAAGGGCGCGGCCTGGCGCTCAGATGGGCTATCGCCGGCGCGCAGGTATCAATCGGCTCGCGGACACAGGAGAAGGCGAAGACTGCCGCTGACGAGCTCAACCAAATCCTTGAAACCAACGAAAAGCGCATAGCTTTTGTCATTGGATCCGGCGAAAACCGAGAGGTCATCGCTGCATCCGACTTTGTACTTTTGACAGTCCCTTTTGCTCACGCGGCTTCAACCGTCGATGCCCACAGTTCTGACTTTCGCGAGGGTTCTATTTTGATCGATATAACCGTGCCGGTATCGTTTGAGCAGGGCCGGGTGCGTTACGTGGAATTGTCTGAAGGTTCCGCGAGCGAGCATCTTAAAGCGAGACTTCCCGAAACTATTCCATTAGTTGCCGCTTTCAAGACCGAGCCGGCTCACCTCCTTGCCGAAATTAATGAACCGCTGGATTGCGATTCATTTGTAGCCAGCGATTCCAAAGATGCTAAGGTTCGTGTGATGGAATCATTAGGATTCATCGAAGGATTGAGACCAGTCGATGCCGGAACTCTCTACAGCGCACGCACCCTCGAACGAATGACTGTTTTCGCAATCGGCATCAATCGCCGATACAAAATCAAAACCGCACGCTATCGAGTAATAGGATTATAACCACATGCCTCACGCAAGCTCTTGTTGCAATCACAAGTCTCCAACCATTAATTCTTGCGAGCGAGGGACGTAAGAATGTCTCGCCAAACGTTATGAGGATCACAGCACTCGCGGGCGGAATCGGAGCTTCGAAGTTTCTGCTTGGGCTCGTGTCCGTGTTACCGCCCAAAGATATCACTGTCATTGCCAATACCGGCGATGACATCGAATTATTCGGCCTTCGTATTTGCCCTGATATCGACACAGTAACCTATACACTTGGTGGAGTTATAAATCCCGCGACTGGTTGGGGACTGAGCGGCGACACGTTTGAATGCCTCCAGAGACTCAAGAGCTATTACGGCGACGCGTGGTTCAACCTCGGCGATCGGGATCTCGCTACCCACATTTTCCGAACAAATCAATTGCGCCAGGGAATTTCTTTGAGCGAAGTCACCGACTCTATTCGCCGATTTCTCGGTGTTGAGTCATCCATTCTTCCGATGACCAACTCGTATACGCCTACGCGGATCACCACTGTCGAAGGCGAGATGCATTTGCAGGAGTACTTCGTGCGTCGAAGATGCGAGCCGCGAGTGCTAAGTCTTTGTTATGAAAACATCGAGCTCGCGACGCCGGCCCCTGGAGTCGTAACCGCGATCGTCGATGCCGATCTGGTAATAGTATGTCCCAGCAATCCTTTCATAAGCATCGGGCCAATCCTGTCTGTGCCTGGCTTACGAGATGCGCTTCGTGAAACAAACGCCACGATAATCGGGATCACACCTATCGTTGGGGGGAAAGCGCTGAAAGGTCCTGCGGCTGATATGCTTCGTGATCAGGGTCACGAGGTTTCCGCGAGCGCGGTTGCCAGAATCTATAATGATTTCCTGGATATCTTCGTACTCGATACAATGGATGCTGAATTGAAGGGCGAGATCGAAGCGAACGGAACTCGAGTGATAACGACCAATACGATAATGGGCACCACGGAACAGAAAGCGATGCTCGCCCGAGCAGTGATCGAGGCGGCCTTCTCATGAAAGCGCTTCTGATCCCGGTCAAAGATCTCACACACGCGAAGACACGTCTTGCCGGCTTGCTGTCCGAAGATGAGCGACAAAGGCTTGCGTGGTCTATGTTCGAGGACGTCAGTCGCGCCGCTGCGGGCGCTCGTAAGCCCGACCGCGTAGTGCTTGTAACCAGCTTTGGTCCAGCTGTTGAACATGGTCGCAAGCTCGGGTGGGACATTTTGCTCGAAGAGTCACAGGTATCTGAGAGTGCTTCGATCGATTGGGCTTCACGGGCGCTGAGCGAACGAGGCTTCCAATCTGTCATGCGACTTCCAGCCGACCTGCCGCTCGTCAGGGCCGAGGACATCGACGCGCTCATGTCTCTCGAGCTGGAGTGCCCGGGTGCTCTTCTCGTTCCCTCACGTGAAGGAACCGGAACCAATGCAATTATCCGCACGCCACCGGCTCTATTCCCATCTCGTTTTGGGCCCAACTCGCTTGCTCTTCACAGACAGGAGGCGGCGCGCGTTGGTGTGGAGTGTCTGATCGTAGATAAGGTTCGTATCGCACTGGACATCGACGAACCGGCCGACGTCGAGCTGCTGGTTGAACATGGGCGAAGTACTCGAGCGTTTGAAGTGTTGAGGGAGAGTCGATATTGGGAAACGAAGGTTGGCGTTAGATAATTTTGTCGTCGCTAGAGAATTTTGTCGGTAGATAATTTTGTGGTCGTTAGATAATTTTGGCGTGTTGTAAGGCCTTTTTTAAACGCAAAGACGCAAAGACGCAAAGACGCAGAGGCGCGGAGAGTGACCAACAAAATTGAAATAATCGGAGTCTCTGGGATTCCTGAGGTCAAAAGTGGGGACGATGTCGGAGCTCTGATCATCAGCGCCTTACGCAACTCTGTAATCGAACTCCCGAATAATGATGTTCTGGTCGTTGCTCAGAAGATCGTATCGAAGGCCGAAGGTCGCCTGGTCAGGCTCGAATCAATTGAACCGGGCGATCGCGCTCTCGAGTGGGCCAAAGCCTACGATAAGGATCCCCGAGTGGTCGAAGTCGTGCTGAGCGAATCGAAGCGCATTGTGCGTATGGAACGCGGGATCCTGATTTCAGAAACGGAACATGGATTCATTTGTGCGAACGCTGGTGTCGATACATCGAACGTTGGTGATGGTATCGTTACGCTCCTGCCCAAAGACCCCGATTCATCGGCACGTTTGATTCGATCGGCCCTGGAAGCTGCCTTTGGTGTTAGCATCGCCGTGATCATCTCAGACACGTTCGGCCGCCCCTGGCGCGAGGGTCTCGCGAACGTAGCGCTTGGAGTTTCTGGAATGGCATCCCTGATCGATTATCGCGGACAGATGGATTCGCACGGGAATCCTTTGAGGGTAACGGTAATCGCGGTTGCTGACGAGCTTGCGTCGGCTGCAGAGTTGGTGATGAAGAAGAGTGCGGAAGTTCCTGTCGTCATTATTCGGGGATACGAATATCAGTCGAGTGAGGGCTCAGGCCGCGAGCTGATTCGTCTTCCCGAGCTTGATCTGTTTCGATGAGCCCGCAGTCCTGTGATACTATTGGCTCTTCCACGTAGTAACGAATTTATTCGTTTTGATTTATTCCACGTAGTAACGAATTTATTCGTTTTGATTAAGGTCCGTTGAATTTTGAATCATAACGAATAAATTCGTAATTAAGTGGAGTAGCCACTCTTCGAATCATTAAGCATCCGAAACCGGTGAAAGGAAGGGCTTATGTTCACACGACGAAGCTTTTTGAGATCGGTCGGGAGCGCGGCGACAGTAGCGGGGCTCGCCTCTCTCCGTGATGGCGGCATAGAACGCATACTCGCCGCGTCTCGATCAGCCGCGGGTATTGGTCCGGAGACGATGGCCGCTGACGAAGACTACTGGCGCGAAATCCAGCAGGCGTTCACCGTCGACCGCTCACTGATCAACCTGAACAACGGCGGCGTTAGCCCTTCCCCGAGAGTAGTCCAGGATGCGATGCGACGTTACCTCGAGTTTTCCAACTCAGCGCCGACCGTGACAATGTGGCAGGTGTTGGAACCCGAGATCGAGGGGGTCCGCAGAAGATTGGCCGCCGCGTTCGGCTGCGACCCCGAAGAAATGGCGATTACCCGCAATGCGAGCGAGTCACTCGAGATTTGCATCTTTGGACTCAACCTTAAACCCGGCGACGAAGTGCTTACCACCAATCAGGATTATCCTCGAATGCTGACGTCCTGGCGTCAGCGAGAACGGCGCGAGGGAATCAAAATCAAAACCATCTCATTCCCGGTACCGCCTCCTTCGATGGACGACTTATATCAAAGGTTCGAGCGGGCGATCACGCCGAAAACCAAGGTGATTTTGGTATGCCATATCACGAATCTCACCGGTCAGATTTTTCCTATCAAGCGAATATGCCAGTTGGGACGCGAGCGCGGAATTGAGGTAATTGTCGACGGCGCTCACGCCTTTGCACACTTTCCGTTCAAGCATTCGGACCTGGATTGCGACTACTACGGCACAAGCTTGCACAAGTGGTTGCTGGCACCGCACGGGACCGGATTTTTGTATGTGCGAAAATCCAAGATCGGGAAGCTCTGGCCGTTGATGGCAGCGGACCAAAAGCAAGACGAAGATATCCGCAAGTTCGAAGAGATTGGAACTCATCCGGCGGCCAATCACAACGCAATCTCTGAAGCACTTACATTTCATGAAGGTATCGGCGCCGAGCGCAAAGCCGCGCGACTGCGCTACCTGAAAGACCGCTGGGCGCGACGGCTCGAGACTATCAAAGGCGTCCGAGTACTGACTCCTTACGATCCGCAGCAATCCTGCGGTCTCGCGAACTTTAGCGTCGACGGACTCGATCACATCAAGCTCGGCGCGCATCTGTGGGAAAAATATCGGATCATATGCACTCCGATCACCCACGAAGAGTTTAAGGGAATAAGAATCACGCCAAACGTATACACGACTCTCTCCGACATCGATACATTCTGCGAGGCGGTCGAGAAGTCCATCCGTTCCGGGATCGCGGCGTGATGTCCGGTTTGTAGTTCCGCCTGATCGAAGCCTGCCGGAAGATTTCTCTGCGCACGTCCGCGAACTCTGTGTCTCTGCGATGATGTATTCGATGGGCTGGAACTTCATCGCAGAGCCGCGGAGCACGATGAGACTCGCACAGAGGGAGCCTGCTAGTCTTCTGTCCGGCACTAACAGCGTGTAGTCGATCATTATGCGAAACACCATTGAAGAACACATCGTGGCTCGCGTGAATGAGCTTGCGGGTGAGATGGTTGATTGGCTGCGTGCGTTTGTGCGAATTCCTACGATCAATCCACCAGGGGAGAACTACAAGGATTGCGCCCATTTCGTTTCAGATAAGCTTACAGAATTCGGGTACGATGTGAGTTTTGTCGAGGTCTCGGATCGGCCCGAATGCTCCCTCAAACATCCACGCATCAACGTCATCGGACGTCTTCCTGGCTCGCATTTTCACCCGACGCTTCACTTCAACGGGCACATTGACGTTGTCCCGCCGGGGACAGGCTGGACCCTCGATCCCTTTGCGGGCGAGGTAAAGGACGGCCGGATATACGGCCGAGGCGTCACGGATCAAAAATCCGGTATCGCTGCATCGTTGTTTGCAATCGAAGCGCTGCGGCGCGCCGGCGTTAAGCTGGCGGGTTCGATCGAACAGAGCGCTACCGTAGACGAGGAGAGCGGAGGCTTTGCCGGCGTAGCTTATCTCGCGGAGCACGGTTATATCAGACCGGACCAGGTCGATTACGTGATTATCACCGAGCCTCTTGACTATGACAGGATTTGCCTTGGTCATCGAGGTGTGTACTGGTTTGAAGTTCTTATGCGCGGGCGAATCGCGCACGGCAGCATGCCTTTTCTGGGTGTCAGCGCCATCGATCGAATGGCCCGGCTTATCGAACGTATCGAACGCCAGCTGAAGCCGAGACTAGCCAAACGTCGGACTCGAATGCCTGTCGAACCTGAAGGTGCCCGAAGCGCCACTATCAATGTAAATTCGCTGGTCGGCGGCCAGGATCCAGATTCACCACAGACTCCCTGCGTCGCGGATCTCTGTCGAGCCGTGTTCGACCGCCGGTTTTTGATCGAAGAAGCGTTAGACGATGTCCGTTTGGAAATCATCCAAATAATGGAGGAGCTGCGAACAGAAGATCCGGAGCTCGATTATGAGCTTCGGGACAAGCTGATTGTGCATCCAACCATGACCGAGCCGGATTCTCAACTTGTGAGGACGATGAAACAGGTCGTGACAGAGACAGTGGGTCGTGAGACTCCGCTGATTGCGAGTCCCGGCACTTATGACCAGAAACACTTCGCTCGAATTGCCGGCATCGAGCAGTGCATAGCGTATGGTCCCGGTATACTAAAACTGGCGCATCAACCTGATGAATATTGTGAGATAGAACACCTGACTGATGCGTGCAAAGCGATGGCGATTGGTGCGATGCGGTTGATTGGGAGTGACGTACCGTAGACTGTCCAGTCTGCGGATGTCTGTGAATTCGTAAAATTTCGCAGACTAGACAGTCTACGGTACATCAGTCGTAGCGAGTACCTCATTACTTGCTCAGAACGACTGAAGTCGCTACTACCTGGAAGAGAGAGCGACTGAAATCGTTACTACGTGGTTGTACGGATCTGGAGGTTGAAACACGTGAAATCAAAACCCACGAGGCGCGAAGTTATCGGCGGCGCTCTTGCCGCCACCGGCGCAGGCATTGTGGGCGACGCCGCAACGTTTGGAACTGGCTTCCTGCTCGAAGACCAGGGTTCTATTACCGATGTCGCCGGAGTTAAGGTTGGACATTTCACTGATTCGCGGAGGCCAACGGGTTGCACCGTAATCCTGACCGAGGAAGGCGCCGTAGCAGGTGTCGATGTTCGCGGTGCAGCGCCGGGAACGCGTGATACTGATCTGCTCAATCCAATCAATACAGTTCAGACTGTCCACGCCATCATGCTTGCCGGAGGAAGCGCTTTCGGACTCGAAGCAGCCAGCGGTGCGATGCGTTGGCTTGAAGAGCATGGAATTGGCTTCGACATGCGGGTAGCTAGAGTGCCGATAGTTCCGGCGGCGATTCTCTTTGACCTCAGCGTTGGCGACGCGAAGATCCGTCCCGACGCAGAAGCCGGCTACAAAGCATGCAAGGCGGCCGCCCCGACACCTCCCGCCGAGGGCAATGTGGGAGCAGGAGCGGGAGCAACGGTGGGTAAGCTTTTTGGAATGGCCCGTGCGATGAAGAGCGGCATAGGTACGTCGTGTATCAAGCTCAACGGAATCAAGGTTGGCGCGATCGTGGCTGTAAACGCAATCGGTGATGTCTACGATCCCGCAAACGGAAAACCGGTAGCAGGAGCTCGCACAAAAGATGGCAAGGCGTTAGTCAATTCGATGGCCGCGATTCTCAGAGGTGAGGCATTGCCGCCCGCGCTCGAGGGCACGGCTACTACGATTGGAGTTGTTGCCACTGATGTCGTGTTAACGAAGACACAGGCTTCAAAGGTTGCTCAGATGTCGCACGACGGATTGGCTCGGACAATTAATCCGGTTCACACGGCTTTTGATGGCGACACTATGTTTGCGCTGGCAACCGGCAAGTCTTCGAAGACGGCGAATCTAACATTAATAGGAGCGCTTGCAGCTGAGGCGGTCGCGCAAGCCGTTCTTCGTGCTGTCCGCGCCGCGCGCTCGATCGCGGGTTTGCCGAGTGCGGCAGATTTGTGATGAGTGATCGCTGGGAGGCTGGTCAATGTATTCGGCAACAATGACGCTATAAACGCAAAGCCGTTAAGTCGCAAAGACGCAAAGGCACAGATTCAGTTCTCACCAGACCCTGATGACCCTCCTTATCATTCTCATCATCTATGCTGCTTTAATGATGTTGTTTGGGGCGATAGTTTCGCGTCGAGTTAGAGCCTCGAGCGATTTCTTCGTCGCGGGTCGAGGGTTGGGAGCGGGGCTGATTTTTTCAACTCTACTTGCTGCCAACATCGGCGCAGGTTCAACGGTCGGAGCGGCAGGGCTTGGTTATCGCAATGGCTTATCGGCCTGGTGGTGGGTGGGATCTGCCGGAATCGGCTCACTGATCCTGGCGTTTGCGGTTGGGCCAAAGATTTGGCAAGTCGCGAAGGAACATGACCTCTACACTGTTGGCGACTATCTGGAGTTCCGATATGACAAAAGAGTTCGGGGGTTGACCGCACTACTGCTCTGGTTTGGTTCTCTGTCAATTCTAGCGGGGCAGCTTATTGCAGTGGCATGGATCCTCAATGTGGTCGCCGGTGTGAGTAAGCCGGTTGGTTGCGCAATCGCTGCCATAGTGATCACGACCTATTTCAGCCTCGGAGGGCTGCACGCAACCGCGCGAGTCAATGTGCTGCAGTTGACAGTCAAGATGGCCGGCTTCCTGTTGGCGTTGGTTTACCTTCTGAACACCGGCGATGGCTTAACAAAAGAACAGCTTGCCCGGTCGGGGGTTGAGCCGATCGATAAGTACTTCGGTCTTCTAGGCCAAAACTGGCCGGTGGCCCTGGGATATCTTGCGATCCTTGCGCCGTCGTTTGTTATCTCTCCCGGTTTGTTGCAAAAAGTTTTCGGGGCTCGTGACAAGAAGGCAGTGCGAGTCGGCGTAGGGTTGAACGCCGTATCCTTGCTGGCTTACGCGATCGTGCCAGTGTTGATCGGGGTCATTGCGCGTGCGCGGTTTCCCGGGCTTACAAATCACGAGCTTGCGCTTCCGACTTTGTTGACTCAAGCGCTGCCTTTGTGGCTTGGGGCTCTGCTGTTGGGGGCGATTTTTTCGGCAGAGCTGAGCGCGGCCGATGCTGCGTTGTTTATGTTGAGCACGTCCTTGGGCAAGGACCTCTACAAATCGTTCGTCAATCCCGAGGCGACAGATGAACGATTGATGCGCGTTGCAAAAGCTGCGGCGATCGTCTGCGGTATGGCCGGGGCGATTCTGGCGAGCTTTCTCCCGACAGTAATTACCGCCTTGAGCATTTTCTATACTTTGTTGGCAGCTGCATTGACTCTGCCCTTGATAGCCGGTTTGTACACTCGGAAGGTGACTGCGCATTCTGCAACAGTCTCGATGATTATTTCAGTAGTCATAACATTCGCCATTGACCTGATCTCAAAAGGCCGTGGAGTCAGCGGAGTTCCCTCATTGATTATCGGAATTGTCTCTGGCGCTCTTACAATGTGGATCACATCAGCCGCGGGAAAAAGCGTGACACAGGAGCCTCAGCAGAGTCTCACTACAACTGAATAAGTCTGGCTGTCAGATAAACTCTGAACGTGAAACGCTGAACGCCGAACGATTTAAGGAATAAAAATGGATTACACGAAACTTTTCGATCTGAGCGGCCGTGTTGCTGTTGTCATAGGCGCTGGGTCGGGAATAGGTCAATCTGCGGCGAAGGGACTCGCTGCGCACGGTGCGTTTGTTATTTGTGCTGATTCGAACTCAGAGGCAGCCAGCGAAACAGTGCGACAGATCGACGGAAGAGCAAGAGCAATGACCGTTGACATCCGTCAGAGTGAAAACGTCTCCAACCTGTTCAGCTCAATTATTGAAAACGAGAAGCGCGTGGACGTCGTGGTGACTACGCCGGGCGCTAATGTTCGCAAAGCAATTTCGAATTACGAAGATTCCGAATTCGACCGGGTCGTCGAGCTAAACCTGAAAGGTACGTTTCGAGTTCTTCGTGAAGCCGGAAAGATCATGTCTGCGCAGGGTTACGGCAGCATCATCGCTTTTTCTTCCATCCGCTCTGTTGTTGTTGAGCCGGGGCAGGGCGTGTACGCCGCAACAAAAGCGGGGATTGTACAAATGGTTCGGGCGCTTTCAGCTGAATTGGGTCCACGAGGCGTGAGGGTGAACGCGATTGCGCCGGGGGTGGTGGAAACTCCGTTGACGCGGCCTATCAAAGATCACGCTCAGTGGTATGCAGCTTATGAAGCGAAGAGCGCATTAGGACGATGGGCGAGCGCTGATGAAATGATCGGACCGGTTGTATTCCTGGCATCCGACGCGTCGAGCTACGTGACGGGGACAGTAGTGTTTGTGGATGGTGGCTGGACGGCTGTAGACGGAAGATTCAATCCGCCGCTGTAACCACAAACCGGAAACTCTGAACGCTGAACGTTCTTCTTATCCTATCCTCCCATCAACAATATTTATTATCCGATGAGCCAGCGCTGAGTTCTCTGCATTGTGGGTGACCATAAATACCGTCTGGCCCTGTGCATTTAAATTCAAAAAGACCTCCATTATTTCGGCGCCGGTCTTTGTGTCCAGTGATCCGGTTGGTTCATCCGCCAGAATTAACGGAGGTTCGTTGATAATTGCCCGCGCAATTGCGAGCCGCCCTTGTTCGCCCCCTGAGAGTTGATTCGGTAGCCTCAACGCCTTGCCATTGAGACCGACTCTTGCCAGAGCGTTGGCCGCCCGGTCGCGTTTTTCTCTTGTGTTCATCTCGGCCGTGGCGAGTGGCAGCATCGCGTTCTCGAGTGCGTTCAGATATGGCATTAAGTGATGCTGCTGGAATACAAAACCAAGGTACTCACGCCGAAAATCCGCACGACGCTCGTCGGAGAGACTGTAAATATCGATATCGTCGACAAGCACGCGCCCTTCAGTAGGATGATTCATCGCCCCAACGATCGTAAGCAGAGTGCTCTTGCCCGAGCCGGACGGACCCATTAAACAAACGAATTCGGCTTCCTCAATTTCAACGTCGACGTCGGACAGGACTCTGACAACCGGCGAAGCGCCGTTGGCTTCGTAGACCTTTGTAACTTTTTCGATCTTCAGGAAGGGCATGAGGGGTTGAAATCGTTAGACCGATTAGGCGGCTATGAAATACCTTCACGTAACGCAGAGTCGCAAAGACGCGAGGGCGCAAAGATCAAACGTAACGCACGGCTTCTGACGGATCGAGCCGCGATGCGCGAACTATCGGGTAAAAGCTGCTGATCGATCCGATGATCAAGCCGGCGGCCATTGCCACAATGCCAAGCACCGGCTTTAGTTCAAACGGGATTCTGGTTTCCGAAAAGTAAGGTAGCGCCATCCAGCTCGCAAGCAGTCCGACGCCCCATCCCAGCAACCCGCCGAGCAGACCAATAACCGAAACTTCAATCAACAAGCCTTTGATAATGTGAGCGCGGCGAAAGCCGATTGCTCGCAGAACGCCGATTTCTTTGGTTCGTTCAATCACTGATCCGGTCATTGTAGTAAAGATCATCAATGCGCCGATCACGAGTACCACGGCGGAAACCGCCGCCGAGAATCGAGTCAGCCGCCCCACCGTTTCTGATCTTGCGCGCACTGACTGCTGAATTGCTGATACTTTTGCATGAGGAATCTGTTCGCTGATCTGCGAGACTATGTCGCCGATCGGACAGTCCTTGCATAGAGCGCTGACCTCGATCAGGCTCAATTGCCCCGGCTTATTGAGCAGGCGCTGGACGTGACCCAGCGATCCAAAAATCATCTGATCTTCGGGCCCGCCGGTCTGCGAAATAACTCCGGCTATCTCGTGATCCTGATCTGCAATAGTCAAATGATTACGTACGATTTTGAATTGAAACTGGTTTTCATCGGGCTGGTGCGAACCTCCGTGAGAAACGTGAGGCGGCTGTGTTGAAGATGTTGGTTCGATCAGGGACAGCGCGCGTGCTGCTTCGTAGCCGACGAGCACCTGCTGGTCATTTTCAGGTTTTTTCCCGGCGACTTGCCACCAGCGTTTCAGGACGAGCTCGCTGTCAAAATCAACGCCGGCCAAAAGCACCTCGCGTCCTTCGACGCGAACTGCTCCAAGCAGCTTCGGCGAAATGTTACTGATACGATTTGCATAGGGTATTTGCAGGACGCTCGCCGCGTCTTCGGTTCTGAGCTGTTTCACATCGAACGAGACGCTGGATACCGAAAGCCCGCCGTAGTCCAGGGACAGGCTGTTTGATTGCGGAACGACAACTATGTTCGCGCCGAACCGGTCGAGCTGCGAGCCTATCTCTTCTTTGATTGACGTGCTGAGGCTTAGCAGGGCAACGCCAGTGCCTATACCGATGGCAATTCCGATGATCAGGAAAACGGCTTTGCCTTTCCGGCGCCGTAAGTTTGCAAAAGCGAGTGTGCTGATTCGCATGGCCTTCTAAAAGTAACTCCCGCGACTCTCCAGTTCGCTAGCCTTGATCACCAGTTGACTGCCCTCGATTGTTCGCGGAAGCCCGACAGGGTTGCAACCACCATGCACTTCATTTATTTGCGAAGAATGAAAGTGCAGGCCGCAGTTGTTGCAAATCATGTCGTCGCCTTCCTGATGATAGCCTTTCTTTGCGTGGTAGCAGGTGTCGCAAGCATCGAGAGCCGCTCGATAGACACCGTCTGAGCTTTTGATTACAAAAAACCGGATCGGTTTGTTGTCTGACAACTTGTAATCAAAAAACTTTGCTGTGCCGCTTAGCTCCGACAATGCGATTCGAATGTCACGTGAATCCGAGGACGGGGAAGCAGGCGTCGTCGCCACCGAGGTTGCGGACGGGTTCTCTTTTGTGGCGCTCAGTACCAGGTAGGCACCGATGCCGACCAGCACAACCAGAACTGTGAGCAATATGAGAGGAGTCTTACTCTTGCGCTGGGGTTGTTCCGAGAATTCGGCCTTTTTTTTCGCCCTCGTGTCTGATTTGGTTTCCATTCAGAATTGCCTCCGCAGTTTCTTTGCCGGATCGATCAACCCGATTCGGGGAAACGGTCAATCATTATAACAATCGCCGGAAAGTTATCACCAGAACGGCGTTCGGGTTCTTATCATCTGCGTAATCTGTGGATGGTTGGGTCTAAGCCTTCAACAACTGCGACCATCCGCAGGTGGCGCAGATGACGCAGATTACGCCGGAAGATTAGAAATCCCGATACTCGCGTCGTTGGGCTGATCGAGCCTAAATGTTATATTGAAGTTATGGGCGCTTGCGGTGGCTTTGGGCCTCGATAATCAATCGAGGGCATACAATTCTTTTCGAACCAGGAGAATGCGAATTTGGTGCAATATCCGTCGACCTTAATCCTGCAGGAAAGCTTGTTCGAGCGGGTCTTACGTTACTTGAACTATCCATTGATCGAGCAGGGAGGTTCGTTTCGAGTTTCGATCATAAGCCTGTTCTTACTGATTTTGGTTTTCTGCATCGCAGCTCTCATCTCGCGATTCACCCGACGTATTTTGCAGAAGCGCGTCCTTCCCAAATTTCGAATCGAGCTCGGCCTTCAATACACGCTTCTTAGACTTGTTCATTACTTGATCATCTCGTTAGGGATCTTGTACGCGGTAAAGATTGGGTTCAACGTTGATCTCACCAGCGTTGCTGTTATTGTCGGGTTCTTGTCTGTTGGCATCGGTTTCGGGCTACAGTACGTGGCATCAGATATCGCCTCGGGTTTCATTCTGTTGTTTGAGAGACCGGTCCGTATCGGCGACTGGATCGAGCTTGACGGCGGTGTAGAAGGACGCGTCAAGAATATCAATTTGCGCTCAACAATGATTGTTACAAATGAGAATATGGCTGTGATCCTGCCGAACTCCAAGCTGGTACAAAATAAATTCGTGAACTTCTCTTTTGGAGATCGGAATGTGCGATTAAACATTCCGGTTGGGGTCGCGTACACGAGCGACCTCAAAAAGGCTGCAGAGGCGCTGATCGAGGCGGCCGAGTCCGTTGAAGAGATATTGAGCGAGCCGGCGCCCCAGGTGCATTTCGATGGTTTCGGTGACTCCGCGTTGAAACTGCAGATACGCGTATGGATAGACGAACCGCGCGATCAGGCAATTATTCGCAGTCGCGTCAATTTTGCTATCGAGCGATCATTTCGGAAGCACGGAATCGAAATACCATTTCCGCAGCGCGATCTTCACATTCGATCTAGCTCAATTGGAATCGATGAACTAAAGAAAACAGAAAGCGGTAAGCAGAAGGAAGTAGGCAGTGGTTCGTAGTCAGTAGTCATTGGTCCGTAGTCCGTTATCCGTAGTCCGTTATCCGTAGTCCGTAGTCAGTGGGCTTTCAAGTGAATTTATCCGCAGATTACGCAGATTACACAGATAAAAGATTGCTGACTACTGACCGCCCTACTGCGTACTGCCTACTGACCACTGTTTCCTTGACGATCCTACATACCTCTCCTTAAACTGAACATTAAGTTTTCGCGGTCACAAGCCGCAGCCCGAGACCTCACGCAACTGCACCACGCGTCACGTTGGGAGCTGAATAAAGTATGGCCCATAGTCTTCTAAACTCTCTTCGGACTTTCACAATAAGCGGCAATCGAACAGGAAGCTTCTATTCCCTACCTGAACTCGAGCGGCAGGGCGTCGGCCCACTCTCGAGACTGCCGGTAAGCATTCGCATTGTCCTCGAATCTGTCCTGCGCAACTTTGACGGCAAGCGCGTAACCGAAGACAACGTACGCAGGCTCGCGAATTGGCGTCCTAGAGAAACGCGCACCGAAGAAATCCCGTTTACCGTTGCGCGCATTCTGCTGCAGGACTTCACCGGCGTCCCTCTGCTGGTCGACCTTGCGTCGATGCGCTCGGCTGCCGCGCGCATGAACAAGAGCCCACAAATTGTCGAACCGCTGGTGCCGGTCGATCTGGTAGTCGATCATTCGGTGCAGGTTGATTTTGCAAGTGTCCCGGATGCGTTGCGCTTGAATATGGAGATGGAGTTCAAGCGAAACCGCGCTCGTTACCAGTTCCTTAAGTGGGGCATGCAGGCTTTTGATAGTTTCAAAGTCGTTCCGCCGGGTATCGGCATATGTCATCAGGTCAATCTCGAGTACCTTGCGAAAGGTGTTCAGGAGAAGGACGGGGTCTACTATCCGGATACTCTTGTGGGCACCGATTCTCACACAACGATGATTAACGGATTGGGAGTCGTTGGGTGGGGAGTCGGCGGCATCGAAGCCGAAGCAGGAATGCTGGGTCAACCGGTCTATTTTCTTACCCCGGATGTTGTCGGCGTTCACTTGACGGGCAGCTTGCGTGAGGGCATGACCGCGACCGACCTGGTCTTAACCATCACCGAGATGCTGCGAAAGGCAAAGGTGGTAGGGAAGTTTGTCGAATACCACGGTGAGGGAGCCGCGAGTTTGTCGGTCGTCGATCGCGCAACGATCGCCAATATGTCTCCGGAGTACGGCGCAACCATGGGTTTCTTCCCAGTCGACGAGACCACCTGTGAATACTACAAGGCGACCGGCCGGTCGGATGATCAGGTCGATCTGATTAGAAGCTACTTCACCGCGCAGGGAATGTTTGGGATCCCGCGCGAAAACGAATGCGATTACAGCACGCTGCTCGAATTGGATCTGTCGACGGTTGAACCAAGTGTCTCAGGACCAAAGCGGCCACAGGATCGCATCTCGCTTCCCGAGCTGAAGAACAAATTTGCGGAGCTCCTCCAAAAACCGATCGGTGAGAACGGCTACAACAAGACTAGGGACGAGATCGGGAAGCGATTCCAGGCGACCATCAAATCTCGGGGCAACGGTGCGCATTCAGGCGGCGGAGAGCAGCAGTCTGAGACAGCGCCAATGGCAATCTTCGACACGACCACCGATAAAGATACTAACGTGATCACCGAATACGAGATGATCAACAATCGTCCCACTCCCGATCGCGTCGCCGAGCTCCGTGCACCCGTATCACCGGGTACGAAAGTAGACGTTGGTCACGGTGACGTTTTGATTGCGGCCATCACGTCATGTACTAACACCTCCAACCCCAGCGTAATGCTCGCGGCAGGACTTCTGGCTAAGAAAGCTGTAGAAAAGGGACTGAAGATTCGTTCGGTGGTGAAAGCGTCGCTTGCGCCCGGTTCGCGAGTGGTAACAGATTATCTCGAAAAGACGGGACTGCAGCGCTATTTGAACGAGCTGGGCTTCAGTCTCGTCGGTTACGGCTGCACGACGTGTATAGGTAATTCCGGTCCCCTCGACCCGGGACTCGAAGAAGTTATCAGCAAGAATGATCTCGTAGGGGCGAGCGTTCTCAGCGGGAATCGCAACTTCGAAGCTCGAGTCCATCAGAGCGTAAAAGCCAACTTCCTCATGAGCCCACCTCTGGTAGTCGCGTTTGCGCTTGCGGGACGCGTCGACATAAACCTCAGCGAAGAGCCGATCGGCAAAGGAACAGATGGCGGTGATGTTTATCTTCACGACATCTGGCCGAGCGCGGCAGAAGTTCAGCAGCATCTTCAAACAGCTTTTGATGCGGATACCTATAGAAGCCGCTACAGTAACTTCATCGAAGGTAACCCGCTGTGGAACGAAATACCATCAATCGCCGGCGACGTGTACAAATGGGATCCCGAGTCGACCTACATTCAGGAGCCGCCTTATTTTGAGGGCTTCTCAATGGAGCCTGGTGAAGTGAGCGAGATCAAAGGCGCCCGAGCCCTGGCGATATTCGGTGATTCGGTTACCACTGACCACATTTCACCAGCCGGGGCGATCAAAGCGACTTCACCAGCGGGCGTCTATCTTCAGTCTAGAGGCGTCAGTGTGGCGGATTTCAACAGCTACGGCGCGCGTCGAGGAAATGATCGGGTTATGACTCGTGGAACCTTCGCAAACGTACGGATCAAGAATCTGATGGTTCCCGGCGTCGAAGGCGGTGTCACTGTTCATCAGCCTGACGGCGAGAGAATGAGCATCTACGACGCGTCGATGAAGTATCAAGCGGAGCGCATACCATTGATGGTGTTTGCGGGGCAAGAATATGGAACTGGAAGCTCGCGTGATTGGGCGGCAAAGGGAACTCGTTTGCTGGGCGTAGGTGCGGTTATTGCTCAGAGCTTTGAGCGCATTCATCGATCGAATCTGGTGGGTATGGGCGTGCTGCCGTGTCAATTTAAAGACGGCGCAAGCGCTCAGTCGCTGAAACTGAACGGAACAGAGACGTTTGATCTGACCGGGTTTCAAGGCGGAATTACGCCTCGCCAGGAGCTTACGTTGACAATTCATCGCGAGGATGGAAAGAGCGAAACCGTTCCGGTGATACTACGCATCGACACTCCTATTGAAGTTGATTATTACTTGCATGGTGGCATTCTGCCTTACGTCTTGAGGCAGTTGATTAGCGGGCAGTAAGCAGAAGGCAGTAGGCAGAAAGCTGAAAGCGGTACGCTTCGTGATGCCGTTTCTGCCTTCTGGCGACTGCCTACTGCTTTCTGCCTTCTGTCTTCTGCTTCTCCCACTCAGCCAGCAGGAGCTTCCATATCGTCGCCGATCAGTTCCGCAACCCTTTGACGATATCTTTGGTAGAGGAAAGATACTGCGAGCAGAATCAAGCCCAACACGATAAACGAAATGATCCGATAGAGTCTCTCCAGCGATGACAGATCAAACAGGAACACCTTGAAGATCGTCAGACAAAGCAGCAACAATCCCATCAGCCTGAGCAATCGGCTTCGGCGCGCTATACCGAATGTGAGCATACCGCCGCCATAGACAGTCCATACCACCGAAATCGAAAGTTGTTGAGCGAGCTTTAGATCGGCGAGGCGATTCGGCTCAAGCCCAGGTACGCGCATCAGTACTGTATAGTGGCCGAGAGCTTCCAGACTCAAAGCAATGATAGCGAGCAGGTTCGCGGCAGTTACCAGAATCGGCAGCAGCCTTGAGCGTTCGCGATCATCCAATGTTTCGGATTTCGAATAGGCCCAGATCCCACAAGACAGTGCCGCAATCAGAAGCGCAAATGCACCAAATGTCTGATTGAACACAAGCGTATGGAATGCCGAATCGTAGAAGTGGGTATCGATTGCGAGCACCTTTGCAGTTGCGATAACTAAAAGTATCAGCGCGCCCCAACGAACAGACTTTCGCCCTCGGAACGTCGCAATTGCCAACGCCGCCGCGCCGTAGATTGCCCAAATTGCAGAAAGGGCAAATTGCTCGTTGTTGTTTGCTCGATAGAATTCGTCAAGCTGCGAGACGTTGAGCTGTGCTCTTGCCCGGAAGAAATAACCCATCGCTTCAGCGCTCAGAGAAACAACTGCCAGCAGGTTGGCAGCGCCAAGAAGAAGCGGAACCATCTTCGTACGCTCGCTCTCCGAAATCTGTGCCGATCGAGCATAGAACCTCACGCCAGCTGCGAGAGCGATAATGAGCAGCGCAAAAACGGCGAAGGTCGGGTTCAGGAGCACATTGTGCCAGCCGGCATTGTAGTAACCGAGGTCGACGAAAACTGCTTTTGCGGTCGCAAGAGCAAGTAGAATCAACGCGCCTATCCGCAGAGACTTTAGCCCGCGACGGATTCCTAAGATCAGGACCGTTACGCCAAATACGATCCAAACTGCGGACAGTGCCAGTTGTTTTGTGTTTTCGAGCTGTCGGAAAAACTCTCCGCTGGCAAGCGTTTGGGCACGATCATAATAGCCCAGGGCCTCGGCGCTCAGCGCAATAACCGAGAGCAAAACTGATACACCTGCTAACAACGGGATGACTGACGATCGTTCTTTAGTGCCGATTTGATCAGCCCGCGCATAGAGCCATGCACCAATTGCCAACGAAATAATCAGCAGAGCAAAAGCTCCAAACGTG
The DNA here is from genome assembly GCA_035258805.1 of Blastocatellia bacterium. Classification (GTDB taxonomy): domain Bacteria; phylum Acidobacteriota; class Blastocatellia; order UBA7656; family UBA7656; genus Onstottus_A. The sequence continues at coordinate 43,280 of DATFWY010000003.1, read as the reverse complement.
GGATTAATCAGTAAGCTGTGCCAGCTTGCGGCGTAGTACTGCGAATCGATCGCGCTTACCTTGGCAATGGCAAGCGCAAGGAGAAGCAAGGATCCTGTGCGAACAGCCTGTGAGCGGCGGCGGATTCCAATTATCAATCCGGTTGTCGCAAAAATCGTCCATACGGCTGTCAACGCAAGTTGCTTGGAATTCTCAAGCTGCGCTACTAGCTCGCCCTTTGCGATCGCTTGCGCGCGATCGAAGTGGCCCAGCGCTTCAGCACTGAGAGCCACAATCGCGAGCAAATTCGCTGCGATAATCAATCCACCGAGAGCAGCCGTCCGCTCCTGAGGATCGATATTCTTGTCTTTTGCATAGAACCAGGCTCCGCTGGACAATGCTCCTACAAGCAGAGCGAATGATCCAAAGGTTTGATTAAACGCGATCGTGTGCCACGGCGCGCTGTAGTACGACAGGTTCAGAGCCAGTACCAGAATGATCGCTGCCGCTAGCAGGAGCATAGCCGCTACTCGAATCAGCTTTAACCTGCGTTTGATGCCTACGATCAGCGCTGCTGCACCGTAGATCGACCAAAGCGCAGAAATCGTAAAGTAGTGCTGATTGTTGAGTTGATCTCTCTCATTGCCTGCCCGCGGTAGTCCAGCCTTCTTCTGATTGAAGTAGTCATTTGCGTCGAGGCTCAACAGGATCACTGCCATGGTGTTTGCAGCCAACAGGTATAGCCCGCTGAACATCGAGCGCTCATCATCCGCAATATTGGATTTGGTTTTCTTGTAAAACCAGGCAGCCGTTGCCAACGCCGTAACCAGCACGCCCGTGGATAGCGCGCGGCGGTTCCAGAGCGGAATGAAGGTTTCATTTGCATGGTAAGCGAACTCACGCATATCGACGTAGAACCAGTGCGCGATCGCGATACCAAACACAACCAGCGCCGCATTCCTCGACGTCCGATCGTTCGCGCGCAAGCCTATCCAGCTCATTACCGCGCCTTCGATCGCCCATCCCATAGTTACCCAGTGCTGATCGAACTGGATTGGTACCGCCAGAACCGCAAACAGGAACGAGAGACCGAGAAAAGTCAGGATAAGCAGGTTGTCATCACGATCACGACTGTAGGTGAAATAGCCCAGACCCATATAGAACGCCGAAATAAGCAATGCAAAGAGCCCGAGCATGCCGTGATGCTGATCATCCAGCAGTTCATAACTGGTGCCGAAGTACAGAAGCGCGTTTGAGAAAACCATCGCCAGATCGAGCCACCCCGTTGGGCGCCGATTGACGACGTTGTAAAGCACCGCGAGCAGCGCGAAGATCGCGAACAGAATTGTGAGGAACAGCATTGTGGTCCACAATTTTTCGGACGTATACCACTCCAACATCCACGCAGCGAACATCAACACTGTAGAGATGAACGCCATGTAGTTCAGGCTGCGCCATTGCTTCGAATAGGCTAATGCGAGGACGCCAAGATCCAGGAGAGCGATGTAGGTGAACAGCGCGGCTTCATTATCGACGCCGGTCGACAGAAGAATCGGCGTCAGAAATCCTCCGATGAGTCCAAGGACGGCAATAGCTAACGCGTTGTAACGAGCGGACAGCAACGATGCCGTAGCTGTTACCAGCGCCATCAACCCGAAGGCCACCGGTTGAGAAAGCAGGTCGTATCTCTTTCCAGATGCGAACCATATTGCGGCATACAAAATGGCTATGCCGCCTCCCGTTAGTCCATAGGCATAGCTCGCATAGCGTTTTCGTAGACGCTCGCCGAGGGCGAGGAACGCAAGTCCAACCGCAACGCCGATAAGAACTCGACCTGCTGGACCGATCCACTCACGGTCGACCGCATATTTCAGGAAAAAAGTTACGCCGAGAAAAATCGCGATGATGCCGATGCGATTGAACCAGTTGCCTCCGATGCGAGCTTCGAGATCCCCCCGGCGTGCGAAAGCACTGGGTGCGATCGACGGCGCGGCCGGGCGAGCCGTCGGCATGTGAGATGGAGAGCCCTGCGGCACCGGCGCTCCAGGCACCTTTTTCTCGGGAGGAGTCTGCGGTGCAATGAATGGCGGTGCGGTTGGCGACGGTGCAACTGTAGCCGGTCCTTTGTCGGCCGGTTGATCAGCAGTCGGCGGCGCGACAGCGGGGATCTTGCTTACTGATTCATCGACAACCGGCTTGGCTGGAGGTGGCTCCGGAGATGAAGGCTCCATGGAAGTTGGCTTGTCCAGAGGCGGCTGCTTTTGGTTGATTTCTTCAGCGGGTGGCCTCGGTTGCGTTGCGATGGGAGGAACACCCTTGAGAGCATCTTCCACGGCGCGAAGCCTTGAATCTCGTGTTTGCTGATCTACTGGAGCTGGCTGGTCGAGATGTTTTGGTACCGCCTTAAACACCAGTCCCAGATGCTTTTCGACTGCGTAAAGGCGAGCTACGGTCTCGCGCGCTACTGACTCGAGATAATTCAGTCGGTCGTCGAGCTGCTTGAGTTTATCGGGTGAGGTACTGTCTTCAGCCATAAAGGCCTCCGTTTAGGGTCGAGCACATTCGCTACCCTTGAACCTTCGCCCGGTCAACAGCGCGCGTGCGGCTATAGATGAGGGGAAGGCGGTTGCGGTTGCAAGGGCTCACAGTTCGCTGTTGATGATGTACTGCCGAATCCTCTCCATCGCCTGGATTACCGCCTTCTTTTGCGGACCGCTGAGGGCGTTCATCATCTTGTCAACTTCGGTGAAATAAAGTTCTTCTATTTTTAGCTCAAGTTTTTCGCCGGCTGCGGTGAGCACGATTTGATTGAAGCGTCTGTCAGACGGGTGAGACATTCGTTTGACGTAGCCGCTGCGTTCGAGTCGATCTATCAGTCCGACGACGTTCGACTTGGTGACGATGAGATGTTCGCTGAGTTCCTGCTGGCTGAGACCGGCGGCGCCATGTTCCTTAAGAATCATTAGGATATTGAACTGAACGTCAGTCAAGCCGAACCGTGAAAAGAAACGATCCGAAAGTTTCTGCATAAGTGAAGAGGTTCGCACGAGGCTCAGCAAGGCCTCGTGGTTGACGCTCGCCAGCGGCTGCTTGAGCTTCAATTCATGGTGCAATTTCATCAACACTTCCCCCCACGAGATAATAGTTTACATATGAACTATTATGATGTCAACTGTTTTCTAGTAGGGGTTGGGGATTGGGGCTGGGTTATAGGACCAAAGGACCAATAGGACCAATAGGACCAATAAGGCCAATTCGTCCTATTCGTTTCATTTGTCCTGCTAGCCCCAACCCCCCAACCCCAACCCCCATCTTGGCGACTTTCGCGAGAACCTGTATCTTCATTCCTTATGCACACAAGAGATGATGCGTGGAACCTGCTTTGCCTGTACACAAAAAGCGAATCCCTGCGAAAGCACGCGCTGGCGGTTGAGGCTGTTATGAGAGCATATGCCCGACGGCTCGGCGAACAGGAGGATATCTGGGGCATCGTCGGCATGCTTCACGATTTTGACTATGAAATGTATCCAAATCCTCCTGATCATCCGGTTAAGGGTTCCGAGATTCTGAGCGAGCAGGGATACAGCGAAGAGATACGAAGGGCCATCCTGGGTCACGCAAATTACACAGGCGTACCGCGCGATACGCTGCTCGCGCGCGCTCTCTACGCCTGCGACGAGCTGACGGGATTCGTCGTAGCGTGTGCGCTGGTTCGTCCAAACGGCATCTGGGATCTCGAATCAAAGTCGGTTAAGAAGAAGCTCAAGGACAAGGCGTTCGCGCGAACGGTCAATCGCGATGAAGTCTATGAAGGCGCTGAGGAGTTGGCCGTTGACCTTGGCGAGCATATCGACTTCATCATCGCATCGCTACGCGAGGTAGCTCCGGAGGTCGGACTTAAGCCGCCTGCGTAAGCGACGAACCGTGCCGCGTGCGGCCTCGGCGTGTTTCTAAGGGACGCAAAGATCCGCAAAGCTAGCGAAGGTCTGCGATGGCAGTCTGATGAAAAAAAACAATAAAACTTTACGTTTGCTCTGCTCCGCGGCTCTCTGCATCATCGTGATGCAGAGAGCCACTACAATCGGCTTAGCTTACTCTGAAGCAAGCCCGGTCGAATTGCGATCGAAGATGGTCAGCGACGCTCTCCGGCGAGGAGAGGAACTACGTCGCAAGTGGGAACTCGAGGCTGCCGGCGATGCCTTTCTTGAAGCCGCTCGACTGGAGCCGGCAAACCTCGATGCCAAGTTAGGTCTGGCTCACATCGCACGCGTTCGGCTTCAGTATTCGCAGTCGTTGAAGTTACTCGAGAATGCCGCGACCGATCATCCCAATTCGGCCTCTCTCTTTTGTGAATATGGTTCGCTTTACCTGGCCGTTGAAGAGCCGCAGCGCGCAAGAGGATACTTCGAGCGTGCCCGCGCAATCTCCGAGACGAGGGCGTCAATTGTCGGACTCGCAGCGGTTGATCTGCTCCAACACGAGTACGCCCGCGCTGTGCGTTTGCTTCGCGACTGGCTGAGTCGTAACCAGGACGATGGTTCGGCCAACGCCCTGCTTGCTCGCGTCCTCCTTGACAGCCACAAAGAGACTGAAGCAGCTGAAGCCGCCGCTTGCGCGATTGATTTGGATCCCTACAATGTAGAAGCTCTCCTCGTACTCGCTTACGCAAAGTCCATTGGAGGAAAAGCCGACGAATCCAGATCGTTAGCCCGTCGTGTAGTCACGCTCGATCCCTTCAACTTTGCGGCGCGTCGCATCCTGTCGCAGTACCTTGATGGTCAGTACGGGTATGAGCAAAAGGTAACTGAGGAAGCGCGCATACATTTTGTTAAGGGCAAGGCGCTGAAGCAGGAAGGAAAGCTTGATCAGTCATCACAAGAGTTGTTGTCGGCGCTCAAATTGGAGCCGCGATATTACCGTGCGTTGATCGGGCTTGCCGATATCGCGTTAAGGCAAGCGAATTTTGAGCGAGCCGCCTCTATAGCTACCCAGGCGATCGCAGTTGATCCGGATGGCGCTGTTGCTCACCTCGAGTTGAGTTGCGCGCATCGTGGCATGAACGAGCGATCGCGTATCGAGATCGGTGCGGCAGATTTTGCAACTTTATTTAGCAGCCGTCCCGTGCCGGCCGCCTACGCGATCACTCGCGAGATTTTTCCCGAGTACGATCTTTTGACCCCTCGACAAAGAACGATCATCGATGCGTCCGTCGCAGGTTTGTCAGTCTATCTGCCGAAACTCGCGCAGGCTAAAGCGCGGCATTATCTGCTTGCATTTGATCAACGCCCTGGTGATTTGCAAGCGCTGGCGGGACTCGCGTCAGAAAGGACGTTCGATGGGCGGTATTATGCCAGCCTCCGAGGAGTCGGGGGACGTGTTACCGTGTCGGGCATTGAGTATCTTGACCAGGTTTCTAACGGTGGCTTCAACACAATCGCGCACGAGTTCGCGCATCAGGTTCACCTGGTCGCGTTTGGAAAAGGCGAGAGCCGGGAGATCCAGGTTCTCTACGAACGAGCGCGGCGCGACGGGCGCTTTTTGGACTATTACGCCGCGGCTAATGAGCACGAGTACTTTGCGCAGGGTTATGAAGCGTTTATTTCGGAAGGGAAGAGACCGTTGGCAGGAGTTACAGGGAGGCACACAAGGAGTGAGCTCCGGGCGACTGATCCTGCCCTTTATATGTTTCTCGAGAAGCTGACGAATGAGCACGGTTCAAGAAGTTCGGTCTCAAGGTTCTCGAAGCGGGAAGGCGACGCTCGACCTCTAAGGCGAACACTCGAGGTTTCACGATGAGGTTTCGGGCCATGTGTTTTAGGGGCTATGTGTGCGCTTCAATCGTTCCGTGAACGCGTCCAGTATGCAAGCGCAGCCGACGTCGTTTGCTGACAATGGTGTTTGCTTGACAAGAAATAATCGTGCGTGCGACTATGCATTCTGCGCTTTTCCCGTGAGTGGTAGTCAGCAACTCCGACTGCTTCGCACGCATCCCAGAGTTGCAAAATTTCAGCATAACACAACGGTTATAGGCGGAAAGATTCTTTTAAGAATGCTTGTGGCAAAAGATTTCAGGAGGAGTATCGCCCGATGAAAAGATCAATAATAACGATAACAGCGTTAATGCTGTTGATGTCGATGTATGTGCCCCTCGCGTCGGCAAGAACAAATGTCACTGGACCGAGTGTTCAGGATCCGTCGGCTGAAGAAGCTGCGGCGTACAAAGCATGGTTTGATGCTAACCAGGCCAAAGATTATCCAAAGGCTATGGAGTTGGCTAAGGCTTATTTGCAGAAGTTTCCAAATGGAAATGCAACGAACATTCAATATTTGAAAACCAAATGGATCCCCGGAGTTCGCGGGATGATGTATAAAGAAGCCCATGACAAGGGCGATGTTGCCGGGGAGATTCGAATAGCAAAGGAAGTTCTTGCAGAGGACCCTGATAACCTCGACTACATTTGGGCTGTAGTTGTTGAAATCCGCACTAATGAAATCGCTAAGAACAATTTTGCTCATGCTGCAGACACGACCGATCTCTCGCAGCGCGCAATTCGGCTTTTCGAATCCGGCAAGACATTAACCGGCGTCGACGCGGCAAAATTCAACAAGAACGTCACACTCGGTTACCTGCATCAAACCCTGGCTCTGGTCGCGGATAACAGTAAGGACGCCGAAAAATCACTTGCAGAATACACTAAGGCTGCTGAGCTGGATCCCACAAACGCGGCTTACTTCTTTCACTGCGGGCGCATCAACAACGATCGTTACAACGTTGCAGCCCAAAAGTATGACGCCGCTCAGAAAAAGGCGGATGCCATACCTGAGGCAGATCGGAACGCAGCCGATCCTAAGCCAGATGTAAAGGCTGCACTTGAAGAAGCAAAGACGGCACTTGCCGACGTTAGGAGTAAAGCTGAACCGGTGGTTAATTGCTGGGCGAGGTACTTGGGTCTCACGATGGATAAACCGAGCGAGGCAAGAACCACCGTCATGAGCGTAGTTTCGGGGCTTTATAAGTTTCTCAATAACAACTCGGAAGAAGGACTGACCAAACTTATCGAAGCGAATAAGACCGGCCCAACACCGGTCAAGATGACGGTTCCGCCGCCGCAATCGACTACTCCGACTAAACCGGCAGCCGACGCTGGAAACGCAGCAGCGAAGCCGGTGACAGGTAAGAAGCCTCGCTGAAACAAGATTCAACAAAGTGTTCAAGGACCCGCAGCATGAGCGACTGAATGTTGCGGGTTAATCATTTCTGGTTTGATCGAACAGCCTTCGCTCGTTGAAGCTGAAACTGAATAATCCCTCCCCCTATTGCCGTCAAAGGATGCGACCACTGCCTACAGTCACTAATGACTCATCGTATCGATTATGGTATTGTGACTGTTGAGCAACGTATAGTGTTGCGGCCGTACCAATGATTCTTCTCGAACGAGAAAAACTACTCTCCGAGCTCGAACAGAAGATCGGTTATTCCTTCCGATCACGCGCGCTTTTGGATCGAGCTCTCACGCACCGTTCTTTTGCAAATGAGCGTGTTGGTGAGAATTGCCAGCACAATGAAGCGTTGGAATTCCTCGGAGATTCGGTGCTGGGTTTTGTAGTCAGTGCGTGGCTATTGGAGCGCTTCCCTGATTTGTCGGAAGGAAAGCTCTCGAAGATGAAAGCGTACCTTGTGAGCGAATCGAGGCTCGTAGAGATCGCTGAAGCATTGGATCTCGGCAACTACATTTTGCTAAACCGCGGCGAAGAGAAGACCGGCGGCCGTCGAAAACGTGCGCTGCTCGCAGATGCTTATGAAGCACTGATCGGAGTTTTGTATGTCGATGGCGGAATAGAAGTCGCGGAGAAGTTCTTGCGGCGCGAATTGCGAGAGAAGCTCTTGAGCATCGATCCGGCATCGATGATTGGAGCCGACTACAAATCAGCATTGCAAGAAAGACTGCAGGCGGCTGGCGGACCCGGACCCGATTATGCCGTCGTCGAGGTCCTGGGACCTGATCATCGTAGGACCTTCCGGGTCGAGCTCAGGATCGGAGGCCGCGCACTGGCCACCGGCGAAGGCCATACAATTAAACTCGCACAGCAAGAAGCTGCGCGTTTTGTCCTGGAGTCGCCTGAAGACTTAATCACATCCCGCATTGAGGCAAGGCGACACGCAGCAGCGAACGCACGCGAACTCGACAGTCCTATGCAGCCGGCTCAGGATATCGTACACCACGAGGAAGTTACGTCAGTTTATGGAGCTTCTGATGATGGGTTGTCCCAGCTGGAAGTACAGGCAGGTTCGACAAGCGAGAACGGGCGCAGCATTGAGTCCGCAGAAAATGAATCGTCTGTAAGCGCGAAATCAAATGAGGGGCTTTCACGAGACGAGGAGAACGAACTCGAGGTACTTAGCGTATCCAATGATGTCTGATTGTGGACAGTCAGGAGCTTTGGGATAATTATCGATTATGAGTGACCAGTTAGAATTAACAACACATGAAGAGGCAGCTACTGAAGTAAAAGAGGCACAGGGATCCGCCGAAAGACTGCCGCTCCCTGAGGTCCGAACGGTTGACGTAAAGAAACGAGACCCACATCAAGTCAATTTTAAGAAGAGCTTACCGCGCGAATACTTTGAATCAGCTGTTGTCACTCTGATAATGGCCCTGTTCGGGATGACCTTCATAGTCCAGGCTGTTAAGGTCCCGACCGGATCAATGAAAAACACGATCTGGATTCAAGATCACTTGCTGGTTAACAAATTTATTTTTGGTCCCGATCGCTTCAACATACCACTACTTCCAGAGCGGCAGATCAGAAGAGGGGACATAGTCGTTTTCAAGTTTCCAAGGACACCGGAAACAAACTTCGTCAAACGAGTGATCGGCCTTCCTGGCGAGACAGTGGAATACGACGCCAGGACTAATACCGTCTACGTAAACGGCCAACCGTTGCCTGAACGCCGGGTTTTTGTGGAACCGCAGTACAACAACGACGATGCATCTCCACTCGAGACTGTTCGAAGCGATCAGGAAGGGCAAGGAACGAATTGGACGGTCTATTATTATCAGAACGATCACGAGAGCGTCGCCTCGAGCTTTAATGATGACAGTGCAACATACGGAACCCGGCAGCCATTCAAGGTGCCTGTCAAAGGTGACCCAGTACCTGATGAGATCCGAAGCGATCCACAGCTCCAGCGGATCTACGACGCTGATAACGATGGACATTACGATAGCGATCAGTATTTCTGCATGGGAGACAACCGCGACAACAGCCTCGATAGCCGCTTCTGGGGAACCGTTCCGAGGAACAGCATAGTAGGGCGAGCGATGTTTGTGTACTGGTCGATCGATCGAAATAACAACGGCGAAGGCGGCTCAAATCAAATCAAGGACTTCTTTACCAAATCCCGTTGGTCCAGGACCGGCAAGTTTATTAAGTAAGAATAGACCGGGTCCATGCCTGATTCCGACAACTGCGAGTCCATCGACGTTCAACTACGGAACCTGCGTTCGAGCATTAGCGACCTCGGCTACGAGGTTGATTCCTTAAAGGCGAAAATCGCCGCCGCTCTCGGCTTGGGCGTGTTTCTTCTTCTCCTGTCCGCTGGAGCGGCTTATGACCTGTTTTCCACGAAACAGCTTGTATGGCAGATGCTGGGTGTGAGCCGCGAGGCTTTAACCTGGATTACTGCGATTGCAGGCAGCGTTGCCATCGGCCTTTTGTTGTACGGCTTCCTGCTTATGAGAGGGGCCGATTCAGACGCTCGTGCGAGACTGGAGCAGATGGAGGAACAATACGCCGAGCTTGTTGAACGCCAAAACTCAGCCGCGAAGAAACGGTGATTGTTGCAACGAGCAGCGGCTTACGGTTTTAACTTATCTTGCAACATCTTGTCCGCGGCTTCCTTACCTGCCGTCCTGTGAACGCCGATAATCTCGCGGCTCATTTCGGCTACGCCGTCATGTATCACTGAACAGATTTGATAAGGGCTATAACCTCGGTTCATGAACTCGATGAAGAGCGGAATGAGCGACTGATGGGCCAGCTCTCTAAGCTCGAGCCCGTCCTGAGTGTATTGATAAGGCGATTCCCTTTGAACAAGGACGCATTCGTCTGGAAGGTTCATAGCGGTCTCCCATCTATCCTTGAAAAACTAATTCCGGATCGGAACGAGTTTCATATTTTGCCAGATCAGTCCATCGTCGGTGTAGCTGGCTAATGGTATTTTTGGCAAAAAGACGGTTGTATGCGACAGACAGCGACCCTCAGAGGTCCTGATACCACCGTAGCCGCAGCCAATGGCGGATCCAGGATTCTCACACACAGACTCATCTGTAGGTGGTTTTTAGGTTGATCTGTACAAGATTGATCCGCCAGAAGAACCGCCTCGCCTATTGTTGGTGCTTAGGCACGTTCTCATCTGATACGGTTTGGGAGAGCTCAAAAGATATTGCCGCTGACCGCCCCCAACGCATCTCTGCAAAAGCGCAGTGTACCTGAAAGCAGACCTGCACTAATTGAGAGCTCGGCTGTCCATAGTCGAGTTGGCAGTCATTTACACACACCGCCAGCGGATTGCCATCGCATCCGTCTGGTTCTTTTCGTCCTGGTGTACTCATCAGACCCCCTGTAATCATAGACGGAAAGCAACAGCAATCGTTTCATTTTTATGCGAGCGAGGCCTTCTCGATTCAAATCTCGACACTGTGGAACGCCTGATTTACATACAGACTCGGAGCCGTGTCAGTACCTCGCTTGAGCAACATCTCAGCTCTCCATTAGAATGACCTCACGGTTGGCCTAATGGAACTCACTTTAAGATGCTAAAACAAGTCATTCACACCTGGGAGCGGAAGCTCTCTCGAAGAGACAATAATCGAGTAGTAAGACCATTTGAATGGGGAATAGATTCGCTCGATCCTAAAAATCTGATCCCTGACGAAAGTGCAGGTACAGCCGACAGCCGCAACGCAATCTTCAAGTTCAACCAGCAAGCGATATCAAACAGCCATCAGTTTTTTTCATGGGACCGGGTTCCTGGCTTTCGATTCGAGGAGGGCTGGCTTTCGTTCGAGAGCGCAGTAAAGACCCCTTTTGTTGAGAACAACACCGCGTATGCCCGTTACTTTCCGGTGCAAAATAACGGTGGATCCGCAAAGAGTTCGCGCCAGGATGAAATCCAGCGGTCACGGGGCCGGGCAGTCGTAGTGCTGCCTCACTGGAATGCCAAGGCACATGAGCACGTCGCCTTATGTGGTTTCCTCAATCGAACGGGCATTGCAGCGCTTCGGCTGAGTCTGCCTTATCACGATCGTCGGATGCTTCTTGGATTTGAACGCGCAGATTTCATGGTGAGCGCAAATATCGGCCGAACGCTTCAGGCCAACCGCCAGGCTGTGCTTGATACCAGAGCGGCAATCCACTGGTTGGCAGATCAGGGTTATGACCGGATCGGAATAGTTGGGACTAGCCTGGGCTCGTGCATCGCATTTCTGACCTTCATACACGAGCCAAAAATTAACGTCGGAGTTTACTATCATGTATCGAGCTACTTTGGAGACGTAGTCTGGGATGGGTTAACCACTGCGCACGTCAGGAAGGGTCTCGAAACCGAGGTTGGTAGGGAGGACGTGAGAAAGGCGTTCCTCGCAATCAGTCCCAACTCTTATGTCAATCGACTGGCGGGAGATGAACGTCGCGGCCTGATGATATCGGCAGTGTACGATTTATCTTTTACGCCCGAGCTATCCCGTCTATTGTTTGCGGAATGCGACCGGTACGGAGTGAGGTTTGAAAAGGCATTGGTGCGCTGCGGTCACTACACTTTGGGACGAGCGCCGTACAAATACTACGCCGGCTTCTTGTTGGCTAATTACCTGCGCAAACATCTGTGAGTAATTGGCAAGCATTTGAGTCGTGCTTGTTGAAGTTTGAAACCTTGCGCCAGCGCCGGTGTAAAAACCAATTTCAAAATTATTTCAATATTATTTCAAGTTCAGATTCAGACTAATTCAAAATTTCAAATTTCACTTTCGGTTTCCGATTCAGATTCAGATTTCGACTGTCAGATTGCAAATTCAAAACCTTTTTCACTCGCGAAATGAAGCCAAAAAAGGCCTTATCTTGCCGCACATATGCCGGCGTGTTACTATTGATCGTTCTATCGGAGGAGTTTTTATGCCTATTTACGAATACAAATGTGAGAAGTGTGGATCTCATATTGAGGTAATTCAAAAGATAAGTGATCCGCCCTTAAAGCGGTGCTCAAAGTGTCGCGGAAAGCTCGAAAAGACTATATCTCGCACGAGTTTTCAGTTTAAGGGATCTGGATGGTACGTTACCGATTACTCACGCAAGAAGGAGCCAGCTGGCGCTACCGAGGCTACAGGGGCAAAGAATAAGACTGAGAAAAAGCCTGAAAAGAAGGCCGAGCCTGCCGCCTCAACCGCAACCGCCAGCGATGGTGATTAAGAGAGACAGTCAACCAGCTTCGGATAGAAGAACCGGCTTCACCGCCGGTTTTTCTTTTGTAAGGGTCTTTGAACCTCAATCATGGAATGCAAGCTGCAAGTATTACATCGTTCTAGTAATCGAGTGGCAATGCTGGCCGTCACTCAGAGTGTGACAAAAACCAACTTTTGAAGTATGCGAGAGCATCTTAAAAAACGAGTAATTGACAAACCAAATCGACGGATGGCGCGTATTAACTATTGAAAGGAGCGAACGATGGCTAGCTTTCGGGATCCGGCAAGAACATTTGAACCGATTGAGGTTATCGAGCGACTGCTCGAGATAACGGATTACTTCGGACACGATCCCATTCTGTTCATATCGTCAAGCGACGACCTCGCAACCTATCTAGATTCTTTAGGCTTTGATATTTACAGCTTGACCACTGATACGAGCGAGGCGTTTGGAACCACGACACGCAGTGTGTCGGTTCTTCCGAACGGTAGTAGATCCCACGATAGTCTGACAGCCCATTGATCGACCCGAAACGTAAGAAATGGAAAAGGCAAAAGTGAGAAACTCTCGCTTTTGCCTTTTCTGCTTCTTAGTCGGTTGGAATTTCTTTCTAACTTCTTTTTTGTCCCTTCCTGACCTCTTCAGCTGGCTTCTGCAGCTCGAGAAGATCGCTGCGCAGTAGCTCTACAAGTCTCACGTCTCCGCTACTTACTACCTTACGTTTTGAGACGGCGGCTCGTCCGAAGACGGGAAGAGGCGTCAGCTGGCCCGCTTTCCGGGCGCGCAGGGCTGTGCGATAGCGGGATTCTCGTGGATTAATCTCGTAGGCTGCTCGAAAATGCTCTTGCGCCATTAATAGGTTTTCCTGCCTCAGGTAAATGAGCCCGAGGTGATACAACGCAGCGTCGAATTTCGGGTCAAGCTCCACGCAGCGCCTGAGGTGCCTCACCGCCACTTCGGTACGACCCTCCTCGAGATATGCGCGACCGACCAGATAATACATTTCGGGAGTTGGCTTGAGCCTCAGCGCACGCTTCAGATGTGTGAGCGCTTCGCGCACCCGTCCTTCGCTCGCCAGGATTCGCCCGAGCCCGTAGTGAGCCGCAAATGAGTTTCTTCTAATCTTTAACGCCCGGCTGAGATGCTGTTTAGCAGAATCCAGCTCTCCGTCATCGCCGCAGATGACGCCCAGCATCAATCTAGCGGTGAAGTTATCTGCTTCCTCCTGTATCGCGCGTTCGAGATAGGGACGGGCGAGCACCGGCCGATTGAACCGAAAGAAGTGCTCTCCGATGAAAAGCGCCAGAATTACATTTGCCGGATCAAGAACAAGCGCCTTTTCGAAGTATCTGATTCCTCGTTTGGCGTTTCCCTCGACGTAGAGATCGGCTCCGGTATCAAGCAACCGAGCGAAGAGATCAAAGTTCTCTCCTCCAAAGCCACTGAGCATGTTTTCTACGCGCTTGTCGAACTCTTCCTGCTCGCTTGCTTCTTCATAATGTTCGGCGATTCGATCGCGCCACAACGTCTCCAGCTTTCCGCCTTCGACTGCTCCTCGTTCCGAAAGGTGTTCGACCAGAGCATCCAGCATCGCATGATCATACAAGCCACTCGTCGCCTGCCGGTGAACCAGATCCAGGACCAGCTCGAGGCGATCCTGCGCGCGCTCCAATTGGGACTCGAGTGAGCTGATACGCTCAAGCAGATGTTCTTCGAGAGTCGGTCGGACGAGACTGTCAATCCCTCCGTAAGCTGCTGCGGTGGGAGTGCTGGTTATTATCATTAACCGGGCACCACAAACTACACACGACTCTCTATTGTAGGGATTTTCATGAGTGCATTGCTGACAAAGTATCATTTTTACTTCTTACCAGGCTCGCTTTGTATGTTGATGTCCTCCCTGAAATCGGCTCCAGAGGCCGACTCCAAGCCAACATGTTTCGAATCTCAAACTATCAGTATTGATAAAACCCTTTGCCCGTCTTGCGGCCGAGCCACCCCGCATCGACGTACTTTTTTAATAACGGACATGGCCGATATTTCGAATCATCAAAGCCATCATATAACACATTCATAATCGCGAGGCAAACATCTAGTCCGATGAAGTCCGCGAGCTCGAGGGGACCCATCGGATGATTCATTCCAAGTTTCATCACTCTATCGATCGACTCAGGCGAGCCGACCCCTTCGTACAGCGCAAACACCGCTTCATTTATCATCGGCATCAACACGCGATTGGAAACGAATCCTGGGGAATCATTTACTTCAACCGCGGTCTTCCCCATCGCTTCAGCAAGCTTCCGTGTTTCCCGATAGGTTGCATCGGACGTAGCGATACCTCGAATTGTTTCAACCAGCTTCATAACAGGGACTGGATTCATGAAATGCATCCCGATAAACCGATCAGGACGCGACGTGCAACCGGCGAGCTTTGTTATTGAGATCGAGCTTGTGTTGCTTGCCAGGATCGCTTCGGGTTGAACGATTGCGTCCACCCGCCGGAACATATCCGACTTAACAGCCGCGTCCTCAGTGATAGCTTCGATGACAAAGTCGACGGAACCAATTTCTGCGAGCTTGGTCGTAGGCTTGATTCGTGAAACGATCTGCTGCTTCTCATCCGACGTTAACCGCTGCTTGTCGACATCTCGTTGCAGGCTCTTATCGATGTTTACCAGACCTCGACTGAGGAACTCGTCAGTTACATCGTGCATGATCACTTCGAGATCGGCTCTGGAAGCGACCTGGGCGATACCGCTCCCCATTGTTCCCGCTCCTATTACTGCAACTGATTTGATCACTTTAATCTTCCTTCACTCGATCCATTCTTAATAATAATGCGATTCCAACGGGGCGGTCCCTAATCGAAACGTGCCCGGAAAGAGTTGTTACGTTACTTATTTTTGGCCGGGACACCCCTCATGTCCTGGAGATGTTTTCGGGTTGCTTCTCGATCCGGCGCATCGGCCGGAGCCAGTTCCAGATATTTTTCTAATTCCATCTGCGCTCGCGCCGTATCTTTAAGACCCTCGTACGTCATACCCAGTCTGAGGTGTATCGGGGCAAACCATCGCGGTATCGCGGCTGAGGTTTGTTCAAACTGGACACGGGCTTCATCATAGCGGCCCTGCTCGAAGTAAAACTGTCCAGTGTAATACCATGCCACGGCCCGCGGAGAAACCTGAGCTGATCGAAGAAGCTTTTCTTCCGCTAAGTCGAACATTTTCCGTTGCTGGTACAGCAGTCCTAGATTGAGATACATTGTCGCCAGATCCTGACGAGTCATTGTACTCTCAGGTACCGCTGAGACGCCGTCCTCGAGTATCTCGCAAGCCTTATCGAGCTTCCCTGACACCCGAGTGAAATAACTTAGAGACAGATATGCAGTTGCGCAATGCGGGTCCATGTTGAGTGTTGTTCGCGCCTCTGCTTCCGCTTCGCGCGGTCTACCTGCATCGTACAACGATCGCGCCAACAGCACATGAGCAAGAGGCGCGTCGGGGTCAACCGCTACAGAGTTTCTGTACACGCTGACAGTATCATTCCATGTCCGGTTCTGCCTGATTAGAACTACGCTCCAAACAAGGATCAATAGAACTGCCAAGGCTGCTCCGATTGCTCGACCTGGGGATGCGAATCGCGCTGTTACCCACTCAATTCCCAGGGCGATGATCAAACAGACACCAAAGGACGGTGCGTAGAGATACCTTTCCTGCAAGAGAGAAGCAGGCTCGAATTCCCTCAATGCGAGAAGAGCAGGTGTCAGCATAGCCAGGAACCAGACAGCTCCTAACGTCACCAACCTTGATTTGACGAAAACAATACAAACGACTAATGCGATGATCGCTGCTAAAGGTGCCAGAAACGCGATGCTTGCAGGAGTCTCCACAAACGTGATGGTGTGCTGATAGCTGTATCCCCACGGAATAGCCATCAAACCGAGATACTTCAATAATACAAGCGGCAGCGTCAGTATCGATTGGCCTAACGGATAACGCGGCTGAGCGCTGAGTATGACGTTGCCCAACGCGTAATACCGCATCGCCAGATAAAGGAGCACTGGAACGACGAAAAGAGCAACGAGTTGAGCTGCGCGACCGAGCCGGCGTGTGATCTGATCTTCTCGCCGGAAGTGGAACAGTTCGCAGTATCCCACAATCAGTGGAAATGCAATCGCGGTTTCTTTGCTAAGCAGCGCGAGAAAAAAGAACCCCAGGGAAAGCAAGAGCAGATACCAGGAACCGCCTTTGCGAAAGCGCAGGTAAAAAAGGAATGAAGGCAGAAGGAATAGACTCATCAACGGGTCGGTAATTCCCGAGATCCACGCAACAGACTCAGCATGCACAGGGTGAACGGCGAATAAAGACGCGGTTAGTCCGGCTACCCAGTTTCGTTCTGTGATCTCCCTGGTAACCATGAAAACCAGGAACGTCACTCCCCCATGTGTCAAAATGCTTATCAAATGCCAGCCAAAGGGCTTGTTGCCGAACAACGCATAGTTAATCGTAAACAAGCCGCTAAACATCGGTCTGAAATAAGGATCTACAGTAAACACTATGTCTGCGGCTGTGAACGACCATACGCTTTTGGTGAACGCTGCAGGGAGGTTGCTGAAGGTCTTGATGAACGAGTTATTCAGAATTTGCTCCAGGTCATCGCCAGCGAAGTGATTCCAGAGCGTGTTTACAGACGTAAGTAGCGCAAGGAGAACTGGAACAAGCGCATACATATTTCGCCAGCTAAGCGCAGATTGCGGGACGCTTCCGGGTTCAGCAGTGGACTCCTCTGAAACATTCTTTGTGACAACACCGGTGCGGCCGGCTGTCTGGGTGGACGCGCGCGAATTTCGCGATTGCGGTTTTTTGGGCATTTTCCTTAGAAGGGCTGATCGAGCACTGCATTCGAATGGAGACGCGGTGCGTATCTTATAACGGTGACAAGTTTATGCATACGAAAGTTCATTCTAAGCAGGCTGCGGTGGCGAGCGCAAGATAGCGTATTCTGTTGCCGCGATGGTAATTGGGCCTCATCACGAATCGATAGACCGGCCGTAAAGAATGAGGTGAAGCTTAAACTTGAGTTCTAATCCGGTTCCGATTCGGCATATAATTTAGAATGAGTTCGAACCTGGCTGTTTGTATGAACTCGCAAGGAAGGATCTTATGAAGAAAATAGCATCCATAACTACTCTGGCAATTATCATCCTGTGCGCGAGCCTGAAACTCGGTTCTGCCGGCGTAACAAAACCTGCCGGCTCCCTGCTCGACGTTCTGCCTGACGGTACGGCGGTGGCTTTGATCGATTTTCAGAAGATTGCAAACAGCAGCCTTTGGACGGTTCTCAATGCTCAGAATGATGTGAAGCACGCCATCGATAAGGCACAGTCCGAAATGACGGATCTCGGTCTGAAGTTGAGCGACCTGCATACGGTGGCGTTGGTTTTTCCTCCAGCCGGTCTCAACGAGCCTACAGTTGCGATCAACGGAGCATTCGACCAGAGCGATTTGCTGGCGCGCCTGAGAACAAACCCCAGGATTACCCTTACATCGGAAAAATACAAAGGCTTCGACATCTATAAGGCTACTTCGAAACCGGAGGCGAACGTATCCACGAAGCCGTCCGACAAACAGCAAGGCGCGAGCGACATTAAACGCTCCATCAACAATGAAACATCCTTTGTCTTTTATGATTCCAGCACCGCGGTCGTCGGCAGCGCTAAGTCAGTTCGTTCCTCTGTAGACGTAAAAGCAGGTGATGCTCAAAGCGTGGCGCAAAACTCCAGACTTGCAGAGCCTCTTTCTCAGAATCCGAGTGCTGCAGTCCGTTTCGCTCTGATGATGACACCCAGGATGACCGATGGGTTCAAGACAAACGATTTTCCTCTTCCGGAGATATCTTCTATCTCCCTCGTATTTGGAACGATCGACGTCGCTTCTGGTATTGATCTCAACGCTACTCTCCGTAGCGACAATGCTGAACACGCTAAGGCGATCGCTGACAAGCTCAACGGACTGCTATCAATGGTGAAGGGGCTTGTCGTCTTAGGCGGCGATGCAAAGATGGGAGCGATAGCAGAGGCGCTCAAGACCGTCAGCATTGTGAACTCTGAAGCAGATGTGAAGATCACCGGAAATCTGCCGATGGATCTGCTGAACACGCTGCTCTCTTCCCCAGCAAAGAAAAGCTAGGCGGTCTACGGGTGGTTCGTAACGCGTCTGGATGTTTCGAGGAGTTCGTTTATTTCTACGACCAGCTCGTTGAACTGTATCGGTTTGGTGGCAGCGCGATTTGCTCCGGCTTCCAGGGCTTCTTTTGCAACGCCGTTTCCGTAGGCCGTAATAGCCATAATCGGTACAGTGGCAAAGCCATCCTGTTCCCGTAGCCGCTTTATCATCTCGATACCATTCATTTTAGGCATATTTACGTCGGTTATGATCAAGTCTGGCCGTTCTGCGTCGGCGGTATCGAGTCCTGCGCTTCCGTCCTCGGCTGTGACAACTGTGAACGATTCCAATTCCAGCAATTTGGCCATCATCTCTCGAGTGTCGTCGCTATCGTCCACCACTAGTATTTTTCTCGGCACCGTAAGATCCTTCCTGGGGCGTTATTGAGCCTGCGGTTAAACGTGGGAGCAGGATCAGAGTACGTTTCGCAGATCGGGTGAGAGCCGTAAAACCTGGATGTAACTTGCCTCAATTGCTTGCCTGACCCTGATTCGGTACGCGGCGTTTGATGAAGAAACTGGCTAGGGGCCGTGAATTGAAGGATCTCGCAAGTCGATGTGCCGTAAACAACGGCACCATCTCGAGAACCGAACTTTTTGAGGCTGTCCACTTTGACTCTCCGTCGCACTCAAAGCAGTCCAACCTTTAAGGGGTGGCCAGATTATATTTAACTTGCCTTCATGTGTCCACATTAGAACAAGAACGGAAACCCGGGACGCTGGGTGATGGCTGACTTGAATTCAGGACGGGCTGCGTATAGTCTTGGCGCGCAATGAGCGTCGACAGCAAAATATCCGTCGAACAAGCAAACACCGCATTCTATCGAGCTTTAGAGTCCGGCATGCTCGAGCGAATGGATGAAGTTTGGGCTCACGAAGATTGGGTGCGATGTGTTCACCCCGGATGGGATTTGTTGACAGGCTGGACGCGCGTACGGGACAGTTGGGAGATGATTTTTGAAAGCGGTCAAAAACTTAGAGCAACTCCGTCGGATGTTTGGGTCCATGTCGATGATGACTTTGCCTGGGTCACCTGCACAGAGAACATAACCGTATTCAACGAGTCGAGCTTCGACTCAGCCCTTGCCGCTGCTACCAACCTGTTCGTTCTTCGAGACGGCCGCTGGTTGATGGTTCATCATCACGCTTCCCCCATACCTATCGTCGTTCCTGATACCTCGTCCGACACCATTCAATAGCTACGAGTTTTCGGACGAATTTCCAGAAATTCGGCTTCAATATTTTGAAGATCCGGGCGGGCATCAGTCTGTCGTTAGGGTTAAGTAATCGAACAACATACGTTACACGAGGGCGAAGAGATTCTGCGTCTGAAGGAATCCAAGTTGCTTCGATTCGCACCAGGCAGTTGAGGAGTGTGCCTCGCGTCATAAAATAGTCCGTCAACCGCACCAACGCCGACCCGTGTTGATAAGAAAGGAGCAAGCAACTATGGCCAAAAGAACCATGAGTGTGCTTATGGTGGCTGCGCTATGCGCTTCGACAATAGCTGTCAGCTACGCACAAACAGCAACTGCAACGATCGTTGGTTCCGTCCTGGATCCTCAGGGCGCAGTGGTGTCTAACGCTACGGTTACGGCCAGAAACGTTGAAACTGGCATTGAGAGAACCACCAAGTCAACTTCCGAAGGATTGTACAGATTCGGAAACATGCAGCCCGGAGTTTACGATGTCTTCGTCGAAGCACAAGGCTTCGCGAAGGCGGAAGCAAAAGCTGTGAGATTGCAAGTTGGCGAACAGCGAGACGTAAATTTCGGTCTTGTGGTCACCGGCACGACAGCGACGGTGGATGTAACCGCCGCCGAGGCGCTGGTTGAAACATCAAAGACCGAAGTCTCGAGTGTTGTCGACAGCAAACAAGTCGCAACGCTTCCGACTACTACAAGCTTCAATGCCATCGGCGGCGTAGCAAATGATTACGCCAGTCTGGCGGGAATCGCCCCTGGCGTAAAGTACGACTTCACGACTGTTTCGAGTGATCTCATCGGCCCAGGCGCGGTGAACAATCGAGGCATTCAGGTCAACATCGACGGTGGGACGATCTCTGATCAGGTTGTCTCCGCCCGCAACGGACTCGGAGCCTCGGTTGAAGAAGTGAAAGAGTTCCAGGTGCTGACCAACAGCTACAACGCTGAGTATGGGCAGTCTGGCGGCGTCGTCCTTAACGTGATTACCAAGTCCGGGACAAACGCCTTTCATGGAGACGGCCACTACTACACCCGCGGTCGGAACTTGACTGCTTCCAACTTTTTTTACAACACCAGCGACCCGGCTAACTTTCGTCGAGCGCCGTTCCATAAGTACGAAGGCGGGTTCACTGCGGGAGGACCTTTCATAAAGGACAGAACGTTCTGGTTTGCTAGTTATGAACAGGTCCGCCAGGCAGTCCCGTTGCAATTGACTCCGCCCGGCGGTTCAATAAATCTCAGCCAGCCGACTAAGGAGCTCTTGTGGTCCGCAAGAGTCGATCATAAGCTCTCCACAAATCACAGCATATCCGCGCGGTTCAATGTTCAACGTGATCTCACCGACAATTTGCTGGTACAGATCGCGAATTTTGCCGCGCCTGAATCGCTGGTATCGCAGGTCGTTCACGATCACACGCTCAATGTTTCGCTGACCTCGACGCCGACGCAGCATATCGTGAATGAAGGACGCTTCTTTTGGCATCGGCTTCTGAGTCAGACGCCGACAAAGAGCGAATTACCCGGCCAGCAAGGCGCGAACTTTTACGTTGGAGCTGCGTTCTGCTGCCCACAGGGTGCCGATCAGAATCGCTACCAGTTTATTGATAATCTTTCCTGGACCCACGGCGCGCATACGGTGAAGACCGGGTTCAACATCAGTCACTTCCCGTACTTCTCTCTGTTCACCCAGTTCCATTTCGGTCTTTACAAAGGTTTCCCGCGTCCTGCTCCCGATCCTGGCCTTCCAACACAGTTCCAGGTCGGAATTGGCCCGGCGCAGGTTGACGCCACAGACAACATCTACGGCTTCTACGTTCAGGATACGTGGAAAATAAGGTCGAACCTCACGTTGAACTACGGGGTGCGTTATGACCTTGAAGACGGAGCATTCAAAGGAGGCACGGTGAAGTCCGATGTGAAGGGCGGATGTCTTCAGGGAAACGGGATAGTACCGGCCTGCTCGTCCGACCATAACAACTTCCAGCCCCGAATAGGGTTGGCTTGGAGCCCGCATTATGAGAACGGTTTCCTGCACACGCTATTCGGAAACCCGGACCAAACCGTCGTACGCGCTGCTTTTGCCGAAGTAACCCAGCTTGCGTATCTTAATGTGTCGTTGGATTCACTGAACTTCGACGGCGTGAATCTGTTCACCACGACATTTACTCAACCCTCAGTGCTCGCGTTCTACCCGAATCGGCCGCCGGATAGTTTCCTTGCATCGCTCCGGAGACCCGGGTTCTTCGGGCGAGTACGCCCAATAGCGAATGACCTTCACAATCCGGAAGTTCGTCACTTCAACTTCTCGATAAGCCGGCAGATCGGTCGAACTTTTGTGTTTGATGTCGGTTATATCGGGGTGCTTGGGTACGGGTTGTTTGGCGAACGCGACACCAACTTCCCAATCATCAAAGCGGATCCGCGTCACCCAGGGTATTTCTACTTCGGTCAGAGACCAGATGAACGATTGGACGCAGTCCGCACAAACGAGAACTCCCGTACCTCTGCCTATCACGGGTTGGTGGCAAGCGCTACGAAGCGACTCTCACATCACTTCCAATTCCAGGGTGGTTACGTGTTGTCGAAGCAGCTCTCATCATCGGAGGATTTCTTCGGCCTTTCCGAGCCCGGCGATGTGACCAACGTTCGCGCGGAGCGTGCGCTCGCTCAAAGTGACACTCGGCATCAAGGCAACTTCGGGTTCGTCTGGGATACCGAAAATCTCACTCAAGCGTCGTACATCAAACATGTAGTCAACAACTGGACGATCGGTGTTATAGGACAGCTCCAATCGGGAAGGCCTTACCCCGTCTCGACAGGAGACGTACCGTTCGCCACATCGGCGTTCTTCGGAGCCGGCAACGAAAGTCAACAGCGCCCGAATGTACTGCCGGACGGCACTCTGATTTCTACGAATATTGCCTCCGCTTTCGGAACGAATCTGAATGTGAGTGAAGCCGGTCGAGCCGTATGCGCCTGTCCGCAGACCACTTTCCTCGCGCCTGCGGACGCTGATCCACGCGGATCGATTGATACGTTCACTGGCGATCTGGTGGATTTCCAGTTTGTAAACGGCAACCTGGTTCGAAATGCCGGAAAAGGTGATCCGTATTTTCGTTTCGATATGTCGTTCATCAAGGCATTCCCAATCCGAGAAAGTATGCGGTTGGAGTTGAAGGCTGACATTTTCAACATCTTCAACCACCCGCTGTTCTTATTGTTCAACACCAATGATGTTCTGAGTCTGATGGCGCCTTCCGCGGATCCCAATTGCCGCGTTTGCCTCAATGCCCATACAGGCCAGTATGTCGGGTTGGATGGGCGGATTCTGAAGATTCAGGATCTACAGAGCGGCCGCGTGAGCCGCGATGTTTTGACGCCGATCTTTGGACCGTCGCTTCAGGGACTTGGTGATCCGGCGGGAACCGATCTGCCTCGGACGATTCAATTGTCTGTTAGATTCCGGTGGTAGGAAATCTCTGCCACTCGAAAGTATGTGAAGAGCGGAGAGGCGGGCTTGGGCCTGCCTCTCTGTTCTAGTGTAGCGTAGACTGTCTAGTCTGCGGAGGTGAAGACAATGCCTTTGACTGGATTAGACGACGAGCGCCGCAGACTAGACAGTCTGCGGTACGTCTTCCGCAGACTAGACAGTCTACGATACGTCTTCCGCAGACCAGACAGTCTACGGTACTTCTGAGCTCTTTCATTTTCGAGAGCGTAGTTCCGCTATCTTCTGACGCGCTTGTTGCGCATCTTCGGAGGCAGGTTTTTGCTTTATATAAGCCTCAAGTTCCGCAACAGCCTCTTCAATCCTGTCTCTCTCTGCATAGAGCTGTCCAAGATAGTAGTGCGCTATTGCTATTTCGCTACCGCCGAGCGACAGAGCTCGCGCGAATTCGTTTTCTGCCTCACTAAAACGGTCGGTCTTCCAAAACGTGATCCCAAGATAGAGATGCACAAGCGGTGCGGTTTCGTCGATTGTGAGCGCTTCTCGAAGTGGTTGTTCCGCCCTCGCATAGTCTCGTATCCGCACATTAGCGATTCCAAGATTCAGCCGCGGATTGAGAGCTCGCGGATCGAGCGAGATGGACTTCTCCAGAGCCTTAATTGCATCGTCAATCAGGTCAAGCTTGATATACGCGACCCCCAGGTCGTTGTACGCGTGAACATATTCGGGGTAGACCGCGATGGCGCGCTTCAACTCTTCGATCGCTTCTCGTGTCTTACCCCGCCTGGAAAGGTCGACGGAACGCTTGTAAGCCTCACGAGCTTTTTTTGGAATCGAGTTGTCGGCTTCCCGAACGGACACGGTATGCCGACTCGACTTAACAGACTTGCGTTCTTCCAGTGCGTTGAGGTTCACGCTTATGGATACAGTGTCTGGGGAATAGCGGGTAATCTCTATGTGCTCGGCAGTAGTGGCATACGTGCGATCATCAGTTGGAACCACAATCGTGTATCTTCCGGTGCTGAGACTGCGCACTTCGAAACTACCGGTGGAATCAGTGAAGCTGTCACGGATTATTTCCCCTTCCGGACCCTCGAGTCTGACTTTTATGTTTTGGGATGGAGATCCGTTAGGCAGCAGCACTCGAGCTTTCAGGTTCCAGTTACGCTGACAGAACACTCCAGTGACAAGCACTGTAAAGGCGAGTAAGACACTCGCGCTCCTAAGAATGAATGTTTGAATTACAATCCGCATTCACTCTCTCCGGAGTGAGCCACGCCTCGGCTTTTTGCAATGGTATCGCATGTCACAGTCATAACCAAATTATCCGCTGAACTCGCTTGCATACGTGCTGAGCTTGAACTACGATCGTTCAAGCTCATCGGGTCTTCACCATTTCCGCATCCTAATCCGGAGCTGAACAATGACTAAGTTCAATATACGTCTCCTGTCTTTCTCTCTCTCCATTCTTATATTGAATTCACAAGTAAACTCAGCTTATCAAAAGCAAAACGAACCGGTCCGAATTGGAATCGACCTTGTCAATTTAGACATCTCCGTAACCGATAAGCACCGACATCCGGTTCGTAATTTGACTGCAAAAGATTTTACTGTGCTTGAAGACGGCGTACCTCAGAAGATTGAATCCTTTACTCCGGGTTCAGTGATATCTGCTAAGGCCGACCAGAAAGGCCGAACCGATCAAAAAAGTCCCGAGCCATTAAATCCTAATCGCCAACAAGCCGGTGATGATGCCGGACGACAATTCAGCGGTTACAAATTCATCAGCATCGCGGTTGACAACACTAGTGTCCAGTCAGCGAATCGCGAGTCGGTGGAGCGAGCCCTCAGCCGGTATCTGCAGCAACAACTGCAACGGGATGATCTCGTCGCAATCTATTCGATAACTAACTCCCTGTCTCTGGTTCAGCCTTTCACCGGCGATCGAGACAAGCTCCTCAAAGCGGCAGCGAGCGTGGTGAGAGGCCAGCTTGCAACTGAGGCGGCCACGACGCGTGAGGAAGCGCAGAAGGAGGTTGAGCGCAGCGCCCGCAGCATTGATACCGGATCGCCTGTAGAGCGCGCCGATACCGCTTCACGATCGGTATTCGAGAGTTACAATAACGTCTCCGACTACTTCCAGGCACAATCTCTCTTCCGTAGCCTGCGAGCCATCATTGACGTGCAGCGGAACTTGACTGGCAGCAAATCGCTGATTCTATTCTCGCAAGGCACGAGTCTTCAGCCCTCTTCCGGCTACGCAATCGATGGAGTCATCTCTGCTGCAAATAGTGTCGGAGTCTCGATCTATGTCATCGACGTTGGAGGACTATCCATTGGCGAAACGCCTCACGGAATCGACCCGCGAGGGAATCTAGGGCTGCCTTCTAAGCAGCGCCCCGACGTTTATGGCGGCGAAGACCCCACGAAAGTTAGAGATGGTGAGAACGGGCTCGAACGCGCGCTAAAGCGAACGCTTGCAAATGCACAGCCGGATCGTGTTGGGGTGCTTGCCCAACTGTCAGACCAAACGGGCGGCATCGCGGTCACGAATAACAACGATCTATCAGCAGGACTCACTCTGATTGACACGGATGTCCGCGCTCACTACGCAATCACCTACCAACCCTCGAATCATGACTTTGATGGTCGCTTCCGTCAGATCACCGTAAAAGTCGCAAATCCCGATCTGATGGTTCGTACGCGACGAGGTTATTATGCCGTGAAAACCGAAGCTGCGATCACCGAAGATGCGCCGGTACGCAAGCTCGCATCGGATATGCTGGTTGCAGTAGATCCTGCGTTCACTCTCGAAATGTCCGTCTCACACTTTCCACGCGGAACCGCTTATCTGGTGCCGGTGACTATTAAGGTTCCCGGAACCGCAATCTCAGCGCAGAAAAAAGGTGATCGCTATTACGCAGAGCTTGATTTTGTAATGACTGTGAAGGACGCAGCAGGCGCGGTGGTATCAAGCTTCGGACGGGCTTATCCGCTCGAGCTGAACGAAGACCAATTCAAAGAGCTCGGTGACGCTGCCCTTCCCATTCGACACAATGTTCGCCTCGCCCCAGGGACTTACATAATCAGTACTGCGCTTCGAGATCGACCGAGCGGTCGGACATCGTTTTCCAGGAGAGGCGTAAGCCTTCCAGTATTGTCCGACGGTCCACATTTAAGTTCACTCCTTCTCGCACGACAAACTGAGCAGCTAGCTGCTGATTATCCTGCTTCGCAACTAGCCCGCGATGTTTTGGCTTTCGGGCATAATCGGATCGTGATGCCCACCGACAATAGATTCACCAGGGCAGAGACGCTGTTGCTCTTTTTCAGGGTCTATGCGCCGCCGTCAACCGCCGCACATCCGTCTCTGGCAGTGGCCGCAGGATTTTTTAAAGCCGGCAAGCTGGCGCACCGCACGCCCACGATCCGAGTGACTCAACCGGCATCATCAGAAGCGGGCTTTCCAATCGCAACTCCTTTTCAGCTTTCCGATCTCGAGCCAGGAGAATACACGGTAAGAGTGGAACTGGTGGACGAAGCTACGAATCAAAAAGAAACCAGGGAAGCTCGGTTTACACTGTTGGAAGGTAAGTGAGCTGCAAAAGTCATTACTCGGATCAAAGGTTTGACGCACCCCAAAATCTCGTAGATTCTTGCGACAGTTTGTATCAGGGTTAGGAAAAGCGGCTGAAATAATAGGTGTCATCGAGAAAAACCTTTTCTCAGAGTCGAGAGCATTTGGCACGAGTGTTTTTCGTGCCTTCCATGACTTATCTGGTTCGGGAAGACCCCAATAGCTGTCCTTTCGCTCTTTCGACAAGAGTGTCGAGATTCAAAAATTTGGACAAAAAATCCAGAGTTTCATATATACGTCTCCATGAAGCGATCCGAATTAAGCAAGAACTCTATTAAGTGCGGCCATCATTAAAGTTAAGGATATGATCGATATTCTTGCGACTTGGAATATTGTTTGCACGCATAAACACACCCCTGTAGCACGAGAATCGGAAACACAGAATCGCCTCACATCCAGTTCCGGCTAGAATGGCGGAAATCAAGCAGACATTTATGAGTTGCCTAATGAAGTGCAACTTTCACGATAACCAATCTCGGGTCGTCGTGTGATTTGGGTGACTTGGTGCGCTCAACATCCGATGGAGTGGTCTCCCCGAGTATCAACGCTCCACCTAATTGCAAATGAGTCGGGCACTTAAGGCCAAGGCGGATGTTCCCTAGCAGGTCTCCGACGCCGACATAATCAGGAGGTGCACATGAGAAATAAGTACAAGCAAACGCTGGCAAGTATTGTCTCTGTTGCGTTGATAATGATGAGCCTGGCGTCGACGATTTCCGCGGCGCAGCAGCCAACGGGCTCGATAGAAGGTCTGGTGACCGACCCTCAGGGAGCGGTGGTGCCAAGTGCAAGCATCACCGCCCGCGAAGTCACCACTAATCTTACTCGAAGTGTGAAGGCTGGGGAGGACGGACGCTATCGTATAGGTCAACTACCGCCTGGCAATTACGAGCTGAAGGTCAGCGGACCTGGCTTCAAGTCTAGCGTGATACCGAGCGTCAAAGTGGACGTTGGCACCAACGCGTCCGTCGACGTGAAGCTCGAGATCGGTGGCGCAAGTGAGACGGTCACAGTCACCGGTGGCGGCGAAGCTCAGGTAGACCGAACCGACCATACAGTTTCTGGAGTTGTCGGTAGAGTGCAAATCCAGAACATGCCGCTCAATGGCCGCAACTTCCTTGATCTTGCGAATCTTGCCGGCGCTCAGACTGTTGACGGAGCCAGCTTCGACCCGACCAAGGCGAACTATACGGGTGTTTCTATCGCAGGACAGGCCGGGCGCTCGACCCAGATCACAGTTGACGGTGGGTCGGTCGTTGACAACGTAGTCGGAACCACCGTTCAAAACTTTTCTCAAGAGATAGTGCAGGAGTTTCAGGTCGGCCTTACAAACTTTGACCTCTCCACTGGAGCGTCCGCCAGCGGTTCGGTAAACGTAGTAACGCGGTCTGGATCAAACGAGTTCCACGGGAATGGGTACAGTTACTGGCGAGACGATCGCTGGTCCGCCTTCCCTTCCCTTAACCGGCTAGATGCTATACATGGCGTTCCGCCTGAGGCGCAAAAAGACCGAATACCCTTCGACCGTCAACAATTCGGCGGCACCATCAGCGGCCCGATTAAGAAGGATAAACTCTTCTTCTTCGGAAACGCTGAATACAACAATCAGGACGCGGTAGCCTTACACGTGCTATCTCCCACGATTAAGGGTTTCAATGGTTTCTCTGGAAATCCCTTCAACAACCTTCTCGTGACAGCAAAGGTCGACTGGAACTTCAGCGACAAGATGACCGTGTTTGGCCGCTATTCTCATGATGGCAACGACCAGCAGGCGCCGTTTCCACTAGGGAGCGGGATCGTTCCGAAGGACTCAAAGAGCGGGATCTTCCAATCGGAGGACCAGCTTGACACCAACCGGTCCGATGGGTTTGTAATCGGCGTGACCCGCAGCTTCCGCGCGGATCTGACCAATGACTTCCGCTACAACTACAACAACTTTCACAATCGGATTGACCCGGTGACCAAGGACTTCCCGTCAATCCGTGTGATCAACCCCGATCAGAACTGGCGTTCGGGCACAAATTACATCACACCGCAGGTGACCAACCAGATACGCAATCAGGTAAAGGATGATCTGTCCTGGACCAGACATACGCATACGTTTCGATTCGGCGGCGATTGGGAACGAACTACGATTGACGGTCTGTTTGATTTTGCCAAGCCTGCCCGAATCCGCATATTCGGGCCCGGATTTGGCAGCCCCATCCCAGAACTCGTAACCGAGGATGACTTCCTCAACTCGCCTGTTCGTGATCTATCGCTGGGAGTGGGCTCAGGGGTCCTGCCATTTAATACTAAAGGTAAGACCCTGAACCACCGGTTCCAGTTCTACGGTACTGACTCGTGGAAGATCACACACAACTTCACCTTCAACTACGGTTTGGCCTATCGCATTGACTCAAACCTGTGGAACCACGATCAGGGCCATCCGGCGGTCATCGCTCCGCTTTTTGGCAAAGGAACCAGCGCGAGTCCAAAGGATACAAACAACTGGGCGCCGCGGGTGGGTTTCGCGTGGGACCTTAAAGGCAATGGCCGCACGGTCATACGCGGTGGGTTTGGTATTTACTACGACACTGCAATTGACAACCTGAGACTGTTTGAGCGAGCGGACTTAGGTCCCCCCGGATCGGAGTTGTTCCTCGTCGGCACAGATATCCAGAGCGCATTGCTGCCCGGTGGCGATGGCCGCTTCAGCAATGGGAACCCTTCAACATCAAGCGGGTTCATAACGCTGCGCGATATGCTCGCGCTTTTCCCTGCAGTTCGCAAGGACGTCGAATCACGCGCATTCAACTGTACGCTGCCAACTTCAGTCGAATGCTTCCAATCGGTATCTGGGCCGCTCTTCTCTACGGAGTTCCAAATACCGTACTCACTGCAGTACGCTATCGGAATTCAGAAGGAGTTGCCGGGTAAGATGCTCGTGCAGGCGGACTTCAACTATCGCAAGGGTGTGCACGAGGTGCTCGTCTACGATGCGAACTTCTTCCAGCGTGTCGATAAGAATGGCAATTCCATACCGCTAACCAGCTTCCCGAACGGGGTCTCCTACGCTGACTCATCAGCCTTCTCGACTTACAAGGGGCTGCTGGTTCGTGTTAATCGTCGATTCTCAGATGGGGTCCAGTTTACGGCAAGCTACACCCTCTCGCGGTTTAAGGCATTTGGTAACGACACGCTTGGGCTTGGCGCGACCGTGACGGACTTTGGTGACTTTCGGAAGGAGTTTGGGCCGGCCGGCAACGATCAGACTCATCGTTTTGGCATGAGCTTCCTCTGGGAGCTGCCGTACTTCAAGGACAACCCTTCAGCCTTAAAGAAGCAGGTCTTGGGAGGATGGACGGTCGCCGTTCTCTCGGCTATCGCCAGCGGCCGGCCATTGCAAGCGTTCTTGCCCGACTTCGTTAATCTATCGGGAAGCACTCAGGACATCTCCTCATACCTGCCGGGCACCCAGGAAGGGTCTTTAGGGCGCGATGTCAACTCCCTCAGCAAGCTGAATGAGTTGATCCGCAACTACAATGCTAACAGAAGCAGTCTCGCGGCGCGCATCGAGGATGGCCTGCCGGTTGATCCATACGGCACGCCATTGCGGGAGCTTGCAGAGCTACCGCCAGGGACTCCTATTGGTACCGACTCCTCGATCTCTACGGACTTGCGCCTAACCAAGGGATTCCGGTTCACTGAGTCGATGAAACTCGAACTCATAGGCGAGGTGTTCAACATATTCAATGTGGCAAACTTGAGCATATACGACGATCAAATCCTCCCGGCTAAAGAGGATACCCTCGATCCTGGCTTCGAGTTTACGACGTTCCGTCCGTCTCAAAGACGCACGAGCGTATTCGGCTCGGGCGGGCCTCGCTCCTTCCAGTTTGCAGTGAGGTTCACCTTCTAAAGCGAACGAGGATAGGAACAATCTTTAACAGTGGTGGGGCCTGCGGATGGTCCCACCACTCTTTTCCACACAAGTAACCCCAGTGAATGCTGGACCATAGATTCACAAACGGTCTTGTTGCCTCGGCAGTCTTGGTGCTTTTGCTGACTTCGGTCGACGGCAGTCAGTCTGTAACAGGCAATACTATAGTAGGCAAGGTCCGTACTCAGTCTGGCCACCCCGTTGCCAACGTTCTCATTGAACTCCAAACCGGGACCGGCGCCCTCGTCACTCAAACCTTCTCCACCAATGAAGGCGATTACGCGTTCAGCGGGCTTGAGGGAGCATCTTTCGTACTTGTGGTGGACGATCCGAGCCACCAGCCATTCGCCGAGCGCGTGGAGTTGACCCGGTTAGCGACGACGCGACCGGGCGAGATGGTTCGAATAGATATTGTGCTGACGCCACAAGACCGAAGTAAAACACCTCGCGGCGAAACTGTGTTCCACCAGGATGTTCCTAAGGCTGCCTTGAACGCATACCGGCGCGGCGTAAGGTTACTGGCAGAGCACAAAAGTGATGACGGCATAGCCGCGCTCAAGAAAGCGATTGGAATAATGCCAGCATACTTCGATGCGCACCTTGCGCTTGGCCTGGAGCTGTTTCGACTTCAGCGGTACGATCAAGCGATACAGGAACTTGAGAAGGCGCGCGCCGCCAATTCCACAGACAGTCGTCTTTATCACACGTTTGGACTTGTCCTGTTCGAACAGAAGAAGTATGCGATGGCTGCAAGAGTTCTTGCAGAGGCGACACGCTTGAACCCCGCAAACGCTGAAGCCCGGTTGATGCGCGGTGTGGCTCTGATTGAGATTGGGAATCTGAACGAGGCTGAAGCGAACATAAAGGCGGCGGACAACATCAGCGCACACAAGCTTGCCATCGTTCATTTACATCTGGCTCGCGTTTACGAAAAACGGGGAGATCGTTCGCTCGCGGCCGACGAGTTGGAAGCTTACCTCCGAATGAAACCCCGGCTTGACAACGAGCAGGCAATACGCGCAGCAATAAGAAAGCTGCGAACAAACTAGGGAAAGATCGAATGCTTCGAGACACAGCCTGGAAGAGAGTACATCGGTCATGCATCGTTGCGGTGCTAATGCTGATGACCTGCGTTGCATCAAGCGCCCTCGCGCGGCCTCAAGGTAATGTAATTCACGGCAAGGTTCGTGGTCCGTCGGGTCGGAACATGTCGCAGATAATCGTACAGCTCGAGACCGGAAATGGTCAGCAGATCAATCAAGCATTAACCAACAATGAAGGCGATTTCATTTTTACCGGCCTTACAGAGACAAGCTATATAATCGTAATTTCAACGCCTGAATTCAATGAAGTGAACGAACACGTCGACTTTGTCAGAACAGTCGGACCGGATGATCCCGGCGAGCGACGCACGGTCCAAATCACTCTCGCACCAAAGGGTGAAGCTGCCAACATTCCTGCGAACAGGACCGTTGCGGCACAGTCCCTACCAAAGGGCGCTCGTGAGGCTCTAGAACGAGCGGTGAAGTATTCGAGAGAGAACAAGTCGGCAGAATCGATCGCAGCTCTACAGGAAGCCGTAAAGATATTTCCTGACTATTTCGATGCACATTTGCTATTGGGCGGCGAGTATCTCAAAGCCGAGAAATTGAACGATTCCATTAATGAGTTCGAGCAGGCTCGCCGGATAAATCCGAAGGACGATCGTGTGTATCGTGGTTTCGGTCAAGTCCTAATGGTTCAGAAAAAGTATGCGCTCGCTTCACAGGTCTTCGCCGAGGCTGCACGATTGAACCCCGCCGATCCAGGTCCCCTTATGATGCGGGCCGGCGCTCTTATAGAGTACGCGTCAGCATTGAATCCAGCTTCATCAAAAGAGGCAGCAACCGAGCGGGAAACTGCCTTTGGCATGGCGGAGAAGAGTCTTACCCAGGCGTTTGAACTGAGTGGCAAGAAGCTCGCAACGACTCACCTTCAACTTGCAAGGTTGTATGAAAAGAAAGGGGACCGCGCAAAGGCCGCCGACCAGCTTGAGTTGTATTTGAAAATGGTCCCCAATGACAAAAAAGCCGACAGCATCCGTGCCGCGATAAAGACTCTGCGCAGTCCTTCTTCCGAGCGAAAACCCTGATTGCTTACACGGCTCAATGGATTCAACAAGATTGAAGAGTCCCAGGGAGCGCCCGCAGGCCCGTTGGTGCGATTCTCTGAGGCAAGGCGGAAGCCTTGATGATCCACTTATCGACCTCTGCTTTAACATCATCCTGAGCCTTCAGCTATACCAGGCATAAGGTCCGCCCGGTAGAGCATTCAAATGACACCTTTGAAATCAGTGGCGAATCTCTTGAAAGCGTATGAGCTTGGGAAACCGATCATCGCTCATATTCATCTTGCTGAATCTTTACGAGCAGTTAGGCGAACCGGTTAAGGCGATTGAACAGTTGCAGGCTTTTCTCAAGGAGAGTCCCGCCGAATGCCGATCAGGTAAAGGGTGCCATCGAGAACCTTCGAAAACGATCAGCAAAAAGGAATTTACTGAAATCGAGTGAACCCCCTGACGCCTCTCTAGAGGTCTGGCTACTGGTCCGTTCCAATTCAAATTTTTGGAAGTAAATCCAGAATTTCATATGAAAATCAGGGGAATTGACTGAAATTCATAGCTGAAGTTTTCCTCTAAGTGTTCAAATAGAGCGGTTTAATTGATTGAGGGGCAAAATTCCGAGCATCGGAATGCCGCTTGCGTTCCTTACTCTGCCTCAATACTCCGTTTATCCATCAGCATTACCGAACTTTGCGGCAGTTTTTGGCTCCTGGGGCGTGAATGTGTGCGCCTCATTACTCAAATCGCACCACAAAAAGGCAGAGGAGTTTGGCCTAAAAGATCAAAGAAATCGCCTACAGGGGCGAAAAACTTAAGTAAGGTGACCAAGATCCTCAAGGTTTCAACACAAACAATCTCTCATCAAATGGCGAGAGTCCAGGTCAAAGGCGTATGCCTTGATCGCGTTCTGGAGTTGCGCTTCTCGATTCATTTGATGAGGGATCTGCAGAATTAATTACGAGGAGACGAAAATGATGAAATTAGGATTCACCAAGAAGCGCATCCGAACTTTCGGAAGCTTTTTGCTGCTCAGCGCGCTGGTGCTCGGGCTATTCGGCTCGGCATTTGCGGTGCTTGGGGCTCAAGAGGTTACTGGCTCCATACAGGGCGAAGTAAAGGACCAGACAGGCGCTGTAGTTGCTCATGCGACAGTCATCGCAACCAACCCTCAGCGGGACTTTAAGACAACTACGAATAAGGACGGCGTCTATAGGTTTGATAACCTTCAGCCCGGTGTTTACTCAATCTCCGCCACCGCTTCGGGGTTCAGCGGTGTGAAGGTTGAAAATGTAACGGTTCAGCTTGGAAAAACTCTTAGCGTCGTTTTGGAAGTCAAAGCGGCGGGTGCATCTGAATCCGTGACAGTTACCGCTACAACAGAGCCTATTGTTGACGTGACCTCGTCAAAAATAGCGACAAACGTTCCGCAAGAGAGAATTGACGTTTTGCCGAAGACCTTGGGGTTCTCATCAATCATCAATGTTGCTCCGGGAACTCGCCAGGAAGATAAAGCCGGCGGCTTCCAGATTGATGGCGCGTCGGGCTCTGAAAACAGGTTCGTGGTTGACGGTCTTGATGTAACACGCGTCTTCGGCGGTCAGCTTGGAAGCACGAAGAACATTCCGTACGATTTCGTCAAGGAGGTTCAAATCAAGAGCGCCGGCTATGAGGCCGAGTTCGGTGGCGCGACTGGCGGAGTGATCAATGTGGTCACCCGTAGCGGATCCAACGATTGGCACGGCGAAGGTCGGTTGGACTTCACTAACAACAGGTTACGCGCCGAGGACAACCCAACCCTTCGACGCAAGTTGACCAATCAGACCCAGGCCGAGTACTTCCACAATCCCAGCGGCAAAGATAGGGATTATCTGCTCGCTCCAATGTTCCAACTTGGAGGACCGATCCTGAAAGACAGGATGTGGTTTTTCGCAAGCTGGGCGCCGCAGTTCACGCATCAAACTAGACGTATGGACCTCATTCAGGTGGTGACTGGAGCGCCTTCCGAGACCATTCTGAACTCGCGTGATCTGAACACCAGCCAAAATAATAATTACGCCATAGGGCGGATTGACTACACGCCCTTTTCAAAGCTTCAGGTGTACGGCAGCTTCATCAACAGCCCGACGAAGACCAAGGGACAATTCCCGGGATACGAGACGACCAGTAATACTACGTTTACGGATCCTCGGCATGAGTTCAAAGGCGGGTTCACTCCGTCGTGGCAAGTGGCCGCAGGTGCCACCTGGACTCCGACAGCGCACCTGGTTGCTAGCTTCCGTTTCGGTCGGAATTACTTGAATGATAAGGGTGGCAACTACGACATCCCTACCAACACTATCTGGCCAATGATCAGCAGAGCATGTAATCCGGCCCAGTTCAATTGTGCGCCTGGCACCACTTCTCCCGGCAATCCCACAATCCAGACAAACAGCCTCACGTTGTTTAACATCTCCAAACGCACTGACTACTACGCCGATGCCAGCTACATCATTAATCTTGCGGGCCAGCAACATGTCTTCAAGGGCGGGTATCAGCGCAACGTCTTGTTCAACACCGTGCGCAATGAGAGGTCCGGTGGATACACAATCTTCTTCTTTGACTCGTCTTACGAGGGTCAACGAGGACCATTCGGCTACTACTCCACCAACACTTTTGGCACCGAAGGAACGGCCAGCAGTAACAATCAGGCCATCTTCATTCAGGATTCATGGCAGATCCATCGCCGACTGACTTTGAATCTTGGCCTTCGCTTCGAAAACGAGTTTTTGCCTGCTTATCCAGTCAACCTTGCAAACCATCCCAGCCTCTCAGCGACTGACCTTGAGGCGAGGCCGGACAAGCTTGTGCAATTCGGTTGGACTGACAAGCTCGCACCGCGTATCGGAGCAGCGTTTGACGTCTTTGGGGACGGCAGACTGAAGGTATATGGCAGCTACAGTGTGTTCTATGATGTAATGAAGTATGATCTCGCTCGCGCCTCAGGTGGCGGTGAATTCTGGATTCAGAACGTCTACGGTCTGACACAACCAGACTTCAGAGGTATTGATCTCAATAACCACCCTGGCCAGCTCCTTGCTGGACCGATTGATCTCCGCCTTCCTTCAATAGGTGAAAGCGATCCTCCGGGAATTGATCCAAACCTCAAGCCAATGCGTGAGCATGAATACACCGCTGGCGCCGATTATGCTCTGAGAAATGACCTTGTGGTTGGCGCGCGCTTCACCCGCAAGAGTCTCGACAAAGCGATCGATGACGTTGGCCATGCCGTTCCGGGGATCGGCGAAGAGTACACTATCGGGAACCCGGGCTTCGGCATCGCCGATACCTTCTATCACTCCGCTAAGGCGGTTCGCAGGTACACAGGAGTAGAGATTCGCGTTGACAAGCGATTCTCGAATAATTGGTATCTGAATGCCTCTTATACTTACAGCCAGTTGTACGGAAACTACGGCGGCTTGGCCAGCTCCGACGAGAACGGTAGGGCGAATCCGAATATTAACCGATATTTCGATAACCTTGCCCTCTCGTATGACAACTTTGGGAGGTTGGCGAACGGAAGGCTGGCAACCGATCGCCCGAACACCTTCAAGTTTTTCGGGAACTACCGCTTCAACTACTTGAAGAAGATGCAGACCGACGTCGGCGTTTCCCAGTACATTTACCAGGGCATCCCGAAAACCACCAGTATCGACATAGTACTACCCGGCGGCGCAGCATTCGGCGTGTACCCGAATGGGCGAGGCGATCTTGGCCGCACTCCATGGGACACGCAAACTGATCTGCTGATCAATCACAGAGTCAGATACAACGAGCGGATTTCGTTCAAGGTTGGGCTCAATGTGTTCAACCTGTGGGACCAGCGGACAACAACGGGTGTATACACTGGAACTCAGGATGGACGTACTAACGGAAGGCTGATTCCGGGTGACCACGTGCCATACGATACACCTGAACAGTATGTCAATGGCAATGGCGACATCTTTACCAGGCTTGCGGCAGGAGTGAAAGCGGGGACGCTTCATCTTGATCCTCGCTTTGCACTGGGGAGCAGCTTTAAAGGTCCACGCGAAGCTCGTATCAGCTTCGGCATTGAGTGGTAGCTTAATCGCATAACTGATTATCTCAGACGCCTGCCTCTAAAATCGGGGCAGGCGTTTTTTTTCAGGTCCGACTGAAGAGCGCGCACGGATTAAGGGCTGGCGGATTCTTTATGCGGAGTATAGGTTGACCAAAATGGATTAGTTGTTGTTGCTTTGTGCCTTGGCTTTCTGGCGGTATTCTTCGATCAGCTTCTTTAACTTGTCTCTTTCGCCTATCTGAGGGGCTATGCGTAGAAGTGTCTCGAAAGCGTTTGCGGCCTCACGGAATTGATTATTCTTGCTGTACAACCCTCCCAAGTAAAAATAGGCCATCGGTACAGAGTCTTTGGCGAGCGTAACGGCTTTTTCCAGCGCTTGAATTGCTTCGCCACGCGCCTCTGGATCCGGAGCCAGGGTGAGACCCAGCCACATATTCGTATTGGCTGAATTCGGATTCAACTCAACCGCCCGGCGCAGCGACCTAACCGCCTCGCTGCGCTGGCCTGATTCGAATTGAGCGATTCCGAGGGAATACGCCGCTCGCCATCCATCTTTATTCACTTCCAGTGCGTGCGCCAACAGCGGAAGAGCGGGCTGATACTGCTTTTGCTTGACATATTCTGTGCCAAGCAACTCAAGAGCATCGTAGTAATCAGGGAACATCTGAATAGCGCGATTCAATGACGTCATAGCAGCTTTGAGATCATTCTTACTTAGGCTTTTAACCCCATTCGTATATTCTTTCTTTGCGGGCTCTGGCACCGACTGATAAAAGTGGATAGCCTCGTTGCCGGGAATGGCATCGGTTCTCGCAGTCTTCGATGGTTCGCTCGCCTTTAATACAATCTCGACGCGAAAAACTTCGCCCCCTCCTCCGCGTCGCTCGTTAAATGCCCTAGCCTCAACTCGCTGGGTTTGGCGATCGTACGCCAAAGTGCCCGGTTCGACTTGAACGTAATAGATGCCACTCGCAATATTCGTGAAGCGAAAGCGGCCGGCGCCATCGGTGTACGCCGTCGCGATCTGGGAGTATGCATCATTTTGTAGGAAGACGCGCAGCTCGCTGAGGGGACGGTGATCGGTTGTTGTGACCCGCCCCTCGATTGTGTTCCTGGCCTGAACTGAAGAAGGAGCTACCGAAAACGGCACCACTGTGATCGCGGCTGTTAGAACCATTTCGAGGAATCCGGTGAGCATGCTCTGGACCTCCGCAAACTTGAATAGAGTGGCTGAATTGTATCAAATATGCATTCGCTAAACTATCTAACAAATAGTTTAGCCCCTGTCGCTTGTCGCGTTCGTCATAATAGGTTCGAGAAATCGAGTGCGGATAAGAAGATGCCCTGGAAGTTCAGAGATCAGTTCAGTTGCAAAACGACAATCCTGGAAGTATTCTTGAGACCTGTACGGGGGCAATAGGTCCTTCAGCTCCCGGCGGGTCAGGCCAAATCTAATGATCGGTCACCGGCACCGCCTGCTAGCACTACTCACTTTTTTTCTAACGTCCCCGCTCTTTGCTCAGGCGATCCTGACACAGCCACGGTATACGTCTTACGATGACGCGCACGCTATTGTGGAGGCACTCGCTGACGATCTTCCCCCTGAATTGAAAGGTAAGAGCCCAGCTGAAATCAAAGCTGATTGGGCCTCGTGGGTCGCCCGACGCGACGCGGGAATTCGGCAAAGATTGATTCAGGGCGACGAAGATTCGCTGATTAATCTTTTACTCTTCGGAACCTCCTTCACAAGTCGGCCTCGAATCACTGGGAGTGACTTGACCCTGCTTGCCCGCTTGGCTACGCAAAAAGGAATCAGAGGATCTTTAGCTCTAACATCCTCCAAGCTCGATGAGATTCTCAATGCCAGAATCAATGATCTGATCAATGGACTAACGTCTCCTGGAAACAATGAGCGGCTTCTCTTCGCTCGCCAAGTATTGGTGGCTAAAAAGATTTATCGTACGGCATCCCTGATAGGAAGAAATCAAATAAAGGATTATCTGCTTACGAGTTTAGATCGGGTACTAAGTGAGCAAACCAGTTACCTAAAAGCCCTAGAAGACGCGCGGTTGCTGAACAATCCGGGCGAAGAGTTCTACGAGCGCTCGAGACT
Source organism: Blastocatellia bacterium (assembly GCA_035258805.1). GTDB lineage: Bacteria > Acidobacteriota > Blastocatellia > UBA7656 > UBA7656 > Onstottus_A. The sequence goes on along the minus strand of DATFWY010000003.1, from coordinate 4,112 downwards.
CTACCGCGCTCGTGGACTGTCATTGGATACATCTCTCCTCCCGGACTTTGCAATAGAGGAAGCCATGAAGGCGATAAGGGCTAAAGGGCTGCTCAAAGAAGGAAGCGTCCGTAATGTTGGCATCGTTGGGCCAGGTTTGGATTTCACAGATAAACAAGAGGGTTATGATTTTTATCCTCAGCAAAGCATCCAGCCTTTTGCAGTCATTGATACGTTGCTCCGGTTGGGCCTTTCGTCACTTGGCAATCTGCGGGTTGAAACTTTGGATCTCAGCCCTCGCGTGAATGATCACCTCTCGCACGCTAACCAACTCAGCCAGCGCGGCAAGGAGTATGTGGTACAGCTTCCTCGCAACCTCCAAGCCCGGTGGAAAGACGATGCGGTCCGCTATTGGGAGCACTTTGGCGATCAGATTGGCGTTTCAACTTCGCCCGTTGTTATTCCAGCTGATGTCAGCGATGTGAAAGTTCGGGCCGTGAGGATTAAGCCGTTGGTAGTCTCGAGGATCAAACCAATTGACCTGAACATTATTTTGCAGCGGATGGAACTTCCGCCCCCCGACCGATTTGACTTGATAATCGCTACCAACATTCTGGTCTACTATGATGTCTTTGAGCAAAGTTTGGCGATGGCCAATTTGGAGAAGATGCTCCGCCCCGGCGGCTTCTTGCTGTCAAACAACGCTTTGCCCGAGTTTCCATTCTTACCTCTGCATGCAGTCGGCTTCTTGTCAGTTGCTTACTCTGACCGCCCCAACGACGGCGACCACATTGTGTGGTACGAACGAAAGGCAGAATAACCGTCTAAACTACTTGTTTTTCTGCTGATTTGCACATTGACGCAGTTGCGCAATCAGCGCTTATTTTGAATGTCACTTCTCGTTTCTGGATTGAAGAAATGCGGGCGCGGCGCTAGCCGCGCCCCTTTGAAAAGACGGCTTACTGAGGAAGTGCCAGTCTCTGACCGGGGTTGATAAACGAAAGACCGCTATCTCGAATTTGCTTGTTCAAATTAGGAATAGCCTCATCGATCAGCTTATTTAACTGCTCTACAAGTCCCTTCAATTCACCCGACAGCTCTGAAAGCTTCGCCGTCTGATCCGCGGTCGGTGCTGCTGTGTAGCTGTCGAGTCCATTGAAGAGCTGACCCACCCGCCCAAGGATCGGACGCGGCGCGTCGGGAAGCGGAGGCCCAGCGCCGCCTGATTGATCAAACACCGGTACAATCTTTTTAGCGACGTCATCGACTCTATCAGATACCGACTTCACTGCATCGTTAACCTCCCGAGGCACATTCGGGGTTCGTCTCAATGAATCCTGCAAGCCGGTCATTTGAGTCCGCAAATTCTGAACGGATCGTTGTGCAGCGCTCGCGGATCGCTGGAGTTCATAAGCTTTCATCACAGCGTCCGTCCACTTCGCGCGGTCAGCTTCGGAGATTTGTATTCGCGGATCCTCCTGAACGCGTATCACTCCTGTAGCGTCCTTGCCGCCGGTCGAAACCTTGATGGTGTACTCTCCGGGCGGAACGCGAGGACCGCGGCCACCGCCTCCGAACCCGCCGCCTCCTCCGCCCCCGAACTGCGCCGCAGCTGGTGGCGTTTCTGACCCTGCAGCTCCGGGTTCAGAGGTAGCTGCTTGCTGAGGAGCTTGTTGGGGAGCTTGCTGGCCGCCCCCACGGCCTCCGCCACCGCCTCCGCGGCCCCCTCCGCCGCCACCACCGCGACCGCCACCTCCTCCACCGCCGAAGCCGGGACCACCCTGATTTGCTGGACTCATCCGAAGATCCCATACAACACGATTAACACCGGCTTCCTTCGTTCCCATCATCTCGCGGACTAACTTCCCGCTCTTGTCGCTTATCGATATTCGGACGCTGCCGGACGGCGCCGTTCTCAAATAGTAATCAATCATTGCGCCGTAAGGTGGATTCGGAGCCGAAAACCACTTGTGACCTGTATTACCTTTGCGATTGTAGATTCGAAACGCGACTGCCGCCGGTGCATCAAAAACCGCTACGTCGGACGACATAATTGCGTCGGACATCCTCTCCAGGGCGGTGATATTGTCGAGAACCCAAACAGATCGTCCGTGAGTGCCGAGCACCAGGTCATTATCTCGCGGATGGATTTGTATGTCATCAACCCGCACCATCGGCAGGTTGCCTTTCAACATCGTCCAATGCCCGCCACGATCGAGCGAGGCAAAGGCGCCGAATTCAGTGCCGAGGAAGAGCAGATTTTGATTGCGCGGGTGCTCACGTATCACCCGGCAAGTGATGCCGGCGGGAAGGTCGCTTTTTAACGATTTCCAGGATTCGCCGAAATCGGTCGAAACGAAAACGTAAGTGCTGTAGTCATCTCCACGGTGTCCATCAAACGTCGCGTAAACTGTGCCTTCCGCAAAACGCGATGGAACCACGCGGCTGACGTAAGTGTTTTTCGGAACGCCGGGAACTTTATCGGTTATGTTCTTCCAGGTTTTCCCTGAGTCGCGCGAAACATGCAGGTTACCGTCATCAGTGCCGGCATACAGCAAACCTTCTTTCAGAGTCGACTCGGCAAGCGTCACTACCTGGCCGAACGTCTGAACGCCGTCGTGGCGGGAAAGCATATTGCGATCCGGCAATACTCCCATTATCGGAAGCTTTTCGCGGTCCTGGTCCTTGGATAAATCTTCGCTTCTCGTCCATGTATCACCGCGATCGGTGGATCTGAAGACACGGTTTCCACCGAAATAAACAGTTTTGTTGTTATGTGGGGAGATCACAATGGGGGAGTTCCAGTCGAACCGGTACGGTTTTTCTCCTGCCTGCGGTTCGGGTCTGATATTTCGCCGTTCGCTGGTTTTAAGTTCAAGTCTCGCGACATTGCCGTCTTGCGATTCGACATAAATGATGCTCGGATCGGTGACGTCGACCACAGAGTAAAATCCATCACCTCCGCCGGTGCGGTACCAGTCGTCGTTGGTGACGCCCTCCTGATTCAGCGTGCCGCTCGGTCCGGCCCAGCTACCGTTGTCCTGGAGTCCTCCATAGACGTAATAAGGTTTCTGATTGTCGAGTGAGATCTCGTAGAACTGGCCGAGCGGAATCGTATTTATGTAATCCCACGATTTGCCTCGATCGTAAGACTGATGAATGCCTCCATCCGAACCGGCCAGCATGTGATTGGAATTGGCGGGATCGATCCACAGTCCATGATAGTCGCCGTGGATCCGCGTCACGACATTTTGAACCCAGGTTTTGCCCCCATCTTCCGACGTGAACATGTTGGCCGCGCACTGCCATATTCGTTGGTCGTTGTTCGGGTCGATTCGAATCTGGCTGTAGTACATCGCCCGCGAATCAAGGTCGCTCATCTTTCTCCAACTTGCGCCTCGATCTTCAGATCTGAAAACGCCGCCCTTGGCATTTTCGATGATCGCGTAAACGATGCTGGGATCTCCGCGGTAGATATCAAATCCTATCCGTCCGGTGACGCCGTCAGGAAGGTCTTTGGTGAGCTTTGTCCAGGAAGCTCCTCCGTCAATTGTTTTGTATATTCCGCTTCCCGGGCCGCCGCCGTTGAATCCCCACGGCGTGCGACGTCTTTGATAGGCTGCAGCGTAGAGGGTACCAGGGCTTTGAGGATCCATCGCGATATCGGTTATGCCGGTGTCCTCGTTGACGAACAGCGACTGCGACCAGGTCTTTCCCCCATCGGTCGTCTTGTAGACTCCGCGTTCACGATTCGGTCCCCAAAGGTGTCCAAGAACTGCGACGTAGACGATATTGGGGTTCCGCGGATCGATGACTACCCTGCCGATGTGTTTCGAGTCCTTGAGGCCCATGTTCTGCCAGGTTTTTCCGCCGTCGAGCGAGCGATAAATCCCGTCGCCCCACGACGAACTCTGACGGTTATTGGGTTCACCGGTTCCAACCCACACAACGTTTGGATCTGACGGAGCAATACAGATATCACCTATCGAGGTTGACCCTTGATCGTCGAAAACGGGCTCGAAGGTCGTGCCGGCGTTTGTAGTCTTCCATACACCGCCTGTCGCTGCGCCGACATAGAATGTGGAGGGATTGCCTTCGACGACTGCGAAATCGTCAATACGTCCGCCCATTAT
>DATFWY010000002.1:0-47286 GCA_035258805.1 Blastocatellia bacterium | reverse complement strand
CGAGCGAACCGAAGACAAGCCCGAGACCATTGTTCGTGGGAATAGCGATATTCTGGTACACCTGATCAGCTTGTCACATCATTGATCAGAGATTTCTTCTGATGAGCCTCTCAGGATTCAGCTTTTTCGTTTGATGTACGTAGAGTGTCTAGTCTGCGGCCAGGTCGTTTGCAGTCGTCGGCCGCAGACTGAGCAGTCTACGGTACATCGGCGAGGGAAATAGCGCTGGATTTCCGGTTTAGTCAATTAGGAGGTCTAAAATGGCTTTACTAAAGACTTCTCTGATCGGCAACTGGAGGTAGACGCTGATTAGACTGTATACTCAGCTGGACTACACGGCACCCTCATTCTGAACGACAACTGGAGAAAAGCATGATCCGACAGGTCTGCTCGTTGGCAGTTATTACTGTCCTACTTATCTGTATTTCACAGGCGCAAGAAGTCAACCGGTTAGAACCTGGGCGAAGCGTCGAACGCGACATCACCGGAGGAAAGACTCACACCTATCAAATCTCACTCGCCGCAGGGCAGTTCCTTCGAGTGGTCGTTGATCAGAGAGCAATTGACGTAGCGCTCGCGCTGATGGGGCCTGAGGGAAAGCCGCTGATCGAGAGCGATCTGACCGGCATCGTCGGCGGTCGTGAGTCACTCTGCTTTGAAGCCGGCGCTGCTCGCAATTATCAGATTGTGGTCCGTGCCAATGGTGACGCTACACAGAGCGGAGCTTACGAGATGCGGACAGCCATTAAAGCCAAAGCCAGCGCGCAGGATCGCCAGAGGATGACCGCCGAATTGTTGTTGAATGAGGCGCGCAAGTTGCTGACGCAAGGAAAATATACCGACCCGCAACTGACTGATAAGCTCGGGCAGTCGCTAACGCTATGGCGAGACTTGGATGATCGTTATTGGCAGGGCTTGGCGCTCAACTCCGTTGGTGTTGCTAACTATGGAACTCGCCAATTCGATAAGGCGATTGAACGATACGAACAAGCGCTTGCGCTGGTGCGTGAAGAGAAGGTACGCGCAGTCGAAGCAACAGTGCTCAATAATATGGGGAATGCCTACGGCGGGCTAAGCCGCTATGACAAAGCGGTTGAGTGCTATCAGCAGGTCCTGGCGATTCGTCGCGAGCTCAAAGACCGCCGCGGAGAAGCTGCGAGCCTATTTGATGTCGCGTGGACTTACGAACGGATGAGTCGTTATGACAAGGCACTGGAATCGTTTCAAGCGGCCTTGACGATCAACCGCGAGCTCAAGAACCGGAGGGAGGAAGGAAGGAGTCTAAGCGGGATAGGGTGGATCAACAATCGCCTTAATCGACCTGACAAAGCGATTGGATATTCTCAGGAGGCGTTGGCCATCGCCCGTGAAGTTAAGAATCGCTACGATGAGAGCCAAGCGATTAATACGCTGGCGTCAGCCTACAATCTCCTCAAGCAGTATGACAGGGCCGCTGAGAACGGCGAACAGTATCTGTCCATTGTGCGTGAGTTGAAGGATCGGTATAGCGAGGCGATCGCCCTCCAGAACCTGGCCAACTACTATAGGAATCTTCTTCGTTATGAGAAAGCTGTCGATAATTACGGGCAAGCGCTTGCAGTACTTCGGGGACTGAAAGCCAGACAGGACGAAGCGCTGGTTCTCGCAAATATGGGAGGTTTGTTTTCGGTGATGACTCGTCTTGATAAGGCGGTTGAGTGTTATGAGCAAGCTCTACCGATTTATCGCGAGATTAATGATCGGCAGGGTGAAGCAAATGTGCTCGGTCCTTTGGCCAATGCATATGCTCTACTAGGCCGCTCAGAGAAAGCGATTGAGTATTTCGAACTGGCGCTGCCGATCAACCGTGACTTCAAGAATCACTTCCGCACTTCGAACAATCTCAACGGGCTCGCTAATGCAAACCAGGATCTTGGGAAATATGAAAAGGCCATTGAATTTTACGAGCAGGCACTTGTCGTCGCGCGGGAAAACAAGATCCGTGGTCAGGAAGGAAGCGTCCTGGGCAACATAGGTGAGACATATCAGTTACTGGGTCGCAATGATAAAGCGGTCGAATATCTGCGACAGGCCTTGGTGATTGTCCGCGAAACGAAGAACCTGGGTGCTGAAACCGGCTGTCTCCGCGCTCTTGGCGACGCATTGCGCGGACACGCGCAATACCCAGAGGCCACGTCCCACCATGAGCAAGCCCTCCGTCTCGCCCGTCAGATCAGGAACCGGAACCTGGAAGGAAAAACGCTGCAGAGCCTCATGCGTGACTGGCAGGCCCAGAACAAGCCAACCCTCGCAGTCTTCTTCGGCAAGCAGGCCGTGAACCTATATCAGGAAATCCGCAGCGAGATAACCAGCCTCGAAAGAGAATCTCAGCAGGCCTTCGTCAAATCAAAGGAAGACGTCTACCGCACGCTGGCAGACTTGCTCATCTCGCAGGGCCGCTTGCCCGAAGCCGAACAGGTCATTCGCATGCTCAAGGAAGAAGAGTATTTCGAGTTCGTTCGGCGCGATGAGGGCAATTCTCCCAAAACACTGAAAGCAACACTCACGCCCGAGGAGCAGACTCTCGAGAAGCGCTATCGCGAGATCGCTGACCGCGTTGCTGAGCTTGGCGTCGAACGCGGAACGCTGATCGAAAGAAAGACCCGCACTCCAGAAGAAGAGCAGCGGTTGGTCAGGATCGATGCAGACCTGGTGGTCGCCGGTAACGCATTTCAAAGCTTTCTCTCTAGCCTGGAATCAGAGGTAGGATCATCGTCGGACACAGGCTCGAAGATCTATGCGATGCGCGAGTCGCAAGGTCTGATGGAAGACCTGCGCGAATTGGGGAAGGGCGCGGTCGCCCTCTACACGTTAGTCGGCGCCGACAAGTATCGCGTCATCCTGACCACGTCTGACTTCCAAAAGGGCTATGAGTATCCCATCAAAGCGGCCGACCTGAATCGAAAGGTCCTCGAATTTCGCGAGGTGTTGCAAAACCCTAAGTACGATCCTCTGCCGCTTGCACAGGAACTTTACAGGATTCTACTCGGGCCAGTGGCGAAAGACCTCAAGGCCGCCAAAGCTGAGACATTGATGTGGTCTTTGGATGGCGTGTTGCGCTATCTACCGGTCGCGGCATTGCACGACGGCAAGCAGTATCTGATCGAGAAGTATCGCAATGCGGTCTTCACGCCGGCGAGTCAGGCGCGGTTGAAGGATGTGCCGAGCAGACAATGGACCGCGCTTGGGCTGGGCGTAACCAAAGCGCATGGCGAGCGCATTCCCGCTTTGCCAGGCGTGTTGGAAGAGATGCACGGTGTGATTCGAGAAGGTACCGAGAATAGCGGCGGCGCGAAAGCCGGCGTGTTGCCCGGCACAATCAAACTCGACGAACAGTTTACTCAGGAGGCGATGCTGACGGCTCTGCGACAGCGGCCGCCTGTCGTGCATGTCGCATCACATTTCCAGTTCCAGCCAGGCGACGAGACCAGCTCGGCGTTGTTGCTGGGAGACGGTAGTTTCCTGAGCCTCGCACAGATCAAAACATTACCGAATCTGTTTGGCGGAGTTGAACTGCTGACGCTGTCGGCTTGCAACACCGCGACTGGAGGCAGTGGGGCGAACGGAAAAGAGGTTGAAGGCTTCGCGGTGCTGGCGCAGCGTCAGGGTGCAAAGGCGGTGGTCGCTAGTTTATGGCCAGTCGCTGACCGCAGCACCAAGGTCTTGATGCAGGAGTTCTATCGATTGCGCGAAGCCAAGTCGAACACAACTAAAGCCGAAGCGCTCCGCGAGGCACAATTGAAATTGCTTCGCGGCGATATCACCATCGAGCCGGCGGCAACGCTCACGGATCGCAAGATCACCCACGAGGACGAATCATCAACGACTTCCAACAAGCCGCGCTTTACCACTGATCCAAAAAAACCGTATGCGCATCCGTACTACTGGGCGCCGTTTATTCTTATCGGCAATTGGAGATAGCCGAGATTGGCAAGTGTGCTCCCTCTCCGGCTTTGCGCCTTTGCGTCTCTGCGTTGAGTCTGCGCGCGCAAAGGCGCAGATTCGCAAAACCGCAAAGTCGCAGAGCCAAAATCGCGTGGAAAAAGCCTTACCTTTATGAAGTAATGAGACAATTACTACACAACTGAGTAGTGGGTCAGTGCGAATCGCTAGCCACTAGCACCAACCATAAAAACCAGCCCATTTTGCCCGCCCCTTAATCCAAATCTTATCGGCAGTTACCACTCGGTGAAATTCCTACATACCTACGTGGTGACTGCAAAACCGACATCGCGTATAACACAACCTCCTCACCTCGTTGCCCTGAGACTTGGATCTTATGGAGGGAGATGATGTCCACAAACTTCGCAATCGCTCCGAAACACATTCCGCCCGTTCTTACCAATGTTCAAGCTTACGAAGCAGTTACTGCAAAGCTCGATGCAGCAAAGCTTGAAGCAATTGATCCAAATGTTAAATCCCTGCGCCGGTTTCACGAGCTGCAGGCTCAGCATCATTTCTGGAACAATCGGTTGTTCCGAGCCTGCCAACACGGCCATCTGTCATTCGAGGATTTTCAGTTCATCTTCTCGCAGTATTACCTGTACTCGAAGAACTTTACGCGCTACATCGCTGCACTCATGGCTAACAGCAACAATGACTATTACCGCTCCCGGCTGTCAGAAAACCTTTGGGAGGAAGGCGGGGGCGCAGATCCCGACAAGCGCCACGCCGAGCTGTTCCGCAAATTCCTGCGAGACGCTCTCTCGATCAATCTCGATGACATCGAGTACCTGGATTCTACGCACTATTTCACACGAGAGTATCTGGACTTCTGTTTGAAATCTCATCCAATGTCCGGAAGCGCGTTCTTGTCGCTGGGAACCGAAGGCATCGTCGCGAGAATGTACTTGATCTTCGTTGAGGGTATGCACAAAGCGGGTATCGAAAACAGCGAGCTCGAGTTCTTCCACATCCACATGGAATGCGACGACGAGCACGCCATAACGCTCGAACAAATGATGCTCTCGTATTCCGATGAGCCGGATTGGTTCAACAACTGTGTGCAGGCGATGGATCACGCTCTGTCGCTGCGCTCACGCTTTTTCGAGAACCTCTATGAGTGCTTGCGTCAAAGACGGCTGAAAGGCCTCTTAGACCGTATTCATGCCCGAGAGTCTCTTGCTCCACGAACGCCAGATCCCTCAAAACTGTTCTGGCGGAGGGGCAGCCGGGTAATACCCCTCTACAACAACACCAATGAGAGATTGAATATTCAATTTGAGGTTGAAAGGCTGCCCCTCAAGACTGAGACGCTCGACTCAAGAATAGTGAGGATTCCAGCCGGCAAATATAACGAAAATCACCGGCACGCCCACGAAACCATTTTCTACATCATGTCCGGCGAAGGCAGGATATTAGTTGACAACAGCGTGGTCGAGGTGAAGGCCGGAGACGTTGTCTTTGTTCCTCGATGGGCGATGCACCAATCGCAGAACAGCGGCAATACTGAAATGGTAATCCTGGCGGTGACCGACTTCGGATTGACCGGTAAGGCTTATGTCGGGGATTACAACAGGACCGCCCGAATGAAGAATGCATCAGAGTGACAAGGCGCGGGTGTGACCAGAAGCGGGACTTGCTTCTTTGAAGGGGATTGCTGGACGCACATCCCTGAGCCAGATGAAGGCTCGTTCATATCGTCCTGAGGGAACGCGTCGGGAGCGCCCGGCGATTGAATCGCCGGAGGCGAACCGGTGGGTTGCGTGACTCCCTCGGGACGGGCTGAAACATTCACGGAACCTTCATCCGTCCCTCCTGGACGAGGGCGACAGACAGTTTCTCCGCCGGCATCGGCAGGGTCCGGCGGGAATTGTCTCCTCGAATGCCCGTCAGGGAATCGGCGTCTGAGCAAGTAAGTCCCGCGTCTAGTCATACCCGCGCGTTCTTATGGCCCTGTTCGGCTTCGCCAGCTGGTGAGATTCATGACAGAATAGGGGCCGGTCACTGTTTCCAGTCCTCGCAGGTCACTTACAGCAGCTCGATGGCGGCTTGTTAAGAGGGTGCCGCCGCAAGGAGAAGCGGCAATGTCTGCCGGTCAGGGCAAACGGAATCCGGTTTGGCCTCTCCTTACCTCTGTGTTCGGGCTTCTCACCACCGCAGCGATAATGGGTCACGCCGAGCAATTGCCTCTCAAATCCTACCGGGTCGCCGAAGGCCTTCCGGTCGACTACGTAAGATGCATCAAACAGGATTCGAGCGGGTTCCTGTGGTTCGGTACCGAGCGAGGCGTCAGCCGCTTCGATGGCCAACACTTCACGCATTACGGCTTAAGGGAAGGGCTATCAGTTCCGACCGCAAGCGATTTGATCCAGACGCGTCAGGGCACGTACTGGGTCGCTACAAATGGTGGTGGTGTCTTTCAGATGCGGCCCTTGGTCGGAAACGGCAAACCCGGGGCCCGCCTGCCAGATGAGGCCAACTCCCGCTTCAAGCCATATCGAGTGGGAGAAAGCCCAGCCACAAACCGTGTGAACGTACTCTTTGAAGACCTTGGAGGTCACATCTGGGCCGGCACGGATGCGGGACTGTTTGAACTTGATGCCGCAAATGGAGGGACAGAATTTCTTCCAGTTTCGCTGGGCATCCCGTCTCTTGCGGACAGCGACATACAGGTTTGGTCCTTTGCTGAAGACGGCGAAGGAAGCTTATGGATCGGCACTAAGTATGGTCTCGTGCGCCGCCTTCCCGACGGTCGCACGCAGCATTATTCAGTGCAGCCGTTGCGGTCGGGCAGGGATATGATCCTGGTCCTGCGATTCGACCGCGAAGGACGCTTGTGGATCGGTCACGAGTCGTGGCTTATCGTTTTCAAACCCGTACCCGCCGCGGGAATAAATTCAGAGAAGTCGTCCGTCAATCATCACTCAATTAATCCATGGGAACGGCTGCAGCCAGGAGGAGGTCCTGATGGAACCGTAACTATGCCAGTCTCGTCGGGTGAGGCAAGACGCTATCAAACTATAGCGCGCGCTTTTTGCCAATCATCTGATGGGCGCTTTTGGATCGGGAGCGATCAGGGGCTTGTCGAGTTCGACGGGCACCGGTTCCGCCGTTACACGACTGCCAATGGTCTCAGCGGCAACAGCGTAGAAACCGGCGAGCTGCTCGAGGACCGCGATGGAAATCTTTGGATCGGCATTGTCGGAAGCGGCGTCATGAGGCTGGTCCGACATGGCTTTGTGACTTACACAGCCAGTGATGGTCTGGAGAACGACACTGTAGGGTCTATTCTCGAAGGTAATATGAGCGAGTGGTATGTGATTACTTCGGGATGGCATGTGAATCGGGTTGAGGAGCGCGCGGATGGATTGCGCTTCACCAGTGTACGGCTGAATCTGCCCGGCCGGATTACAGATTCGATGTGGCGATCGTATCGGCAGATAATCAGGGATCGATCAGGGGAGTGGTGGGTTGGTACACCCGAAGGACTGTATCGTTTTCCCAGGACGGAGCGGATCGAGCAACTCGCTCGCGCCGAGCCAAAAGCTTTCTACTCAGCTCGTGACGGGCTCGTCAACGACGACGTGACATACTTATTTGAAGACCTGCGAGGCGATCTGTGGATCGCTACCTTCGCCCCGAGTCACGAAATCCTTACGCGATGGGATCGCGCCAGCGGCAAGTTTCAGCGTTATTCAGATCGAGATGGTCTTCGACCTTTCAACGCCGCTTTTTGTTTTCAGCAGGACAAGGCTGGTCAGGTCTGGATCGGTTTTCGCGAAGGCGGCTTGGCTCGTTATGCGGAGGGCCGTTTCTCTCTCTTCGAATCCTCTGACGGTTTGCCGGCAGGACAAATTAAGTCGCTGCATTTGGATTCGCAGGGAAGTCTGTGGGCGACGGTTTCGCGCGGCTTGGCGCGAATTGAAGATCTCCAGGCAGGACGACCCAGGTTCACTACTTTTTTGCCTCGAACGGAAATTTCGGACAGCTTAGGTTTTGCACTCACCGACGACAGAGACGGCAGGATCTATGTTGCAACGCCGAGAGGAGTTGACCGGCTGGATCCCTCAACCGGGCGTATCAAAAGTTATACTACTGCAGATGGTCTTCCAACCACTAACCCTTATGTTGGTTTCCGCGATCTGCAGGGCAGATTATGGTTCGGGTTCGGCAGATCGAGAGGGCTCGTTCGATTGATGCCCGGGCCCGATACCAACGAGTCACCGCCGGCGGTTTTGATCGACGGTCTGCAAATCGATGGTGAACCTTATCCTGTCTCCGATTTTGGCCAGAATGAAGTCAGCCAGTTGGAGTTGGGGCCCGGTCAGAAACGCGTTCAGATAGATTTCTTTGGGCTCAGTTCAGTCGGCGAACCGCTCCAATATCAACACAAGCTCGAAGGCGCGGATCAGGATTGGAGTACGCCCAGCGAGCAACGCACGCATGTGATCAGTCTTGGGCCAGGAGTGTATCGTTTCCTGGTTCGCGCGGTGCGACCCGATGGCGTCTTAAGTGAGTCACCGGCCACGGTCAACTTCAGGATACTGCCTCCCGTTTGGCAACGCTGGTGGTTCGTAGGGCTTGCGACGATATTCATTGTGTCAGCGGTGGTTGGGTTTGATCGATACCGGGCCGCTCGAGTGAAGGAACTGGCCGCAGCATTAGCGGAGTCTCAGAAGCTGACCAGCGCGCTTACCGAGCAGGACGCGGAACTACACCGAGCCAATCAGGCGTTGGAGCTTGAGTATTCCATCACTCGCACAGTGGCAGAGTCCGGTGCGCCTACGGAAGCAGCGCCCAAGGTATTGCAGCTGATTTGTGAGAGCCTGGGATGGGAAATGGGAGCGATCTGGAATGTCGTGCAGCCCGCCCAGGCATTGCGATGTCTCACTGTCTGGCACGTACCGGATGTGATAGCGCCTGAGTTTGAAGCGCTTACTCGAGAGCGCACATTTGTTCCGGGGGAGGGCCTGCCGGGACGCGTCCTCGCTAGTGGTCAGGCGCACTGGATTCAAGATCTGGCGCAGGATTCGAATTTTCCACGAATAGCAATCGCCATCAAAGAAGGCTTACGGAGCGGCTTTGGGTTTCCCGTATTGCTCCGCGGGCGGGTCATCGGAGTGATGGAATTCTTCACTCGCGAGCAGCGCGAGCCGGATTCTGATCAGATTCGTATGATGTCGGCGATCGGCAGCCACCTTGGGCGCTTAATCGAGCGCAAATGGGCGGAAGAAGCGTTGCGTGAAAGCGAGACGCGATTTCGAACCCTGGCTGAGACGGCTTCGGATGCCATCATTACTATTGATGAAGCGAGCACGATCATCTTTGTTAATCCGGCAGCGGAGAATGTATTCGGTTACACGCTGGCAGAGATGCAGGGCGCGAACCTGACTATTCTAATGCCGGATTATTTGCGCCACCTGCACGAGGCAGGGATGAATCGATATCTCGCAACTGGCAACCGCCATCTCAACTGGCTTGCGATTGAGTTGCCTGGCCGGCACAAGAGCGGCCGCGAAATCCCGTTAGAAATCTCTTTTGGTGAATTTGCCCGGAACGGCCAGCGTCTGTTCACCGGCATCGTGCGCGACATGACCGAGCGCAAGCGAGCAGAGGAGGCCTTGCGACGGAGCCGGGAAGAGCGACTTGTGGAACTTGAACGAGTGCGACGACGCATCGCGATCGATCTACACGACGATATCGGCTCGAGCCTCACTCAAATATCGATTCTCAGCGAACTTGTCAGCAGGCGCGTTGGTCCACGCAAGTCCGCAGTGAGCGAGCCGCTTCAACAAATCGCAAGCACTTCGCGCGAGTTGGTGGATTCGATGAGCGATATCGTTTGGGCGATCAATCCCCAGAAAGATCACTTGCGGGACCTGGTGCAGCGGATGCGGCTGTTTGCCAGCGAGAGTCTCACAGCCCGCAACATTGCTTTTCAATTTAGGGCTCCGGACATGGGCCAGGATGTCAGGCTCAGCGCCAACATTCGGCGCGAAGTCTTTCTTATATTCAAAGAGAGCCTCAACAACTTGATTCGCCATTCGCGCTGCACCGAGGCGACGATTGAATTGGGGCTTGAAGCAGACTATCTGGAGTTGAAGGTCAGCGACAACGGCGTGGGGTTCGATTCGAACGACGGGAGCGATGGCCACGGACTGATGAGTATGCGGGAGCGGGCTAATGGGATTCAGGGCGAATTGCAAATGCGATCGGCGCCGGGCGAGGGCACCTGCATTACGCTTCGAGCGCCGATCGATCAAGGGGCGACGCAGGCAGCGGGCTCAGATTATTTCACAGCCTAAGGTTGCAAGGGGTCGAGTGAACCGTAACAGTGATATCGCAAGCAGCCTATGGAGTCAGTCCTGTAAGGGTGGCCCTCCGTGGCCGCCCCTTCTTGCCGCGATTGGGGTTATCTAAAGGGGGCGGCCACGGAGGGCCACCCTTACAGGACTATCGATTTTCCCGTTACAGTCACTAGTCCGGCGCTAAGTAAGCAAGTATTGTCTATTACGAAGGAGCAAAGTCGGAGCGAGACAGCTATGAACGGACAAGGGCAGACTACAATCAGAGTCGCCATCATCGAAGACCGTCGAGAAATCCGTGATGGGTTGGCGGCGCTCATCGGCGGCACCGACGGATTTCAGTGCAGCGGCGCTTATCGCACGATGGAAGAGGCGCTGGACAAGATTGAGGCTGAGCTCCCGGATGTTGCGCTGGTGGATATTGGGCTGCCCGGGATGAGCGGAATCGAGGGCCTCGCAATTCTGCGGGAACGCTATCCCAAACTTCTGCTGCTTATGCTCACGATTTATGACGATGATGAACGAATCTTCGATGCGATGTGTGCCGGGGCTTCGGGATATTTACTCAAGAAGACGCCTCCGGCTCGACTGCTCGATAGCCTGAGAGAAGCAGTTGCCGGGGGCGCGCCGATGTCGCCGGAGGTGGCACGGCGCGTGATTCTCCTGTTTCGCGAGATTCGGCCGCCTGAGCGCGCCGATTACGATCTTAAGCCAAATGAGACGCGCCTGCTCAAGCTGCTGGTCGAAGGCTACAACTACAAGACGGCGGCGGCTGAACTGGGTGTAACGGTGCATACAGTGTCGTTTCATCTGCGCAGCATCTATGAGAAGCTGCAAGTCCATTCCAAGACCGAGGCGGTGTCAAAGGCCCTTCGTAACAGGCTGGTTTGACGCGGTTGAATCTCTGAAAACAATACCCTTTGGCGTTTGGTCCATTAATGCCCGGTTTTGTTATGAAATCTGCTGCTGTCTCCATTTTCTTGCGATTTCTCACCGGAATTGCTTCGATTCAGTCAGTGCAAACGGTGGCTTCTGCATTTAGACAAGAGAAGCCAAATCAGAAGCGATATTTGGGTCCCACTGTTGAATATGACCCGGATTCTCAAATTGCAACGCTTGGTAACCCGAGGCCCTGCGACGGCGGACACTGCTATCGACCGACAACTTCTGTCACCGAACGCAGGCGCAGCCAGAGTAGTGGTTAGCCTGTGGAACGTAAACGATCAAGCAACGGCGGAGTTAATGGCGAAGTTCTATGAAAAGATGCTAAAGCGGGGGCCAACGGCCCGCTGCGGCTCTTCGGGCAGCTCAAGTGGAGATGTGGAAGCAAAAGCAATGGCAATCGCCGTATTATTGGGCCGCGTTCACAATGCAAGGCGAATGGCGCTGAATTCCCCGAAAAGAAAGTTGAGGGATTCAACGGTCGGATTTCGGTACATTCTCATAAGGGCTAAATTTCAGTCCTTCGTTGGAGTGTACGTTTCGAAAGTAGAGTATAGGAATAGATGATTAAGCCACCTCACATGTTTTTATTGATAATTCACCAGGTGCTGCGAATTGCGTTTGAACGCAGGTTCGCATTGATGCTGGCGGGGTTTTGTTGTGCTGGTTTGCTATCCACTGCTGTTTCGTACACCCAGGATGAAGGTCCGACCCGGCACCTGTGGGATACGGCCTATATCAAGAAGCCCGCCGGTCCCGCGCCGGAAAGAAAGTCAGTCAAACGCTCATACAAGATAGCCACCCCAAACGTTCCTGTTGAAGGAGTGTCCCCGGATACGGTGATCGGCGTAACGATTTGGCGCCTTCGCCCCGCTCGATCAGCGGAATCAGCAGAAAGGATAATCGTCCACGAACAGGCTGGCGCTACAGAGCTTGTGCCGGAGCGCGTATCGGCCGATGCAAAATTGAATGAGGGTGACCGGGTGCGGTTCAGCATCGAAGCTGCGCGCACCGGATACCTTTATGTCATCGATCGAGAGAGATATGCCAACGGCACGGTCGGTGACGCAGTCCTTATTTTCCCGACGACCCGTACTCGAGGCGGTGATAACAGCGTGAAAGCCGGTCGAATCATCGAAATTCCATCACAGGAGGACAGTCCTCCTTTCTTCACTATGCGGAAGAGTCGAGCAGACAACGTTGGTGAGAATCTCATCGTTCTGGTAACCCCCGCGCCCCTCTCCGATGTGGAGATTAGCGAGAGGGCACAGAATCTTGCTGCTGATAAGGTTGCGCTGTGGGAAAAATCATGGGGAAACAGCATTGGCCGGCTGGACATGGAGAACAGTGAGGGTTCATCGTGGACGAAGAGCGAGAGAGATGCAGGCGCGGATGCTACGCGCTCCCTAACCGAAGAGGAGCCTGCACCTCAGACTTTATACTATCGGCCGGGCGCCACCGCTGCTGATCCCGTCTTAGTGAAGGTACAACTGCAATACGGCAAACCGAGCCCGCGCGCGGTTCGGCGATAGTTCGCAATCAAAAGTTGATCTTTATTCCTCCGTTAAAGATGCGTCCCTCGGTATGTGTATAAATCTCACTGAAGGTCGGGGTTTGATGTGGCGGGAAGACTACCGGACTGAACTTACCCTGGCGCGTGTCTCCGAGATTCTCGGCGTTGATAAAAACAGTTAACTTGCCGAACGTCTTCTCGCCGAAGATCCCATACACCCAGAATGATGGCGTCTTGAATCCTGTGCTCAGGAGCTGGCTGCTGCTGTAATAGGCTTCTAAGCCAGCTTTGAAGGCTCCTTCTCTCTCAAACAGCAGGGTGGAATTTGATCTGCTCCTTGGAACCAATGGAAGCGTTTGATCGCCGGCGAGATATCGCGCTTTCGCATCGGTGAATGTATATCCCGAAAATAACTTCACCCTTCCGTAAACAAAACGCGCGTTCGTTTCGAAACCGGCGCTCCGGATCGGACGGTCTGCATTCCTGAAGCTTAGGAAGTCTCCGGCAATCTCTTCGAGTATCAGTGGACTTCCTATCCTTGTGTAAAAGAACATCTGATTTAACGAAAAGGAGATCTTCTCTCCTATCGAGGTTTTGTAATTCACATCGAACGTCCCACCTCGGCTGCGCTCAGCTTTGAGACGATTGCCGATGGGAAGCACATTCTGGAAGAGAACCATCTCCGCCTCTTCGGTAAAGCTGCTTGGCGCCTTATAACCCAACCCAACGCTGAAACGACTCGTCAAATGATCATTGAAGGTGTACAGCATAGACACGCGCGGCAGGGCGAAGGCACCATAATCCTTTAGATAGTCGATTCTAAAATCCGCTTCCAAGGACAGCTTCGGCGCGACGGCGAAGCTGTCCTGGATGTATGTCCCAAAGGTTGTGCGGGTCTCATCGCGACGGATTGCAGTTTGCACTGCAGGCTTCTCTGTGAATTGGTCGTGCGAGGCATTTAAGCCGAGCACCAGCAGGTGATCGTGGACCGGCAGGAAGTAAGAAACATCAGTATAGGAATTTGTTTGAGTGCCTTGGAATACGTAATCCGGAATCTGGCTTCTTCGCTTGAAGAAAGCGAAGCTCTGTTTGACGAGAATTTTTCGACCACCATCAAGCTCGTGATCAAAATGGAGCGTGGTGATATTCCGAGCTGATTTGTCAGTTTCAAAATATCGATGGAAGTCATCCTCATCACCGCGAATTACGAATACATCGCCACCAAGACGCCGCTGGTAAGAGGTCGAGTTGCCAACAGTCAATCGCGTTCTATCGGAGAGCCGATAAAACAATCGAGGATTTACATTGAATGAATACGTTCTTGGCAATTCCGTAAAATCATCATCGTCTACATCATATTCACGCTGGTAGTTAAAAGAGCCCAGGAAGGTATAGCCGATCCGTCGGAACGCCTGTGAGTCGAACAGCGCGAAGTCAGTGCCAAGAGCTGTGGTTTGATTGAGGATCAGCGACGTCACCCGCTTCTCCTGTGGTTCCTTGCTTATGAAATTCACTACGCCGGCGATTGCGCCCGCTCCGTAAAACGTAGCGGAGGGCCCTTTGATGATTTCAACCTGTTTCAAATCAAGCGGTGGGATATCCAAAACGCTCAAGCTGCCCGAAAAGCCGCCGAACGCGGGAAATCCGTCTTTTAGGATTTGCGTGTATCTGCGATCCAGTCCTTGAATCCTAATGCTCTGCGTATTCGAGGTGGCGGAAGTCTGCTGAACTTTTATCACGGTGCTTTCATTAAGAACCATTGATACATTGGCCGGTCGCATATTGATCTTTTCGTCAATCTCTTCCTCGTTTATTGCTTCCACTCTCGTAGGTACGGCATCGATCTCGCGGCTGATCCGGGTTGTTGATGCGATCGTCACCTCTCCCAGTTCGTTGTTGACCCGCAGGAGAATCACCTGTTCGAGATTGTTCTCAACGGGAAAAGACAGCACGAGAGTTTTGGGTTCGTAACCTGGAGAAAAGACTTCGATGATCTGTTGGTCGTCGGGAATGCCGGTCAAGCGAATTGTTCCGGAACTGCCGGTCTTCGCAGAATGTCGGTGTCTTTGATACTCACTGTCGCGTCTGCAATTGGTTGGCGACCCTCCTCATTCCGTACGGTTATCGTTACGCTGTTCTTCTGCTGTACAAAACTCGGCACTATTAACATCAAAACGAACAAGAGAGATGAATTCATCAATACACTCCTGAGTATGGCTGCTTGACGAAGAGTCGCTCGAGTGAGTCACGTGCTGCGACTCAATGCGCGCATTGAGAGTGGTTGGAAAGATAGGCCGGATCTAGATTCGAAGCATTGGCAGACGCGTGAGCGGAGGAGGTGAAACGGGAGAATCGTCGTGATTATTGGCTGCTTTGTACTCCTCGGCTGATGAGTACGCGATACTAATCGAAGGCGAAGCGGAGATCTGAAGCTGAAGATCAATCTGAAAGGCGGATCTTAAGGGGACGGTCGCTTTTGGGACCGCGCCGAGCAGACACCCGTTACAATCAGATTTCTCATTAAGCTCAGAAAGGTGATTAGCTATCGCGCTGTGTTCGATGCTCTCCTTTGTGCAAATTGATATGCAAGCGATCGAGAGCCATAAAATGCTCACCGGCAACATGAGTGCGATGGTTTTTCTAAGTGTTATTCCCAAACTCGACATCGAACGCATTATACAGACGTCTAAAATTTCCACCAAGAAAATGCAACTTTTGTCTGAGTCTGGCCGGAATAATTCTATGGGTGTTGAGTTTTAGCTCGTTTGGGAGATCCTGGACGGCCGGCTACCGGGAGACACAATCGGTGAGTTTTTGGCCCGATGGTATCCGGGAGCGGCCTTCGTTCTTCTCAGTTTAGTGACGATTCATTTGCCTCGTAAAAACGAGTACAAAACAAGCCTACGAAACGAATAAATTCGTTACTACGTGGCGGGAGCCACATTGTGCGCCCCAGAAATAAAAAAAATTTTTTTCCACGGGCTACTCCTGGCGAATCTCGAAACATCCAAATCTCCAGGGGTTTGACTAGCGAGGCTCCGACACGGCCGAACCATCACGCTGATCAGACGCCCGACAATTGCAAAAGCGAGCCGCTCACGCTTACAATCAACCGCGGAGTTCCACAAATGAAGTTCAAAGCTGTACGCGCGTCGCTTGCCGCAGCCTTGACGGCGATTCTCCTGATCTCAGCCCTCCCAAGCGCCTCTGACGTATATGCCGGCGATGCCCAAAGCGCGAGCTCCTCGAAGCCTCGCCGAAGCAGAAACGGCGACCCCGTCGTAAGGTCGGAGCAGAATCAGGAAAAAGCGGCAGAACAGGATAAGCCGCAGACTTCCTTGCAGGAGGATTCAAACTCATCATCGGCTCAATCTTCCTCCCAGCAAGCCCGGTTTGCGGACGCCAGCCTTTCACCGATCCAGGCAAGTTCCCTGCAACAGCGGTTTGCACCGGAACAGCCTGCAAATGACAGCTCGCCGCCGGGCTCTCCCGCACCCCAACAGAGTGACTCCACTCAACAGCGCCGCGAGCCTCCGCCATTCGATCGACCGCCGATTAATACGCGCAACCAACCAGCGAATCCGCCGGCACGCAGTCAACCATCGGATCCGCGGAAACAGCCGAGCGATTCGAATACCAGCGGCGATAACTCAGGGTACTCGCGGCCACCGTCAAACTCGGGCGGCACACAGCGTGACAGGTCGTCAGATCCCTCTAGCGGGGTAAGCGATCCGGGCCGAAATGATAAAAGTTCAGGACCGCCGCCCGTCCTGCGGCGCCCTACTGATTCTCGTACGAGCGGCGATCCAAACCAGGATCCGGGCCCGCCCGTCCTGCGCCGACCATCCGACTCGCAGTCGCGGGATGACGGCAGATCACAGACCGGATCGGGATCCAAGCCCAGCCAGCAGCAATCTGGTGATGAGGACGTCATCAAGCTTGAGTCGACGCTTGTGAATTTGCCGATTCTGGTAAGCGATCGAGCAGGACGCTATGTGCCTCAACTGACCGCGAAGGATTTTCTCCTCTTCGAAGATGGCGTACAACAGACTATCGCGAATTTCGGCACCGAAGAGGTCCCGTTCAGCGTTGTGCTGCTGCTCGACGTGAGTCCAAGCGTGATGGGGAGCGTTGAGGATATACACGAGGCGGCGATCGCTTTTGTCCGCCAGCTCCGCGCACAAGATCGCGTAATGATTGTATCGTTTGATCGTCATATTCATTACTTGAGCGAGTTCACCAACGACCACCGAGAACTTGAATTTGCAATCAGACGAGCAAATACCGGATCGGGCACCAGCGTTTTCGATGCAGTGTACGAAACGGTGGAACGTAAACTGCGGAATGTCGAAGGCAGGAAGGCTCTGATCCTCTTTTCGGATGGCGAGGACACAACCAGCAGTCACGCAAGCTATGATGATGCGATTCATCTTGTGACCGAGTCCGATGTGTTGGTTTACGGCTTACGCTATCCGGGAACTGGCGTGCAGATGGGAGGCGGAGGCCGCGGCGTCCCGTGGCCCAGGAATCCTGGTCCGGGGATCCAGCTCCCATTGCCTTTACCCTTGCCTCTGCCGATTCCGTGGCCGATGCCAAGGCGACGCCGAGGACCTTTCTTTCTCACCGACCCCAATTCACCCGGGTCAGCGGCGACCACACAGCAATGGCCGCACAGACGCGGTAACGGCGGAGACTTCATGGCAGACATTACCGCGGCGGGAGGCGGTCCTGTGTACGATGCTGAGAAGATCGGTGATATGAGCAGAGTGGCCAACCGCATCGCCGAGGAGTTGCGGCACGTGTATGTGATCAGCTACTACCCGACGAACCCGGTTTCAAACGGAGGCTATCGGGCCGTTCGCGTCAGTGTGAAGGGAAGGGATGACATTGCTGTTCGTCATCGACGTGGCTACAACGCCAAGCCCGGCGGCTCGACTCGTGCGTCGAATTAGGTGTTGGGGGTTAGGGGTTGGGGATTAGGCAATCCACAACGCCGTAATCCCCGACTCCAAACCCCAACTCCCAACCCTAACGGCCAACTTCCAATCCCCAACCCCCAATCCCCAACCCCCAATCCCCACCCCCAAACCCCTATTTCCCCCTTCTTTATTTTGTTCGCTAAAGCATACCCAAATGGGTGATCTAAACTTCGTTTGACTCGTTATCGCGCTTGTATCAGAATCGAGCCATCGTCCCTTGATTTGCGGTGAACGACGGTTTTTAACGTTGTAACCGAGATTACTTTCTTGCTCTGGAGATACGCTTAGCGGAGGTACAAATGAAGGCTTTAGCCCCCATCACCGAACGCGCTGTTCGCGTTTATTCGTTTATTCTGTTTGCACTCCTGATGATCACTACATCGGCAACTGCTCGCGCTCAAGGCAGCGCGACTCGAGTAGAGAGCTTCTCTTTGAAGCCCAATGGTGAAGTAGTGGTCGAGAACTCACGCGGCTCCACGCGAGTTGAGGGCTGGGATTCCCAAACCGTTCGCGTCGTCGCCGAAAAAAAGAGCAACGGCGCCACTCTGTCACCTGGTGAATTGATCTTAATGGGAGCGGGGAACTCGGTCATCATACAATCGAGGCCAGGAACCGAACGTATTGACCTGACGATCTACATTCCGAACACCGCAAAGCTGCAGCTTACCGGCAGCGTTTGGCCGGTCGATATAATCGGCGGCTTTGCCAACTCGGTGGTGGAGACCACCAGCGGAAATATAGCTTATCGTCTTCCCGCAAATGATGACGCATTAGTCGCCATGCGTTCCGCAACTGGCTCGGTGCGTTCTACAGTGCCGCTGACGTCGGTGGAGAAGGTTGGCGTAACAAGCCTCCAGGGTCAACTCGGGACCGGAGTCTCTTCAGTAAACCTCAATTCCATTAATGGGGTTATTACCCTCGCCCCCGGACCAAATCTCTCCTCAAAAGCTAAAGCAGCCAAAGCTGAACTAGCCGCCGCACCTGTTAATCAGCCAGCATCTGGCGCGGCGGGATCGCTCGAGACCGCTACTTCAGCGGGCACTCAACCACAGAATCGAGGTCAAAAAGCGAGCCGTGACCAGGTTCAATCGGATAACGATCGCGACTCAATCAACACCAGACAGGCTGTCCAGAGCAACGGATCAACGGTCTTTGCCGGAAGTGATAGCAGCAATGAGTCGAGCAGCACCTACAAGAGCGGGCCTTATAACCGCCCGCGCCGTGAACAAAACACCAACAGCGGGAATTCCGGATTAAACGTTCGCATCATCCCTTCAAACGGATCGCCTCAACGCTCTTCATCTATCGATCAATCGGTCTTCGATCAAGCTGCTGATGAAGAAGATCAGGATGCCCATCACAAGAAGGGTTCAGGTTCTGGAAAAACGAGCGGGTCGGCGAACGGCAATTGGGGAAATGGCTCCATTGGGCTCGGAGGGAGCGACCGCTCGGATGTCGGTTCCAGCAAATCCCGAGTTGGACCCATGGAGAGAGATCGACAAGTGAACAACATGAGCGGCGGAAACTCAGGCCTAAGAGTACGGATCATACCGGCCAACGCTCCACCGGGACCGACACGTGAATCGAACTCGGTCTTTGACCAGCGCGAAGAGAGCGAACGAGACGCCCCCGAACCTTCCACTGGTAACCGCGGCACAGCTTCTACCAGACAATCCAACCAGCCGTATGAGCCGGCGTCACCAGGAGCGGGTCGTCGTCCTGAGATGTCTGCGCGAATTGATGAGGAGATGCCGTCACGAAGTTCGCGCGAAAGCGGCCCGCCAGTGTTGAACCGAAGCCGTGGTGAAGAACCGCCGATCGCTGACAACTCCGCGGCGCCTGAAACAAAAGCCAACAACGCAGACGAGGAAGCAATCGTTCTCAAGGCTGCGCTTGTAAGCCTCCAGGTCTCTGTGACGAACCGTTCCGGGATTGCTCTACCTAATTTAAAGAAGGAAGATTTTACTGTGGCGGAGAACGGCGAGTCGCAAAGGATCGAGTTCTTCCAACCAACAACTGCCCCATTCAACCTGGTGCTTGCTCTCGATCTATCCGGTTCGATCAAGGACAAGCTGGAGATAGTGAAGTCCGCGGCACTCAAGTTTGTGGATGTGCTTGGCCCACAGGATAAGATTGCGGTGGTGACATTCACCGACGAGATTCGAGTAGTATCCAGCCTCACCAGTGATCGCGAAGAGCTCAAGCGGCGAATCAAGGCTATCGATCGATCTCAAGGCGGCACTGCGTTCTACGAAGCTATGTGGTTTGCGCTTGTGGACACGCTGCGAGGAACTCGTGGACAGCGCAACGCGATCGTGGTGATGACCGACGGAGTGGACAGCTCGCTGGATCGCTACAATCCGATGCAAACCCGCGTGTCATTCAACCAGCTTGCGCACCGGCTCGAAGAGTCTGATGTGATTGTGTTTCCGATCTATCTGGACACCGAGTATGAGGAAGTCTTCGAGCGTGGAAACAGTTCATCGGAAGCCTATGCAACCGCTCGCGATCAGCTGGACAAAATTGGTGAGGTGACCGGCGGACAGGTTTTCAAGGCCGAAAAGTTTGGAGATCTGTCTGGGGTGTACAAGCAAATTGCTGCGGCAATTCGGACAGTTTACAGCGTAGGTTATTATCCGACTAATGCAGAGCGCGATGGGACTTTCCGCCGCGTCCGAGTGAATGTTAATCGCGCTGATGCTTCCGTGCGAACACGCAAGGGATATTACGCGAAATAAAAAGCCGGTTTTTGGTTTCTAGTTTCTGGTTATCTGCGTAATCAGTGGATGGGTCCTTTCATAGATCTATCCGCAGATGACGCAGATTACGCAGATAGATTAACCGGAAGCCACAAACCAGAAACCAAAATCTAATTACGCCTCTGCAGGCCTTCCCTTTGGTCTCTGGTTCGAAGCGAGAACCCTTTTTCGCATTCGGATTGAACCGGGTGTGACCTCGACCAGCTCGTCTTCCCTAATAAACTCAAGCGCCTGCTCTAGCGACAGCTCGCGGAAGGGCACCAGCCTCATCGCGTCATCAGCCGTAGACGCGCGCATGTTTGTCAGCTTCTTCTCCTTGACCACATTAACGTCCAGATCGACATCGCGGGCATTTTCGCCAATCACCATACCCTCATAGACTTCGGTTCCAGGTCTGACGAAAAGCTCACCTCGCTCCTGAAGATTGAACAGCGCATAAGTTGTTGCCGGGCCGGGCCGGTCAGCTACCAACGCGCCACTGATGCGTTGAGAGATACCTCCCTGCCATTCATCCCATCGGGAAAAAATCGTGTTCAGCAAACCTGTGCCCTTGGTATCTGTGAGGAATTCGCTTCGGAAACCGATCAGGCCGCGCGAGGGGATCTCAAATTCCATGCGAACTCGCCCGGTGCCGTGGTTGACCATCTTGGTCATGCGGCCCTTTCTCCTGCCCAGAGCTTCGGTGACCACCCCGATGAAAGTCTCCGGACAATCGATAACTGCCAGTTCAATCGGTTCCAAAACCTTGCCATCTTCTCGCCGAGTGATGACTTCCGGCTTCGAGACCTGAAGTTCATAACCTTCTCTGCGCATCATCTCAATCAGAATTGCCAACTGTAGTTCGCCCCGGCCGGAAACCTTGAACGTATCCATAGCCTCGGTGGATTCGACGCGAATGGCGACATTAGCAAGGGCTTCTTTGTCGAGCCGCTCACGCAGCTTGCGCGATGTAACGAACCTTCCCTCACGTCCGGCAAAGGGTGAGGTGTTTACACTGAAGAGCATTGCGATTGTCGGCTCGTCTACGGTGATCTTGGGCAGCGGCTGCGGGTCGTCAGCCGAGGAAACAGTTTCGCCGATAAATATGTCCTCGATACCGGCAAGCGCTACGATCTCGCCGGCTTCCGCTCGATCTATCGGTGTTTGTTTCATGCCTTCGAAGGCAAAAAGCTTCGTGACCTTCGTTTTTTCTATTCGGCCGTCGAGCTTACAGATAGAGACCTGATCGCCGACAGCAACCAAACCCGAAAAGATTCTGCCTATTGCAAGTCGCCCCACGTAATCGTTGTAGTCCAGATTGGCAACGAGCAGCTGAAGTGTGCCACCCAGCGGCGCAACCGGAGGAGGAATTGTACGAATGATCTCGTCAAATAACGGTCGCAGGTCCGAGCTTGGGTCGTCGAGATCGAGTCTTGCAACGCCGTCGCGCGCAACAGTGTAGATGATCGGGAAATCGGCTTGCTCCTCGTTCGCGTCCAGGTCGATGAAGAGATCGAAGACTTCGCTGACGACCTCTTCGGCGCGCGCGTCCTGTCGATCAATCTTGTTGATGACAACGATGGCCGGCAGATTCAACGCAAGGGCTTTAGAAAGGACGTAACGAGTTTGCGGCAAGGGGCCTTCGCTGGCGTCCACCAGCAACATCACGCCGTCGACCATGCTCAGCACGCGTTCCACCTCGCCGCCGAAATCGGAATGGCCCGGGGTGTCGACGATGTTGATCTTGACGCCGTTGTAATGTACGGAGGCGTTCTTGGCCATTATGGTAATCCCGCGCTCTCGCTCGAGGTCCATTGTGTCCATCATTCTTTCTATGACGACCTCGTTAGCGCGGAAGAGGCCCGATTGTTTGAGCATTGCATCTACAAGGGTCGTCTTGCCGTGATCAACGTGAGCGATTATTGCGATATTGCGTATGTCTTGACGTGACTCCATGGTGTCTTCTTTTGCTCCTAAAAGAAACGAGTATAATACCAGAGCAGCAGGACATGTGTCAGGCGCGTCGAGATACAGGTCGTTGGATATCAACGTGTTGCTGGAACCGCGCCACAAAGTCACGAAGCCTCAAAGATTCACAAAGGATGTCTTTGTGTAACTTGGTGTCTTGGAGTCTTTGTGGCGGAGATTTTTCAAAACCAAACACGAGGACCAACGCCGCAATAAGCTATGAATTTAGTCGTTTCCGGAGGATCGAATATGCCTACATTCATACACGAGCACTGTGGCGGAACCGTAGAGACAAGTCACAAACCAATAACCTGTCAGAAGTGTGGAAAGGTTGCTCACGCGGCCATGACAAAAGAGGACGGGCAAAACATAATTCTATGGTCACAAGAAGAATACCGCGAACAACTTAAGCGCAGAGTGGAATCAAAATCTAACGGTTCGAAAATTACGTTGAATTGACACCACCTGGACCCGGCAGGCCAATGAGCGAAACTTTCTCTGCGAACCTCTGTTTCTCTGCGGTTGAGATGATCTTAACCGCCGAGGAAAATGCGGAACGCGGCGGTGGTTGCGGCTACTGCTGCGCTGTGAATCTTTGAGGCTTCGTGGCTTTGTGGCGCCGTTCCGGCATCCGCTGATAGCCCAGTACAGAGAAGCATTCCCTTTGAAACCAATGCTGATATAATCATCGATGCGGATCTGCAGTAAAAAGGAGTAGTTGAAAAGAAGTATGTCGTTGGAGCGAGTTCTGATTAAGCGACAGGGCAGTTATCTGTACGCGAAATCATTCGCGATCATAGTAATGCTCTTGACATTCGTGTACGGCGGGCTCGGAGCGGTGTTGGCGATAATCACCGAATCGGATCTCGAAGACGTACTCGAAGAAATTATATTTCCGATCCTTGCGTTTGTTCCCGTCCTGATGATGTGGCTCGGTTATGTCGGGATGCTGTTGGCCTTCAAACGCGAATCAACTCATACAATCGAAGTCAGCGAGGAAGGAATCCGCGAAACGCGAGCGGGCCGCGAACACCGCTTTATCCCCTGGGCGGGAGTGCGCGAGATCGAGCTGGTTGCCGATCTGTTCGGCGGATTAAGCCTGAAGGCGAAGGGCGCGTTTTCGGAGATAGCAATCTCGAACGTGGATCTGGCGGTGACTCGCCCGATGAGCATCGCGAAAATGCACCGGGCGCTGAGCAAAGCGAACGAGATGAGAAAGCTGTTCGAGCGGCTTAGATCCGCGGCACCGCATGCTGCGCTGAGAAGCAACAAGCTCGCAAAGCGTCTCCTGACTCAGTATGCGTTTGATGGTCGTTCTTGATCAGCCCGTACCTGCCTTCAGGTCATCGAGACTCAAAAGTGCGAGAGAGTTTGGTGTAGTAGGGTCTTTATGCCTGGCCCTTTACAGGTTCGCCGCTACTCGTCAACCTGTGATTAAAAATGAGACCTCATATTCATGGCGCCTCTGGCTGGTAGTTATCCTGCTTTGTGGATTGGATGAGTGAAACAAGGCTGATCGGTAGCAACACCAGATAGGACACTACCCTCTGGCCTATCTTCCCAGGTCGAAATTAAAGGATCAGCAACTGAAGTTGGTCGTATTTACCAGAGTGTGGTTGGTGGGATTCGCCTGCCACTCTTAATCACGCCAGTCGACCCAGCAAACAAATCCCACCTCTTGGGTGTGTTCTTAGCGCAGTGCTATACTCTGCAATTCGGCGTTGAAACAGATTCTATGCGAGACAAGTACGAAGCTGTAATCGGTCTCGAAATTCACGCGCAACTCAAGACCGATTCTAAGATCTTTTGCGGCTGCTCGACGCGCTTTGGCGACGAGCCGAACTCAAACACCTGTCCGGTGTGCCTGGGGTTGCCTGGCGCGTTGCCGGTCCTCAACAGGCGTGTGGTTGAGATGGCCGCGAGTGCCGCGCTTGCGCTGAATCTGAGTATCAATCGCCAGTCAATCTTTTCTCGAAAGAACTATTTCTACCCGGATCTCCCTAAAGGTTATCAAATCTCACAGTATGATCGGCCGTTCTCCGAACACGGGTGGGTCGAGATTCCAACTTCTGTACGGAACACGTCGGGGCACGCCGGAGAATGGAAAGTAAAACGGTTTCGCATCACCCGGCTACATCTTGAAGAAGATGCTGGAAAATCACTTCACGAAGGCATGCCTGATGCAAACAAGTCATACGTGGACTTGAACCGCAGCGGGGTGCCGCTTGCTGAGATTGTGTCTGAGCCGGACCTACGCTCGTCGTGGGAAGCTTACGATTACATGCAGTACTTAAGGCGAACCCTTCTGTATGTCGGAGTGTGCGACGGAAACATGGAAGAAGGAAGCTTGCGCTGCGATGCAAACGTTTCGGTGCGGCTGAAAGGGGCTGAAAAGCTTGGCACAAAAGTCGAATTGAAGAATCTGAACTCATTCCGTTTTCTGCAAAAAGCACTCGAGTACGAAATCGATCGGCAGATTGCAGCTCTGGAGAAGGGTGAGACGATTGTGCAGGAGACACGCCTGTGGAATGAGCGCGAGTCTAAGACCTACTCGATGCGCTCAAAGGAAGAGGCACACGACTATCGTTATTTTCCGGAACCGGATCTGCCTCCTCTGGTAGTTGCCCAGGAGTTGATCGATAAGCTACAAGCCGAGTTACCTGAGCTACCGGAAGCTCGACGTCAGCGTTTTGTCGAGCAGTACGGTCTATCGTTTGATGACGCGGCCCAGCTGACAGACTCGCGAGAAATGGCCGACTATTTCGAAAGGGCGGCGCATGCGTCCGGCAATGAGAAAGCGGCCGCGAATTGGATCCTTAACGACCTCGCGCGCGAGATGAAAGCGACATATGGGGAAATAAGCAACGTGCCGGTAAACCCCGAAGCTCTAGCCGAAATGATCAAGATGATTGATAGCGGTGAAATCAGTGGAAAGATGGCCAAGGATATCCTGGCAAAAATGTACCAGTCAGGAGAATCGGCTAAGGAAGTGGTCCACGAGCTGGGCGGCGCTCAGGTCACCGATGAGGCAGCGGTTCGCACGTTTGTAGATCAGGCGATCGCCGCAAATCCGAAACAGCTCGAACAGTACAGGGCAGGGAAGGCCAGTCTCGTGGGGTTCTTCGTAGGCCAGGTGATGAAGTTGAGCGGCGGTCGTGCTAATCCGCAGGTCGTGAATGAGGTCCTTAAGAAGGCTCTCGAAGAATAAAGGTAAGCAGACAGGATGAGAACAAAATCACTTTCACTTTTATTGCTGTTAATGATTTTTTTATTGTTATTGAGTTCATGTGCCAGCAAGGATGTTGATGATGAGGTTGCGGTTCTGGAAACCAATTACGGCCGGATCGTGATAGAGTTCCTGCCCAAGGTTGCTCCTAAGCAAGTGGAGAATTTCAAGAGCCTTGCCAGAGAGGGCTTTTATGACGGGACTAAATTCCATCGTATCGTGAAGGATAAGACCAGGCCCAACGCGATCCAGGGTGGCGACCCGAACACGATCAACGGCGATCCTTCGATCTGGGGGCAGGGACAAAGAGGCCAAAAAACTGTACCCGCCGAATTCTCGCAGCTGAAGCATGTGCGCGGAATAGTTTCGGCAGCCAGAAGATCGGACGATATAAACAGCGCAACAAGTCAGTTTTTTATTTGTGTGGCGCCTCAGCCATCCTTTGATAACCAATACTCGATTTTCGGGCGGGTAATCGAGGGAATGAACGTTGTGGATTCAATTGCGCTGGCGCCCACGGAGCCCAAAAGCGAGAGACCTACGGATCCGGTGGTTGTAAACCGTGCATACGTTGTTAAGCGTACTGAGTTGAGGTGAGCTTCATATGAACACACAGGATGTCAGATACGTCTATGATTACAACCGGTGGGCAAATGCCCGCGTGATCGACGCTGCTTCAAAACTGTCGGGCGAGCAGTTTGTGCGTGATCTTCAGAGTAGTCATCGATCAGTTAGGGATACGCTGGCTCATATTCTGGCTGCGGAGTGGATCTGGCTCGAGAGATGGAAAGGCGTTTCCCATCAGGCGCTCCTTAATTCGGCTGAGTTCCAGTCTGTCGAATCGCTCAAGAGCAGATGGGCTGAAGTTGAGCACGATTATGAGGATTTCATAAAGGGAGTGACGGATGAATCGCTGGCTAAAGTGATCACGTACACAAATACAAGAGGAGAAGAGTGGTCGTATCCGCTCTGGCAGATGTTTCAGCACGTTATGAATCATTCCACGTACCATCGCGGTCAGGTAGTGACGATGCTGCGGCAAATGGGCGCGGGAGTGAATGCGGTTGATCTATTGATTTACATGGATGCGAAGAACCGGTAGGTCTTCTTTGCGATCTTTGCAGTACTTTGCGACAAACCTGTATTGCAAGTCAGGTTCACGCAAAGGCGCCAAGCCGCAGAGATCGCAAAGAGCCTTCTTGACAAGAATACCGCCCAGGCGCAAGCTGATCACGACTCCACCTTAGCAGGTCTCATTCATGCAACTTGCACGCGTCGTAGGTACGGTTGTCGCTACGGTCAAGAGCGAATCGCTCGAGGGCCGAAAGCTGCTTGTTATTGAGCCACTCGACGCTTCGCTCAATCAAAAAGGGAAGCCGATGGTCGCAATCGATTCCGTCGGCGCAGGCAAAGGAGAGGTGGTCTTTTGGTGTCGCGGGCGTGAGGCCTCCTTTCCGTTCTTGCCATCCGAAGTGCCCAGCGATTGCACCATCGTCGGAATCGTTGATTCAGTATTTCTCGATCCCGTTTCACAGGCTCAAGCATAGAAAGCGATACAGGACTCATGATTCTCGCGCGAGTCATCGGCAACGTCGTTTCGACCCAAAAAGACCCTCGGTACGAGGGTGGGAGAATAATGGTCGTCCGACCCGTCAATCCTGATGGATCAGATGCCGGTGAGGAACTTCTTGCGCTTGATTCAGTCGATTCCGGAGTGGGTGACATGGTAGTTGTTGTCCGCGAAGGCTGGTCCGCTTCCACGACGTCAACAGGCAGCCCGGGCGCGGCGATCGATTCGGCGATCGTCGGCGTTGTCGATTCGGTCGAAGGTTATGCCTGATGTCTTCGAGTAGAAGATCCCTTATGGGCGAAGTAGAACTCCATACAATCAGAAAGATGCTGCAAAGGGCGTTGCAGAATCTTGGTGACGACATAGCTGGCGCAGATTTCGACGGAGCACCGATTGCGGTTGTGTCAGGCGCAACCGACTCAATAGATGCTTCTGGGACCCCGATCATAGTTGTCGTTGCGTCCGATCCAACGCTTCGGCAAGGGTCCCGGGCTTCAAACCAATCAATGCAGACGCTGAATACTGTTCCCTCCGAAAGCGTTTGCAAAGAAAGAAAAGTCTCACATGCGGGACTCGAACGATTTACAATAGAAGGCGGCACACAAACGTCAGCCCCTAAATCCTGCTTTATGGAACCCGACCGGCCGTGCGTCAACTCGGGCGCATGCGAAATGCGCGGATACTAAGCGCCGAACAATCGCATGCCGCGCCGACTTTTGGGTGAGAGCGATGGGCGACCAATCACGCCTGAGCTTCAAGTATCTCGATGAGGAGCGTGTTCTTTCTCTCTCCGATGGTACAATTAAGATTGGCCGTCACGAAGATAACGATCTGGTATTGGATAATCCCTACATCTCTCGATACCACGTTGAGATTGTTTCGGAGGGCACGAGACATCTGATCCGAGATCTGGGCAGCACCTCCGGAACCTTCGCGAATGGCGAGCGCATAACCCAGCGGCGGTTGAGAAATGGGGATCGCATCAGGCTGGGGAGAGGCAATGGCATCGAGTTCTTATTCATGTCTGACGATCTGAACATTGACCTTCCCGATAGCGGAGATCTCAAGCCGGTTAAGATAATATCGCCGGATGAAACGCTGTTTCTCAACTCATCCAGACTGCCGCCAACCGGTGATTTGGGGAGTACAACGATCGATAGACTTCGGGCTCTGTACGAGATCACCAGCGATCTGATGACCGCTTACTCATCGGAAGATCTAAGCGACAGGCTGGCGGCATTTATGCAGAGGACGATCAAAGCTGATCGCTGTGCGGTACTGCTGTGGAACCAACAACGCGCCGCTCTGGAAGTTAGCGCTTCTTACGGTGCCGAGAGTTACGGCGCGCCGAGCCGCGGAATCACCGAGCTCACCTACAACGACAATGTTGCAGTGCTTAGTATGGACGCGAGCGTTGATGCTCGTTTCTCCGGTGGTGAATCAATCAAGTTCGGATACATCAGATCGGTAATGTGCGCGCCGATGGGGTCGAAGGGCAGGTTGTGGGGCGTTTGTTACGTAGATAACCGAAACGCCGGACACGCGTTTGACGACGAAGCGCTTGACTTCTTGACCGCAATCGCCAGGCAGGCTGGCACTGCGATGGAGAATCTTTATTTATTGGACGAGCAAAGGCGTTCGTTGGAGAGCTTTATTCGAACGCTCGCGGCATCTCTTGACGCGCGTGATGACAACACGGCCGGCCATTCTGCGAGAGTAGCAGCGATGTCAATGGGCATTGCTCGCGAGATGGGGCTCGGCGAATCAGACTCCAGAGCGGTGTATTACGCAGGCTTGCTACACGACTATGGAAAGATAGGAGTGCGTGACGACGTGTTGCTCAAGCCTGCGAGCCTTACGCCGGAGGAATACGAACACGTAAAACAACATCCGCAGCATACATACCGGCTGCTCTCCAAGATGAGATTTCCCGAGGACCTCGCCGACATCCCGATGGTCGCGGCGTGTCATCACGAGCGCTGGGATGGTTCCGGATATCCGCGAGGTCTCAAGGGCGAAGAGATACCTTTAGGAAGCCGGATTGTTGCAGTGGCTGACGCTTATGATGCGATAACTGAAGAACGTTGTTACAGCGAACCGATGACACCCGAAGCAGCTTTAGGTGAGCTAAATTTACGATCGGGAACTTACTTTGATCCTGAAGTTCTCGGAGCATTTGCAAGGTTCTGCGAAAGAGAGATAAGCCCGCGAAAAAAACGCCTTCCTGAGCAAAAAGCATTTAAGGAACCAGTTGCTAACGTCGGGTAATCCACACCGAATCACACCAAAACGACGAATCCATGGCCACCATCTATTGCCAGCAGTGTCAAAGACCCAATGGTGCCTCATCGAAGAAGTGCATATGGTGTGAAGCGAATCTTTCGGGTTCCTCGTCAACCGAGATTGATACCACAACGCTCGAAGTAGATTACGTGAGCGGGATCGATCGGCTGGACAACCCGGGTCCGGTGCGGATGGTCATCAGCTCAGAAGGAATCGAGATTGCTGAGATTCTCCCGGGCAGCCGTTCTTTCAAAATTCCAACGGCATCGATAATTGAGGTCAACGTCGCTGTGTCAAGCGTCACAACAGAAGCAAAGGAACGCCCGTGGTGGCGACGAGTAACGGGTTCTTTGAAAGAGGCGTCAACGAACGACAGCAGTGACAGTGCGCCGGAAGACTTTGTATTCACGGTCAGATATGAACGAGACAATGAGGAAGGCACGATGGTGTTCCGTCGCTATGACCCGAACGGAATTATGCCTGTCTGGCGCATTGCGGATACGTTGGGAAGACTGACCGGTCAACGGCGAGGATCAGCGAGCGCGGATCTGAAGAGATTGTGCGAGAAGCCTTAGGATCCCGCCACGATAGAGGCTGTGTAAAAACTTTTCACACAATCTCATAGCGCGTAGATATTCCAGGTCCGATCTTAATGTGTGTAATCTGGATGACTCTCTTCGGGTAAACTACGGCTACCTCATCCGCAGTTTGCGAAGATTGCGCAGATGATATAAGGATCAGGTCCTTTGATTCGGCTTGTATCCCGGTCCTTTCAATGGCCTCCCTGGAAGCGCGTTCATTTGTTGCCCATTAAAGATGACCGGCACGCCGTTCACGAACACGTACTTCATCCCAATCGACAGTTTGTTCGGGTCTTCAAAGGTAGCAACATCGCGAAGCTCTTGCTGATTGAACACCACAACATCCGCGAAAAAGCCGGGTTTGAGCAGACCGCGCTCAAC
Source organism: Blastocatellia bacterium (assembly GCA_035258805.1). Lineage (GTDB taxonomy): Bacteria > Acidobacteriota > Blastocatellia > UBA7656 > UBA7656 > Onstottus_A. The sequence goes on along the minus strand of DATFWY010000002.1, from coordinate 16,819 downwards.
CAGGTGTACTCTATTGGCTGCCAGTGAGGTCATCTTGCGAATTGCTTCCTCGAGTGTGATCACGTGCTCGTCCCAGACGTAACGCCGTAGAATCCGCGGGAATGCCCCGTACCCTCGAGGATGTGCCTTGCCTTCCGCGAGCGGTCCGTTGAGCGCGACCGCGCCGTGATCTACGCCGACGCTTACCCAGGGTTGACGAAGAGCGAGCTTCACATCATCTTCGCTCATCAAGAAAACGATCATGCCTGTCTGCCCGTTGTCCGCGATCAGCAGGTCAAACAGTGCATCAATCTCATCCTGCTTGCCCATCATCTTTGCGACCTCGTTGACCCGCTTTCCCTCATACTTTGCGAGGTCCCGGTTCAATACGCTGGTCACCAGAATGCCTTCACCGCCGCCGGCCCCGAGATAGAAGTTCTCCCAATTGTCCGACGGAGCGCGCATCTCCTGCTTCAACTTTTCACGAGTGGAGGGATCCTTGAGCCGCTCGATGAATTTTGCGGTTCCGCCTTCGTGCGACCAGGGCGGTACTGCTGCGCCAAGTGAGGTTCCGCCTGCGACATATGGGTATTGATCAGCGGTGATGTCCAGGCCGGCGAAGCGGGCCCCCTCGATCTTGGCAATAACGTCGCGCATCTTTCCCCAGTTTGGTTTGCCTGCCATTTTCAGGTGAAAAATCTCTACCGGGATGTTTGCTTCCGTCCCGATGCGAATGGCTTCATCGAGGGCCGGCATGATTGAGTTGCTTTCGTTACGCATGTGTGAGGCGTACACGCCTCCGTAACGCGAGGCGACTTTTGCCAGTTCAATCAGCTCCTCGGTTTTTGCGTAGAAGGCCGGTGCGTAGACCAGGGAAGTGCTGATGCCGACGGCTCCGTCTTCCATCGCTTGAGCGACAAGCTTCTTCATCTGATCCAATTCAGCGGATGACGGCGGTCGATTCTCGTCGTGAAGCACATACTGACGAACCTGAGTCGCGCCGACGTACGTTGCGAGGTTGATCGCCGAGTGGCTCCGTTCAAGACGAGCGAAATATTCTCCGAGAGTGCGCCAGTTAGCGGTAATCTTGAAGTGTTTGAGGAAAGGATCGAGCTCTTTGAGAATGTAGTCATTCAAAGGAGCCGGCGAGCCGCCCTCGCCGGTAACCTCGGTGGTGATGCCCTGAAAAACCTTCGATTCGGCACGAGGGTCGATGAGCAGGTTAAGCTCAGATTGGCCGAGCATGTCTATGAAGCCCGGCGCGACAATCATTCCTTGAGCATCGATGCGGCGCACTGCTCGTGCGAATTTGACTGGCCCCACCTTAACGATCCGATCGCCGCGAATTGCGACGTCACCGTAAAACCACGGATTGCCGGTGCCGTCGACGATGCGCCCGTTCATTATGATCAGATCGTACCCTTCGACCTGAGCATCCAACGTCGGTGTGATCAGCGAAACTGACAGGGCTAAAGCAATCGCGATTGCCAACCGCTTCATTGATTCCTCCGAGCTCGGTTATGCTGAATTAAGATAGATGCGAACAGGCCTCAGATGATTCGGATTTGAAATGTTTACGGACTCCTCGACCGTTTTCATCGGAAGTCTTACCTGATCGCGCGGAGATTATAGTGAACGTCGACAAAGTTCAACAATGGTTGCTGCGTTTGGGGTGGGTGATCTCCGCGGTGCTAATGATTCGATTCGCAATTGATTTCGCCGCAAGAATGAGTTGGTGGCTGGTGATACCTTTTTGTGTTCTGGTGATCGCGTCATTGGGTCTTAGCCTCGCGAGTATTCTTTCCTTTAAGAGAGAGGAGGGCAGCTCTGTTGCGTTGCGGTCAACAGGAGCCAAAGGGAACATTGCATGGAGATTGTTGCTTGCGGCGATCCCGATCAGTCTTTTCGCGTCATCTCTCGATTGCACAGGGTTGAGTCCTTACGGCTGTTCTCCTTTCTGTACCTTCGTAAAGCTGGTGTGGATACCAGTGATCGCCGGGTTATGCGTCGCTTATTTTGTGCTCGTCAAGCGGGTGTGGCTGGTGCTGATCAACCTTGCAGCGTTTGTTGCGCTCATACCGCATTGCGTTTGTTATAACGTCGGAAACGGATGGTGGATTGATGTTCTCGGAGCCAGCCCACTGTGTTACGGTTGGGGCTTCCTGGTTAGCGTGCTTGTTGTGGGATCAACCAGAAGTCGAGCGAATTTAGGACTCAGCCTCCTACTGTCTTTGATCATTATTAGTGGCTCAATCGGGTTCTTCGTGTCGCATCACTATTTCCATTATCCCTGGTGAATCGTCATTCATTCGGCTTAGTAAAACTGAATCCCTCAGAGAGAGTGCCATCCGACTTGAGAACCTGAAGTGTCACGCTTTCACGTAAGTCAAGATGATAGTCCTAATCATTTGACCGCCTGTAGTCAGTGAGAATTGCGTTCACTACCCAGACAGTTGTTTTCGATGGGAGCGATGCGGTTGTTGCCTGGCAGCTCGGAAGGTGCGGGCCAGCCGCTCATTGTTGAGATCGTTATGGGCATTGGTTGGCTCAAATCAACCAGGTGCGCGTCCGCATCCTCGCCGTTCTTGACTGACTTTCGGAAACTTCCACATTCACCCCTTGGCGCCTGTAATGGAGCGGGTGTTTGGGCGGGCTGTTGTGTTCGAATTAACAGGTGTCAACAAAGAAAGTGCGTTATCGGATGCCGATAAGTCGCCGTTGGCGACGTCGTAAAGAAGTGCTAATGATGAGGAGGCGCCAATCTGATACAGGTTGCTTCTTGATTCACCTCGAGGGATAGAAGGAGAGGAAGCTAAAGCAAAGGCAATTGCTGCTCAAAAAACGAGAGTTTGAATTGAACGTGGCAAACTCGTGACTGGAACAGCATTACCGTCGAGCCACAGGAAATAAGATAGCTCTTTGTCGGTCTTATTCATGACCACTACGGCCACCTTACCATCAGGATTGATAAACGCACTTGAAAGCAACGCACTCCTGCTTGGAGAGCTCGCGATCCGCTTCGCTCCCGGCCGCACGAACTTTGAAAAGTGACCGATGTAGTAATACGAGTTCGTATAGGTCAGCTGGCCGGTTTTCGTATCGGCGTGAACAGGCGCGAAGCAGAAGTTCCGGACGTGATTGGGTCCGCCTGTTTCGTCAAGCAATACGTTCCAGTCCGTCCAACCAACCGCGCCGCTGTTGAAGTCATTGATCAGCGAACGTCCGTACTGCTCGCCGAGACTCCAGTCATGAAGCTTCTGGGCATTGAAGGAATCCGCGCAGCCTTCGGTGAAAATGAGATGCTTATCAGGAAAGGTTTCATGCACCAGCCTGACGTTATCGAACATCGGCTCACCGCCGCTCCAAGGCTCGTACCAATGAAAGCCGATGCCCCAGACGAAGCGGGCTGCTTCGGGGTCATTCAGAATGGTGCTGGCACGTTGATAGACAAGATCCCGGTTATGATCCCACGCAATTATTTTCTTATCGTCAAGTCCTGCTCTTTTCAGCGTGGGACCCAGATGCTGCTTTAGGAAGTCACGCTCTTCTTCGGCTGTATAGATACAAGACTCCCAGGTTTGGGTAGCCATCGGTTCGTTTTGAATTGTTAGTCCCCAGATTGGCACACCTCCCTGCTGGTACGCCTTGATAAAGCGCACATAGTAATTGGCCCAGGACTGATAAAACTCCGGCTTCAATTTTCCGCCGTGCAGCATGCTGTTGTTGTCTTTCATGAATGCCGGCGGACTCCAGGGGCTTGCAAAGATCGCGAGTTTTCCTCCGGTAGTGGCTAGCGCCTTCTTGATCATGGGAATGCGAAATTGCTTGTCGTGGGCGACGGTGAATGACTTTAGCTCCTTGTCGCCTTCTTCGATGTACGTATAGCTGCTGCTTGAGAAATCGCAACTATGAATGTTGGTGCGGGCTAGTGTATAACCGATGCCGTTGTTGGCGTCGAAATAGCCATTCAGAATCTCAAGCTGTTTTGCGGCGGGCAGCTTTGCAAACGTTTCCGCTGAGGCATCGGTGATTGCTCCCCCTATGCCCACGATTGTTTGGAAGGTTCGGCCAGGATCCACAAAAACGCAAATCTGTGTCTCCAGCGGTTGGCCGAGATGTTTGAATCCAATTTTGTCAGTTGCCGAAATCCGGTGATCGGTTTGATTGGCTGTTGTATACACGACAACCTCTTTTCCTGCGACCGAAAATGGCTCCGCGGACAAGGAGGGTCGATTAGGCTCGGCCAGCGAGAGTCGGGTTTTTGCCAACACGCTCGCCGCAGAAGCACCTGCCAGGAACCCGCGTCGATTGATTCTCATAATGGCCGTAACTTTATCACGTCGCTATTAGATCTGTGTAATTTGCTACAATCTCGGCCGATCGATTTAAATCTTTCTTCCTAATCTCATTAACCATATACTAGTGATCCGCAGCCGGGCTCATCCTGTCATCAAGAGGTGCGTCGTGTTGAAACCAATCTCTCTCTTGGTCGTTATCGCGGTTCTAATGACTGCTCACTCTGCCGGCGCGGAGAGCTACACGTTGCGCTGGGCCGATGAATTTGATGGCGCTTCCGGCAGCGTTCCGGACCCTTTAAAATGGAACTACGACGTGGGCGGCAACGGGTGGGGCAACAACGAGCTTGAAACTTATACCCGCCGCAGCGACAACGCGTTTCTTGATGGCGACGGCCATCTGGTCATCAAGCTGATCAAAGAAACCTTTACTGGACAGGATGGTATTAGGCGCGACTATACGTCCGCAAGACTGCTTACCAAAGACAAGTTCACCCAGCGTTACGGCCGAATCGAAGCCCGTATCAAGGTACCTTTCGGACAAGGCATCTGGCCGGCCTTCTGGATGCTCGGCGCGAATCTCGGGGAGGTGGGTTGGCCCGCCTGCGGCGAGATTGACATCATGGAAAACATCGGCCGTGAGCCAGCGGTCATTCACGGTAGTTTGCACGGACCGGGCTATTCGGGTGGTTCGCCACTCACGGGTATATACACGCTGGCTGCCGGTCAGAAGTTCGCTGACGATTTTCACGTCTTCGCCGTCGAATGGGAACCGGCGGCTATTCGTTTCTATGTGGATGGGAATCTTTACCAGACGAAGACGCCCGCGGATGCGGCGGGTAAGCGATGGGTCTTCGACCATCCGTTCTTCATCATCCTGAACGTTGCGGTGGGCGGCAATTTCCCCGGCAATCCGGATCAGACCACAACGTTTCCCCAAACGATGATCGTCGATTACGTGCGCGTCTATGCCGACAGCCGCTACGCTCCAAAGATCAATAATGTTACCGGCGAAAGGAAAAATCTTGTCGTTAGCGGCGAGAATTTTGATGACGAGTCGTTAATTTTAATGAATGGCGATTTCCAAAAGACCTTACGCGATGATGTTGCGTCCGGCCTGCTGATCGGCAAGAAGCTTAATAAGAGAATCGAATCCGGCCAAATGGTGACGATACAAGTACAGAACGGCGATGGGCAGATTACTGAAGGATTAGATTACACAAAGCCGTGACTTCCCTGGCGTTCAGTGCCTGAGAAGCGCCACAAACAATTCCACCAGGATCAGCAGAATGACAGCAAGTTCAAGCGTCTGACTCTGTGCTGTACGTATACGCTCTGTAACCAGGTGGTGAAAAATCTCAATAGTATCCAGCTTGTCAGATATGGTCTTCTGCCATTGTTGCAAATAAAATCGCTCTGCAGCCGCTGAATAAACTCGCGCGAGATACAGATCGCCGATCAACTTGAGCGAATTTCCCAGCCGCTCGGCAAGCAATCCAGATTCGATTCGCAATTCGCCGAGCTCCTCAATCGCCTTCCGAAAAGGTGTCCTTAACGGAACTGGCCACCCTGTGCGACCGTGAGCGAGATTGGCATGCTCCTGGATCCGTTGATCGAGCTCAGAATCGATGTAACGCGCTTCCAGGAGTTCGACATTCAATAACTCAAGCACATTCGCGGCATCTTCGTAGTCCTGGTCGTAAATGATCGCTGCATTCCAATCGATCAACAGAAGATCGTTCTCGTAGTAGGACAACTTCTGACGAAGCGCGTCGTCTTGTTGCTCGGAGCTGAGTGAAAGCGTTTCGAACCGCAATGTCTGGGAAAGGACTGATCGATACTTTCCGAGCAACTCTCCGGCTTCCAAAGAAGGCCCGAGCTGTTCAATGACAAACAGATAGTAGTCCTCGACGATCGATGAGAGATTCGGCCGAATAATTGCCGGCTTGACTCGCTCTACCAGTTCCTTCACCTGGTCTCGGGCTTTGGCTACAAGATTCGACTGATAAAGATGCTGACTGATCATCGGCAGATCGGCGACTAATGTGTCGTGTTCCTTTGCCACAGCCCAACGGTAGGCGAGGCTCACGACGCCGAAATCGAACAATGTTGCCCTGACCTGACCAGTGTCGCCGAATGGACCCGGACAAGAACCGAGGTTCAGAACGCGGGGCGGGCGATTGTATTGGGTAAAAGTCGGAGTAAGTTTCTTTGGTGACAGGGGCTGAACAGGAACTGAGGGAAGCAGATTCGCCAGCTTCTCCAGCGAGACCTCGTATCCAACATCAAAGGCAAATAGCGCGGATATGTGTCCCTGCAGTATTCGCGCCTCTGGATCCCCCTGTTTTTCTTGTTCAGGGTCGACATCCTTCGCACGGCGTAGTGAGCTGATTGCCGATTCCATAGACCTATCTTATTTTGCCACTGAACGCCGCTTCTTGCAGGTAGACCCGCGGAGGATACTCGATCAATGAAGATGCATGCAGCCTCTGTTTGTTACAGTTACCTGGAAGCGAGAAACTGCTTGACCTTCGCAGTGAGTGCAGGCTCGATCCGCATCAAGCGCTCGTATACGCTTATCTGCCCTCGATGGTACATCTCGTGAGTGATGTAGAGGTACAACAAGACGAGCTTCGATCTCTTCTTACCGTCCAGCCCCGCTACCTTTTCTCTCATTCCCTCTTCTCCGAACGCGCGGAGGGCAGCTTCAGCCGATTCTATGGTTGACCTGAGCGACCCGATCAACTCTTCCTTGTCTCCGCCCGAATGGGCTTCTGCGGCGTTCTTCTCGGCCAATTCACGAATCGGCGCTCGTTTGAAATCGGTATCCGGCCGGCATAGCTCGCCTATTAAGAACTCTTGCGCTCCTACGATGTGACGGATGATGCCAGCGACGCTGCGAGACTCCGGTGTCGCTTGAAACGCAAATTGCTCAGCCGGTATCTGGGCAACTTCGTCGATGAGTCCCGCCCTCACTTCTTTCCAAACAGTTAGCATTTCCTCAAGAGACATTGTAGTCCTCCTAATTTTCGCTTTACTCTACGAATTTGCGCGATTTGCTGACGAGATCCAGCTTGGCTTATGGAGCTGGCACATTCTTCGATCGCGCAAATTACAGAAATTACCCTCCACAAACCGAAAATTCCTACGCACTTACGTAGTGACCGGCCGGCTCGTTACCGGTAATCATGCGCTCGCCGCGATGATGATCTGTCAGCACACAATCATTGGCGGCTCGCGAGCGGACTATTAGTGCTCGCGAGCAGAACTAAAAAGGAGCAATTGAAAAATGACCGGCATAAGAAATATAGAGGCTACTAACAATGATGTCATTCCAGGTATCTATTCGAAAATTGCGTCGCCTAATTTGAATGGCGAAGATACACGAACTAACAGGATAACAGTTGCGAGGCGGCTAAGTGGGTTGGTTTTGCTCACGGCTACGCTCGCATTGACAGGTTCTCTGGCTTTCGGTGTTACGAGAGGTGCTGCCCCAAGGCCCTCTGTAGCCCCACCGACTGCAGAGGTCGTGAATAAAGCTGAACAACATCTTTTGGAGATCGGCTACTGGGCTGGCCCGGCAGGCGATCGAGACGCCCAGCGGGCGCGTTGCGCAATATTGGCGTTTCAACGAGTCGAAAGACGTAATCAGACTGGCAAACTTAATGCGGCCGACGCTCAGATGGCACTCGCGGCGACGCGGCCCAATCCACGCGAGACGGGCTATTCCCACATCGAGGTCGATCTGCAGCGGCAAGTGCTGTTTGTAGTAGATCAGAAAGTCGGGGTGACGCTGGTGTTGCCGGTTTCGTCGGGTAGCGGAAAGCTGTATACGTTCGAGGGGAAGACGAGCCGGGCCGTCACTCCCAGGGGCCGGTTCACGGTCTATCGCAAGGTAAATGGTTGGCGGAAGGCCCCGCTGGGAATGATTTATTACCCCAATTATTTTGATCAAGGATGGGCCATTCATGGAAGCGGCAGCGTGCCCAACTATCCGGCTAGTCACGGCTGCATTAGAATTCCGATCTCAACTGCCAAAGAGTTGAGCGACATCACGACGGTCGGAACGGTGGTGCTGATTTATGATTGATATCCAGGGCAGACGTAAAGCGCGCCTCCGAAACTGAGTAACAGGAGTACGACAATGAAATTTCTCAGAGTATTGATACTGGCGACGTTGATGTTTTGTATCGCTGCCGCATCAATCCCGGCACAAGACCACAAGGGTCTTGAGCGAACGGCTACTTCGGAAATCGTGACACGGACTGACAAAGAAAAGGGAATAATAACTACTACGACTAACCGGCGCTTCACATTCACGGATGTTTATCCGGACAACATTGTATCGGATGAACAGTTCCGTAGCCTGCTCTTGCTGGAAGAGTTTCGCAGCGAGCGCATCTTGCGGGCAGAGGGACAGCAGGGAACCGTAAATGTACAGGCCTGGATTGGCAAAGATGACAACCCTGGAGAGAAGCTATGGACCATACAGCAGGAAGGGGACGAGGGAGCGGTTGCCGATCGCTTTTATCGAATCACAAAGCGCGGTTGCTGCGGCGCCGAGGACACATATGTATTCTTTAACATCATGAGCGGAGTGAAGGTATTCACATCAACGGCACAACTGTTTCAAATTGAGGTCCCCAACACATCGAACTCGCTTAAACGCTATGTTGCCTACCGCTCTGACATGTCCAGCATTCCCTATCCGGAATCGAATAATCGTAATAATCTGGCCGGCGTTGTCGAATATGGGTCTGAGGCCAAGGTCCTTGCCCGGGTGATGATCCGATTCAGAGGTAACCGCGAGGACACGGGAACGCCAAAAATTCAGATGTTGTACAAACAGAAGATTGCGGACTCCAGCCCACTGGAGTTGTGGGGGGCCGACAAGAAAAACGATAGGTCTTCGCTGTCCGGATTCGCGATCGTCCTCGCATACAATCGGAACAATCGTATAGTCATTCCGGTTTCAAACGACACTCTTGAGATAACCAGGGCAGGAACCAGCGCAAGGTTTACATTAAGTGTGGAACCACGGCCTCAAAAGTGATCGTTCCTATATGTTTACCGCTGGCTTATCGGACGGATCAAGAAGCAGATCAGATAGGAAAGGACTGTTGAGGTTTGTAATTCCGGATATCCCTTGAATTAGGAGTTGACCGCAATGCGGAATTTCAGAGGCTTCATCGAAGTCTTCTTGAGCGTAACCGTGATTTTATTTCTATCGGGCCTGGCTTTAACGCAGGCACCGCAACCGGATGGTGCAGGAGTCAAACCAGGATCGTTACCGAGAACATGGCTGCTCGGAGGACCGAAGTGCATCGAGCTACCAGAATTCCAAGTGCACGAATATAACGAAGACTTCTACATACTTCGTCAGTCAGGCTGCTCAAATTTTGAGAAACCGTTTTTGTATCTTCTCTTTGGTAAAGATAAAGCATTGTTACTCGACACAGGCGCAGGCAAAACTGATGTTGCACGAGTAGTCAATAACGTGATCACCAGGTGGCTTGCTCGAAATAAGAAAGGACTAATCGAGTTAGTCGTAGCTCATACGCATGCTCACAAAGATCATACCGGCGGCGATGATCAGTTTAAGAGTTTGCAACATACTACTTTGGTTTTGCCGGATTTGAAGGTGGTTCAATCATTCTTCGATATAAAGAACTGGCCCGAAGAAATTGTTCAGTATGATCTGGGCGATCGCATCCTTGATGTAATACCTATTCCGGGTCACGATGCGACAAGCATTGCAATCTATGATCGACAGACAGCGATATTACTTACAGGTGATACCCTCTACCCCGGCAGGCTTTATGTAAGAGACCCGGTTCAATTCGTCAACAGCATCCAGCGCCTGGTTGATTTCACTCGGAACAAAGTCGTGGCACATATTCTTGGAAATCACATCGAGAACACCCGAACGCCTTACCTGGACTATCGGGCGGGAACAGTCTATCAGCCCGATGAGCATTCATTGGAGTTAGGACGGGCGGAACTGCTTGAGCTTAACGATGCACTTCATCAGATGAAGGGTAAGATTGTGCGAATGGCTATGCGTGATTTTACCGTATGGCCAATGCCGTAGCATTCTTCATAGTTACTTTGACCGGCGACGTGGTCTGATTCCGCCTCTCATCATACCGTTTATTTCAGTGTCCAACTAATCGAGCATTAAATGGAGTCAGCCCAGGAGATCCAAATCGAACGACGCCACCGTCGCTCTGCTCCCGCTTCCTGCCTCAGACAACGGCGACGCGGACGACCTCCGTGCCGGGCGCGTCTTCCCCATTTCTATCTCTCGTGCGTTCGTGGACGTGCGCGGTGGGCGTGCGGTCGATCAGGAGGCTGAGCAGTTCCGGCCGGCTGTAGTGGCCGCGCGAGTCCATCACCTGCTTGCGTCTGTCGATGAGCGTGAAGTCGAGATCGGCGATGACCGCGCCCTCGCCCGATCGCAGGGGTTCGCCTAACAAGGTGCCATCGGGTGCCACGATCGCGGTGAAGCAACCGCCCGAGATCGGGCCAATCTCGCAGCCAGTGTCCTTCATGATTTGAGCCTGCTGATCAGCATCCAACCACGCCGTTGCGCACACAACGAAGCACCCGGACTCCAGCGCATGCTGCCGGATATTGATTTCCGACTTTTGGGCAAAGGGATCGCCAAACATCGAGCCCGGATACATGGCCGAGTGGATCTGCTCGCCGTCGGCCATCATCGCGTAGCGCGCCAGAGGGTTGTTGTGCTCCCAGCACGCCAGCTGGCCAATGCGACCGACCTTGCTATCGATCGCGCGTAGGCCCGATCCGTCGCCCTGGCCCCAGATCATGCGCTCGTAATGGGTGGGAATGATCTTGCGGCGGCGCTGGATCAATGAGCCGTCGGCATCGAACAGAAGCTGGGTGTTGTACAGGGTGCCGCCGTCGCGCTCGTTAACGCCGATAGACACCACAACTCCCGCCCGCCTGGCAGCCTGGCCGATAGCGTCGGTGGCAGGGGACGGAACCGTCACGGCTTGGTCGAGCAGCTTCAGATGCTCAGGTCCGGCGATAATCTGCAAGGGCGTCTGGACAAAGGAAAAGTACGGATAGTAAGGAACCACGGTCTCGGGGAAAGTGGCGAAATGCACTCCCTGTTGACCAAGCTCGTGGATTTTTCGCACAACCTTTTCGACCGTGCCTTCGCGGCTATACAGGACGGGGCTAAGTTGGACCCCTGCGGCTTTGACTACTCTCATTGCAATCTCCTTTTCCTGCGCGACGCTTATTTATGCGCGGCTTACAACTCACTCGGCGACTGGTTGCGGTATCGCATCATTTCGATCAAGAAAGAAGATGGTGACTTCTTCGTAGCTTTCCCCGCCGACGTTTACCGCGCGATGTATCTCGTCTGTTGGATTGTCCCAGTCTGCTTGTCCAGCGACAACCTCAACGCGTTTGGATTCTTCTCCGTTTCTGTACTCAATTGCCAGGGCCGTTCCGCGAATGATTATGCTCACGCGGGAGCAGGGGTCAACATGCCAGGCTGTTGCCTCTCCAGGCTCGAGCACTAAGCGCCTTACCAAGGTTGTACCGCGTTGTAAAAGCGTTTCCTCGACCACATCTGTTACCGGACAGAGTCTATCGCGTCTGAGGTTGTGCCGCTATCTGGGAGTGATAACCTGTCGCGATGCTCGACGTGTCACGAATTATAACTGGCAAGCTTCGGCTCGTCTCAAAACCAGTTGAGATCGTTAATTCAATCTGTGTAATCTGCGCAATCTGTGGATAAATCAGTGGCATCATTTCCTGACGTCTTTAAAGGAGAAGAATCCACAGATTGCGCAGTTGGTTTCTAGTTTCTGGTTTCCAGGTCCTGATTAGTCTAATCTGTGTAAACTGCGCAATCTGTGGATAAACCAGTGGCATCATTTCCTGACGTCTCTAAAGGAGAAGAATCCACAGATTACTCAGATTGCACAGATTAAAAAAAGAAACCAGAAACTAGAAACCAGAAACTAATAAGTACTAAAATGCGTCAATTAGGGTGCTGCTTAGCAAGTCTCCTGAGCCGAAATGCAACAGAGGAGTTGACTGATTGAGACCACAGGAAAAAATGCCAATGAAACTAATGATTAGTCTGACCATTGCTTCTCTTGGCGGGGCGTTGTTGTTTGGATACGCTCCGGCAACGCATCTGGGGATGGCTGCGAGTGTCGGCTCCGGGACAACGCAAACAGATCGCACTGCCAGGGGTCTATACATTAGCAAGGTCGCCGATGCCATGCTTGTGAAAGTAATGGACGTTAAATCCGGCGCGCCTGTATCGCCAACGCAGCAATTCACAACCGACGACAAATTGAGAGTGGTGATTGAGAGCAATTTCCAGGGATATGTGTATATCGTCAATGTCGAGATAAGCAAGAGCGGCGAACAGCGCTTCATGCTTTACCCCAATCCTCGAGAGGTCAACAACCGGATCAAGCCAGATGTACCACTCCAGCTCTCCGTTGCTTTCGACGAGCAACCGGCCACCGAGGTCCTCCAGGTCATTGTGTCTCACGACCCGATCGACTATTTAAGCGCTGCCCTGAGTTCGAAATGTTCCGAAGCTGAGAATCGCTGCCTTTTGGATGCTCCAACCGCGACCCGAGTGGCGGCAATCGTTGGCGATAAAAACTCCGTAAGGAAGGAAACTCCGGGCATTTTCCCGAAACAATCGGTACGCGGTCAGAACCAAACCGGGCTCCGATCACGAGACATCGTCCTTGCATCCGGCAAAGACTCAGATGCGAATGAGACTTATGTTGCAATTCCACCCAAGACAGGCAACGATGGGCGGCTGAAGGCCAAACAAGTTGTGGTGTTTGAAATGCGGCTTAAACACGTGTGACAGCAGCTCCCTGCCATTTATCACGTCGCTTTCATCGTGTACACTCGCCGACCGGCTATGATTCAGCACTTGATTTACAAGGCCGTTTTTCTTTCCACACGAAGCAAACCATTGGACTTCGCTCTAAGGTTGTGTAGCCGGCAGCAGCGGCAACCTTGAGCGCTTAAATCAAAGGAGAATCTGACATGGCATTAAGCTTCGCAAACGATATTCGCCCGCTGTTTCGCGACACGCCCGATGTGCAGTCGATGAAGGGGTTTGGCCTCGACCTTTCGTCCTACGACGACGTGAGGGCAAAGGCCGCAGGTATCTATTCCAAGCTCGAAGACGGCAGCATGCCCTGCGACGGCGCGTGGCCCAAAGATCAGGTAGCGCTCTTCAAGCGTTGGATGGATGAAGGAATGAATCCTTGAGGGCATAGCGTAGGAATTCAATCCAATCATTGTTGCAGTAAGTAATTTTTTTTGGTGAAGCGCCGGCAGGACAACATTGGTGCGCGAACCCGACGTTATTTAATGGCAGTGGAAACTCAACTGATTCGCCGTCGTCTAAAAGACTGGAATATGCTATGACCACGACAGCGGTACTCGTTTCGAGAGTCTTCGGTCGTATGACTCCGTCGCACAGTGCGAGCCACCAACGCATAGTGCCGCGAGCAATCGGCGGGGCAGCTTTTGTTGGTCTTCTGGCACTTGGAATTCTCGGCGAGGCTCTTCGAACGCCGCAGGCAGAAGCGACGCAACGTGGACCAAGGCCCGAGGTGCTCTTGCCGACCGAATCCCCGGGTTGGGACCGGGCACTGACCGGAATCCTCTCTGCGTTTGACAAAGCTGATGTGGTTGCGCTTGGGGCGAGTCGTGGGACAGCGGGCTCCGAACTTCGGCTCCGGCTGATCCGCCATCCTGATTTTCCAAACAAAGCGCGGTTCATCGTGGTGGAATGGGCAAACTCGCTATACCAGCCAATCCTGGACCGTTACATTCAGGGTGAAGACGTGCCGATGACCGAATTGCAGCGCGTCTGGCGGGATCAAACGCAAGTCGCCTCCTGGGACTCCCCGATTCATGCGGAGTTCTTCACCGCAGTTCGCGAAGTGAACAAAAAGCTGACAAAGTCTAAGCAGTTGCGGGTTCTTGGAGGAGATCCCCCTATAGACTGGAGCAAGATACATTCAATGGCGGACTACAGTATGTTTGCGGGTGGGGAACGGCGCGATGATTCGTTGGTAGCGATCATTCGCGACCAGGTCCTTCGTGTACATGGGAAAGCTCTCGTGATTTATGGCAATGCACACTTTGGAAGTTTGCAACAGAGCAACCCAGGCAAGGTATTCGTTGTGAATTTATTGGGAGGTTCAGGGCCGGGATACGAGAGCCTCGATAAGGCGGTACACTCCGAGCAACGACCGGTGCTGCTCTCTCTAAAGGGAGCGCCTGCCGCAAGTGTGCCCGCGAATCAGTTCTCTTGGGGTATGCGCCGATTCGCGCAAGGTAAAGAGGTCCCGCTATTTCCTCCGACGACCACGTTGGGGGATCTGGCCGATGCGTGTTTTTACTTTGGCCACTCTGTCGATTGCCCCGGCCAGGATCCGGAGCCAGATCCTGCGATGTATGCGGGAACACCGTACGGCGCAGAAATCCTACGGCGACGGCAGATCCTAAATACAAAGCGCTGACAGAGTCAGGCGAGTCTCAGTGCAAGATAATGCAGAGGATTGTATCCGAAACGCTCAGACGCAGAACTTGGAGTAACGGGGCACATTCGTTTCTGAGCGTTCGGATACAATCCTCTGCATTATCTTGCATCGATCAGTTTACCGACTTCGCAAATCGCAAAAAGATTACGAAGATATTTAGCTCTAGCCAGAAGAAAAAAACCTGGCGCTATCACATCGGGGACCAAAACAGAGTCCTGAATCCATGCTTTTCCAGGGCGATCTCCACTCCTTCGATGTACGTGCCCACCTATACACGTCAGGTGCGCTGTTTAGTCTAAAGTCAAACGATGGCAGTAATCTGAAACGGTTGAAGTATAAGTCCTAAACCCGAAACCGAGTAAAGTTCGCAAGAGCTCATATCTTGTATTTGCTCCGCTCGAAGTAAAAACCCAAGCTTCATGGAGGCTAACATGAACAAGATCGTTCAGGGTATTAAACGTGAACCGGCCCTGTTCCTGGGGCTGGTCAGCAGCGTCGTGATGATGCTTGGTCCGGTCTTTCACATTAAACTTCTAACCGATCAACAGACTGCAATCAATGCAGTTGCTGCCGCGCTCGTTGGGATAATTACCTCCTTCTCGGTGGCAAAAGATGGGGGTTTGGCCTTGATTGTAGGTTTGCTCAAGGCGGTCATTGCATTAGGGCTCGCATTCGGTTGGAAACTAGATCCTGCCGAGCAGGCCATTATCATGACGGTCGTGACGACCCTAGCGCAGTTCTTTGTCAGAACCCAAGTGACGGCTTCGGTTCCGGCAGCGTAACCGAAAACTGTCGGCGCCGGCGGGTAAATTGGTCCGCGAAAAACGATTTGTTTTATCAGCGCTGAAGCTTCCGGCAACGCACACCGAAACGTACATCGGTTGTTGACTTAGGTTTGTCTCTGCGTGGCGGCGACCTGCTGCGACTCAGAGAAAGTAACGGCGATTGAGGCAGCGGAACACGCCAGGAACCCACAAAAAAGTTAATGTCCATCGTAGGCGCCAATTTGGACGCGATGTGTGGACTCGCAGAGGCATGGCATATCGCGAGAAGTAAGACAATCAGGTAGCGCCATCACAACAGTGTGCCTCTGAGAAGCAACGCCGCAACGCTGAAATAAATTACCAATCCTGTCACGTCCACCAGAGTGGCTACGAAAGGCGCGGAAGAGGCCGCAGGGTCGAAACCCAAACGACGAAGCAAGAAAGGCAACATCGAGCCGGACAGCGTGCCCCACAACACTATGCCAATCAGCGCAAAGCCAACGGTCAGCGCTACCAGCAGCCAGTGTGGGCCGTAGATGTTAGAGAAGGCCGACCAAACGCTGATGCGAAGAAATCCTATGGTTCCTAGAATTGATCCCAAAGCCAGACCGGAAAGGACCTCCCGACGCATGACGCGCCACCAGTCAAGAAGCCTTACCTCACGCAACGCCAGAGCACGGATCACTAGCGTTGACGCCTGCGATCCTGAGTTGCCTCCGCTTGAAATGACGAGGGGAACAAAGAGCGCAAGAACCACCGCTCGTTCGATCTCCCTTTCGAAAAAACCCATGGCGGTCGCCGTGAGCATTTCACCCAGAAATAAGATCACCAGCCATCCACCACGTTTTTTGACCATACGCCAGAAGGCGATTTGCATATAAGGTTCATCGAACGCTTCCGATCCACCTATCTTTTGAATCTCTTTAGTCGCTTGCGCTTCAGCCACATCGAGCACATCGTCAATTGTGACAATCCCGATCAAGACGCCGGTCGTGTCCGTCACCGGTAGCGCCTTGAGGTCCTGGTCCTTAAAGACGTGCACGGCTGATACCTGGCTATCGGCGGCCTTCAGCGCGACGTACCGATAGTCCATCAGGTCGGCGACTTTGGCAGTGAGAGGCGCCAACAGGAAGGTCCGTATGCGAATATCATCAATAAGCACGCCCTGATCATCGACAACATAAATCATGCTCAGCGTCTCGCTGTCCTGGCC
>DATFWY010000001.1:0-18716 GCA_035258805.1 Blastocatellia bacterium | reverse complement strand
TTGAAAATGTCCAAAAAGCGGTCCCCCACAATGCTGCACTGGTCGAGTTCGCGGTATATCGCCCCATCAACGCTAAAGCTGCGAAGAAAGAGGACCGGTTCGGCAAGCCGAGATATGTCGCTTATTTGCTTCGCGCCAAGGGTGATCCCTCGTGGGTCGAACTCGGTGATGCGCAACAGATTGACGACAAGATTAACGCCTTCCGCAGCGCACTTCGGAACAAACGAAGCCAGAATGTTAAGAGATTGGCGAGAGAAGTCGATTCTCTGGTTATGCAACCCATTCGCAGACTCCTCGGGCAAACTCGCCGAGTCCTTATCTCACCCGATGGAGCTCTGAACCTTATCCCCTTCGCGGCTCTTGTTGACGAGCACAACCATTATCTGGTCGGGCGCTACTCATTCACGTATTTATCGAGCGGACGCGACCTGCTTCGATTGCAGACCAAAGTCAACGGTAAGCCTTCGAAAATGATCATTGCCGACCCTGAGTTTGGAGAAAGAAAGAACACCGTGTCCGCTGCCGAGAGAGGCAATGAGCTCGATCAGCTCTACTTCAGCCCTCTGAAAGCCACAGAGCAGGAAGCGAGTCAGTTGAAGCGACTCTTCACCGATGCAACGGTGCTAACAAAAGGACAAGCAACCGAGGCCGCGCTAAAAGCTGCTGATCGGCCCTCGATCCTGCACATCGCAACGCACGGATTCTTCCTCGATGATCTCACTCAGGTTCAAGCCGGTGATGACAAGGAAAAGACTCGAATCGTAAAAATCAAACGTGTCGGTGCAGGCGCTAAGGGTGAGAATGACCCAGCCAGCCTTGTGAATCCATTGCTGCGCTCTGGACTAGGTCTCGCAGGAGCCAACAGCGGGATCGGCAAAGATGGCAATGACGGTATTCTCACCGCGCTGGAAGCGGCGGGCCTCGATTTGTGGGGGACTAAACTTGTCGTGCTGTCTGCCTGCGACACCGGCATCGGCAAGGTTGTAAGCGGCGACGGAGTGTATGGTCTGCGAAGGGCGCTGATCCTCGCAGGTTCTGAAAGTCAGATGATCAGCCTCTGGCCGGTGAGCGATACTGGAACAAGCCAGTTGATGGTACGTTATTATGAAGCTCTTAGATCTGGAGCCGGCCGAAGCGAAGCTCTGCGGATGGTGCAGCTTCGGATGCTGAAAGATCCAAAGCTCCAGCATCCCTTTTATTGGGCGAGCTTCATCCAGTCGGGTGAATGGGCGAACCTGGAAGGAAAGCGTTAATCAGTTCCTCACATTCACGGCAGCGGGCGGGCTACGATCCTGAAGCCAAGATACGGCGCAGCCACCTCCGGTTGAAAGTTCTCTCTGTAAGCAATGTTAAGCACTGCAATGCTTGCAGTGTACCATGAGCCTCCTCGCGCGGTGAGATACGACTCCCGATCTTTACCTTCCGCAATGAGTTGGACGTATTTTCCGGCGTCGGTGTGAATGGGACACGCCGCCTGGCAGGGTATCGTAGCTTTCCAAAACTCGACGTCGGGTACAACAGTACGATACTAATCCGCTCATAGTCAGGCCACGTTTTCTACTTACCCTGAGGTGAACCAGGTCTTCGGCTCAGTCGATCAACTATATGAAGCTCTGCACCCAATGTGCTATGACCGCAGTCACGCGCACTTGTGATTGCCATCACGTTGGCAATATCACGCGCACGCAGCTGTGGGATTTACGGAGGGCAAAAGCCGGCTGGGTGTAGTAGGCTAAGTATGAACCATCTCAGCAACAAGACTTCAGGCGAAAGTTGTAATTTGTAGCGAGTAGGCGAAGAATTCAAACCGTAGCTTGAAGGACGAACTAAATGAACAACCAAAAGCTCAAGGGAACAAGAAAACTTCACGTCTGCTTGCTTATCTCGGGCATATTGGCGCCAATCTCTGGCACAAGCACCGCGGCCCAAGTCGCGCCGCCGAATCAGCTTCGCGTCTTCCTGCTCGATGGGAATCGCCTTCTTGCGGCCAGGGCCGCGATTCGGAAAGGCGACAAAATCCTCGAGCTTGCCCTGGAGCGCCTGCGTCGTGATGCGCAAAAGGCTCTGGCGATTGAGCCACAATCGGTAATGAGCAAGCAGGCAACGCCTCCGAGTGGCAGCAAGCATGACTACATGAGCCAGGCCCCATACTTCTGGCCTAATCCTAAGACTGCGGATCACCTGCCTTACATCCGGCGCGACGGCGAACGCAATCCGGAGATCAACAAGATTTCTGATCATCAGAGTATGGATCGCATGGTCTCTGCGGTCGAGACGTTGGCGCTTGCGTACTTCTTCGACGGAGATGAAAAGTTCGCCGCGAAAGCAGCAGAGCTATTGCGAGTCTGGTTCGTCGATCCGGCCACGCGAATGAACCCGAATCTCGAGTATGCTCAGTTCATACCGGGAGTGAACACCGGCCGCGGGATTGGATTGATCGAGACGCGCGGGATGACGCGCCTTGTTGATGCGATAGGACTGCTCGCCGGCTCAAGGGCCTGGAACGAATTGGATCAGAAAAATCTAGAGCAGTGGTTTTCCAGCTTTTTGCAATGGATGCTCACCAGTAAGAACGGGCGCGACGAAGCTGCAGCGAAGAACAATCACGGAACCTACTACGATCTTCAGGTGTCGTCTTTCGCGCTTTTTCTCGGAAGGAAGGATTTGGCGATTGCGACGTTGGAATCTGCGCGCCTGAAACGCATCGCGATCCAGATCGAACCCGATGGTCGCCAGCCGTTGGAGTTGGTTCGCACCAAAGGATGGAGCTACAGCGTCGGGAACCTCGACGGCTTGACGCTGCTGGCCATTTTGGGAGAAAGAGTTCGCGTCGATTTGTTTAGCTACCGCACCGCCGATGGACGCGGCATCAGAACTGCGCTCGACTATCTTGTGCCGTTCGCATTAGGCGAGAAGAAGTGGCCGGATCAGCAGATTGGTGAATGGCAGCCTGAAATACTCGTCCCGCTTATCCGTCGAGGCTCGGCCCGTTATCGAGACTCGCGATATGAGGAACTGATTAAGAAGATCGCGCCGGTGGATGCTAGTGACAGGAGTAATCTGATTTACTGAGCCTCGTGACGAAGGCGTATCGCAGCCGTCTTTCGTTGACAACACCCGATAGCGAAAATCTATTGTGGGCGCATTCCGACCCCGTGCCTCACTTCAATTGTAGCTATCAACTCCTCGTTGTCCTTCAGGTTTGTATTTTGTGCCCAAGTAGCGTAGCGCACGGCCTTCTGGCCCGGAATCCTGAGCGTACCAGTTACCTGTTTTTTGTTCTCTTGTTCGGAAGTCGAGACAAGCTGATCGATGACCTCATTCGGCACCAGGGAGTTAGGTTTCGCGATCTTGTTTGGTAAGGTTGTGATTTTGTCCCGGCTAAAAATGACGATCAGAGTTTCGGTTCCAGTAGGAGGCATCATCCTGAACCAGCAGTCCTTCGGGTCCTCGTATTCCTCGCAGTAGGAGGGCACCAGGTACTCTTTGTTCCTTATCACATTATTTTGACCCTTATTGATTCGCAGGTCAGGGAAGAGCAGAACAGGATCCTTGCCCTGATGTCGGTTGACGATGTAAAGGTAACCGGTTTGATTGACGGTGACAGCCACTTTTATTCTGTCACCGGTCTGAAATTCTCTATTTGGATCGGCCTCTTCCTGAGTATTGTCGGCGGTACGCTTAAGCAGATGCCATTGAAGAGTCAATAGGGCTGCCCTCTGTGTCTTTTTTGCCGAGCCAACCCGCTGGCGATTTGGTTTCTTGACTCGTTCAACGGTTGCGACGGCAATCCACAACGGCTCTTTCTTTTGTGCTTCGACGGGAATTGCGATCGCGGGAACAAGCAATGCCGCGACGCCCGCTACGAACGACAAATTCTTCAGCAATCGAAATTGCATGTGTTCGCCCTTCGTATTGCTTACTGCTCGGTCTTACAGGCGACTGGGTTCAGGGAATGTTAGCATCATTATGAGCATCACCTTTTGCAAAGGCAATACCCAAAACCTGGTGAATGGGGAATGACGCCGCTTGACCAGAGAGTTTTCGAACCGGTGCCGAAGTATCGATTTTCAATGTTCTTCTTACAGGGTGATCTCGATTACTTCTCGGGAATGCGCTCGGGCTCAGGCTTTTCCTCTTTATTGTTAAAGACATGGTATGTAACGCCGTCCCAGGCATTATGAATACCACTAAAAAGGAACAGCAGGGTCGCTGCGCCGACGACGAACAAGGCTGCACGGGCACGGGAATGAGCGACCAACGCCGATCCAGCCAACATTGCATGCGCCGCAAATGGAATCAGAACATGAAACAACCAGTCCTCGAATACGGGTGTGTAGACAGTCTGTACTCTCATACGCCGAGCCACGATGATGGCGTACACGATTCCGATCAGACCCACTAAACCCCAAAGAACTGCTACGACGGTAATCGCATGCCATGGAGCGCTCAATACAGCTGACAACAACAGCACACCGCCAAAATGAACTACGCTTGGTGTTGCAAAGGCGGCGCCGGCCTCGGGCGGTCGGGCTACGTCCCTGTTCGCTATGAGCGTCAGAACAACGAACTGCAGGCCGATCAACGCTCCGGCAGATGAACCGACTATGACGTAAAAGCTGTTCCATTCTGTGAGCTCTGGCATATGATCAACCAATCCTAACCAAATCCTCACCCTCGCGGAGATACCATCCTTGATACTGCGTTTGGTTGAAATAAGCTTCCTTGACTCAAAAGTTTCGCAAGCATAGTATGGGCGCCGTCGCTCAATGTCCTAATGATACGCGTATAGTTTAATCTAGCAGTAAAAGCACGCGTTCATTAAATCTATTTAAGTACGCCCGCACTCTTAAATGTCCCGAGGTAAGATACCTCACCGCACTGAGAGTCAAAGTTCGCCTTTGTGAAGTCGAATCAGCGCGAGATTCCGCATCGACTTCGATACTAACCAATGCCACACGAGTCCGCCCCAAGCGGACCCCTGTGTGTCACGTCGAAAGTGGGAATCTAACCCAAGGTGTCAACTTAGGAGGATCTTCTATGAAAATGGAGAATTCGAATCGCAAGAATCCGAATCGCAGAAAACATGCCAGCCGGTATGTTGTGTGCGGCCTCACCCTGACAGCCATCGCAATCTTCATGACCGCACGCCAGTTGTATTCGCCAGCAATCGTGGTCGTATCAGCTGCACAAGCGGTCGGCGCGGGCGATGAGGGACAACGACGACTATGGTCAGATACAAAAACTTTTGAAATGCTATCCGGCGCAGCTCAAACCGCATTGGAAGCAAAATTCGGTAAGCGAGTTGAAGGCGGCATAAAGCCAGTCGTTCCGGCCCCCGATCAAAAAACACAGAGTGCTTCTAACCCAAAAGGGGCTGAAGAATCTGTCTTGTCTGCTTTAACAAACCCGTCGGTGAATGACGTAACAGCCGATACCACCGCGCAGAAAACCCAGAGTGAAACCACAATAGTATTGGGGTCCGGGTCGAATGTGATCGTTGGATTCAACGACTCAGGGTCATTCGTCGGCGGGGCCCAAAAGTTTACAAGCTGGGCTACGTCGAACAACAGCGGCGCGTCATGGACGGACAAGGGAACGCTGCCAACGAATGCTAACGGTGATGCAGGCGATCCGGTGCTCGCACGCAACACCACCACCGGTAGAATCTACCTGGTCACGCTAAACTTCACAGGAGCCGGCCTGCGGTTATTCCGCTCTGACGACGACGGCGCGACGTTTGCGGCACCGGTCAACCCCGGTCCAGGGGTTGGAGCCACTGATGAACTCGACAAATCGTGGATCGCGGTTGATAACTTCACCGGGTCCGGAGCCGGAAACGTCTACTGCATCGTTCGAAATTTCGTGGCCGGCGGCAACACCGGCGGCGTCTTTCTGTTCCGCTCGACCGACAACGGCGACACGTGGGGCCCCCCTGGGGGCACATTGATCGCGGATGCCGGATCCTTCAACGTACAGGGAGCTTTCGTCGCGGTTGGCCCAGACCATTCTGTTTATTCGTTCTGGTTGGATCAGAGTGCGGGAGGCGGCACTCCTAACATCCTCAAGGTGCGTCGATCCATTGACCAGGGCGTAACTTTTGGAGCAGCGGCGACGATCGCCACTTTGAACACTACAGGCGTCAACGGCGGCCTTGGAAGTGTTGGTGGTTTCCGCACCAACGCGTTCTGTCACGCCGCGGTAAATCCGGTCAACGGAAACTTATACGTTGTCTATAACGACATTAACGCCCCGGCTCCGACCGACCGCGGTGATGTTTACTTCAGGCAATCCACAGATCAGGGCGCAACCTGGAGCGCGGCTACAAAGGTAAATACCGACGCAACGACCAATCTCAACTGGTCGCCTACTCTTGCGGTCACGCCCGATGGTACTAAGGTCGGTGTGTTTTGGTATGACCGGCGGCGCGATCCGGCCAATTCAAAGATTGAATCATGGGGAAGAATAGGTGTTATCTCTGGCGCAACGGTGAACTTTGGCTTTGACTTTTGCGTCAGCAACGCGTCGTTCCCTGCCGTGTTCGGACTGGATCCCGTAGTCAACGGGACCTACATGGGCGACTACGACATGGCCGTCGCTGACAACGCATTCTTCTACACCACCTGGGGAGACAACAGGCTCGCCAGCGCCCCTGATGTTCGCTTCGCGAAGATTCCGGTTGCAGGGCCAGGTGCCGAGATTGCTTTCTCGAGTTCAGCAATTAGTGGCGGGAATGGCGATGGCGTGATTCAGCCTAATGAGTGCAACAACCTGACTGTGACCATCAGCAACTGCGGAACAGCCGCGGCCACCGGCATCACCGCGACGCTCACGACTTCTACTCCGGGAGTCAGCGTACAGGACGCAACGCAGTCTTACCCCGACCTCTCGCCCGGTGGGTCCGGAGCAAACGCCACTCCGTTCAGGCTGAGCACCTCGTCAGCCTTCGTCTGCGGCACGGTGATTAACCTCACGCTAACGGTGAACTACACGGGCGGTCCGGACATACTCACGTTCAGCTTGCCCAGTGGTGGCCAAAACTACGTCTTCTCTTCCAGCAGTGGGAATTCGATTGTGCCGGGCACTAGCGACATCGGCAATCACGGTGATGATGTCACGACAACCATTGCCTTGCCGTTCTCCTACAATCTTTACGACACCAGCTTCAATTCAGCCAACGTCAGCTCGAACGGTAATGTGCAGTTCGTCAGCAACAACAGCGCATTCTCCAACGCTTGCCTGCCAACCGCGACGATGAACATGATGATAAGCCCTCACTGGGATGACCTGCTCACCAACGGGGTCGGCAGCGGTATCTTCACTTCAACCACCGGGGTTGCGCCCAGTCGGATTTTCAATATTGAGTGGCGCACGACCTATTTCAACAACTCTGCTCAGGTCGCTAACTTCGAACTGCGCCTCTACGAGGGACAACAGCGATTTGACATTATTTATGGTCAGGTCGACCAGGGAGGCACTAGCGGCACCGTGGGTGTCCAGAAGGATACCGGTAGCGCTTTCACACAGTTCGAGTGCAATGTCGGTGGGCTCACTTCGGGCCTGCAACTGGTCTTTACACTTCCTCCGTGCACGGGCGGCAGCGGAGCCTGTTCCACTAACTGTAGCGCGGATACGACACCTCCTACGATCGCCTGCCCCGCAAACATCACAGCCGAGACTCGGGGCAACAAGTGTGTTCCGGTAACCTTTGATCCGACGGTGAGCGACGATTGCCCTGGAACCATCACAGTAGTGTGTTCGCCGGCATCTGGCTTTTGCTTCCCGATTGGCACCAGGACGGTGAGTTGCACTGCAACCGATGCCAGTAATAACACAGCTTCCTGTAGCTTCAGTGTTACGGTGGTAAAACGCCGTGGACAATAAGAGGAAGGCTGCAGGATCTAATAACTTGAAGCACACGTAGCCGTCGCCGATTGCGACGAGCAATGGAGTCGAATATGCAGAAGTGGGCGACGGTTACGTGTGCAGGACTTATTTGGCTCGTCGGTACATACGCGGGCTAACATTGAATTCCGCTCGAAAAGCGTGGTTGAAATTAGAGACATCACCAAAACCACAATCCAGAGCGATGTCGACGATCTTTGTCTTTTCCGTCTTCAGCCGCATTGCCGCTTCACGCAGCCGGGCCCTGATAATGTAGCGGTGGGGAGTCACACCCGTCAGCTGTTCAAACGTGCGCAGAAAATGGTAGGGGCTCAGGCGAGCCTCTCGCGCAAGTCCCGGAATTGTAAGTGGAGCATTTGGATCACCCTCGATCATCCGAAGGATTCGAGTTACCCGTGCCAGGTACGCCCACTGAGCATCGCTCGACCGTGGTGTTATGTCGCGCGTGAGTTCCAGCGCCCGAGCGGCTAATTGCAAACTCAGCTGCTCCCACTTGATCTCAGCGCTGGGCTCTACCGATGACACAAGCCCCGCATAGGCGCAGGAAAGCAGCGGTGATAACGCGCGCAAGGGCGGCAGCCGGAGAGCGCGGAAATCCATCTTTCCACGGATTCCACAATCGGCCGCCACCCGCTCGAAGTATTTCGGCGCGTACCAAAATGAGATGCACCGATCGCCCGCACCGTGTTCGTGCCCGCATTCAAAACATTGACCGCCATTGCCGAGGACCAGCGAGCCAGGTGTCATCAGCTCCTGACCGATTGAATTACCCACCGGGCCGCGGTACTGAAAGCTTCCAGCAGCCACAACCGCGATGGTCATGCCTGCATGCTGCTCTTCGAAAGGACGGTCTTGTGGGCCCGACGTGCAGATTACATCCTCAACCTTCCAGCCGTCGCCCTTGGCGAGCAGACGAACGTTGGGCTGGCCCGGAGTTCCTTGCAGTGCACGCTGCTCTAACGCTTTTTCAAGTTCGACCGCAATTTTCCCCAAGTATTCGTCTCCTCCGAGTTGTATAACATTTTTCGCATACGCAATGAAGCGCTTTTGCGTGCAGTTTTGATATGTCAAATCAAATCATTTCCTGGAGGACTTCGTGATGGCGACAATGAAATCAAACAATCTTTTTCTAAGACACGCCGTTGCAACGCTTGCTTACCGGGCGGCAAAGGTGCTCAGGCGCGCGCCAGCGGATTTTTCCGACTTTCGTGCCGGCGAGACGTCGCGCTCGGCTGGTCAGATTCTGGCGCACATGTGCGACTTGCTCGACTGGGCGCTTTCACAGGCGCGCGGAAAGGAGCGGTGGCGGAACTCAAAACCTGCGAGCTGGACCCAGGATACCGAGCGCTTCTTCTCCGCGCTAACGGCGTTTGATGAATATCTTGCATCAGGAGGATCGTTGCACGAGCCGCCAGAAAAGATCTTTCAGGGTGCAGTGGCGGACGCGTTGACGCACACCGGACAAATCGCGATGCTTCGCCGTCTTGCGGGAGCGCGAGTGCGCGGAGAGAACTACTTTCTGGCGAACATTGAGACAGGGCGCACCGGAGCAGACCAGAATAAGGCGGTGAGCGAGTTCAACTGAGCGAGCTTCGTCGTGGTTTAATATTCTCCCGGTTATTCCATCGTATTTTTGGCGACTTAGTCCTTGCCGCACCTGGATCAGCTTTATAAACTGATTCACTACAAAAATTTCGATGGAGGGAATTATGCCAGGTCAGATGGTTGAGTTTCCGAGCAACGGCGGCAAGGCAAACGGTTACCTTTCAGTGCCAGATTCGGGTAAAGGGCCGGGAGTGATTGTGATCCAGGAATGGTGGGGACTTGTTCCTCATATTAAGGATGTCGCCGATCGCTTCGCTAAAGAAGGTTTCGTCGCGCTAGCTCCGGATCTATACCATGGAGAAACGACCAAATCCCCGGACGAAGCGGGAAAGTTGATGATGGCTCTGCGGATCGACGAGGCGGAGAAGGACTTGCGCGGCGCTATCGATTATCTGTTCTCACAGGCAGCGACGACAGGCAATGAAGTCGGCACAGTAGGTTTCTGCATGGGTGGCGCATTGTCTTTGTACGCCGCAAGTAAGAATCCGCAGGTCGGTGCTTGTGTAGTTTTTTATGGAATTCATCCGAATGTAAAACCCGATCTCGCGAATCTGCAGGCGCCAGTGCTCGGGATCTACGCTGAACGAGACGCTTATGTCCCGCCGTCTGCGGTTCACGAGTTAGAGGCACAATTAAAGCAGCACGGGAAATCGGTGGAGATGCACATCTATCCGGGAATGGATCACGCTTTTTTCAATGACACCCGGCAAGATGTATACAACGAGGAGGCGGCACGAGATGCATGGAATCGTGTGCTTAGGTTTTTCGGCGAGTATTTGAAGTAGTCTTCGCCAGGATAATCTTCCACGTAGTACGAAATTCGTTTGGTCACTCTTCACCGATATCTTCATTCCATACTTCCGGGTGTGCCGCGATATACGTGGACAAAAGGTCGATACACTCCTTCGACGCGAGATCGATTACATGAACGCCGTTCTCGCGTAACCATTCGATTCCACCCTGAAAATTGACCGATTCACCCACTACAACGGTTCCGATCCTGAATTGGCGAACAAGCCCGCTGCAATACCAGCACGGCGCTAGCGTCGTAACCATGATCTTGTCGACGTAGCTTCGTTGTCTTCCAGCCTTGCGGAATGCATCGGTCTCGCCGTGAACCGACGGATCACTTTCCTGGATCCGTCGATTGTGTCCACGACCAAGCATCTTGCCTTCGCGATCGAACAGCGCCGCGCCGATTGGAATGCCGCCTTCGGCGAGGCCGAGCCGCGCTTCTTCAATCGCGACCTGCAGCATTGATAGATAATCGAGAGTTGAATCCATAGGTTTGATCGGTTTGGGCGCTCTGGTCGCTAAGTTAGGATTCGCGCAAAGACGCAAAGTACCTCGAAGCTCGCAAAGAGATCCGTTAGTAACCTAAGCTGCATTCACCGCGGGAAGCCGATTAGTCCACGGTCGCGCCTCTTCGAGCTGCGCCGCAAGCCTGTACAACGTCGCTTCGTCGCCGAACCTTGCCACGAAATGAGTGCCGATCGGCAATCCCTGATCGTTCCAGAAAAGAGGCACCGACATCGCAGGCTGACCAGTCATGTTGCAGATTGGCGTGAATGGTACGAACTGCACCGATCGTGCCAACCCAGCCATCGGACGCTCCGCCGGCGAATCGAAGGTACCGAGCGGCAGCGGTGGCTCACCCAGAGTCGGCGTCAGCCAAACATCGTAATCGAGCATGAACCTGGCAACTTCGCGCGAGGCCGCCTGCATCCAGGTCAGCGCGGTCATGTATCCCGCGCCGGTTTGCTTTTGTCCCATTTGATACAAAGCCCACGTGCCCGGCTCGAACTGATCCGCCGACGGTTGTTTCTTTAGACCATAAGCCGCACCATCGATCGTCCACGTGCACCCCGCCGACCACAGAGTCATGAACATCGGAGCCATCAGCTCACCATCAAGCGTTGGAGAAGCCTCGACAACTTCGTGACCAAGCTCGATGCACAACCGCACCGCGTCGTTAACAGCCGCCACACAGTCGGGATGTATCTGAACGCCTGACGGCGCTTTCGTCGTAAACGCAATTCGCAGCTTTCCGGGAGCTGCGCCAACTTCCTGAATGAACGGCCGAGCCGGCGGCGGAGCCCAGTAAGGATCACCGACATCGGGGCCGGACGTCGCGTCGAGCAGTGCGGCACTGTCTCGTACAGAGCGAGTCAACGCGTGTTCAGCAACCAGACCGCTGAACATATCTCCAAAGTCCGGGCCGAGCGGGTT
Organism: Blastocatellia bacterium; assembly: GCA_035258805.1. Classification (GTDB taxonomy): domain Bacteria; phylum Acidobacteriota; class Blastocatellia; order UBA7656; family UBA7656; genus Onstottus_A. The sequence goes on along the minus strand of DATFWY010000001.1, from coordinate 6,977 downwards.
TCGTGCACGCGTCGGCTTGAGCCCGAATAATCCGCAACAGGACGCGGGAATACGGATCGAACCTCCACCGTCGTTGCCGTGCGCGAAGGGCACCATCAACGATGCAACTGCTGCCGCGGTGCCTCCGCTTGAACCTCCCGTGACTTTCGTCAGGTCCCATGGATTACGGCTTGGACCAAACAGCGCCGGTTCGGTTGTAGGCATGATTCCAAACTCGGGTGTGTTGGTTTTGCCGACTATGACCAGGCCTGCTCGTTTGTAGCGAGCGACAAGCTCTGAGTCGTGCGTAGGAACGAAATCGCGTAAGAATGCAGAGCCGGAAGTCATTGGAATGCCCGCATAACCTGCGAGTAGATCTTTCAACAGGAAGGGGACGCCGGTGAAAGGCCCTTGGGGGAGCGGTTTATTCGCTGCGTCGCGGGCCTGGTCGTACATCGACATCACGACGGCGTTGATTTGAGGGTTGACGCTTTCGATGCGCTCGATGGCGGCGTCGACTGGTTCGATGGGTTTTAGTTGTTTGCTGCGCACCAGTTCGGCTTGAGCCGTGGCGTCAAGCAGTGCGAGTTCTTTTGATAATGACATATCAGCGCCCTTTGAAATTCGGTTTTCGCTTTTCGTGAAAGGCCGCCGTGCCTTCCTTTACGTCTTCGCAATAATTCGTGACCATTATCGCTAGCGCCGCGTCCTCCAGCGCGTTCTCCAAATCCATAGATTGCTGTTTGTACATCATTCGCTTGGTCATTCTGATTGCGATCGGAGGACCATCGGTGAGCCTCTCAGCCCAAAGCCGAGCCGTCTCCATCAGCTCCTCGTCGGGAACTACTTCGGTTACCAGTCCCAGCTCTTTTGCCTGCGTCGCCGGATAGACCTCAGAGAAGAGCGACATCTTCAACGCGTTCTGCAGGCCCATGAACTTTGGAAAGAGATAAGCGCCGCCTTCATCGGGTATCAGGGCAAACTTGTGGCTGGTATCTCCAAGCTTCGCGCTCTCGGCGGCAATGCGAAAATCGCAGGATAGTGCGAGGGTCAAACCGCCTGCGACCGCAGGACCGTTGATGGCGGCAATCGTCGGTTTGTCGAAGCGCCTCAGGAGAATCACCAGCTGATGCATGTTTTCGCGCATCTCGAGCAGGGCTTCCATTCGGTGGCCTCGATAGCGGGCCGGATATTGAAAATCTCTACTGATATCGCCCCCCGAACAGAAGCCTCGTCCGGCTCCGGTGATAATCACTGCACGCACCTCGTCGTCGTCCCGGCAGTCCGAAAGCGCTGCGATGATCTCGTGAACCATGATTTCTGAATACGCATTGAGCTTTGTCGGGCGATTCAGTGTGATGGTTGCAACGCGGTTTTCTTTTGAAAAAATGATTTCGTGGAAATTCATGTGACCTCGGGATAGGACGAATAGGACCTATAAGACCAATACGACCTATGGGACCCATCTGTCTTATTTGTCCTATGTGTCCTATATGTCCTTTCTGTCCTATTATCTTCCTGAAAATTTTGGTTCGCGTTTTTCCATAAACGCGCGCACGCCTTCTTTGTGATCCTCGGTCATTGAACAGCGCATATGCGTCTCCGCCTCGCGATCGAGCAACGTTCTGAAATCGGTACTCAGAGCCAGATTCACGTTCGCTTTCATGTACCGGTAGCTGGTCAGCGGGCCGTGGGCAAGACGCGATGCAATCGCTTGAACCTCATCTTCGAGACTCTCATGAGAAAAGATTCGGTTAACCATGCCTAATCGATGGGCCTCACCGGCATCGATGATGTCGCCCAGGAAGAATAACTCTTTGGCCTTCGGTCCTCCCACATATTGCGCGAGGAGCCAGGTCGTGCCGAAATCCCCGCCGTACCCAACCTTCGCATAAGCAGTTCCGAATTTTGCTTTGTCCGACGCAATGCGAAGATCGCAAGCCAGGCACACTCCCAACCCGGCACCCATCGCAAACCCATTCACCGCAGCGATCGTGACCCTGGGTATGTTGTAGAGAAGCCAGCTCAGCTCCTGCATCTGGCGGAGGCGATCGATCTTCTGCTCGAGAGTCTCGGCGTCATCCTGCGCCATCGTCGAAACATCACCCCCGGCACAGAATGCGCGTCCGACGCCGGTGACGACGACGCAGCCGATGTCCGGATCTCGCCCCCAACGTTCCAGGGTATCGATGGATCGTGAAATCAGATCCATGCTAAGGGCGTTGAGTTTGTCAGGTCGATTGAACACAAGCGTGCCGACCCTGTCCGAAACGCGGGTGATAATCACTTCGTCAGTCATATTGTCCTTCCTAAGCTTGAAAAAGTGCGTGGGATTATAGCAGAGGGGGTTGGGATTTGGGGGGTTGGGGATTGGGGGGGGAGAGTTTAGCGTTCAACGCTTCGCGTTTAGCGTTTGGCGTTCAACGCTTCCGCTTTCAATGTTTGGCGTTTAGGGTTCAGCGTTCATAATCTTTCTAGGGAGCTTTCGTAGATTACTCAGATCCGCTGGCCTAAACTCTGAACGCTAAACGTTGAACGCTAAACCCTGCCCCAATCCCCGGCCCCAATTCCCAATCCCCAACCCGCGATGTTATAATCACATCGGTCGCGACGTAAGCCAGCCAGAAGGAAAAACAAGAATGCTAGCAACACGTATGTTCCGTCGAGCGTTCTCAATCGCGCTTCTCGCCCTCATCTTCGGAGTCGCGCCAACTACGCTCGCACAAACGGAACAATCTCCATCAATCGATATAACAAACTATAAGATCACCGCTGAACTGTTACCGGATTCTCACAGCCTCAAAGCTCAGTCGATCGTAACATTGAAAGCGCTCAAGCCGACTCAGTCAGCAGTACTGGAAATGAACGGGTCGCTCACTATTTCCAGTGTTAAAGGCCCTGACGGAAAAACCGCACTCCAGTTCATCCAGGATCGGGTCAACGAATTCAACGTCAAGGTCAACCTCGGTCAGTTGTATTCCGCTGGATCCGAAATCACATTGACTTTTGAGTATTCTGGCGCACTGGCGACCCCGGAGGGCGGGCCAATCGCCGATACGCGTTTGGCCTATATCGGACCTGAAGGTTCATACCTGTTCTATGCCTCGAGATGGTTTCCGTTTCATGGATATGCCGCGGACCGTGCTACTTCAGATATAAGCCTGACCGTTCCGGCGAATTGGTCAGTGGCGGGGCATAGCGCAAGTCCGGTAGTCGCAACGCCCAACAAGGATGGCCGAAAGACTTTTCGGTTTGTCGAGACTCAACCAGTGCTTCCCGGATCTTTTGCCGCGGGGCAGTTTATAACAAAAACCATCAACTCCAGCGGTGTGCAATTGGACCTCGCCGTTTTGCCTGGCAGCGAAGCGCGACTGCAGGAGTTCGGCCAGGAAATCGCTCAAATAGTTCAGTTTTATAACACCAAATTTGGACCGATGATGCTGGGGACTCGGTATGTCGTTACCGAGATTGATGATGATACTCTCGACTACTACGCGGGCGCCGGCATCGAGTTTATTTCGCATAAGACACTTGTATCCGATAAGCTACTTCCCATAGATGATCTGGCTCGAGAGATAGCCTACCAGTGGTGGGGACAAGCAGTAGGATTAAAGAGTTTTGATTTCGCCTGGTTATCGCAAGGTCTTGCCGAATACTCCGCAGTCATGTATCGCGAGTCACAGCAAAGCCCCGCTGAGTTTCACGAAACTCTGGCAGAGATAATCGAGCTCGCCCTCGCGTTCGAACAGGAAGCTTCGATCTCACGAGCGCCTTCGCAATTGAACGATCAGTCTCCCGCCTATCGATCGGTGATCTTTTATAAGGGAGCGTACGTCTATCATATGTTGAGGACAACGATCGGCGACGACAAGTTCTTCAACCTGCTGAAGACGTATTACTCCAACTACAAGGGGAAGAACGCTGGGATAGGCGACTTCGAAAGCCTGGCCGATCAGATTTCCGGGCAGAAACTGCGCGGCTTCTTTGCGATGTGGATCGATTCAACAGGCGTACCCGAATTCAAGGTTGACTACTCGATCATTCGCACCAAAGAAGGAAAGTTTAAGGTTCGCGGAACTGTCCGGCAGAACATGGATTCATTCAGAGGTCCGGTTGGGGTTGCCCTCGAAGCCGAAGGAGGGAGGGAGACAAAAACCACCGTCGATATGCATGGGACCTCAGCGGACTTCGATCTTTCAAGCGAAGGCAAACCGCTCGAGGTAGTAGTCGATCCCGAGAATCGCTACCTGCGCATCAGCGATGCCCTCAGAGTGTCAGTGGTGGTCCGAAGAGGAATCCAACACTTTCAACGCGAGGAATACGCGGAAGCGGAGGAGCAGTTCCGGGGAGCCCTGAAACTTAATCCGCGCTCGTCATGGGCCTGGTACAACATCGGCCTGCTATACATGGAACAGCGAAACTGGCAGAAGGCACGCGATGCTTTTACCGAAGCGGTCAACGGCAACCTGGAACCCTCGTGGATCGAAGTGTGGTCTTACATCAAGCGGGGGAATGCGTGGGATGCCGAAGATAACCGGGACCGCGCAGTCGCGGAATATAATAAGGCTAAGGAGACAGGCGGCAATTACAACGGCGCTCAGCAGGCGATTGAAAAGTATCTGGGACAACCCTACAAGAAAGAGCGAGCGGCCCAACCAGGAAATTAGTATTGTCTCGTATCTGTTTGTAGGCCGAACTACAAACTCTTGAGGAATCTGAAATGGCAACATCAGCTGTACGTCCTGAAAAATCGGAATATGCACCATATTACGAACGTTATATCTCGCGAGTGCCCGACGGTGATGTCGTTGCGGAGTTGAATAAGCAACTCGAGGAAACTCTCGCTCTCATAAGAAGCATCCCAGAAACTCGCGGCAACTATCGATACGCGGAAGGCAAGTGGAGTATCAAGGAGCTATTGGGCCACGTAATCGACAGCGAGCGGGTCTTTGCGTATCGCGCACTCCGCTTTGGTCGGGGCGATTCAACACCCCTGTCAGGGTTTGAACAGGACGATTTCATGCGAGGCGCAAACTTCAACAAACGGAGCTTCGAAGATCTGGCGAAGGAATATGAGTACGTACGACGTGCGAGTATTTCTCTTTTTGCCAGCCTCGAAGATGATGCCTGGGCTCGACGTGGCACTGCGAACAACGATGAGGTTTCTGTCAGAGGCCTGGCGTTCATAATTGCGGGTCACGAGCGCCATCACATTGAAGTACTCCGCACAAGATATTTGTAAGGACCGGCTGGATCTCCATACCGTCGCGCTCCCCGCCGTAGGCGCTATAATCGCAGCAATACACTCTTGAACGAGAGTGGCTTATGCCTCGCACGCCACTCTCGGGAGTAGTAATGGATTCTATTTCGCACTACAAAATAATTTCAAAGTTAGGCGCCGGCGGGATGGGTGAGGTATACCTCGCGGAAGACTCGAGGTTAGGACGAAAAGTAGCCCTCAAAGTTCTGCCTTCCTCCTACCAATCCGATACTGATCGCCGAGATCGATTCCTGCGTGAAGCGCGTGCGGCTTCGGCGCTTCGCTCCTCGAACGTCACCGCGATTTACGACATCGGTGAACAAGACGATACGATGTTCATCGCGATGGAATATGTGGAAGGCGAGCTGCTCTCAGACAAGCTTGTGCGAGGTCCGTTAAGTATTCCTCAAGCCGTGGATATTGCAATCCAGATAGCCGAAGCGCTCGAAGAAGCCCATTCATTATCCATTGTTCATCGTGACATCAAGAGCTCAAATATCATCGTCGGGGCCCGCGGAATGGTGAAGGTCCTGGATTTCGGCTTGGCCAAAGTCTTGTCCAATCCCGCTCACGCTGGCGATCAAACGGTCCCGCTCGACAACCAGACTTCTCCCGGCGTCATTCTCGGAACTGTTTCTTACATGTCACCAGAGCAGGCGCTGGGTCACGATATCGACGCGCGGAGCGATTTATTCAGTCTGGGGGTGTTGCTTTACGAGTTGCTCACTGGCAGGCAGCCTTTTACGGGGAACTCGACTGCTGAATTACTAGTGGCGATATTAAAACATGAGCCGCCGCCGCTAACCGCTTTTACGCCTGAAATATCATCCGAGGTCCAGTGGATCATCTCAAAGGCGCTCCGAAAAGACAGGGAGCTTCGATATCAGAGTGCGCGCGATTTCATTGTGGATTTAAGAAATTTGGGACACGGACTCAGGACCGTTGCGCTCGAATCACCGGTCGACACGAATAACGATACTCGGGAAATCAAGCGAACCCCACGCGGCAAATCGGTGAAGAAGTATTCGGCAGCTCGTGGGAGGAGACGCAAAGCCATCGACTCGATTGCTGTGCTCCCGTTCGAAAACTCCACACATGACGCAGAGATTGACTATCTGGTAGATGGAATCACTGAGGGAATTATCAACACGCTCTCGCGTATGCCGAAGCTTCGCGTGATGGCCCGGAGCACAGTGTTCCGGTACAAGGGGGTTGATGCCGACCCTAAACAGGTAGCCGCTGATTTGAATGTGCGCGCGGTATTGACCGGACGGATGCGACAAATGGGAGATCAATTCACGATAGGTGCTGAATTGGCGGACGTAAGCGATGGCGCACAGTTGTGGGGAAATCAGTATAAGCGGACCTTGTCAGGTTTAGTGACTTTGCAGGACGAGATTTCGACCGAGATCGGTGAGAAGTTGAGGGTCAGGCTAACCAGCGGCGCAAAGAAAAAACTGGCAAGCCTTCACCCAAAGAATTCGGGAGCCTACGAGCTGTATTTGAGGGGTCGCTATCATTGGGCAAAGTGGAGCGAGGCTGGCTTTCAGCAGGCAATAGCAAGCTTCGAGCAGGCGTTGGGCAAGGACCCGGGCTTCGCCCTTGCCTATTCCGGACTTGCCGACTCCTTCGGTGTTTTAGCTTACTTTACGATGGACCCTGCTGAATCTCACGGGTTACATCTCAGGTCCAAGGCGTACGCAAAACGAGCTTTGGAGTTGGATGATGGGTTGCCCGA